>NZ_BAAGXP010000011.1:0-226870 GCF_054779775.1 Lysobacter fragariae | reverse complement strand
CTCCTGGAATATTCTGGATTAGCTATGGCCTTCGCGCCTTTCTCCTAAGCGCTCTTGTAGCAGGCGCAGTTTCAAGTGCGCTGACGCTGGCAAGGCCGGATGAGGCCTAACAATTCATTCAAGCCGAAGCCGCTTCGCGGCTCGGCTTAATTCAGGCGTTAGGCGTCACCGAGAATTCTCATGAAACCATTTCAGAAGATCGCATTCAGACACATGGCTTACGCCATCGTCGCATTGTTGGCCATCCAAGCAATCAATTATGTGCTTTTCAAGCTCGACCTAATGAATCTGCAAAATATATTTAGATCTCCAGCAGTCACTGCAGTGTTCGCCAGCCAACTGTACTTCGCTGTTGGCGAAGCTTCCGGTCAATTGCCACGGCGCAACTTTTTGACAGGACGCACACAGATTCAACAACGTGACGCCTAACAATTCGTTCAAGCCGAGCCCGCTTCGCGGCCTCGGCGCCACCCGCCTCGCCTTGGGCGGGCCGGCTTAACTCAGGCGTTAGATCCCACTCGGAGTGTCAATGTTCTTGCCATTTATTGCGCTTGCTCTTGCCGCTGAGCCCCAAGGCCAAGATGAGTCATTTAAGGTGTTCGTAGACTCCATCGCTCATCCTCCGTACGTAGCTGCCTGTTCGAGCATATTCTCCAAGCATCCGAATTTGACAGAGTTGTATGAGACAGAACTGCGCTCATGGCAGGAGAGGCATAGACTTGAGATCGAGGCCGGCTCAAAAGTCGCGCACGACAAGGGATTTACCGCTGACTCTGTGGCCTTTGAAATGGCTCAATCCGCTGTGTTGCGCGGTACTGAAGCTCTCAAGCGCAAGAGCCTTTCAGAGCAGGCTGAACGCTGTGATGGCCTCGTTCGGGACCTGCGGAAATAGTCGGGTGTGATCTAACAATTCATTCAAGCCGAAGCCGCTTCGCGGCTCGGCTTAATTCAGGTGTTAGGGCGCTATGCAGACTCTCCTAAGACTTGCAGCAATAGCCTTACTGGCAACGGCCTGTGCAGCGGCTGGCCCACTCACTCGCCAAGTGGGGCGAGACGTCGAGTTTTCTGATCGGCTCAGCGGCCCCTTAACTCAGGTGTTAGACGTCACACCAGCACTCTCGTAGGTGACACGTGAAGGCAAGCCAAAGAGAAGATCTGCTTAGGATGCTGCAATTTATGGGGCAACCCAAAGCACATGGACTTTCGCAAGAAGAGCTTGATCAAACTTTGATCGAGTTCTGCGCAGGCTGCCCAGATCCAGTTGGCGCGCGTTGGCTTGTTGTGGAGTGCCTTGATCCTCTCTCAGACAGCGAACTGATAGACAGGGCATTAGGTATGCCACACCGTCCAATTTCTGATACCCCTACATCAATAATTCCGGCAAATCATCCTGCAAGGTCGGCAGATCGTGACGCCTAACAATTCATCCAAGGCGAAGCCGCTTCGCGGCTCGGCTTAATTCAGGTGTTAGCCCCCTACCAACCATCCGAATGAACAGACCACTTCTCTTCTTACTGCTGACTGTTTCATCCACAGCGAGTGCCATCATCATCAGGCATGATGTAGATGACTCTAAGTATCGAGTTCCGGCATCAGAATTTCCCGCACTTGCCGATATGCCAGGCGAGGCCCATGGCGTGCTTATTGCGCCGCAATGGGTTGTAACTGCTGCTCACACCACACTCGGACATCCTGAAGAAATCATACTTAACGGGCTGCCTCGCAAAGTAGAGCGCCTGATTGTTCATCCCGGCTACGAAAAGCTCCCGGACGAGTTAATTGCACAAGCAATTAAGTCAGGCGACGCATCCCGCGCAATGGCATTTCAGGCCTCGAATGATGACATCGCGCTAGTGAAGCTGTCGGCGCCGATCGCTGATGTCACACCTGCAACTCTATATCGTCGAAACAATGAGTTAGGAAAGACCGTGAAGCTTATCGGCAAAGGAGCGACCGGAGACGGCGCCACTGGCCAAGCCGGTCCAAACCGTACTGTTCTGCGTCGCGCGTACAGCAAAATCATCCGCACTGACGGCCATTGGCTCGTCTCTCAGTTTAATGCGGGCCTTACCGCGCATGCACTGGAGGGCATGTCGGGCAGTGGCGACAGTGGTGGCCCGGTACTAATCAAAGTCAAAGGTCAGTGGCAGCTGGCTGGGTTAGCTGCCTGGAAGTACGTGGATGGCAACGCTGCAACGTTTCGTATGGGTGTCTATGATCAGAGCACTTATAACGTTCGCATATCCAGCTACGCTAGATGGATTGAGAATGTAATGTCTTCGGACACTGCTCATCGCGCAGCAGGGGGCTAACAAATTCATTCAAGCCGAAGCCGCTTCGCGGCTCGGCTTAATTCAGGCGTTAGGGCGCACATGCAGATCATCGCAGCTGTTTTGATAGCAATCGGGGCTCTAGTCACGCCCTTCTACTTCCATGCGCTCGTCCGATTCCGGCGCATCCTCCTGGCCGAGCGCCCGGAGATGGTCGATCGACGTGGGTCTCTGAGCTTTTTCTACACCGGCATGCCGCGATTGGCAGATCCGAACGTTGGCGTTGCTGTGATTAGCACCGCTTTCGGCCCTATGGTCAAAGAGCTCAAGGACCCAGATGCCTTGCGGTACGCTCGCCGCATACGGTTGAGTCTTTTCGTAGGGGTACCCGCATACCTGCTGGCGTTCGCCATGCTGTTCGCGGGTGCGCCCTAACAATTCATTCAGGCCGAGGCCGCTCGCGGCTCGGCTTAGATGTCATGAGATGTCTTGTCGCACCCTGACATTCATCCTGGCAAGCAGTGCCTCCTTGGCCGCGCCGCTAAATTCATTCAGAAAAACCGCTTCGCTGTTCGGTTAAATTCGACTGTTACGATACAAAGAGAATGTCATGGAATCCCAATTCGTACCGAGCAATGATCTTGAAACCCATTTACTGAATGCGCAGCTGGGTCATATCCCTGAATCAGACTTCTGGGACACATTGTTGCCCGCCAAAGTTGTCGTACTTCTGGACAAGGACCCTGGGCCTGGTGGCGTGTGGGACAACTCTGTTTCGCCGTTGATCCTGTCAAATGCAGACGGCTCGCTGGTTCTTGCCATGTTTACGGCTCCAGAGCGCTCTACTCCCTGGCATAAACGGGTTCCCCAGTTTGCGTTCGGGATGGCCGTGCCGTTCCAGTGGCTACTTCAGGGTATTGCCAACAACGTAGGCATTGTTATCAACCCCGGCTATACCGTCGGGCTTGAGATGTCACCCGATGCCATAGCAGTTCTAAAATCCCGATTGCAACCACCTCCGGTTGCGTCCTGACTGTCCATCCAGGACGTAGGCGCTTCGCGGCTCGACTGGCACCACAAGCACGCATTACTGCAACCCGCTGTCAACCATGCGGTGGAGAATGATCATGCACCTTGGCAACTTCTCCGTCAGTCTTGCGGTAAAGGACATCGGGCTATCTCGCGCCTTCTACGAAAAGCTCGGTTTCACCGTGTGGGGTGGAAACCAGGAGCAGAACTGGCTGATCCTGAAGAACGGCAGCACAGTCATCGGCCTGTTCCAAGGGTTGTTTGAGCACAACATCCTGACCTTCAATCCCGGCTGGGACGGCGACGCCAGGAAACTGCCCGAGTTCACCGACATTCGCGACCTGCAGCGCTCCCTCAAGGCTCAAGGCGTTCAATTGATCAGCGAAGCTGACGAAGCCACCTTTGGACCAGCCAGCTTCATGGTGGCGGATCCGGATGGCAATCAGATTCTGGTCGACCAGCACGTCTGATTTCCTCGGTGGCGAAGCCAAAGCCATCCGTCGACCGGATGTTCGTTAACCCGCGGATGTTCCCTTGCGTTCGTAGTCGCGCACGGTGCGGTCATGGTTCCAGTGCTGTCTAAAGTCTTGCTCCTTTTTTCGGAGCAACGCCATGAGCATAGCCACCCCAGAACCTCGTCTGCTTGACCGGGTTCGGAACAAGATCCGCCTCAAGGGTTATTCGCGCGCTACTGAGGACGCGTACTGTCATTGGGTACGCCAGTACGTGTTGTTCCACGAGAAACGGCACCCTGATGGAATGGGCGACAAGGAGGTGGAACAGTTCCTGTCCCACCTGGCAGCCCGCAGGCACGCATCGCCGTCTACGCAGAATCAGGCGCTATCGGCGCTGCTGTTTCTATACAAATCCGTCCTTGGCCAGCCGATTGAAACGCCAATCAAGGCGCTGAGAGCCAAGAAATACGCGTGCATTCCCTCGGTCCTGTCGGTGGAGGAAACCCGACGTCTCCTGTCCGCCATGTCCGGGGTGACAAAGCTGATGGCGGAGCTGACCTACGGCGCCGGATTGCGGATTTCCGAGACCCACTCCCTCCGGGTGCAGGATCTGGACTTTGGCAGCCTCCGCATCATTGTCCGCGACGGCAAAGGTCGAAAGGATCGATTCACCCTCCTTCCCGCGGGACTCGTCGCGCCACTGCAGGCGCACCTTCTCAAGGTGAAAGAACTACATGCCAGCGACCTGGTACGTGGCTATGGAGCGAGTGTCGTGCCATGGGCTTACGCCAGGCGCAGGCCGAACGCGAGCAAGGATTTCCTTTGGCAATTCGTGTTTCCTTCGAGCAATCTGTTCCATGATGCGGAAACAGGGATCAGCGGTCGTTGGCACCTGAATCCAGGCACGTTGCAGAAGGCGGTCCAGGTTGCCGCGCGGCTTGCAGGCATCAACAAACGCGTTTCCGTCCATACCCTCCGGCATAGCTTCGCAACCCACGTGTTGCAAGGCGGATGCGATGTCCGACGGATCCAGGCGTTGCTCGGACACTCGCGCATCAACACCACCATGATCTACGCGCATATCCTTGACGCTCACCAACTGTCGGTCGTCAGCCCCCTGGACGCATTTTCATTCCGTGAAGCCGTCTGATTCGATCATTTGGACCCGAGCAGCCTCGGATTGATTCAGTGGGTCAGGGCGGTACTTCCGCCTTGACCCATGACAGTCACCGCGATCGTTGCCTGCGTCGCAACTCCAGCACGCCATAGACGCCCACCAATGCGGCCAGGGCGACGATGATCGCAAGTCGTTCGTTGGCATTGAGCGTGGTGACGATGGCCAGCATTGCCGCCAGCGATACCAGCGGGATCAGTGGACCGCCCGGCAGCACGAAGGGCGCGTCGCCGCGTTCGCGGATGTCTCGGGATTGCGCGCGCCACGCGGCGATGCTGACCAGGCCGTAGACCAGGCAGATCGCGCCGCCGGAAATCAGCGCGAGTGCATCGAAGTTGCCCATGATCGCCAGCACCCACGCCAACCCGGCATGCACGACGAGTGCCCAGATCGGCACGCGATGCTTTTCGCTCACGGTGCCGAACACGCGCGGCAGGTAGCCATCGCGCGCCAACGCGTACACCAGGCGCGACGTGCCGAACAGGTTGCCCATCAGGAAACCCGTCATCGAGATGCACGCGGTGATCAACAGCAACACGTGCGCCGGCGCCCACACTGCGCCGGCGGTGTCGGCGACGGGCACGCGGCTCTGCGCCAGCGAAGGACCGAGTACCCCCTGCCCCACGATCTGCAAGGCCAGGTACAGCAGCACGACCAGCAGGATGGCGATCATCGTGGCGCGCGGAACGTCGCGTGCCGGGTCGTTGATCTCGCCCGACGGCACCAGCGCGGTCTCCATGCCCGAGTACGCGAACATCACCAGCACCATCGATGCGCCCAGCGCGCCCCACGAAGGCACCTCGCCGATCGCGAAGCTCACCTGGCTCCAGTCGACGACGAACAGGCCGAACACACACAGCAGGAACAGCGGCGTCAGTTTCAGCGCGGCCAGCGTCGTGATCGCGCGCGCACCGAGCTTCACACCGAACGCGTTGAGCGCAAACAGCACGCCATACACCACGGTGAGCAGCAGCGCGCGCGGCAATGCCGGGGCGAAGGCAGGCAGCAGACGCGCGACCTGGTCGGAAAGTCCAGCCGCCACGCCCGCGCTGGACGTGAAGTTGCTGATCCACATCAGCGCGCCGCCGATGAAGCCGGCGAACGGACCGAACGTCGCGCTCAGGTAACTGTAGGGTCCGCCCGTCACCTGGACCCGGCTGCCGATCGCGGCGAAGCACAATGCGATCGGGATGATCGCCAGCGCACCTGCCACCAGCGCCAGCGGCGCGGCGGGTCCCATCTGCGCCGCGAGTGCGGACGGCATCCGGAAGATGCCGCCACCTACGATCACGTTGATCACGGCGGCGGTCAGTGCGAAGGTCCCGACCGCGCGCAACAGCGCGGCATCGCCGCGCAGTGCACTGCCGGTGGCGGGCGACACGGATGCGGAGCGCGAAGCTTCGTTCATCGACGGACACTCTGGCAGCGGATGCGACGCCGCAGGTTCGCACGTCGCCCGCCCGGTTCCAAGCTAGCGCTCATGCGGTCTGGGAACACCGCCATCACCACGCCCGGCAGTCGCTCGCCTTTGAACGCTTCGCCTTGAACAAACTACCTTCCGAACAGATCGGAGGTGGCTTGCCTTTCAACGTGACCTGCCCGTAGTGCCCCCGGACGGCTGGCAGGCACGGCTACCGCCAAATGCCGCGCAGACTTTTGCCGGGATCGGGCCTAGCATCGGCGCTTTCCCGTTGGAGCTGGCCCGATGCGTCGTCTCGCGATCCTGTCCCTCGCACTGTGCGCACTCGGCGCGCAGGCCCAGACTGCCGAACGTCCGGAAGTGACCGCCGCCGCGCGCAAGCTGCACGACCAGGTCATCGCGTGGCGTCGCGATTTCCACGCCAACCCGGAGTTGTCCAATCGCGAGGAGCGCACCGCCGCGAAGGTCGCCGAGCACCTGCGCGCGTTGGGCCTGAAGCCGCAGACCGGCATTGCCCACCATGGCGTCGTGGTGGTGATCACCGGTGGCAAGCCGGGGCCTCGCCTCGCCCTGCGGGCCGACATGGATGCGCTGCCGGTCACCGAGCAGACCAACCTGCCCTTCGCCTCCAAGGTCACTGCCAGCTTCAACGGCCAGACCACCGGCGTGATGCATGCCTGCGGCCACGACGCGCACACCGGCATCCTGCTCGGCGTCGCCGACGCGCTGGTGGCGATGCAGAAGGAGCTGCCGGGTCAGGTGATGCTCGTGTTCCAGCCGGCGGAAGAAGGCGTGCCGCCCGGCGAAAAGGGCGGCGCGCCGCTGATGCTGGAGGAAGGCGTGTTCAGGGATTTCAAGCCGGATGCCGCGTTCGGGCTGCATGTGTTCTCGACGCTACAGGCCGGCCAGATCGGCGTGCGCCAGGGGCCGCTGATGGCGGCATCCGATCGCTTCACCATCACCATCAAGGGCCGGCAGACGCATGGGTCGCGGCCGTGGGGCGGCATCGATCCGATCGTCGCCGCCGCCGACGTGATCGGCACCGCGCAGACCATCGTCAGCCGTCGCACCGACATCGCCAAGCTGCCCGCCGTCGTCACCTTCGGCACCATCCACGGCGGCATCCGCTTCAACATCATTCCCGACGAAGTGACGATGACCGGCACCATCCGCACCTTCGACACCGGCATGCGCGACCGCATCTTCGCCGACCTGAAGAATGTCGCCGAACACGTCGCCGCTGCGCATGGCGCACACGCGGAAGCGAAGGTGCCCGACGCCGACGGCAATCCGGTCACCGTCAACGATCCCGCGCTCACCGCGCGCATGCTGCCGAGCCTGCGGGCGGTCGCCGGTGCCGACAACGTCGTGGAACCCTCGTTGCAGATGGGCGCGGAAGACTTCTCGTACTTCGCGAGGGAAGTGCCATCGATGTATTTCTTCGTCGGCGCGACCGCGAAGGGCATCGACCCGGTGACCGCGCCGAGCAACCACTCGCCGCAATTCACCCTGGACGAATCCGCGCTCGACCTGGGCCTGCGCGCGATGCTGCAGGCGACGCTGGATTACCTGCACGGCGCGCAGCAGTGACGTGACGCCGGTCTCCCCGGCGCGGCCTGGAGGCAAACGTCGTGGCGTAAGGCGGGTCTTGACCCGCCGCTTTGCGCGATGGCGTCGGATGGCGCGCGATGCCGCGCAATGGCGGGTCAAGACCCGCCCTACCGCAGTCACGGTAATTCGTTGCAGGAATGCGGATCGATCGAATACGGATGCATCGGCGCGCCGAACCCCGGTCGCGCCTCCACCCGCGCGATCCACGCACGCAGGTGCGGATACGGCTGTAGCGACAACTGCGCTTCCTCGGCGCGACTGACGTAAGCGAACAGCGCGATGTCGGCGATGCCGTAATCGCCAGCAATGAAGCCGCGCGTCGCCAGTTCGGCATCGAGGATCGCAAGCGCCTTGAGCGCGGCATTGCGCTTGATGTCGACCAGCGCCGTCGGTCGCCGCGCCAGCTTGCCGGTGAGCGTCCAGTGACGCAGTGCGCCCAGCTGGCTTTCCACGCGTTCCTGCTCGAACGAAAGCCACTGCGCGACCTTGCCGCGGCCGAACGCATCGTCGGGCAGGTACGGCGTGCCCTGCGCGAGGTACAGCAGGATCGCGTTGGATTCGGCCAGCGCGCGACCGTCGTCGAGCATGATCGCCGGCACGGTGCCGGTCGGACTGATCGCCCGGAACGCATCGCTGCGGCCTTCGCCTTCGAAGATGCTGACGTGCCGCGTCCGGTGCGGCAGTTGCAGGTGTTGCAACAGCTGCCGCACCTTCCAGGCGTTCTGCGAGGGCAGGTAGTCGTACAGGGTGAGCATGGCGTGATTCCTTCGGCGGTGCGCCAGTGTCTGCGCGGATCGCCTGCGGGAATATCCGATTCCTGCGCCACCGCGGGCGCGTGCGAAACGTCTTCGTACTCGGTTCTGCCGGCCGACGCCTGCGTACTGGCCCTCGCACCATCACCGCTAGAATGACGGCATGACCTCCAACGACCTGCCCCTCGGCCGCCACGTCGATTACCCGCGCGAATACGACGCCACGCTGCTGTTCCCGATTGCGCGCGCGATCGGCCGTAATCACATCGGCATCGGCGCGGAACTGCCGTTCATTGGCGTCGATCGCTGGCATGCCTATGAACTGAGCTGGCTGGACGCGCGTGGCACGCCGCGCGTGGCGACGGCAACGCTCGAAGTGCCGGCCGACTCGCCCAACCTGGTCGAATCCAAGTCGCTCAAGCTCTACCTGAACTCCTTCAATGCCACCCGCTTCGATGACGATGAAGCGGTGCGCGCGCGCATGGTCGCGGACCTGTCGCGCGCAGCCGGTGCGCCGGTGGGCGTGGTGTTCGGCTTGCCGCCGATCGACGCGGGCGACAACGACGGCGAGTCGATCGATGACATCGACCTGCACGCCGACATCGCTTGCTACGGCCCACCCGATGCCACCCTGCTCCGCGCCGACACCGCTGTCGTCGTGGCCGAGACCCTCGCCAGCGCCGTGCTCAAGTCCAACTGCCCGGTGACGGGCCAGCCGGACTGGGCACGGGTGTCGATCGCCTACCTCGGCCCGCGCCTGGATCGCGAAGCCCTGCTGCGCTACCTGGTGTCGTTCCGTGATCACGCCGAGTTCCACGAACAATGCGTGGAGCGGATCTTCAGCGACCTGCTCGCGGTGGCCCGCCCGACCGCGTTGTCGGTGGAGGCGCGTTACACGCGGCGCGGTGGACTGGACATCAACCCGTGGCGGGCCACCGCAGGCTATCGGCGACCCGCCAGCGGGCGCGACGAACGCCAGTGATCGTGAAAGACTGAATGGGGGATGCCTGCCGCTCCGGCAGGTAACTCCGCGGCGACGACAACGCCATATTTCCTTAACAACCGGCGTGCCACTGTGCCGACGGTCGACCCAATTCCGGGGAGGAGACCCCTCAATGAGCAACGAAAAGAAGCCTGACTTTTCCAACGTGACCAGTGGTTCCTCGAGCACGGAACCGGCCGGCAAGCCCGATTTCTCCAACGTGCAGTCCGGCGCTTCCTCCACCGAGACCATCACCGGTGGCGGCGGAACCGGCGGCGCAGGCGAGCGCACCTACACGGTCGTCAAGGGCGACACGCTCTCGCACATCGCCAAGGAGCAATACGGCAAGGCCAGCAAGTGGCATGCGATCTTCGAAGCCAACCGCGACCAGCTCGACGACCCCGACAAGATCTTCCCGGGCCAGGTGCTGAAGATTCCGGCCCTCGACGCCGAGTAAACGCATCGCCACTTTCGGCGCCGCTCGCCTTTCCCCTTAGTTCGCACCCTTAGAACCCTGCACAAGGAAAAACGCATGAACCACAACCGCCTTTCGCACGCCCTGCTGGTCGCCATGCTCGGCACCGTGGCCATCGTCGGCTGCAAGAAGAAGGAAGAAGCCGCCCCGGTGGCGCCGCCGGCTGCCACCGAACCGGCTCCGATGCCCGCACCGGCACCGGCGGTCGCCGCGACCGCTTCGGTCACCGGCGTCGACCTGGGCAACACCATCGGCGCTGACATGAAGGTCGGCATGCCCGCCGCCACCTTCGCGCCGAAGGACACCATCTACGCGTCGATCGCCACCACGACCAGCGACGCCGCGGCCTCCGTGCCGGGCAAGCTGTCGGTCAAGTGGACCCACGTCGACAGCAACCAGACCGTCAACGAAGAATCCCGCGACGTGACCTTCACCGGCGTCGGCTCGACCGAGTTCCACATCGCCAAGCCCGACGGCTGGCCGACCGGCAAGTACAAGGTCGAGGTCTCGCTCAATGGCGCGGTGGTGCAGTCGCGCGATTTCGAGGTCAAGTAAGCCATCTCTCTCCACCCCATGGTGGGCAAGCACGGGCGCGGCCGTTCAGGTCGCGCCCTTTTTTTGCCCGCGCGCCGCCTTGTGTTCAGCAAGGACTGTGCGATGCCGGGTTTTCCGCGGGTTTTCCGCCCCGCCGCGCGGCGTTTCGATGGCGGCGCGGGGGCCCCTGTGCTAAAAAATGTCCCCCCACTGACGCGGTCTGCGTCGGCGCGCCCAAGGAATCCTCGATGCAATTCCCGCAATCCTTCTGGCTGGCGACGCCCTTCGCCGCGCTCGTCTCCCTGCTTGCCCCGACCCTGAGCCTGAGCCCGCCCGCCTCGCTGGCCGTCACCGCACCGGTGAAGACCGACGAAGCCGGCCTGCAGCAGCGTTTCGCCCAGCTCCCGCTGGCGTTCGAGCGCAACCAGGGCCAGACCGATGCCGCGGTGAAGTTCCTGGCGCGCGGCCCGGGTTACAGCCTGTTCCTGACGCCGACGGAAGCCGTTTTCAGCCTCCAGGCCGCCGGCAATGACGCTTCGCCGCACGGCCTGGCCCCGCGCGGTGCACAGGCGACGAACGCCGCGCCGGCAACGGTGGTGCGCATGGCGCTGTCCGGCGCCAACGCCAACCCGCAGTTCGAAGGCCTCCAGCCGCAGGCCGCGAACAGCAACTACTTCACCGGCGCCGACCAGGCGCAGTGGCAGCGCGATGTCGCCCAGTTCGGCAAGGTGCGCGCCCGTGGCGTGTATCCCGGCATCGACGTCGTCTATTACGGCAAGCAGCGCGAACTGGAGTACGACTTCGTCGTCGCGCCCGGCGCCGACCCGGGCCGCATCGGCCTGACGTTCAATGGTCCGGACGCGCTGCGACTGGATGGCAAGGGCAACCTGGTCCTGGCCACCGCGCACGGCGACCTGCTGCAGCACCGCCCCGTCGCTTACCAGGACATCGACGGCCGCCGCGTGGCGGTCGAAGCCGCCTACCGCATCACCGCTGGCAAGCAGGTCGCCATCGCCCTGGGCGCCTACGACCGCGACCACGCACTGGTGATCGATCCGGTGCTCAGCTACAGCACCTACCTGGGCGGCACGGCGGACGACTTCGCCACCGACATCGCCGTGGACGGCGCCGGCAACATGTATGTCACCGGCTACACCGCTTCCACGACATTCCCGACCACCACGCCGATCCAGGCCGCCAACGGCGGCGTGGCCGACGTGTTCGTCACCAAGATCAACGCCGCCGGCACGGCGCGGGTGTACAGCACCTACCTGGGCGGCGACAAGTTCGACGCGGCCTACGGCATCGCCGTGGACGGCGCGGGCAACGCCTACATCACGGGCACCACGGCTTCGACCGGCTTCCCGGTCAAGTCCGCGGCGCAGGCAACGCTGGTGGGCACCTCCAACGCCTTTGTCGCCAAGATCAACGCCGCCGGCAGCGAGCTTGTCTACAGCACCTACTTCGGCGCGAAGTCGGACTTTGGCACGCGCATCGCCGTGGACGCTTCGGGCAATGCGTATGCCAGCGGCTACACGCAGGGCGGGCTGACGTTCTCCGGCACGCCGTTCCAGGGCACCTTCGGTGGTACCGCCACCGTTGCCAGCACCGACGGCTACCTGGTGAAGTTCGACGCGGCTGGCGTCCGCGGCTGGGGCACCTACCTGGGCGGCAGTGCGAATGACTTCGTCGAGGACGTCGTCCTCGACGCATCCGGCAACGTCTACGTGGCCGGTTTCACGTCTTCGCCCAACTTCCCCACTCGCAATGCTTTGCAGGGCACGCACGGCGGCAACGCCGACGCCTTCCTGACCAAGTTCACCAGCGCTGGCGCAGCCGTGTACAGCACCTACTTCGGCGGCAGCAGCTCCGAAGGCGCCGCCGCCGTTGGCGTCGACAGCGCAGGCAACGCCTACATCGCCGGCCAGGCCTACGGCAACACGTTGCCGCTGCTCAACTCGATCCAGCCGCAGACCGGCGATTGGGACGGCTTCGTCACCAAGATCAGCGCCAACGGCCAGTCACTGGTCTACAGCACCTACCTGGGCGGCGGCGACTATGACGAAGTCACCGACCTGGTGGTCGGCGCCGATGGCAGCGCGACCGCGGTCGGCATGACCAGCTCCACGAGCTTCCCGACCGCGTCGCCGTGGCAGCCCGGATTTAGCGGTGGCGACGACGGATTCATCAGCCGACTCAATCCGCAGGGCACCGACTTCACCTGGAGCTCGATGATCGGTGGGCTGCTGTCGGATGTCGTGTTGGGCGCGACGCAGGATTCCGCGGGCCAGGTCTACCTGGCCGGCCGCACGTTGGGGCAGTTCCCGACCGCAACGCCACTGCAGGCCACGGCGGGCGGCGGCAAGGAGGGCTTCGTCGTGCGCATCGGTGGCGCCACGCCGACGTCGCTGAAGTTCCGCCGCTACGACGTCAACGACGACGGTCGCGCGGACATCTTCTGGCACAACGCCACCACCGGCGCGAATGCAGTCTGGAACAACGGCATCGCCGCATTCGTGCGTCCGGTGTCGACGCAGACTTCGGCGGCGTGGGTCGTTGCCGGCATCGGCGACTTCAACGGCGACCATCGCGGTGACGTGCTCTGGCGCAACACCAGCACGGGCGAAAACGAGGTGTGGCTGTCGACCTTCGACACCCACATGCAGTTGCTCACCACCGTCGCGGGAGCCGACTGGTACGTGGCCGGCCTGGGCGACTTCAATGGCGATGGCAAGTCCGACATCTTCTGGCGCAGGCACAGCACCGGCGCCAACGTGCTGTGGCTGGCCGGCGACTCCGCGCAGCGCGTGCAGTTGGCCACCGTCTCCAACCCGGACTGGAAGTTCGCCGTGATCGGCGACTTCAATGCCGACGGCAAGGACGATGTCGTGTGGCGCAACACTGCCACGGGCGGCAACGACATGTGGCGTTCGGCGCAGTCGACCCAGCGCGTGACGATGACCGCGGTGACCAACCTGGCGTACTCGATCGCCGGTGCCGGCGACTTCAACGCCGACGGCAAGGACGACCTGCTTTGGCGCAACAGCAGCACCGGCGCCAATGACCTGTGGTTCTCGGCCAACGCCCCCACCCACCAGAAGCTGGTCAGCGTCACGGACCAGAACTGGAAGGTCGCCGGCGTGGGCGACTACGGCGGCGACGGCAAGGCCGACATCCTGTGGCGCAACATCAGCACTGGTGCCAATGTGATCTGGAATTCGGGCACGTCGACTACGCAGACACGACTCAACGGCATTCTCGACCAGGCCTGGCAGCCTGCGCGCTGAATCCTGTCAGCCGAACCATCCCTGAAAAGCGCGGCCCAGGCCGCGCTTTTTCTTTGCCCGCTGGGCGGGCCGCGAACCGGCGATCACCGCAGGCTCATCGCTGCGGAAACACCCCGTCGACGTAGTACCAGCAGCCGCCTTCACGCACGAAGCGGCTCACCTCGTGCAACCGCACCGCCGCTGCACCGGCGACCTTGTAGCGGGCGACGAACTCGACGACGGCATGGTCCGCATCGCTGCTTTCGTGCCGCTTCACCTCCAGCCCCAGCCAGCGCGTCGCCGTGGCATCGCTGAAATCCAGCGTCGCCGGGCGTGTACTGGGATGCCAGGTCGCGCGCAGGTAGTCCGCATCGGCGCGTACGTAGGCGGTGTAGCGCGAGCGCATAAGCACCTGCGCATCGGCCGCGATGGCGTCGCCGGCGTGCAGCGGGCCACAGCAGCTGGCGTAGGCCTTCCCGGAGTCGCAGGGACAGGCGGGGGCGCTGGTGGCGGTTTTGGCGGCGATCCTGGTCATCGTCGTCATTGTCGGCGGCCCGCGCGCTGTCGTCATCGCGCCTGGAGGGTTCGCGGCGGCGGACCGGGCCCGTTCGCACTACCATGCGGCCTTTCCCCCGTACCAGGCCACCATGAAAGCCGCCCCCAACTACCTCGACGACGACCAGATCGAACGCCTCTCCGAGCTGCTCGACCAGCGCGCGGTGCCGTTCAAGGGCTTCAACCTGGAGGCGCTGGACGGCTACCTCTCCGCGCTGGTGGTCTCCCCGACCGACGTCCCCGCCGCGGAATGGCAGCCGGCCGTATGGGGCAAGCCGCCACGCTGGGCGGACGAAACCGAACGCACCGAAGTCGACGCCCTGCTGCTAGGCCACTGGAACATGGCCAGCCAACGTGTACGCCATGGCGACGACGACCTGCCCGACCACCTCGCGCCGCTGCTGTGGCTGCCCGAGGAGGCCGAAGCCGAGCAGCCGGACGAACTCGACGTCGGCCGCGACTGGGCCTTCGGCTTCTTCCGCGCAGTCGAGCTGCGCGAGGACGCCTGGGAAAAGTGGCTGGACGAACACGAGTGGATCGACGACATCTTCGTTCGCCTGGACCAGCTCGCCAGCGGCGAAGTGCTCGGCGAGGACCCGGAAGCACCGGGCACCCCGATCGGCTATCGCGAACGCCTGGAAATCATCGCCAGCCTGCCGGGCATGCTCAGCGATCTGCACCACCACCGCATCGATGCGCTGACCCCGCGCGAACCGATCCGCCGCGAAGCCACGCCCGATCGCAATGCACTGTGCCCGTGCGGCAGCGGCAAGAAGTACAAGAAGTGCCACGGCGCCTGAGCCGCGGCGCGCAGGCCATGAAGTCGTAATCCGGGGACGCCTGGCGCGCGGCATGCGCCCGGGCGTCGATCCTCGTCGTCCGCGACAGGGCGTTGCCGTCGCGCGTTCCGCGTCGCCGGCCGGTCACTGCCTCAACGAACGCGGCGCTTGAACGCCAACCCGCGGGCGAGCGCTACGGCGTCCCCGCCGCCAACGGCGCATCAGCGCCTTCCTGCGACGGCGACTGCACCACTTTCAGCGGCGGCCGCAGCCCCTTGTCGGTCTGTGTTGGCAGGCGTCGGCGATCGGCGGTCGGGTTGTCGCCGGGGCAGCGCGCGTCGGGGAAGCCGAACATCGGTTCCAGCGCGCGCCCGCACTCGTCCAGCGCCTCGAATGCCTTACCCGGTTCCAGGCATTGCGCCTCGAACGCGCGCAGCCACGCATCGCGACGACGCGCGAAATCATCGCCGCAGCGACGGGTCAGGCGGATGCGGTCGAGGTCGTCCTGCACTGCATTGCTGCCGTCCAGTCCGTACTCGCTCAGCTCGTCCTCGGTAAGCAGGCGCAGCCGCCGGTTGGCGACGGTCATCATCAGGTCGGTGATGCGCGCGTCGGCGCCGTTGCGGGCCAGGTAATCGCGCACCTGCGTGCTGACGTCGCGCAATTCCGCACTCAGCTCCGCGCGCGAAGTTGCGGTCGACTGGTCGCGGAACAACCGGTGCACGCCGACCTTGCCGACGATCGAACGGGTATCGCCCGCCGCTAGGATCAGCACGCACGAGCTGTGGCACTGCGAGCCTTCGCGCACCCAGATCGCCCAGCGCGATTCGGCCATCGAATCGCCGGCGCGGATGGCTTCCTCGACGTGGCCACCGCTGGAATCGATGTCGAGGATGCGGGTCGGGATTTCCATGCGATCGGCGATCGCCGCGACCCGCTCCATCAGCGCGGTGAATCCGGCGCCGATCTTGCCCTGGTAGCGCACGCGCACCACGCCCTTGGGCTGGCACGGTGTCAGCGCGTCGACCACGTTGAAGAACGCGAGCGATTCCAGCGGTGTGCCGTCGCCCAGCGCCTTGTAGTCGAAATCGCAGCTGATCCAGGCTTGGCCCGCGTCGAGATCGACAGTCGGCCAGTAGGTGGTCCTGAGGTAGTCGTCGCGGCCGGCCGCGTGCGGCGCCGATGACCGGGGCTGGGCCGTGGCGTCGCCGGCTTCGGCCAGTGTCACCGGCAGCCCGCCGTCGTTCGCACCGGGCGGCTGCTGGCAACCCAGCAGGGCCAGGCACAGGACGATCGGCAGCAGGCGGTTGGTCATCGCGGACACCATCGGATTGCAGCGCGTCGCAGACAGCGACGCAGGGTCAGTACAGCGCGCTCCGTTATTCCTGGCAAACGGTATTGGTCGCCCAGGACGGGCAAAACGTGCCAGCGCGGAACACTGTTGAGTCGCGTGCGGGCATCGGGTGATCGAAACGCTCCGGGTGATTCTCGCCAACCGCGGATGAACCGGGCTTGGACCGCGATCACCCTTCCGTACGTAACGGTGCGGAACGCGGGCGGCTTTGCCGGCACCGGGCCGAACCGCGACAATGGCCGGTCTTATTGCCCGCCGGCGCGCCGCGCCCCGGGCTGCGGCCCACGCACCGCCCATTCATTCCGACCGACGAGCCAGCGAGCCCCCCCATGTCCAACACCCCGAAGATCATCTACACCCTGACCGACGAAGCGCCGTTCCTGGCGACCGCGTCGCTGCTGCCGATCGTCGAGGCGTTCACCGCCACCGCCGGCATTGCCGTGGAAACCCGCGACATTTCGCTGGCCGGCCGCATCCTGTCGCAGTTCCCCGAGTTCCTGCGCGAAGACCAGCGCATCGCCGACGACCTCGCCGAACTCGGCCAGCTCGCCACCACGCCCGACGCCAACATCATCAAGCTGCCCAACGTCAGCGCCTCGGTGCCGCAGCTGCTGGCCGCGATCAAGGAACTGCAGAGCCAGGGTTACGCGCTGCCGGACTACCCGGAAGAGCCGCGCGGCGAGCGCGACAACGAGATCAAGGCGCGTTACGACCGCACCAAGGGCAGCGCGGTGAACCCGGTGCTGCGCGAAGGCAATTCCGACCGCCGCGCGCCGGCGTCGGTGAAGAGCTATGCACGCAAGCATCCGCACAAGATGGGCAAGTGGTCCGCCGATTCGAAGTCGCACGTCGCGCACATGGAGAGCGGCGACTTCTACGGCAGCGAACAGTCCGCGTTGATTGCGCAGGACGGCAGCGTCAACATCGAGCTCATTGGTGCCGACGGCCGCAGCAGCATGCTCAAGACCGGCCTCAAGGTGAAGGCGGGCGAGCTGATCGACGCTTCGGTGTTGAGCACGGGCGCGCTGGCGACGTTCGTCGACGCGCAGATCAACGACGCCAAGGCCCGCGGCGTGCTGTTCTCGCTGCACCTGAAGGCCACGATGATGAAGGTCTCCGACCCGATCCTGTTCGGTGTCGTGGTCAACCGTTACTACGCGCCGGTGCTGGGCAAGTACGCGGCGGAACTGGAGCGCATCGGCTTCGATGCCAACAACGGCATCGGCGACCTGTATTCGCGCCTGTCCGCGCTGCCGGCCGACACCCGTGCGGCGATCACCGCCGACATCGCCGCGCTGTACGCGCAGCGCCCGGGCCTGGCGATGGTGAATTCCGACAAGGGCATCACCAACCTGCACGTGCCCAGCGACGTGATCGTCGACGCTTCCATGCCGGCGATGCTGCGCGACAGCGGCTGCATGTGGAATGCGAAGGGCGAACTGCAGGACACCAAGGCGGTGATCCCGGACCGCTGCTACGCCGGTATCTACCAGGTGGTGATCGACGACTGCCGGACCCACGGCGCGTTTGATCCGGCGACGATGGGTTCGGTGCCCAACGTCGGCCTGATGGCGCAGAAGGCCGAGGAATACGGCTCCCACGACAAGACCTTCCAGATCACCGCCGCCGGCCGCGTGCGCGTGGTCGATTCCGCCGGCACCGTGCTGATGGAGCACGCGGTCGAAGCCGGCGACATCTGGCGCATGTGCCAGACCAAGGACGCGCCGATCCAGGATTGGGTCAAGCTCGCCGTCAACCGCGCGCGCCTGTCGAGCACGCCCACCAAGAGCGTGCCGGCCGTGTTCTGGCTGGACTCGGCCCGTGCGCACGACCGCAACGTGATCGCCAAGGTCGAGAAGTACCTCAAGGACCACGACACCACCGACCTCGACATCCGCATCCTGTCGCCGGTTGAGGCGATGAAGTTTTCGCTGGAGCGCATCCGCAAGGGCCAGGACACGATTTCCTGCACCGGCAACGTGCTGCGCGATTACCTCACCGACCTGTTCCCGATCATGGAGCTGGGCACCAGCGCGAAGATGCTGTCGATCGTGCCGCTGATGGCCGGCGGCGGCCTGTTCGAAACCGGTGCCGGCGGTTCGGCGCCCAAGCACGTGCAGCAGTTCGTGCAGGAGGACTACCTGCGCTGGGATTCGCTTGGCGAATTCCTCGCGCTGGCGGCTTCGCTGGAACACCTGGCCAACCGCTACGGCGACAAGCGCGCGAAGGTGCTGGCCGACACGCTCGACGTCGCCAACGCCGCGTTCCTCGACAACGACAAGTCGCCGTCGCGCAAGGTCGGCGGCATCGACAACCGCGGCAGCCACTTCTACCTGGCGATGTACTGGGCGCAGGCCCTGGCCGCGCAGAACGACGACGACGCGCTGAAGGCGAAGTTCGCTCCGCTCGCCACGACGCTCACCACCAACGAGGCGAAGATCGTCGCCGAATTGAATGGCGTCCAGGGCAAGCCGGTCGACATCGGCGGCTACCACCACGCCGACATGGCCAAGCTCTCGACCGCGATGCGCCCGAGTGCGACGCTCAACGCGGCGTTGGCGGCGCTGTAATCCCCGCAATCGCTGGCGCGTGGAAAAGCCCGGTGCGAGCCGGGCTTTTTCATGCCAGCGCGCTTGAGGAATGCCTGAATCAGCCGGATGTCGTCCCGAGCGCAGCGAGGGATCTGCTGTTTGGCCGCGAAAAACAGGTCCCTCGCTGCGCTCGGGATGACGGGGTGAGATTTGTTCAGTAGTTCCTGAGGTTCGCGCCAAGCTCGGGCCGCGCCGATGTCGTTCCGGACGGGTCGCTCGTTGGCGCGCCTGCAAACAACGACGTGGCATCAGCGCACGTACGCCGGCTCCGCATTCCGGTTGCGTTCCCGCTCGCGCTGCTCGAACAACCGGTTCGCCTTTTCTTCGGTCATCTCGTACTTCGGCGCCACGTGCGGCAGCAGCAGGCGCAACCAGGCCTTGTTGACCCGGCGCGCTTCGGCGGGACAGGTGCGCGCGCGTGCCGCCGTCAGGTCACCCGAGGTGACGATGTCGAGGTAGCGCGCGGGATTGCTGCCGTACACCAGGCACTGCAGGTTGAAGTAGCGCTGCTCGCCCAGCGCGTGTTCGTCCGCGTAGGCGTCCAGGTTGTAGGCCCCGGTGCTGCGCACCAGGAACCAGTTGGAGGCCATGCGCAGGTTCTCGCTGACCTGGCGAGAGGATTCGTGGTCGCCGGCGAAACGCTGCATGAGGGTCGCGGCGAGCTGGTCGACGGCGTCCTCTTCGCGACCGGTGATCGGAATCTCCAGCATGTCGATCAGGGCGTGGCCGGTTTCGTGCAGCAGGATGAAGCGCAGGTTCGCGTCGAGGTACTTCTGCGCGTAGTCGTCGCCCAGGTTCTGGTCCTTGGCGAGCTGCTCGCCGCGCTCGAGCAGTACCTTCATCGTCTCGTAGCACATCACCACTTCGCTGCGCTCGGGCGTGTAGAAGGCGTTGGGCTCGCGACACTCGGCAGTGATGAACTTGATCGGCCGCGGCAGCATCAACAGACCGTCGATGGACTGGATTTCGGGCAGGTGGTGCCACAGGTCGCCGTCGAGGGCACGCTGGTAGAACGGCTGCAGTGCGGCGGTCCTCGGCTTCACGTACTCGTAGCTGAAGTGCCGGCCATCCGCCTTGCTCGCGGCGTCCGGCACTTTCTTCAGCACCACCGGCTTGAGCGCGGCCAGCTCGGCGGCCATGGCTTTCTCGGCATCGGCACGACCGGCCGCGCGCGCAGCGGCGACGGCCTTCCCGTGCGGCTTGAGCGATAGCAGCGACTGCAGGAAGGCGCCGCTCACCAAGCCGAGCGCCAGCGACAACACGATGATGAGTCTGAGCTTCACGTCGCTCCCCGGGCGGACATGGCGGACGCGTGGCGCCCGGCGACGATCCTACCCAGTCGTCCGGGCGGACGGAATACAGGCGCTGTCGAAAACGCGCCGACGCCCGATCGCATTCAGCGTCGGCGCAGGCGTCGCCGGCCAATCCAGATGTGCGTCGGCAACCACGCCGCAGCGAACAACCCCAGCGTCCAGTGACCGATGCTGATCCAGCCACGCCACTGCTCGTCACCGAGGTAGTACAGGCCGGCCGCGCTCAACGCGAGCCACAGCATCAGTCCCGCCATCGTGCCGCCGACTGCGCGGTGCTGGCGCCGCCCCCAACCGCGTCGCACGTGCGGCAACCACACCAGGCCCAGCACCCACAGCAGCAGCAGGCCACACACGCCGTGCACGACCAGGCTGGGGTGTTCGAACACCGACGGCTCCGGGCCGAACTCGCCCTCGTGCCGCACGAAGTGATGCAGCAGCAGCCACGCGCTGCCGCTGAGCGCGCACGCGGCGCCGCCGAGGTACACCGTCCAGCGCACCCAGCCCGGCAGGCGCAGGCGGTCGTGGCCGTGATGGCGGGTCATTGCAGCACCTGGGTCCGACCGTCGTCGTGCAGTACCACGGCTTGCGCGCGCAGGCGGCGCAGCAGCGGCAGCACGGCTTCGCCATCGGCCAGCACCGGCTTGGTCAGCGCGTCGGCCCAGATCGCGCGCGGCGCGCACACGCTTACGCTGGCGCGATGGCCCAGCGTGGTGGTGGCTCGGGTGTCGATCAACGCGCTACGCCCGGCAGTGTCCACGCTGAAATAGGCGGCGCTGGTGGCGACGGCCCCATCGTGCAGCTGCAGCAGCGGTCGGGATTGGGTGGGGTCGTTCGGGTCGCGCACGGTGATGGTCTCGCTTCGATGGCCGAACACGCGCAGGTCGCCGCCAGCGTTGACCACGCCCGATGCCACGCCACGGGCGCGCAACGCGGCAACCGCGCGATCGACCGCGAAGCCCTTGGCGATGCCGCCCAGGTCCAGCCACGACGACTTGCGCAGGTGCACGCGACGGTTGGGCAGCAATTCTATGTCGCGCCAGCTGGCGTCGGCGGCCGGTGGCGGCGCATCAACGGGCGTAGGCAGGTGGCCCGAACGCACCAGCGCCGGGGCGATGGTCGGATCGAAGCGGCCGTCGCTGGCCCGCGCCAGAGCGACACTGGCGCACAGCACGCGCCAGGTGAGTGCACCGACGGCCTGCGGCGCGCGCGCGGCCTCACGGTTCACGCGCGAAAGTTCGGCGTCGGCGTCGTGGAAGCTCATCGCGCGATGCACGGCTTCGATTTCGGCGAAGGCGGCATCGATGGCGGCATCCAGCTCCGCGTCGCCTTCAGCGCGAATGGCGACGACGGTGCCCAGCAGCGGGCGCGCGCGGTGCATGGCGTTGGGGGGCATGGCGATGGCGTCGCCGTGCGGCCATGCCTGTCGGTGCGCGTCATCCCCGCGAAAGCGGGAATGACGACCGGAAGCAGCGGCTTCGTTCGGTTCCACGCCCTACTTCTTCGCGACCACCAGCTGGTGCGTCGCCAGCAGCCGGCGCACACCTTCGGTCACGTGCGCGCTCGACAGCGTCGCGCCGGAAAGATTGACGATGTCGACATCCAGCTTCAGCGGCGCACCGGCCTTCTTGCCGGTGAACTGCGCGCGCCACTTCGGGTTGCGCACCTCACCACCGTAGGTTTCGCGGTAATCGAGGATCTCCAGTCCGGTCACCGCACCGCTGGCGTCCAGCGCCAACGCGTAGGTGATCATCTCGTGCTTGCCCAGCACCTGGTCGACATAGAACCAGGCGCCATTGGCCGCACGCCAGACCTTCAGCACCGGCTCGCGCACGCGCAGGCCGCTGGCCTTCTGCACGGCCTTGGCCTGTTCCGGCGTGAGGGTGATGGCGACAGGCGTCAGCGCCTGGCCGGGCAGCATCTGTTTCTGCGCCTGCTCGACGGTGAAGTAGGTCGTCGCCATCGCCGGCGCCGCGGCGAGCACGGTTGCGGCAGGCAGCAGCCAGTGCACGTGGAAGTCGCGACGCATGGTCATGTCCTCGATGGCGTATTGAAAAGAAAGATCAGAAGTTGAAGCCGACCTTCAGTCGCGCTTCGTGCTCGGTCTTCTCGATCAGATGCAGGCTGGTGTCGCGCTGGCCATCGTACTGCTCGCCGCCACCGCGGATCTGCGGCAGATAGGTCAGCGTCGCCCACCACTTCTGGTCGCCATAGTGCAGGCTCGGGCCGGCGAACACGCTCCAGCGCTCCTGGCCGACTTCGGTTTCGAATTCGGTTTCATACAGCGCTTCCACGCCCACGTACCACTTCGGCGCGAAGCGGTAGCTCACGCCGGTGCCGGCCTTCAGTTCCAGCTCGATTTCCGGCTCGGTCGGCCATTCGAAGTCGGCCGGCAGGTTGGCGATCGGCTCGCGGTCGGCCCACGTCGCTTCCATGCCCAGGTTGCCAACCCACACCAGCTGCGCGTCGAGAAAGTACTTCTGCAGCAGCAGGTCGAATTCGCCGCTGACGGTCTTCTTGTCGCGACCGGAATGTTTGTCGATCCACGAGTAGTCCAGCGCGTAGCGCGTGGTCAGGCCGATGCCGTCCGCGGCCGGGCGCAGGAAGTTGTACTTCCCGTAGATCTCGACGCCGGACAACCGGGTGATGTCGCGATCGCCGGGCAGGTAGCCGTTGATGCTCAGGCCGCTGGTGTCCAGCGACAGCGCCTGCAGCGCGCCACCGACATTGAACCTGTCGCTGACGCCGTATTCGAGTTCGGTTTCGTAGTCGTAGGCGGTGTAGTCGCCGGCGCCCTTGTCGGCGCGCTGGGTGATCTTCTGGTACAGCTCCCAGCCGCCGCTGGGAATCAGCTCGCTACCGCGCACGTAGCCGAACAGGTTTTCATCGGCGTGCGCCGGCAGGGCGATGGTGGACGCGGCGCAGAGCGCGGCAAGGGTCAATGGACGCAGGGACATGGGGGATTCCGCGTGGGGCCGGGGACCGCGGCGTGCACGGCAGGGAACCTGTTGCTTTCGCAACTGGCACGAAAGGCAGGTCCCCGCTCGGGACGACGACAGCGCTGGTCGGATGAGTCAGAAATTGACGCCGAGCTTCAGCCGCATTTCGCTGCGCTCGCGCTCTTCCAGGTGCAGGTGGTCGGAACGCCCGGCGTCGTTCGGACCGCCGCGAAGCTGCGGCATCCAGCTCAACGTGCCCCAGTACTTCTGGCCGCCGTAGTGCAGGGTCGGGCCGGCAAACCAGGCCCAGAATTCACGCGAGCCGTATTCCGGATACGCCATGTCGACGCGGGTTTCGATGCCGGCGAACCAGTTCGGGGCGAAGCGGTACGACACGCCCGCGCTGTTCTCCACCACCAGCTCCGGCTCCCACTCGCCGTCTTCGCGTTCCCACTCCGGTTCCAGGGTCAGGTTGTAGGCGGTGACGATCTGACCGTCGCGGAAGTTCTTCTGCAGGATCAGCTTGGTTTCCAGGCCGACTTCCTTGAAGCGCTCGCCGTCGGGGCGGTGCAGCGTGGCGTATTCGGGCTCCAGGTACAGCGCCAGACCGTAGCCGTCGCGCTCCGGGCTCTTGAGGTTCCACTTCATCTCGACCTTGGCGCCGTCGAAGTCGAGCTTGCGGTTCAGTTCGATCGATTCGCCGGTTTCCTCGTCCTCGATCGCGCCGCCGCCGTAGTTGTAGGCGCGGCCGGTCAGATAGAACGACATCTGGAAGCGGTCGGTGATGCCGCGTTCGTATTCCAGCTGGACGTCGGTGGCGCGGTAGTGGCCTTCGCCCTTGCCGTTGCGCTGGGTCAGCCAGAGGTAGCCCTCGTTGGCGCCGACGGGCAGGGTTTCGGAGCCGTAGGTGTAGCCGAAATAGTTTTCGTCGGCGTGGGCGAGCAGCGGGCAGGTCGCGAGGCCGCACAGCAGCGCGACGGTAAGCAGGCGGGAGGACATGAAGGGGATGATCGGCTGACTTTTGGGATGCGAATGATTCGCATTTGTGTGGACCCTGTCAACTCGGGCACCCCTCCTTGCCGCGAAAACGATGAAGGCCCGACGCTTGGCCAGGCCTTCATTCCATCTGGGGAAGCCGCCGCGCGCTGCGGCGGCGGACTCCCGCTCCGGCTTCCGTGCGCGTTGCGCTCAGGCCGCGCGATCGAAATCGATCGTGCCGGCAATTCCATCCCGCACCACGTTGCAGGCGGGCGCCGCGCGGAAGGCCAGCACGCGCTCCAGCTTCGTCTCCGGCAGCGCGGTGGTGACGCCGCGGCGGCCATAGCGTCGGCCGAACGCCGGCGCACCGTAGCTGCGTGGCGCCTGGGCGGGGACTTCATGCAGCATTTCACTCTTGAACAGGTACATGGCTCGACTCCGTGGGGGTCCGCCGTCCTGGCGGCTTCGCAGGGGACACACTTACTGGGTGCGGACTTTCCTGGCGCAGGCCGTCCTGGCGCAGGGCCCGTTGCTGGGCGCGGGCATCTTGGGTGGCGCGGATGACATCCCCGCGCCACCCGGCTTGCAGTTTTGTTGCAGTGCAGCAGACGGCGTTGCGATCAGGTGCAGCCGGCGGGCTGCTCGTCGCTGGCGCGCGCCTTGCCGAACCAGCGCTCCGACGCGACGCGATTGCCCAGCTCCGCGGCGAACTCGGCCGCGGCCGTGGCGGCGCCGAAGCGACGGTTGTCGACCAGCACCGGGGAGGCGGGCGGATCGTTGTCGAGCAGGTACAGCAGGCCCTTGAACAGGTTCATGGTCTTCTCCGGATTGCGCGTGGATGGGTAGGTGCGGCGCGGCGCGGGGTCCGTGGCCGTGGCGTCATCGCCGGCCAGCTCCTGCGCGAGCGCGGGGTCGGCGATGGCGCCTTCGAGGAACAACAGCCCGGTCCAGATGTTCATGTCCTACTCCCGGCCTTGCGGCCATCTCTTGAAGTGGGGTCAAATCTATTCCCTTGCAGTTCGCGCAAAAAGCGACGATTCTGCAAGGCAGGCTTGAACAGGATTCAACATGAGCCGTCCACCATTGCATGCCCTGCAGGGCTTCGTCGCCGCCGCGCGCAGCGGCAACCTGTCGCGCGCGGCCGACACGCTGCACCTGACCGTCAGTGCGTTGAGCCACCAGATCCGCGGTCTGGAAGAGCGACTGGGCCATCGCCTGTTCGTGCGCACCGCGCGCGGGGTGGAACTCACCTCCGACGGCCGCCAGCTGTTCGAACGTGCCGCGCCGCATTTCGACGCCCTCGAGCAGGCGCTGCGCCCGTACTGCCCGCGCCGGCACGACGTGCTGACCCTGTCGCTGACGCCGTCGATGGCTTCGGCGTGGCTGGTACCGCGCCTGCCGGGATTCCTGTCCGCGCATCCGCAGATCGAGTTCAACCTGCAGTCGAACTCGTCGCTGGTGGACTTCGAGCGCGACTCCCACGTCGACGCGGCGCTGCGCATCGGCCAGGGCAAGTGGCCAGGCGTCGCCAGCGAACACCTCTTCGACGAATGGATCACGCCCGTCGCCAACCCGGCGCTGGTCGCGCAGCACGGTCCGTTCAAGCTGGAGGAACTGGGCCGCTGGCCATTGCTGGGCGATCCCGACCGCGACACGCTGTGGCACGAGTGGTTCGAACGCTTCGGTGGCACGCCGCCCACGCGCTACGCGGCGTACTTCGACGATTCCGAAGCCGCGCATCGCGGCGCCGCCGCCGGTGTCGGCGTGGCGCTGGGCAAGCTGACGCGCATCCGCCTGCTGCTGGAATCCGGGCAACTGGTCCGCCTCACCGAGCAGCAGCTGCAGACCGACTACGGCCACTACCTGGTCTACCCGGAACGCTCGCGCGACCACGCCGGGCTGATGGCGTTCCGCGACTGGCTGCTGCTGCAGTCGCAGGAATATGCCAACAGTTATTCGTTGCACACCGTGGCGGCGATGCCGTCGCCACCCAAGCGCAAACGCTGAGGCGTCACGGGCGGTACGCACAAAGCAACACGGCGCGCGGGCGACTCGGCGACAACAGCCAACGCTCTCCGCACGCATCCGGATTGCACGCCTGGCATCGCAGCATCCCGCTTTCGACACACTCGCCGGCATCGCATTGGCGCTAGTCTTCGCCACGACCCGATGCCTGGAGCCTCCATGAAACGCCTGCTGCCCTTCGCCCTGCTCACCGCCCTGGTCGCCTGCGCGCATGCACCGCAACCCTCGGCCAGCGCCGAAGCCCCTGACAGCGACAACGCAAGCGTCGGGAGCGCCGTGCAGGGCTCGCTGCTCGCCAACACGCTCAAGGGCGAATGGCGCGATCCGAAGAACGTCGTCCGCGACGTCTACCGCCACCCGCAGCAGACGCTGGAATTCTTCGGCCTCGCGCACCAGCAGACCGTCATCGAGATCACCCCTGGCGGCGGCTGGTACGCGGAGATCCTCGCCCCGTTCCTGCGCGCCGACGGCCATTACGTCGCCGCGGTGTGGGACGACGCGATCCCCGGCCAGCCGGGCTACCGCTACCGCCTCAACACCCAGCTGCGCGAGAAGTTCGCTGGCAACGCCGCCGTGTACGGCGCGCCGGACGTGCGCGTGTTCGATCCGATGCTGCCCAACTTCGGCGCAGCGGGCTCGGCCGACCTCGTGCTGACCTTCCGCAACGCCCACAACTGGGTGAGCGACGGCACGCAGGACGCGTACTTCAAGGCGTTCTTCGACGTGCTCAAGCCGGGCGGCACGCTCGGCGTCGTCGACCACCGCGCCAAGCCCGGCACCGACCTGGAAACGATGAAGAAGTCCGGCTACCTCACCGAGGCGCTGGTGATCGAGTACGCGACGCGGGCCGGCTTCGTGCTCGATGCCA
This sequence comes from Lysobacter fragariae, assembly GCF_054779775.1. NCBI lineage: Bacteria > Pseudomonadati > Pseudomonadota > Gammaproteobacteria > Lysobacterales > Lysobacteraceae > Lysobacter > Lysobacter fragariae. Next base: position 199,503 of record NZ_BAAGXP010000011.1, on the reverse strand, counting down.
GGAGCGAGGTCAACGCCAATCCCAAGGACACCACCGACCATCCCAACGGCGTGTGGACGCTGCCACCCACCAACCGCCATGACGCGGCCGACGATGGGAAGTACCAGTCGATCGGCGAAAGCGACCGGATGACGTTGCGTTTCCGCAAGAAGGGCTGACACGGCCGTTGGCACATCGCGAAGCCGGGCCTGCCCGGCTTCGTTGTTTCTGGGGACCGTGCCGGTGGTGACCGGCATGTCTTTGCAGCTGCCCGTGGCGTCGCGTTGGGATCGCACAGCATTCGCCCGGATTGCCAGCCCTTAAGCTGTCCCCGCTCCTGTCGCCCGCCCGGCCCTCATCCCGCACTCGATGCTCATCGCCTTCAACAAACCCTATGGCGTGCTCTGCCAGTTCACCGATCGCAGCGTGCCGCCGCGGCCGACGCTGGCCGGCTTCGCGCTGCCACCGAACGTGTACGCGGCGGGACGGCTGGACCACGACAGCGAAGGCCTGCTGCTGCTCACCGACGACGGCGCGCTGGCGCATCGCCTGACCGATCCCCGGCACAAGCAGTCCAAGACCTACTGGGTGCAGGTCGAAGGCGACCCCGATGCCACCCAGCTCGCGCGGCTGCGCGACGGCGTGGACCTCAACGACGGCAGGACCCTTCCCGCGCGCGCGCGCCGCATCGACACCCCGGCGCTGTGGCCCCGCGATCCGCCGGTGCGCTTCCGCAAGACCGTGCCGGATGCATGGCTTGAACTGACCATCGGCGAAGGCCGCAACCGCCAGGTGCGGCGCATGACCGCCGCGGTCGGCCTGCCCACCCTGCGCCTGGTGCGCGTGGCGATCGGGCCGCATGCGCTGGACGGGCTCGCGCCGGGGCAATGGCGCGACTTGTCCGGCTGATGGCGCGGGCTCGCGGCGGCTTGGCCGGATGCGGCCGAGTTGTTGGATGCAGTCGTGCCGCTGAATGCGATGTGGCGCACACTCGCGAGCAACAAGACACCCGGACGCCTGCCGTGAACGGCTGGCGCCGCGGGCTTTCTGCTATTTTTTCCGGCGGATTCAGGGGCGGCGAACGCAAACCACGATGACTCGCAGTGCCGCCAGTACGCCGGGCCGGATCCTGGTCGTCGACGACCAGACCGTGAACCTGCGCGTCGTCAGCAGCCTGCTGTCGCGACAGGGCTATGACGTGATCCTGGCCAACTGCGGCGAGGAAGCGCTGCAGCACTACATCCAGGCGACGCCCGACCTGGTCCTGCTGGACATGATCATGCCGGGCATGGACGGCTTCGAGCTGCTCGATGCGATCAAGGCGCTGCCCACGCCCATCGTGCCCGTCGTGTTCGTCACCGCCGCGCAGGACCGCGACCTGCTGCTGCGCGCGTTCGACGCCGGCGTGGTCGACTACGTGACCAAGCCCTTCCTGCCCGAAGAACTGCTGGCGCGCGTCAATGCGCACCTCGGCCTGAAGCTCACCCGCGACCGCCTCGAACGCATGGCCCGCGAGCGCGAGGAGCTGGTGAACCTGGTCGCGCACGACCTGAAGAATCCGCTGAGCAGCGTTCTGTTCGCCAGCGACATCCTGCGCAGCAACGGCTGCCGGCCCGAGCGCGTGCCGCACTACCTCGACGTGATCCACGAAAGCGCGTTCGACGCACTGGGTTACATCCGCCACTACCTGGAAGCACGCGAGGCCGAAGCCGAATCCGATGCGCAGCCGCTGGTGTCGGCGCCGCTGGCCGACACGCTGGGCTGGCTGCTGCGTCGTTACGAGATGCAGCTGGAAGCCAGCAGAATCCAGGTGACGCTGTCGCCGCCGCCGGATGACGTCCGCGTGGCAATCGACGAGCGCGTGCTGCGGCAGGTGGCCGAAAACCTGGTCACCAACGCGATCAAGTACGCACCCGGCGGCGAACTGCTGCTGGCCGCCCGCAGCGGTGCACCCGGCTACTGGCAACTGATCGTCGCTGATCGTGGCCCGGGCATTCCCGCTGCGCGCCAGCGCGAGCTGTTCCGTCCGTTCGCGCGCCTGCACGACGGCGACGATGGCCTCTCCAGCGGACTGGGCCTGTCGCTCGCGCGGCAGATCGTCACCAAGGCCGGCGGCCAGCTGTGGTACGAGGATCGCCAAGGCGGCGGTGCGCGCTTCGTGATCGAGCTGCCAGAAGCGCGTCTCGCGCCGTCATGAATTCTCCGTGGCGAGGGCTTCAGGGCGCGCCACCATGAGTTCTCCGCAACGGCTGCTTCAGGCCGCCGCAGCGGCCTTTGCACCCAGACCACCAAACGCCAGAAGCATCATCGACAACGACCACCCTGGGGAACCTCTGAACAGCTCACATGTCATCCCGAGCGTAGCGAGGGATCTGCTGTTTTGCCGCGCAAAAACAGCTCCCTCGCTACGCTCGGGATGACAGGACAAAGGTGATCCAGAGGTCCCAAGGACCGAGTCTACTCGCTGCCGGCGTGGGCGCCCTGCGCGTGGTGGCCATTAGTCTTGGCCTTGCGTGTGCCGGCACGACGCGCATCAACCCGCTTCGGTGGCAGCCGGTGTGCGGTGCTTTCGATCGGTTCGGCTGCCTGCATTTCCCGCAGCCGCTTGGCGCGCCGATGCGCGGCGTACCAGAGCAATCCGGCTCCGGCGATCGTGGCTGCGACCAGCACCGGATTGCGCCGGGCGAACTTGCCCGCCACGCGTGCACCGGATTTCACCACGCCGAGCTTCGCGCCGGCTTCGAGCAGCTTCCCGGCCCGGGGCAGGTGCTGCTGCACGTTGCCGCGCAGGTCCTGGGCCAGTTCCAACGCGCGTTCAGAGAGAGCTTCGAATCGGTTCATTGCAACGTCCTCGCGGAAGTGGCCACAGTCTTCGCCCGTGCGCGTGCGCGGAGCGTGATTCGCGTCGCAGCGGATCACACCGTAGGCGATGGTGCGTTTGGAGTTTGTAAAAGCGCGCCGCGCCGCGCCACCGTGAATCGTCCGTTTCGAATCCATCAAGGCCGCCGCAGCGGCCCGTGCCGCATGACAGCCGCGCCACGATGAGCTGTCAGTAACGACAGGCCCAGAGCCACCGCGGGATCTCCGTCCCGACTACCTCGCGAGCCGCCGCAGCGGCCTTTGCGAACAGGCAGCCCAGCCCCTCACGTCCCCCGCGGCTTCGCTCGATGCGTCGCCGTCGCACTCCACGGATCGTCCGGCCACGGATGCCGCGGATACCGACCCTTCATCTCCTTCTTCACTTCCGGATAGGTGCGATCCCAGAAGCCCTTCAGGTCGCGGGTGATCTGCAGCGGTTTTCCGCCCGGCGAGAGCAGATGCAAGGTCAGCGCCACGCGTCCGTCGGCAATGCGCGGCGTATCCGCCAAACCGAACAGCTCCTGCAGCTTCACCGCCAGCACCGGCGCTTCGGGCGCGCCTTCGCCATCGCCTGCGGTGGCATCGAAGCCGTACTCGATGCGTCGTTCCATCCCGGAAGGTACGACGATCCGCGTCGGCGCCCACGCATCGACCTTCTGCCGCGTCGGCCAGTCGACGCGGGATTTCAGCGCCTCGCCCAGCGCCTGCTCGTCGAGCGCGTCCAGGCGCGTCTTGCCGCTGAGCGCGGGCTTGAGCCACGCGTCGAGCGACGCCAGTAACGCGGCATCGGACAGGTCAGGCAACACGTCGACCAGCTCCGGCATCCACGTGCGCAGGCAGCGCACGCGCGCGCGCCATTGCTGCAGCGACTGCGTCCACGGCAATGCATCCAGTCCCAGCTGCCGCACCGCATCGATCAGTGCCTCGGCGTAACGCGACGGATCGGGCTTTGCCAGCGGCTTGCTTTCGAGCACGATGCGGTCGAAGCGGGTCTCGCGCACGGCCGCGATGCCGCGCGTGTTCGTATCCCACACCACGCGGTCTTCGCGGGTGAAACGCTGCGGGAAATCGCGTTGCAGCCGCGCCTCATCCAGCGGCGCGGCACGCATGATGCGGGCGTCGCGGGCCTCGTCGCGCAGTTCGCTGATGACGAGCCACGGCTCGCCGTACAGCGCGCTGTCATCGAACAGTTTGGCGCTGCGGCCGTTGGCGAGCTGGTAGCGGTACGGATCGGTCGGATGCTGGCGGGCGATGCGATCGGGATAGGCGTGCAGCAGCACGTCGCCGATCGCGTGTGCGGGCAGATTGGACGACGGCGGCGCGTCCAGGCGCAGGCGGCGGCGCCATTGCTTCGCCGCCTGGTCGAGCGCGACCAGCGACGAACGCGACGCATCCGCGCCGACGCGACCATTGCGGAAGGCGACCAGTGCCTGCCAGCGTTCAACCAGCGCGTCGGAACGCGAGCGAATGGGATCGCGCGCTTCGATCAATGCCGCCAGGTCGCACGCCAGCGCGCGTTCGCCGGGAGCGTCCGGTGCCAGCAGCATCGCCGCCAGCCGCGGGTGCGTGCCCAGCGCGAGCATGCGGCGGCCCAGTGGCGTAAGCGCGCGGCCGTCGAGCGCGCCGAGGCGCTGCAGCAGTTCGCGCGCCGCCGCGAGCGCGCCGGGCGGCGGCGCATCGACGAAACGCAGGTTGGCATCGCCCCACGCCGCAAGCTCCAGCGCGAGGCCGGCAAGCTCGACCTGCGCGATTTCCGCGCGGCGCTGCGGTTCCAGCCGCTGCGATTGCGGCCACAGGCGGTAGGCGAATCCTTCGGCGACGCGACCGGCGCGACCAGCGCGCTGGTCGGCGGACGCCTGCGCGATGTTGACCACGTCCAGTCGCGCGAAGCCGCTGTTCGGGTCGTAGCGCGGCTCGCGCGCGAGGCCCGCATCGACCACCACGCGCACGCCCGGCAGGGTGACGCTGGATTCGGCGACATTCGTGGCGAGCACGACGCGGCGGTGGCCATCGGGATCGGGCTGCAGCACGCGCGATTGCTGCTCGACCGGAAGTTCTCCGTGCAGTTGCAGTACGTCGACGCCGCGCTTCGTGTCGCTGCCGGCGAGCGTGGCATCGACACGGGCGATCTCGCGCTGGCCGGGCAGGAACACCAGCACGTCGCCGGGATGCTGCGCCAGTGCGTGGTCGATCGCGCGTCGGGTGTGGTGTTCGAGTTTCTCGTCGCGATTGGCGGGGAAGTGCGACACCGCCACCGGGAAGCTGCGTCCGGCGCTGCTCAGGCGCGGCGCGTCCAGAAAGGTCGCCAGGCGCTCGCCGTCCAGCGTCGCCGACATCACTACGATGCGCAGGTCCTCGCGCAACGACGCCTGCACGTCGAGCGCGAGCGCCAATCCGAGATCGGCGGACAGGTGGCGTTCGTGGAATTCGTCGAACAGCAGCGCGCCGATCGCGTCGGGGCCGCTGCCTCCCAGTTCGGGATCGTCCTGGATCATCCGGGTCAGGATGCCTTCGGTGACAACCTCGATCCGCGTCGCCGCGGACACCCTGTTCTCGAAGCGGATGCGGTAACCGACGGTGGCGCCGACGTCCTCGCCGCGCTGCTTCGCCATGAAGGTAGCGGCCGCGCGCGCGGCGACACGGCGCGGCTCCAGCACCACGATCTTCCTGCCCTGCAGCCACGGTGCATCGAGCAGCGCCGGCGGCACCTGCGTGGTCTTGCCGGCGCCCGGTGGCGCTTCCAGCACCAGACGCGGATGCACCGCCAGCGATTCGCGGATGCGCGGCAGGAGTTCGTCGATGGGAAATTGCGGGGGGTCGGGGCGATTCACGCGGCAAGGATACGCGGTGGCATGCGGGTCCTTCGACTTCGGCGCTGCGCCTACGCTCAGGATGAGCGGCGGTCGCGTGGTGACGCTGGCGATGCGGAAGTGGTTTGGCGGCATGAGCGATCCGACTCGATCTGGATGCGCACGCTGAACCGCGCATCCTGAGCGTAGCGCAGCGAAGTCGAAGGACCCGGGCGCGTAGTCCCGCACCGGAGTCGAAGGGCGGGTTCGAAATCGAAGGCCGATTGCTAGACTTGTCGCATGCAACTGATCGACATCGGCGCCAACCTCACCCATGACTCCTTCGACCACGACCGCGACGCCGTGCTGCAACGCGCGCGCGAAGCCGGCGTGGTGCAGATGATCATCACCGGCGCCAGCCGCGAGCATTCGCCGCTGGCGCTGAAGCTGGCCAAGCAGCATCCGGGCGAGCTGTTCGCGACCGCCGGCGTGCACCCGCACCACGCCAGCGAGTACACCACCGAGTGCGACGCCGAGATGCGCGCCCTGCACACGCATGCCGAAGTCGTCGCGGTGGGCGAATGCGGGCTGGACTATTTCCGCGACTTCTCGCCGCGTCCGGCGCAACGGCGCGCGTTCGAGATGCAGCTGCAGATCGCGGCCGACACGAAAAAGCCGCTGTTCCTGCACCAGCGCGACGCCCACGCGGATTTCATGGCAACGATGCGCAACTTCGATGGCCGCCTGGGCCCGGCGGTCGTGCACTGCTTCACCGGCACGCGCGAGGAGCTGTTCGATTACCTCGACCAGGACTGGTACATCGGCGTCACCGGTTGGCTATGCGACGAGCGTCGCGGCCAGCACCTGCGCGAGTTGGTGAAGCACATCCCCGCCAACCGGCTGCTGATCGAGACCGACGCCCCCTACCTGCTGCCGCGCACGGTCAAGCCGGCGCCTTCGCACCGGCGCAACGAACCCTTCTACCTCGCACACATCGTCGAAGAACTGGCTAGGGATCGCGGCGAATCCGTGGATCTCGCCGCGACCAACAGCACTGCGGCGGCACGCGCGTTCTTCCGCCTTCCGGCGCGGCCGTAACCGCGCAACCGTAGCCGGTCGACGCAGCGCTTACTCGCGCAGGACTTATTAGCCGACCGCAACCGCGCGCAGCGTTTCGATGCGCTGCGGATCGTCCAACACCAGCTGCACGTTGCTCGCGCCGTGGCGGCAGGCGCGCTGGGCATTGATCATAAGGTGGGTGCGGACGGCGTAGATCTGTGCGGAATTGTTGCTGTCGATGCTACGGCCGATGGTCCACTGGCTCGGCAGGCAGCTTCTCGCACTCGAGCACGACATTGGCGGCAGGCGCGGCAGCGGCACCCAGCGGCAATGCGGCGGCGAGCAGCAGGGAGAGAAGGCGCGCATTCATGGCGCGATCTCGTTGTTGGCGGTGTCCGGGCTTTTCCGTAAAACCCGCACGGCGCGCCCACGTGCCCGACACCCGGGCAGGTGCACTCCGACGACCCGCCCGATCGCCGAGGTGCGACGACCTGCGTCTTACGGAATCCCGGCCAACGCCACCGTGCGGTTGGCAGCGCGGAACTCGACGCGCACGTGGGTGGCGCCTTGCCAGCAGGCGCGCCGGCCTTCACGCAGCACGAATTGATGCGTCTGCTCGGTTTCGTCCGCGCTGCGGGCCTCGATGTAGCGCGCGACCTGGCGCTGGGTCGGCCAATCGGCGCGGTCGCAACTGACCTTCACTGTCGGCGGCGCGTGGGCCTGCACCTGGATGGGCGAGGTTGTCACGGTGCCTGCGGCGGATGCCGCCAGCGGCACTGCCGCCAGCAACACGACCAGGATCTGCATGTTCATCGCTTCACTCCACATGGTGATGCCGGGCCGTTTCCCGGCATCTACCCTTTGGGATTGGTGAAATGCGTGCGAGGGTTGCATCGCGCCGACGAACGGTCGGCACGGCGGCGGCTTAAAACGACAACGGCCCGCCGGTGGGCGAGCCGTTGCTTTGTTCCTGCCCCGTATCGGGCCAGGCTGCGTGGATCAGGTCGCCGTGATCGCTTGCGTTACGCCGCCAGCGGTGCAGAACGCCGACCGTGGCACCTTCACCCAATGGAGTGATCAGCTGACCACGCCCTTGTCTTTGTCGCGGCGGAAGAATCCGACGACCTTCTTGAACGAGGCAGCTACCACCACGAACAGCGGGATCAGCAGCTTCTTCAAGCCCAGCAGCAGCAGACCGAGCTTGGCCAGCAGGCCCGACTTGGCAGCGATGCCGCCACCGATCAGCGCCGCAATGCCGTAAGCCGCGAGCTTGTCGGTGGAGCCGTTGAAGTCGGCGTAGCGCGAGCCTGCATCGAACTCCACCATCGGCAACAGGCGTTGCATGCCCGTCTTCACCTCGCCCATCTCGGACATGCGCGCCACCGCGTTCATGCTCATGTAGCCATGGCGACCGAGCACGCGGATGTCGTAGTTGAGGGTGTTGGTGTCGGAATCATCGCTCTTGAGTTCCTTCGCCCAGTACAGCTTCTTGTTGGCGGCGTCGTAATGCGGCGGTTCGGCCCAGCCCATCACGTGCAACCCGGGATAGCCGGCTTCCTTGCGCGCCTCGTTGACCTCCTTGTCCTCCGCCTGCATGTCCTTCATCAGGTCGGCGTAGTCCATCTTGGCCGCGTCTTCGTCGGAGATATGGCCGTCGTCGGAGTAGGTCACGACCACCGCCCAGCCGTTGTCGGCCATCACGCCCGCGCCCTTGGGCACGACCATGCCGAGCACGCTGTCATCGGGCGGGTTGCCCCACAGGTTCTCCAGCACCTTGCGCGCGTCGGCGGCGCCCAGGTAACGGAAATTCGGGTCGAGCTTGAGCGTCGCGTGCGCGCCGTCAACGGTCACGGTGCCGTCCTTCCACGCCAATGCGGCGACCATCTGCCGCGCGGCCTCTTCCCCTTCGCCCTGGTCCTGCGCGCGCGCGCCCATTGCCACGACCAGCAGGCTGGCCAGCATCCACTTGAACTTCATTGCTTTCCTCGGAATTGGGCGTCCCCACGCCCTCGCCGCCAGTCTCGCAACCGGCGGTCTTGGCCGCAAGGCAGGCGTGGCTGCGCGTGGCGAGCGCGGGCAGCGATCGCCCTCGCCTGCGGTTACGTCATGCGACGCCGGCTATTACCGCCTCAGCTGCGCAAGCCGATGCCACGCTTGAGCAGCCACAGCCCCACCGCGCCCAGTGCGGCGACGAAGCCCAGCATCAGCGCGTACGCCGTCCAGATCGGCACGTCGCTGACGCCCAGCAGGCCGTAGCGGAACGCGTTGACCATGTAGAACACGGGGTTGAGGTGGGTGGCGGCCTCGGCCCAGCCGGGCAGCAACTTCACCGAATAGAACACGCCACCCAGGTAGGTGAGCGGGGTGAGGATGAAGGTCGGGACGATCGCGATGTCGTCGAACTTTTTCGCGTACACCGCGTTGACGAAGCCGGCCAGCGAGAAGATCGTCGCGCCCAGCAGCACCGTGGTGAAGGTGATGACCGGGTGCGGCACGCTGACTCGCGTGAACAGCAGCGAGATCGCCAGCACGATCGCGCCGACCATCATCCCGCGCAGCACGGCGCCGGTGACGTAGCCACCGAGGATCACCCAGTTCGGCATCGGGCTGACCAGCAGTTCCTCGACGTGGCGGCCGAACTTGGCGCCGAAGAACGACGAGGAGATGTTGCCGTAGCTGTTCTGGATCACGCTCATCATCACCAGGCCGGGGACGATGAAGTCCATGTAGCGCAGGCCGTCCATCTCACGGATCTGGTTGCCGATCAGTCCGCCGAAGATCATGAAGTACAACGTCATCGTGATCGCCGGCGGCACCAGCGTCTGGCCCCAGATGCGCAGGATGCGTGTGACTTCGCGCCGCACGATCGTGCCGTAGGCGGTGAGGTTGCGCTGGGTGGCGGTGAGTTCGGTGACGGCCTTGTCGGTGCTGCTGTTGCTCATGCCGACTGCTCCGGTTGCACCTGTACGCCATTGCCGGGGGCGCTCTCGCTGGTCAGGCGCACGAACAGTTCCTCCAGGCGGTTGCTCTTGGTGCGCATGGAACGCACGCGGATGCCGGCCTCGTTCAACGTGGCGAAGACGCGGTTGAGGTCCATCGCGCGCGGCATCTCGACATCGAGCGTGTGGTCATCGCTTGCCACCATCGTGGTGCCCGTGATGGCCGGCAGGGTCGAAGGCAGCTGCCCGTCGATGTCGAACAGGAAGCCTTCCACGTCGAGCTTGGCCAGCAACGCCTTCATCGGTCCCTGTTCGACGATGCGGCCCTTGTCGATGATCGCGAGGTTGCGGCAGAGGCTTTCGGCTTCCTCGAGATAGTGCGTGGTGAGGATGATCGTGGTGCCGGCCGCGTTGATCTCCTTGAGCGTCTTCCACATGCCGCGGCGAATCTCGATGTCGACGCCGGCAGTGGGCTCGTCGAGGATCAGCAACCTCGGCCGGGTCATCATCGCGCGGGCGATCATCAGCCGACGCTTCATGCCGCCCGAGAGCGTACGGCTCATCATCGACGCCTTCTCCCACAGGTGGGCACGTCGCAGTTCCTCTTCCGCGCGTTGCAACGCGACCGCACGCGGCACGCCGAAGAAGCCAGCGTAGTTGGTGAGGATGTCGAGCGGCTTCTCGAACATGTTGAAGTTCAGTTCCTGCGGCACCAGCCCGATCATCTGCATGGCCTGGTCGCGGTGCTTCAACAGGTCGGTGCCGAAGATCGATACGGACCCGGACGTCAGGTTGACCAGCGAGCTGACGATGCCGATCAGCGTGGACTTGCCGGCGCCATTGGGGCCCAGCAGGGCGAAGAAATCGCCGGGTTGCACGTCGAGGGAGACGCCCTTGAGGGCTTCGACCTTGTTGTCGTAGGTCTTGCGCAGGTCGCGAACGGACAGCGCGGGGACGGCGGTTTGGGTCATTTCTGCAGCCAGCGCCGCGAGTCGCGCGGCGAACCCCGGTAGTATAGGCGGCCCGGTGGCCGCGCCCGGGCCAACGCAGTGTTGCAGGCGCGGTCGCATTCCGTTTCGCCCGTCCGTGGGCTCCCAGCTTCCGCGGAACGGTGTCCGCCTCGCTCAGGACGAGTGTGGCGTTCCAACCCATCTTGAAGAACCGACCGTGGCCATCCAGCACTTCCCGCTCAAGCTCGTCTCCCGCCGCATGCTGGCGCCTACCGTCGGCCACTACGCGTTTACCCGTGGCGATGGCGAGCCGCTCGACTACATCCCCGGCCAGTTCATCCAGGTCCACTTCACCTACGCCGACGGCACGGCCACGAAGCGTTCGTATTCGCTCGCCACCATCCACGACCATGCGATGGGTCCGGGCGAATCGGTGGAGATCGCGGTGAGCTACGTGGTCGGCGGCGCGGCGACCGCTTTATTCGAAGGCCTGGGCGAAGGCGACACCATCGATGCCAGTGGGCCCTTCGGTCGCTTCTGCCTGATGCCAGCCGACGCCAATCGTCGCTACATCCTGATCGGCACCGGCACCGGCGTGACGCCGTATCGCGCGATGCTGCCGCAGCTGGAAACGCTGATCAACGAACGCGGCGTGGAAGTGGTGTTGCTGTTCGGCGCGCGCACGCCGGTCGAGTTGCTGTACGGCGACGAGTTCCGCGCGTTCGCCAACGCGCATCCGAACTTCCGCTTCGTGCCGTGCTTCTCGCGCGAGCTGCCGGCGGAAGGTTCGTCGCAGGCGCATGCGGATGTGCGCCATGGTTACGTGCAGCAGTTCCTCGAAGAGTTCGCGCCGAACGCGGAAAGCGACATCGCCTACCTGTGCGGCAACCCGAACATGGTCGACGCCTGCTTCGAGTCGCTGAAGGGGTTTGGGCTGGCGGTGCCGCAGATCCGCCGCGAGAAGTACGTCAGCAGCAAGTAAGCGGCGGATCTCCGGCCACGTGCTCACGCACGTGGCGCTCGGTCGCCCGCGAGGCGCTGCCTCGCAAGCAGGGCGCCCTCGCCCGCCGCGAGAAGTACGTCAGCAGCAAGTAAGCGGCGGATCTCCGGCCACGTGCTCACGCACGTGGCGCTCGGTCGCCCGCGAGGCGGTGCTTCGCAAGCAGGTTCGCCCTCACCCGCGACGAGAAGTACGTCAGCAGCAAGTAGGCGACGAGTCCTCGACCGCTGCTTGTAGGTGCCGAGCTCGCTCGGCACTACCGGGCGCGCACCTTGCATCTGTTCGGCTCCGCAATTGCGTGCCATTGATCCGAACGTCAGCCGGACAGGCTCAGCCCTGCAGACATCGCTTGCCCCGGAGACGGGTCGCGACTGACAACGCGCTGCCCTTCACCATGGCCGATGTCACATTTTTTCCCCGCGCCTCGTCTGTCATCCTGACGGTGTTTTCCCGCCGCGACCGACAAGGAACCCATGCGACGCCTCCATTCCATTTCCCTGGCCACCAGTCTCATCGCGGCCACCCTGCTGGCGGGTTGCCAGGCGCCCGCCGCCCCCGGCAAGGACACCGACGCCAGCGTGCGCCGCATCGGCCGCATCGACTTCAAGCCCTGCGTGCTCGGTGGCGAACAGGGCCAGCAGACGCTCGAAGCGTTCTGCGCCCGCTTCGATGTCGCCGAAGATCCGGCGCAGCCCAAGGGCCGGCACATCTCGCTCAACATCGGCCTGCTGCCGGCCGAAGGAAAATCCGGCGGCGCGCCTGATCCGGTGTTCCTGTTCGCCGGTGGTCCCGGCCAGTCGGCGACGCAGGTGGCCCCGATCGTGTCGATGCAGCTGCGCGAGGTGAACAAGTCGCGCGACATCGTGCTGGTCGACCAGCGCGGCACCGGCCAGTCCAACCCGCTGGACTGCCGCAACGACAAGGGTGGGCCGCTCGAGATCGACGAGGCCGCCGAAGCCGACCAGGCCGCGCTGGATGCCTACATCGCGCAATGCCTGAAGTCGCTGCACGACCGCGCCGATACGCGCCTGTACACCACGACCATTGCGATCGGTGACTTCGACGCAGTGCGCGCGGCGATGGGCATCGACAAGATCAACGTCGTCGGCGTGTCCTACGGTACCCGCGTCGCGCAGAAGTACGCCGCGAAGTATCCACAGCACACGCGCAGCGTGGTGATCGATGGCGTCGCGCCGAACCGGCTGGTCGTCGGCGGCGAGTTCGCGCAGCGCTTCGAGGAAGCACTGCACAACCAGGACACGCAGTGCGGCAAGGTGCCCGCGTGCCGCGCGCGTTACGGCGTCGACCTGGTCACGCGCCTGCGCCAGCTCAAGGAGCGCCTGGCCGCCGCGCCGGTGAAGGTTAGCTACCCGGATCCGCGGACCAACCAGCTCGTCGAAGACACCGTCACCGCCGACACACTGGTCGGTCTCGCCCACACGACCGCCTACCAGCCCGAAGCCAGCGCGCTGCTGCCGTTACTGGTGAGCGAAGCCGAAGCGGGACGCCCGCAGGCGTTGGCATCGGTCGCACGGCTCCTGCGCGGCAACATGAGCGACACGATCAACCGCGGCATGTACTGGTCGGTGATCTGCGCAGAGGACGCGCCGCGCTACAAGCCCGATCCGCTCGATGCCACCACCGTGCTGGGCGCGGACACCGGCAGCCAGTTCTTCGCCGCCTGCAAGCAGTGGCCTTCCGGCACCCTGCCCGCCGATTTCGCCGCACCGTTTACATCAACGTTGCCGACGCTGGTGTTGTCGGGCGAACTGGACCCGGTGACGCCGCCCATGTACGGCGCGGAAGTCGCGAAGAACCTGCGCAACGGCCGCCACATCGTGCTGCGTGGCCAGGCCCACGGGACGATGGGCGTGGGTTGCATGCCCAAGCTGGTCGGCCAGTTCCTGGAAACCGCCGATGCGAAGGCGCTCGACACGAAGTGCCTGGACAGCCTGGGCTACGTGCCGCCGTTCACCTCGTTCAACGGGTGGGAACCGTAACAGCGCATCGCGAATCGGCTGACCGGGAAGCCCGAGCAACCGCTTCCCGCGCCGCGCCCGCGTTGCACGCGTCTACGACTTCCCAATCCACAACCGCGAAACCCATACATGATCATCGCCAACGATCTACACAAATCCTTCAAGACGCGCACCGGCGTGGTGAACGCCGTCGACGGCGTCAGCTTCCAGGCACGCGACGGTGAAATCACCGGCCTGCTCGGACCCAATGGCGCCGGCAAGACCACCACGCTGCGCATGCTCTACACCCTGATGAGCCCCGAACGCGGCAGCGTGAGCGTGGACGGCACCGATGCCGCGCGCGATCCCGAAACCGTGCGCCGCGCGCTGGGCGTGCTGCCCGACGCACGCGGCGTGTACAAGCGCCTGACCGCACGCGAGAACATCGCCTACTTCGGCCAGCTGCACGGCATGGACGCCGCCGACGTCGCCCGCCGCACGCAGGTGCTGGCGCAGGCCCTGGACATGGGCGACATCCTCGACCGCCAGGCCGAGGGTTTCTCGCAGGGCCAACGCACCAAGACCGCGATCGCGCGCGCACTGGTGCACGACCCGAAGAACGTGATCCTCGACGAGCCCACCAACGGCCTCGACGTGATGACCACGCGCGCCATGCGCGGCTTCCTGCAGCAACTGAAAGCCGAAGGTCGCTGCGTGATCTTCTCCAGCCACATCATGCAGGAGGTCGCCGCGCTGTGTGACCGCATCGTGATCATCGCCAAGGGCCGCGTCGTGGCCAGCGGCAGCGCCGACGAACTGCGCGCGCAGACCGGTGAATCGAACCTGGAAGACGCCTTCGTCAAGGCCATCGGCTCGGAGGAGGGCCTGCACGCATGAATACTTCCCGACCCCAGGCTGCCCAACCCAAGGCCGCGCGACTCAAGACGGGATTCTTCGCTTCGCTGATCGCGGTCACGCGCAAGGAACTGCTCGACATCTCGCGCGACCGCCGCACGATGATGCTCGCGCTGCTACTCGGCCCGCTGCTGTATCCGATGCTGATGCTCGGCATGGGCAAGCTCGGCGAGAACAAGGCCAAGACGCAGCTGGACAAAGTGCTGGACGTGCCGGTGATCGGCGCGGAGCGCGCGCCCAACCTGGTCGCCTTCCTCGCGACGCAGGGCATCAAGGCGGTGGCGGCGCCCAAGGACCTGGAAGCGGCGATCGCGCGCCAGGATGTCGACGTGGCACTGGAGATCGGCGCTGAATTCGGCAAGCAGTGGCACGACGGCGACTCGGCCAAGGTCGCGATCATTGCCGACAGCACGCGTGATGCCGCGCGCATCCCGCTGCTGCGCCTGCGTTCCGCGCTGGAAGGCTATCGCGACGAAGTCGGTGCACTGCGGCTGGCCGCCCGCGGCGTCTCGCCCGGCGTGATGCGCCCGCTCAGCATCGGCTCGCGTGACCTGGCGTCGGTCGACGCCAAGCGCGGCGCGATGGCCGCGGCGCTGTTGCCGTACCTGCTGATCCTCACCTCGTTCCTCGGTGGTGCGTACCTGATCATGGACGCCACCGCGGGCGAGCGTGAACGCCAGTCGCTGGAACCGCTGTTGGCCACGCCGTCGGCACGCAGCGCGATTGTCAGCGGCAAGATCTCGGCGGCGTGCCTGATGGGCATCACTTCCTTGCTGCTGACCCTGCTGGCGTTCAAGGTGAGCGCGCAGTTCGCCGGCAAGATGCAGACCATCGACGTGAGCTTCCTGGCGATCGGCAAGATGCTGCTGATCCTGCTGCCGATGCTGTTCATCGGCACGTCGCTGCTGACCTACCTGTCGGCGACCGCGAAGAGCATGAAGGAAGCGCAGAGCCACATGATGTGGTTGATGCTGCTGCCGATGATCCCGACCATCGCGCTGCTGGTGAATCCGCTGAAATCGCAGCTGTGGCAGTACACGGTGCCGTTCCTGGCGCAGAACCAGCTGCTGCTGAAGGTGATTCGCGGCGAATGGATTTCACCGCAGGTGTGGGGCGTGTACCTGGTCGCGGGAATCGGCCTCGCGGCGGTGTTGTGGTTTGCGGCGGTGCGGCGTTACCACCAGGAGCAGCTGGCTATTTCTGGTTGATCCAGGATCGGATCCGCCGGCCTGGTCCAGGCGTGGTGGCGAAAAGCCCGGCTCAGGTCGGGCTTTTTGTTTTGGTGGACGGCGCGGCTCGCCTGTTGTCGCGGCCCTTGGCTTGCTTCAGCCGCACGTACACATGGACATTGGGCGAGTCGTCCGTGGAGGGTACTGTCTTGGTTTCCAGGAAGTCCTGGTTCCTGACGAGTTCGCTGAGCTTCGCGTAGCCGTAGTTGCGCGAGTCGAACGAGGAGTTGCTTTTCCCGGCCAGGTTCCCGACCGCGGACAACGGCGCCCAGCCGTCTTCTTTCGCTGCCGCGGCAATCGCCGGCATGAGCACGGCCTGCAGTGATTCCAGCGATGCCGCCGTTGTCGACTCCAGCGGACTGGCCGGCCGGGCTTCCTGCGCGGCGGGCGCGCGGAGGATTTCGGTGAAGATGAACTTGTCGCAGGCGACGACGAATGGCTTGGGGGTTTTCTGCTCGCCGAAACCGTAGACCGACAGTCCCGCTTCGCGGATTCGCGTCGCCAACCGGGTGAAGTCGCTGTCCGACGAGACTAGGCAGAAGCCATCGACGCCGCCCGCATGGAGCAGGTCCATCGCATCGATGATCAGCGCCGAGTCGGTCGCGTTCTTACCCGAGGTAAACGCAAACTGCTGGATGGGCTGGATGGCCAAACTGAGCAGCGTTTCCTTCCATCCCACCAGGTCCTGCTTGGTCCAGTCGCCGTAGGCGCGCTTGACCGTTGCCGTTCCATAGCGCGCGATCTCGGCAAGCAACTCCTGCGCGATGGCCGCCTGCGCATTGTCGGCGTCGATCAGCACCGCGAGTTTGTTGTTCATGGGGGCCCCGCTTGCCGGCATGGCGTGTCCTATCGTCCAGAAAGCACAAAGCCCGGGCAAGCCGGGCTTTGTGCCGTTAGCTGGCGGCGATCCGCCCCGCGCATCAACCGCGCGGGTTGAAGGTGATCTCGCGGCGCGTGGTTACCGGTGCATCGACCGGCTGGAAGCGCCACTTGCGCACCGCGTTCACGGCTTCGCGGTCGAAGATGCGTGCCGGCTGCGCGCGGACGACGCGGGCGGCCGTGACGGTACCGTCGGTGCCGACCGTGTATTCCACCAGCACCGTGCCCGAGGTGCCCGAACGCAGGGCTTCCGGCGGGTACTTCGGCGCCGGCATCGACACCGGACGCAGGTCGGCGGCGCTGGCGGTGGCCGGTGCTGCCGTCGCGGCCCGCTCGGTGGCGGCGCGGCGATCGGCGGCGGCCTTGTCGGCCGCTGCACGGTCTGCAGCCACCTTGTCCGCGGCGGCCTTGTCGGCAGCGGCCTTGTCGGCAGCGACCTTGTCGGAAGCCTGCTGCGTGGCGAGCTTCTTGGCGGCCTCTTCCTGCTGGGCCTTCTGGTCGGCCAGGCGCTTTTCTTCCAGGTCCTTCTGGCGCTTGGCTTCTTCCTCGGCGGTCAGCTGTTCCTGCTGTGCGCGTTGGGCCACGGTGGCCTGCTGCGCGGTGATGCTCGCCTTGAGGCGGGCCAGTGCCGGATGCTGCGGGTCGGCCTTCTCAAGCAGGGCGGACAGGCGATTGGCTTCGGTGAAGTCGTCGCGGTTGACGCTCTGCTCGATGGCGATGACCGTCATCGGCAGCAGGTCGGTCAGCGCGCTGGACGCGGCGGCGTCGCCGGGCACCTTGTCGCGCAGGGCAAGGTAGTACTCGACTGCGTTGTTTTCGGCCGGTGCATACAGGCGGTTTTCGGCGTAAGCCTTGCCCGCGGCCTCGCGCAGCTGGTCTTCGGTCATCGCCGAGACCTTGGCCGAGACGGCGGTGGCCGGCGTGGGCGCAGGCGCGGCTTCGGGTGCGGTGGCGGTGGCGTCAGGCGCAGCGGCCTGGTCACCCTTGCCTCCGCACGCCGTCAGCGCGAGGCCCACGGCCAGCACGGCGACGATCTGGAAAGCGAACGGCCGGCGTACGGACGCGGCCTTGGTATCTGCAGCAGTCATTGTTTAGGTCCCCTGAAGTGCGCTTGTCGGCGCGCACAGCGCTAAGTGACGCGCCAGCGTGCGGGGTTTGTCAAGCGCAATCGATACTTACGCGTGCTTGTTCAGGATCCATGCCGCGAAACTGCCACGAATGTCCGCTATTTGCCGGCGTCGGGCCAGGGTGCAGCCGGGGGTCCCTGCGTGGGGGTGATTCGGGCGCGGCCCCTTCCCTCGCCCGCCAAGCCACGACGGCCGCGGCTATCGCCCGCCGTGCTACTTGCCGATGCAGAAGCTGGAAAAGATATGGCCGAGCAGGTCGTCGGCGCGGACGCGCCCGGTGATTTCGCCGAGGGCGTCGTGCGCCATCCGCAGCGATTCCGCCGCCAGGTCCAGAACGTCGTGGGCCAGTTGGGCCGCGGCGGCGTCGAGTTCCACGCGGGCGCGATCCAGTGCATCGACATGGCGGGCACGGGCTGTGAAGGCGCCCTCCCCGGCGTCACCCGCGCCGCCCTGGGCCAGCGCGCGCAGGCGGGCGTGCAGGGTCTCCAACCCGGCACCGGTACGGGCCGAGACTGCCAGGTGGTCGGGTGCCAGGGCGGCGGCGGCATCGGCAAGCAGGTCGGACTTGTTGTGCAGCCACAGGCGGTAGGGAACGCCGTCGATGGCGTCGGCCACCGCGGCGCGGCCGCCGTCCGGATCGCGCGCGTCCACCACGATGATCGCCAGGTCGGCGCGTTCCAGTTCGTCGCGCGCACGGCGCATGCCTTCGCGTTCGATCACGTCGCCGCCGCTGCGCAGGCCGGCAGTGTCGACCAGTGTCAGTTCGACGCCATCGATTCGCACGACTTCATGCAACAGGTCGCGGGTGGTGCCGGCGATGTCGGTGACGATGGCGCGATCGCTGCCGGCGAGGGCATTGAGCAGCGAACTCTTGCCGGCATTGGGCGGCCCGACAATCACCGCATGCAGGCCATCGCGAAGACGACGCCCACGCTGCGCCGCGCGCAGCAGGTCATCGAGTGCCTGCGACACCACGTGCAGGCGTGAGCGCAGTTGTGCACCGCCGAGCGTGTCGATGGGTTCGTCGGCGAAGTCGATGGCCGCTTCGACGTGGACGCGGATGGCCAGCAGTTCGGCAGCGAGCGCGTCGACGCGACGGGAGAATTCGCCGTCAAGTGCACGCCGTGCCGCGCGGGCGGCGCGGACATCCGCGGCGGCGATGAGGTCCGCCACGGCTTCGGCCTGCGCGAGGTCGAGCTTGCCGTTGAGGAAGGCGCGCTCGCTGAATTCGCCCGCGCGTGCGCGCTGCGCGCCGAGCTCGACGCAACGCTTCACCAGTTCTTCGAGGATCGCCGGGCTGCCGTGCGCCTGCAGTTCCACCACGTCTTCGCCGGTGTAGCTCGCCGGGTTCTGGAAATACAGGACGATGCCGTCGTCGATGGTGTCGCCATCGGCGGCGGCAAAGCGGACATGCCGGGCCATGCGCGGCTTCAGGCGTTTTCCGCTGATGGCTTCCGCGATCGCGCGGGCGCGCCCACCCGACAGGCGCACGACGCCGATACCCGCGGCACCGGGTCCGGTGGCAACAGCGACGATGGTGGTGTTCGGGACCATGCGTGCGTGGGCGGTGAATGGACTTGGGTGTGAGCGCAAGGATAGCCGGTGCCATGACCGCACCGTCGCTCGTGATGCGGTTCGTTTGGCGCCGCGGCACCTGCAGAAAAACGAAGCCCGCCATGCGGCGGGCTTCGTGGTGTCAGCATGGCTGCTGGCGTCAGGCCGGCGTCTTCACGGGTTCTTCGGCAAAGCGCCGCGTCATCCACCATTGCTGCAGCAGGCCAAGGCCGCCGTTGGTGATCCAGTACAGCACCAGGCCGGCCGGCATGAAGGCGAACAGCACGCCGAAGACCAGCGGCATGTACTGCATCATCTTCTGCTGCATCGGGTCCATGCCCGGCGCGGCCGGCGACAGCTTCTGCGTCGCCCACATCACTGCGATGTTGATCACCGGCAGGATGAAGTAAGGGTCGCGCGAGGTGAGGTCGGTGATCCAGCCGATCCACGGTGCGTGGCGCAGTTCCACCGACTCCGACAGCATCCAGTACAGGCACAGGAATACCGGCATCTGCAGCAGGATGGGAAGGCAACCGCCGACCGGGTTGATCTTCTCCTTCTTGTACAGCTCCATCATCGCCATGTTGAGCTTCTGCTTGTCGTCGCCGTAGCGCTCCTGCAGTTGCTTGATGCGCGGCTGGAACTTGCGCATCTTCGCCATCGACTGGTACTGCGCACGCGACAGCGGGTACATCGCGGCCTTGATCAGCACCACCAGGCCGACGATCGCCCAGCCCCAGTTGCGCAGCAGGCCGTGCAGCTTTTCCAGTACCCAGAACAGCCAACCAGCCAGCGTGGCAGCCCACGCATAGGACGAGAAGTCGACCGCGCGATCGAGTCCCTTCACGTGCTGCGCCTGGATCTGGTTGACCAGCTTGGGGCCGATCCACAGGCGCGCGGAGGTATCGGCGCTGCCACCGGCGGGCAGGTTGAACGCCGGGCCCGACGCCAGGATCGTGTACGTGCCGTGGTCGACACCGAGCGTGAACAGCGCGGCCTGGTCCTTCTGCGGAATCCAGCTGCCGAAGAAGTGGTGCTGCAGCATGCCGATCCAGCCGCCGGTGACGGTCTGGTTCAGGTCGCAGTCGTCAGCGAACTTGTCGTACTTGCACTTCTCGTAATTCGCGGTGTCGTACCACGCTGCGCCCTGGAAGCTGTAGCCCTCGGCGTTCATCGGACCCTTGCGGGTCAGCGCGCGCGGGACGCGGGAAAGTTCGCGATAGACATAGCCCTGCCACGGCGCGCTTCCGGCGTTGCGGACCTGGTCACGCACCTGCACGACATAGCTGCCGCGTTGGAACGTGTAGGTCCGGTGGATGGTGACGCCGTTCGCGCCGGTCCAAGTGAAGGGCACGACGATGTCGTTGCCGCCGTTGGCCAAGGTGAAGTCGTGCTGCGCGCCCTCGGGCGCGAAGCCGGTGATGCCCGGCGCGACGCCAGCCTCGCTGGTCCAGCCGGTGCGGGCGACGAAGAAATTCGCCTTGTCGTCGGCCAGCAGGCGGACCGGCGCGCTGTCGTTCGCGGCAGCCGCCGGATATTTCAGCAGGTCGGCCTGGCGCAGTTCGCCACCGGTGAGCACGACGCGCAGGACGTCGGTGGTGACAGTCACTGCCTGAGCGCTCGCCGGAGTCGCTGCAACGCTGGCGCCGGCGGCCGCGGGCACGCTCGCACCCGGGATCGTGGCGGTCGGCACCGCCGCCGTCGGGACACCTGCGGCAACCACACCGGGGATGTTGCCCGCCGCGGGGGCGGCCGTGGCCGATTCAGTAGCGGTCGGCGTGGTCGGGGCGGCGTGCTGCTTGCCCCACTCCATCCACAGCAGGGTGGCCACCATCAGCCAGGCGAAGACGAGGAAAAGGCGGGTCTGGTTCATGGGGCAGGCAGGCTCAGCCGACGCAGGGGTCGGCGCGAATGTCAGGCGGAGGTGGGGTCGTGGCCGGGCGATGCAAGCCCGGGAACAGTCGACACGGCAGGGGCCGGCATTGTGCCGGGCGCCGGTGACACCGGCAACGCACCGGCGCGGCGCAACAGGTCGAGGAAGTGGCGTTCCAGCTGTTCGCGGGTGGCTTCGCGCGCCGCGACGCGGGCGACGACGACATAGTCACCGCTGGCCAGCTGTTCGCGATGGTGGCGGAATACGTCACGCAGGGCGCGCTTGATGCGGTTGCGGCCAACGGCGTTGGGATCGACCTTGCGCGAGACGGCCAGGCCCAGGCGGGGTGGCGTCGGGGTGGCCTGCCAATGCAGGGCCAGGCGCGGCGTGGCCTGGCGGCGACCGTGCTCGAAGATCCGGTCGAAGTCCACACGCGCACGTACCCGCGCACTGCGCGGGAAGCGGGCGGTCATGGTAGGCATTTCATCAGGTCGCCAGCGGGAGCAGGCGACCGGGCGGAGCGCTTCGCGGCGCGGCACTTCGCAGTGCGCTACGCGCGAAGTCCGCGCGAATCAGTCGCAGCGACGCGCGCTTAGGCGCAAAGACGCTTGCGGCCCTTGGCGCGGCGGCGGGCAAGGATCTTGCGGCCGTCGGCGGTCGCCATGCGGGCACGGAAACCGTGGTCGCGCTTACGCTTGAGGTTGCTGGGCTGGTAGGTGCGCTTGGTGGCCATGGTCGGCTCGGGCTTTGTACGGCGGAAAAGACCGGCGATTCTAGCGGCAGCCCGGGGGTAGGGTCAACCCGACCCAAACCCGGCCAAGCGGGCGGGCTGCGCCGGCGGCGCTCCTGTCATCCATTGATCGCCACCACGGATCGGCCCGGTGCGTAAATTTCAAGCGGTGCGACCGACCCGGCGCGGTGATAGTCTGACCGACCCCCTGCCCACCTGCGTCGCGATGCCAGCCATCGTGGCCGCACCGGCTTTCGCCGGCGTTGGCGGGCGACTCCTCCGCAATAGATCCCGCGTGGTCATGTCCGAACTGAGTCCAGCCTCTGTGAATCGTGCCTCCGACAGCATGGAAGCCTGGCCCCGCTGCCTGGAACGCCTTGAAGCCGAATACCCGGCCGAGGACGTCCACACCTGGCTCAAGCCCCTGCAGGCGACCCGTCGCGACGACGTTACGGTGCTCTACGCGCCCAATGCCTTCGTCGTCGAGCACGTGCGCGAGCGCTACCTGGCCCGCATCCGCGAGCTGCTGAGCTATTTCGCCGGCAGTGCCGAAGTGCTGCTCGAGATCGGCGCACTGCCGCGCCTGGCCCCGGTGGCCACGCAGAGCGAATCCATTCCCGTCCGCGGCGGCGCCGAACCCGTCCGCAGCGAACCCTTCGACGGCAAGCTCGATCCGCACTACACCTTCGACAACTTCGTCGAAGGGCGCAGCAACCAGCTCGGCCGCGCCGCGGCGATGCAGGCCGCCGCGCATCCCGGCGATCGCGCGCACAATCCGTTGCTGCTGTACGGCGGCACCGGCCTGGGCAAGACCCACCTGATGTTCGCGGCCGGCAACGCGATGCGCGCCGCCAATCCGAACATGCGGGTGAAGTACCTGCGCAGCGAGCAGTTCCTCGCCGAGCTGATGCGGGCGCTGCAGGACAAGACCAACGGCATGGCGGCGTTCAAGCGCCAGTTCCAGCAGGTCGACGCGCTGCTGATCGACGACATCCAGTTCTTCGCCGGCAAGGACCGTACCCAGGAAGAGTTCTTCCACACCTTCAACGCGCTGATCGACGGCAAGCAACAGATCATCCTGACCTGCGACCGCTTCCCCCGCGAAGTCGAAGGCCTCGAGCCGCGGTTGAAATCGCGCTTGGGATGGGGCCTGTCGGTCGCGATCGATCCGCCGGATTTCGAAACCCGCGCGCAGATCGTGCTGTCGAAGGCGCTCGAGCGTGGTGCGAACATCCCCGAAGACGTCGCCTACCTGCTCGCGAAGAAGATGCGCAGCAACGTGCGCGACCTCGAAGGTGCACTCAACACCCTGGCCGCGCGTGCCAACTTCACCGGCCGCGCGATCACGGTCGAGTTCGCCCAGGAAACCCTGCGCGACCTGCTGCGCGCGCAGCAGCAGGCGATCGGCATTCCCAACATCCAGAAGGTCGTGGCCGACTATTACGGCCTGCAGATCAAGGACCTGTTGAGCAAGCGACGCACGCGTTCGCTGGCGCGTCCGCGCCAGGTCGCGATGGCGCTCGCCAAGGAACTGACCGAGCATTCCCTGCCGGAAATCGGCGACGCCTTCGCCGGCCGCGACCACACCACCGTCCTCCACGCCTGCCGCCAGATCCGCACCCTGATGGACACCGACGGCAAGCTGCGCGAAGACTGGGACAAGTTGATCCGCAAACTCAGCGAGTAAGACGCGTGGCGGCCGCGCCGTCGCGGCCCAAAGCGGGCTTCGCCTTCTGGGGCGGACACGGGCTGCGCGCACGCGTTGCGGATGCGTGCCCACTTCACCATCACTCCAGTGCGCGTTGCGGTCGCCAGCGGCCCGGTCGCACACGGCGCCTTGAGGCCCTGGTGTGTGTTGCTGCTCGCCCAAGGCCGGGCCCGGGTGCCCCGCTCCGCATCGAATCACTATTGAAGCCAGTTCGCGACGGATTGCCAGCGCTCGTCGGGCTGAACCCTGTGGATGGATTGTCCGGGAGATGCCCTTCCAGATCCCCTGAACGCACGCGGCAAGCGTCTTTTCGCTGGCGCCGGAGACAGCCCAGGCATGGATCCAACCGCCACCCCTAGGGGCCGGACGGATGCGGGACGCAATATTTTCGGTTAAGCCACTGCGCGCCAGCCGCGGGCGCGGTATCGTTCGCATCTGAACGGACACCCGCGGCCCGGTACACGCTCGGCGAACCGGCCTGTGGGGAATCTGTGGATAGCAGGTGGACAGCAAGGTTGCCCACAGCCACCTCTGGAGCACTGGCCCACAAGCTGTGGACAAGTCGCACGTCGAACCAGGGTGTCAAAGTTATCCACAGCTTGTGCCGGTGAGTCCGCCGGGGTTCTACAGACCTTTCAAGCGGACGTTTTGTTATTTAAATCAAAGACTTGGATAGGTTTTCCGCAGTTTTTCGCGGCTCCATCATCACCAGTCTTTTGATTTATTCACTAATTCTGTTTTGGTATCCGGGAGCGGCCATCGAATGCGTTTCAGCCTGCAACGCGAAGTTTTTCTGAAGCCCCTGGCCCAGGTCGTCAACGTCGTTGAGCGTCGACAGACCTTGCCGGTCCTCGCCAACCTGCTGGTTCAGGTGAAGAGCGGACAGCTCTCGTTGACCGGCACGGACCTGGAAGTCGAGATGGTCTCGCGTATTGCCGTCGACGATGCGCAGGACGGCGAAACCACCATTCCGGCGCGCAAGCTGTTCGAGATCGTTCGTGCGCTGCCCGATGGCAGCAAGGTGACCGTGTCGCAGGCGGCCGAAAAGATCACGGTGCAGGCTGGGCGGTCCCGCTTCACCCTGTCGTCGCTGCCGGCCAACGACTTCCCGTCGATCGATGAAGTCGAAGCCACCGAGCGCGTTCGCGTCCCGGAAGCCGCGCTCAAGGAGCTGATCGAACGCACCGCGTTCGCGATGGCCCAGCAGGACGTGCGCTACTACCTCAACGGCTTGCTGTTCGACCTGCGCGAGTCCTCGCTGCGCTGCGTGGCTACCGACGGTCACCGCCTTGCTTTGTGCGAGGCCCCTCTGGAAGGCGGCGCCAGTACCAAGCGCCAGATCATCGTGCCGCGCAAGGGCGTGACCGAACTGCAGCGCCTGCTCGAAGGCGGGGAACGCGAGCTCGAGCTGGAGATGGGTCGCAGCCACCTGCGCGTGAAGCGCGACGATGTCACCTTCACCAGCAAGCTGATCGACGGCCGTTTCCCGGATTACGAAGCGGTGATCCCGATCGGTGCCGACAAGGAAGTGCGGATCGACCGCGAAGTCCTGCGGGCCTCGCTGCAGCGCGCTGCGATCCTGTCCAACGAGAAGTACCGCGGTGTCCGCATCGAGGTCTCGCCGGGCCAGCTGAAGATCAGCGCCCACAACCCCGAACAGGAAGAAGCGCAGGAAGAGGTCGAAGCCGATACCCGCGTGTCCGACCTCGCGGTGGGTTTCAACGTGAACTACCTGCTGGACGCGCTCAGCTCGCTGAAGGAAGAGAACGTGGTCGTCGCCCTGCGCGACGCCAATTCGTCGGCGCTGGTCCGTGAGGCCAGCAACGATCGCTGCCGCCATGTGGTGATGCCGCTGCGGCTCTGACGGTCGTTGATGTTCCACGTGAAACACGCCCGGTTCGCCGGGCGTTTTCTTTTTCGGGAAGGCTTGGGTCGCGTTGGTAATGGGCCGCCTAGACAGCGGAACTCCGGGTGCGCTCACCGCGGCGATCGCCCCTACCCGCTCGGTCTTCGCGCCGTTACGTCTCTCCGCCACAATGAGCCCATGCACGTAACCCGCCTGGATTTGCGCCAACTGCGCTGCTTCACTGATGCCAGCCTATCTCCGGGCCCCGGGTTGAACCTGCTGACCGGCGACAACGGCGCCGGCAAGACCAGCGTCCTGGAGGCGCTGCACCTGATGGCGTACGGGCGCAGCTTCCGCGGGCGCGTCCGCGACGGCTTGGTCCGAACCGGTGCGCCTGCGCTTGAGGTGTTCGTCGAATGGCTGGAGTCCAGCCGGTCGCCGGCCCCGGCAGCGGGTGTGGCGGAGGTCGCCCCGATCTATCAGCGCCCGCGCCGGGCCGGCCTGCGCCACAGCGGCCAGGACTGGACCGGGCGTCTGGACGGGGGACCGGTCGGACATCTGGGGGAGTTGTGCGCGGCGCTGGCTGTCGTGAGCTTCGATCCGGGCAGCCACGCACTGGTCAGCGGCGGCGGCGAGCCCCGCCGCCGGTACCTTGATTGGGGCCTGTTCCACGTGGAACCAGATTTCCTGCCCGTCTGGCGGCGCTATGCCCGGGCGCTGAAGCAGCGCAACGCCCTGCTCAAGGCCCGGGCCCGTGACGCCCAGCTCGACGCCTGGGATTTCGAGCTGGCGGACGCCGGTGAACCCCTCTCCCGCTATCGGCAGGCCTACCTCGATGCGTTGCAGCCCCGCTTCGCCGGACTGATCGCTGAGCTGGCGCCAGCGCTGGGCTCCGGGGAGCTGATCTACACCAGTGGCTGGCGGCGAGAAGAGCTCTCGCTGGCAGATGCCCTGCTTCTGGCCCGGGATCGGGACCTGATGGCGGGGCATACCTCAGTGGGACCGCACCGTGCCGACTGGGCTCCCGCTCTGGGGGCTGTCCCTGGCCGTGAGGCGCTGTCTCGGGGGCAAGCCAAGCTCGTCGCGCTGGCGGTCTTGCTGGCACAGGCAGCCCATTACGCCGACAACCGTGGTGAATGGCCGGTGGTGGCGCTGGATGATCTGGCCTCCGAACTCGATCGCCACCACCAGCGCCGGGTTCTCGAGCAGCTGGTGGGCTGTGGCGCCCAGGTATTCGTCACGGGTACCGACGTCCCACCTGGGCTGGAAGGGCTCGCCGTCGAACTGAGCCGATTCCAGGTGGGTGCCGGGAGTGTCACTCCCGCCTGAGGGTGTGGCCGCCTTGATAAATTGTTCCACGTGGAACACCAGTTAGTTCCCCTTCCGAACCCAGGGAGAGAAATCACCCTCCGCCGCAAGTTCTGGAACCAGTTGAAAGCGCAGCCAACTCTCGCTCCCGCCCGTGTTCCACGTGGAACCAAACCCCGTCGCCAAGCCCGAACGGCTATACTCCGGCTCTTGCAATTAAAGAGTCTCGATGCGCGTCGCGCCCCCACTCCGGGCGGCGAAAACCGCATCCCGGAGCCCGTTTCCGCATGTCCCAGCACGACCCCTCGCAAGACCCCTCTCCCGCTGAACCCACCCAGACCTACGACTCCAGCAAGATCACCGTCCTGCGGGGTCTGGAAGCCGTTCGCAAGCGTCCGGGCATGTACATCGGCGACGTGCATGACGGCACCGGCCTGCACCACATGGTCTTCGAGGTCGTGGACAACTCGATCGACGAGGCCCTCGCCGGCCACGCCAACGAGGTCATCGTCACCCTGCACGACGACGGTTCCTGCTCGGTGTCCGACAACGGCCGCGGTATCCCGGTCGACATCCACAAGGAAGAAGGCGTCTCCGCAGCCGAGGTGATCCTCACCGTGCTGCACGCGGGCGGCAAGTTCGACGACAACAGCTACAAGGTTTCCGGCGGCCTGCACGGTGTGGGCGTGTCGGTGGTCAACGCGCTGTCCTCGCACCTGTGGCTGGACATCTGGCGCGACGGCGGCCACTACCGCCAGGAATACGCGCTGGGCGAGCCGCTCTATCCGCTCAAGCACCTGGAAGATTCCGGTAAGCGCGGCACCCTGCTCCGCTTCCAGCCCTCGGTGGAGATCTTCACCGACGTCGAATTCCACTACGACATCCTGGCCAAGCGCCTGCGCGAGCTGTCGTTCCTGAATTCCGGCGTGAAGATCACGCTGATCGACGAGCGCGGCGAAGGCAAGAAGGACGTCTTCCAGTACGAAGGCGGCATCCGTTCCTTCGTCGAGCACCTGGCGCAACTCAAGACGCCGCTGCATCCGAATGTAATCTCAGTGTCTGGTGAGATGAATGGCATCACCGTGGACGTCGCCCTGCAGTGGACCGACGCCTACCAGGAAACGATGTTCTGCTTCACCAACAACATCCCGCAGAAGGATGGTGGCACCCACCTGATCGGCTTCCGTGCCGCGCTCACGCGCACGCTGTCGAACTACATCGAACAGAACGGCATCGCCAAGCAGGCCAAGATCACCCTGTCCGGCGACGACATGCGCGAAGGCATGATCGCGGTGCTGTCGGTGAAGGTGCCGGACCCGAGTTTCTCCTCGCAGACCAAGGAAAAACTGGTCAGCTCCGAGGTCAGGCCGGTCGTCGAAAACACGTTCGGCGCGCGCCTGGAGGAGTTCCTGCAGGAACACCCCAACGAAGCCCGCGCCATCGCCGGCAAGATCGTCGACGCTGCCCGCGCGCGCGAAGCCGCGCGCAAGGCGCGCGACCTCACCCGCCGCAAGGGCGCGCTGGATATCGCCGGCCTGCCCGGCAAGCTCGCCGACTGCCAGGAAAAGGATCCGGCCAAGTCCGAACTGTTCATCGTCGAGGGTGACTCGGCCGGCGGCTCCGCCAAGCAGGGCCGCAACCGCAAGACCCAGGCGATCCTGCCGCTCAAGGGCAAGATCCTCAACGTCGAACGCGCCCGCTTCGACCGCATGCTCGCCTCCGCCGAAGTCGGCACGCTGATCACCGCGCTGGGCACCGGCATCGGCAAGGATGAATACAACCCCGACAAGCTGCGCTATCACCGCATCATCCTGATGACCGACGCCGACGTCGACGGCTCGCACATCCGCACGCTGCTGCTGACGTTCTTCTACCGGCAGATGCCGGAGCTGATCGAACGCGGCCACATCTACATCGGCCTGCCGCCGCTCTACAAGATCAAGCAGGGCAAGACCGAGCTGTACCTGAAGGACGATGCCGCGCTCGATGCGTACCTCGCCGGCAATGCCGTCGAAGGTGCCGCGCTGGTTCCCGCCAGCGGCGAACCGCCGATTGCCGGCGTCGCGCTGGAGAAGCTGCTGCTCGCCTACGCCGGCGCACGCGAAGCGATCGCACGCAACGCGCATCGCTACGATCCCAGCGTGCTGGAAGCGCTGATCGACTTCACGCCGCTCGACGCCGCCACGCTCAGCAGCAACATCGACGAACGCCACGAACTCGACGCGTTGCAGTCGCGTCTCAACCGCACTGGATTGGGCAAGCCGCGTTACCGCATCGAACTGCATCCCGCGAACGAAGCGCGCCAGGCGGCGCTGCTCGTGCACCGCACCCACATGGGCGTCGACCACACCCAGGTGTTGCCACTGGCCGCGTTCGAAGGCGGCGAACTGCGTGCCCTGCGCGAAGCCGCGGCCCTGCTGCATGGCCTGATCCGCGAAGGCGCGAAGATCGTGCGCGGCAACCGCGAACAGGCGGTGCTCAGCTTCGCCGATGCGCAGGCATGGCTGCTCGACGAAGCCAAGAAGGGTCGCCAGATCCAGCGCTTCAAGGGCCTGGGCGAAATGAATCCCGAGCAGCTGTGGGACACCACGGTCAATCCGGAAACACGTCGCCTGCTGCAGGTGCGCATCGAGGACGCCGTCGCTGCCGACCAGATCTTCTCCACGCTGATGGGCGACGTGGTCGAACCGCGCCGCGACTTCATCGAAGAGAATGCACTGAAGGTCGCCAACCTCGACGTCTGACCGGTGCTGTCGGCGGGCGTCGTCGCGATCGACGCCCGGACCTTCGCGTCCTGCCTGGAGCGCAGGACGAAGCACGGGTGCGCTCGCGTGGGCCTCGCTCAGCTTGTCGCATCCCGCCCGAAAACAGCTTGTCCGGTCGTCGTTGACGAAGCGTTAATACACGCCCGACTACAACGCCTCATACCTGTTCAGGAATTCCGCGATGAAGCGACTGCTGCTCGCCGTGCCGATCGTCGCCCTGGTCGCCGCCTGCGCCACCACCACCTCGCCCACCGGCCGCACCCAGCGCGTGGGCGCGGTGTCGCAGGATCAGCTCAACGCCATGGGCATCCAGGCGTTCAACGAAACCCGCGCGCAGAAGCCCGAAAGCCGCGACAGCCGCCAGAACGCGTACGTACGTTGCGTGGTGAACACCATTACCCGCGAACTGCCGCCGCAATGGCAGTACAACTGGGAAACCGTGCTGTTCGTCGATACCTCGCCCAACGCGTTCGCGCTGCCGGGCGGCAAGGTCGGCATCTACACGGGCATCTTCACCGTGGCGAAGAACCAGGACCAGCTGGCCGCCGTGGTCGCGCACGAGATCGGCCACGTGGTCTCGCGCCACCATGACGAACGCGTGACCCGACAGGTCGGCGCGCAGGCCGGGCTGGGCATTGTTGGCGCGATCGTCGGTTCGGCCTACGGCCAGGGTGCCGCCAGCGCGACCCAGCAGCTCGGCGGTGCCGCGGTGCAGGCGGCCTTCCTGCTCCCCAACAACCGCACCCAGGAAACCGAGGCGGACGTTGTCGGCCAGCAGCTGATGGCGCGTGCGGGCTTCGATCCGCAGCAGGCGGTTAACCTGTGGGAAAACATGATTACGGCCAGCCAGAGCCGGCCACCGCAATGGCTGTCGACGCACCCCGATCCGCAGGCGCGCATCAACGAGCTACGCAAACGCGCCGGTGGATTGATGCCCACCTACCAACAGGCCCGCGCGAGCGGCCATACCCCAAAGTGTGGATGAACGCGCCGCACGGAACGGCGTAGACCCCGTTTCGCGCCGCCGGACGTTTCTGTTAGCGTGACGGCCCCCCGGGTCCCGACCCTTTCTTGCCCAACGGACGGGCCGTTTCGAACAAGGTGATTGTCATGACTCCTTCCCCTTCCCGTCGCCACACCGTGCTGGCTGCCACCGTCGCCGCCGTGCTTGCCTTGGGCAGTGTCACCGCCCAGGCCCAGAGCACTGCCGGAGCCGGTTCGCAACGCCGCGCCGAGCGCGAAGCGAGCAAGAAGGACAAGGACAAGACCGCGCAGCAATATCCCAGCGCCACCCGCGTCGCACCGGAAGTGAGGACCTCCGCCAAGGCCCGCGCCAAGCTGGAAAAGCTGCTCAAGCTGTTCGACGGCGAGAAGTACGCCGATGTGCGGACGCTCGCCGATGAGGTCCTCGCCAACGAGGACTACAACGGCTACGACCACGCCTTCTCCGCCCAGCTGGCATCGCAGGCCGCCTACAACGCGGACGACCTCCCGGCCGCGATCAGCTACATGAAGAAGGCGATCGACCTGAACGCCCTCGACAACAACAACCACTTCAACGCGATGTACATGCTGGCCCAGCTGCAGCTGCAGGACGAAGCCACGATGAAGGAAGGTGCCGCTACGCTCGACCGCTTCCTGAGCGAGTCGGGCAGCACCAATCCCGACCACCTCGCACTGAAGGGCCAGACCCTTTACCAACTGGAGAAGTACGACGAAGCCGCGGCCGTCTTCAAGCAGCTGGTTGAGGCCACGCCCGAACCCAAGGAACAGTGGCTCTCGCTGCTGATGGCCAGCTATTCCGAATCCGGCAAGAACGACGAGGCGGTCAAGATCGCCGAACGCATCGCCGCCGCCAAGCCCAACGACAAGAAGGCGCAGATGAACCTGGCCGCCGTCTACGCGCAGGGCGACAAGTACGACAAGTCCGCCGCGACCATGGAAAAGATGCGCGCCGCCGGCCTGCTGACCGAGGAAAAGGACTACCGTGCCCTCTACTCCGCCTACCTCAACATGGAGGGCAAGGAGAAGGAAGTCGCCGGCATCGTCCAGGAAGGGCTGCAGAAGGGCATCCTCAAGCCCGACTACCAGAGCTACCTGGCGCTGGCGCAGTCGTATTATTTCTCCGACCAGATCGCGCCGGCGATCGACGCCTACCGCAAGGCCGCGCCGCTGGCACCCGATGGCGAAACCTACCTCAACCTGGCACGACTGCTGTGGCAGGAAGACCGAGTTCCGGAAGCCAAGGAAGCGGCGAAGCAGGCAATGGCGAAGGGCCTGAAGAAGCCCGACGACGCCAAGAAAATTCTGGCGCTCCCTGCCAAATAAACGCTTTGCCAACATAAAAAGCACAACTTGCGCTTGGAAGCATAGGTGCAAGTTGGTATATGCTAGGAGGTTCCTGCGGTTCCAAGCCGCAGGCACCGAATATCGCCCGCGGCGCTCTGCGTCCGGAAATCACTTCCCGAGCTACGGCGCATGACGCAAGCCCTCGAAATTCACACCCACGACGACGAGCCCGAAGGTCTTAATTGGGCTCGAATCACCGGTATCACCATGGCGCTGGCGATCCACGTCGCCGCCCTGCTGCTGCTGCTCGCCCCGCTCACCCCGCCGTCGGCGGAAAAGGCCGAGGAAGAGGTGACCATCGTCAACCTGGCGCCGCCGCCGCCGCCGCCGCCGCCGCCGCCGCCGCCGCCGGAGGAACCGCCGCCGCCGCAGCCGATCCGTCAGCTGTCGCCGCCGACCCCGACGCCGGTCCAGCCGCCGCCGCCGGAGCAGCCGCCGATCGAGGTGGATGACCCGAGCCCGGTCGACCTGCCGCCGGAACCGCCGTCGCCGCCGTCGCCGCCGCGCCCGTCGGAAACCATCGCCGGTTCGATTGATCCGTCGTCGCAGCGCATGAACCCGCCGGACTACCCGCCGTCCGCGGCCCGCGCTGGCATCACCGGTACCGTCATCCTGCTGGTCGACATCGACGCCAGCGGCACCGTGCTTAACGTCCGTATCGAAAAGGGCAGCCGCAACCGCGACCTCGACCGGGCCGCGATGGAAGCCCCGAAGCGCAAGAAGTGGCGTTTCAGCCCGGCCAAGGAAAACGGCCAGCCGGTCCCCAGTACGGTCCGTGTCCCGGTAGTTTTCAACCTCTGACCGTCCGGCGGGTCACCGCCTGACGGACAGTGAACATTGCTGTTACTTGTAATTACTTGTAATCCCACCTTCCACGACTAAAAAGGTAAGCGTCATGTTGCAGGAAACCACCGCCGCCGCCGGTGCGGCCCAGGCCGGAGGCTCCAACGCCGCCGCTCTTCAGCAGATGAGCTTTGCCCACCTGCTGCAAAACTTCGATCTGGTCGGCTGGATCGTCTTCATCACGCTCGCCGTGATGTCGGTCCTGTCGGTCTACTGGATCGTCATGAACTTCCTCAAGAACCTGCGCCTGAAGACCAGCAGCGATCGCGTCATCAGCACGTTCTGGGAAACCCCGAACGCGCAGGACGCCATCCGCTTCATGGAAGACCAGTCGCGCGCCGAGCCGTTCTCCAAGATCGCCCTCGACGCCGCCCAGGCCGCCGCCCACCACCAGCGTCACGAAGGCTCGCGCCTGGTTGAGTCGCTGAACCGTTCCGAGTTCGTCGACCGCGCCCTGCGTCAGGGTGTGACCCGCGAAAGCTCGCGCCTGGAAGCCGGTCTGACCGTGCTCGCCACCGTCGGTTCAACCGCGCCGTTCGTCGGCCTGCTCGGCACCGTGTGGGGCATCTACCACGCACTGATCCGCATCGGCATGTCGGGCAACGCCTCGATCGACGCCGTTGCCGGTCCGGTCGGTGAAGCGCTGATCATGACCGCGATGGGCCTGTTCGTCGCGATCCCGGCGGTGCTGGCGTACAACTTCTTCACCCGCCTGAACCGCGTGACGAACAACAAGTTCGACACCTTCGCCCACGACCTGCACGACTTCTTCGCCACCGGCTCGCGCGTCGGCGAAGTCGGCGGCAAGCGCTGATCGTCCTAAATCCAGTAGACGTTTCGGAGTCCGGACATGGCTTTCAGTTCTGATAGCGGTGGTGGTGGTGGTCGCCCGATGGCGGAGATCAACGTCACGCCGCTCGTCGACGTGATGTTGGTGCTGCTGATCATCTTCATGATCACGGCGCCCCTGATGACCCACAAGGTGAAGGTCGACCTGCCCGAGGCCAATCTCGACAAGCGCGACCCAACCAAGGTGCAGCTGGTCACGCCGATCACCATCGCCATCGAAGACACCGGCGCGCTCTACTGGAATGACGAACCGATCAACAAGGGCGTGCTGGAAAGCCGCTTCTCGATCGAGGCGCAGAAGGATCCGCAGGCACAGGTCAACGTGCGCGGCGACAAGACGGCCAAGTACAAGCTGGTTCAGGAGATCGTGACGATCGCCCAGAACCAGGGTATGCGTAAGGTCGGCTTCGTCGCCATCAAGGACCGTCGCGGTCAGTAACCCCCACCGGAGAAACTAGACATGGCATTTGCAACTGGTGGTGGTGGTGGCCCGATGGCCGACATCAACGTCACGCCGCTCGTCGACGTGATGCTGGTGCTGCTGATCATCTTCATGGTGACCGCGCCCATCCTGTCCTACCCGATCGAAGTCAACCTGCCGCAGCGGATGCTCAATCCGCCCAAGCAGGACAAGGTTCCGCCGCCGCCGATCCGTCTCCGGATCGACGCCGCTGGCGTGATCTACTGGAACGACTCGCCGGTCGACATCAAGATCCTGCAGCAGCAGATGGTCAACGAGGTCGCCAAGGACCCGACGAACCAGCCGCTGCTCGAGATCGATACCAATCCGGATGCCGATTACGGCATCCTCGCCAACGTGCTGGCACGGGCGAAGAACGCCGACATGCAGAAGATCGGCTTCGTCCAGGTGCAGTAAGGCCGCTGGCGGAAGCGTCACCGCTTACCGCAACAAGTCGTGAAAACGCCGCCCCCGGGCGGCGTTTTTTTGTCTGCGCGACTTAGCCGGCGCGATTCAGCCAGCGCGATTCAGCCGGGGCGATTCAAGCGAAGCGATTCAGGCAAGGCGACTCAAGCAGAGCGTCTCAAACCCGGCATCGCCAAACCACTCGGCATCAGGCAACGCCACAGTGGCCAGCGGTAACCCCGAATCCCAACCCCGCGCGTTGGTGACTGGACCCAGCGCCGGTTGGGTGTGCCTGGCTGCGATGAAGCTGAATCAATCACAAACCGCGCCGTCGTTGCGCGATTGCGGCCATTCCATACGCAGGCGTAGCGTGAAGTCGTCAACACCTCAGGTACGAACCACCCGGCGCCATCGGAACCACAACCCAGGAGGAGGCACCATGGCAATGTCCGCATACGCAAGCGACTCCCGCTCCGGCCGCGCAATGGCGGAGATGAACATCACCCCGCTGGTCGACGTAATGCTCGTGCTGCTGATCATCTTCATGGTCGCCGCGCCGATGATGACGCGCACGATGGAGATGCGCCTGCCGCAGGCACCCCGCGACAGCTCCCCGCCGATCAAGCCGGTGAAGATGACGCTGAGCGTGCAGGCGGACGGAACCTACGCGCTGGATGGAGCGACGCTGACCGCGGCGGCATTGCAGGCGAGCCTGGCCAGCGTGGCGCGCGATGCGCCCAACACCATCGTCGAGATCGCGGCCAACGCCGATGCCGATTACCAGTCGTTCTCCGGAGCGCTGGCGGCGGCGCGGAACAGCGGTATTACCAACATCGCGCTGCAACGCTGACGGAGTGGATCCCGTGGCAGGCAAGGCCTCCGAGCCTGCCACGGACCGCACGCCTTCGAGCGGAGATGTCGCGAGTGAGTCAGTACACGCGAGGCTTCGGGTGTTGACCTGGCCCCAGCCTGGGCGCCCGTTCCAATGCCGCGACAACCAGAACCGACTGGCGTCTGACGGGGCAGGGCGACAAAACGCCTACCGCAGGAACAATTCTCAGGTCGAAGCCAGGATCCGCAAGTAGCCACGCACCGTCGCATCCAGCCCGGCGTACAGGGCTTCGCCGATCAGCGCGTGGCCAATCGATACTTCCAGCACACCCGGGACAGCACGGATGAAGCTGCCAAGGTTGGCTTGGCTCAGGTCGTGGCCGGCGTTGACTCCGAGCCCGGCGGCCTGTGCGCGGACCGCGGTCGCGGCGAACCGCGCCTGCATCGAAGCCGCATCGCCCCCCGCATACGCCTCGGCAAATGGTCCGGTGTACAGCTCGACCCGCTCGGCACCCGTCGATGCGGCATGGCGCATGTCGTCGAGGTCACCGTCCGTGTGTGCATTGGCGAACAGGCTGACCCGGCAGCCCAGCGACTTCAGTGTGGCAACCAGCGGTTGCAGGGCGCTGGCATCGCGGGCGAAATCGAACCCGTGGTCGGACGTCAGCTGGGCATCGCCGTCGGGGACCAACGTCGCCTGCGCCGGGCGCACCTGTTCGCAAAGGGCAAGGAAACCTGGGTAGCCGTCGCGTGGCGGCGCAAACGGGTTGCCTTCCAGGTTGAACTCCACGCCGTACTCGCGGGTGAGCGCCGCCAGCGCGAGGACGTCGTCGGCGCGCACATGGCGCGCATCGGGCCGCGGATGCACGGTGATGCCGTGCGCGCCAGCATCCAGGCAGGTGCGCGCGGCGCGGATGATGTCGGGTTCGTCGCCACCGCGCGAATTGCGCAGCACGGCGATCTTGTTGACGTTGACGCTGAGGACGGTCATGCGCGCATTGTAGGTCGCCGGCCCCGTGCCGCGATGGAATAGCGTGTGACCCGCGATTAGGGACGCGATTCCTTCTGCGACGCTTCCAGCTTGCGCGCCTCGGCCAGTTCGCGCAGGCGGCGCATTTCTGCCGGATCCAGCATCAACGCTTCGTCGCGGGTGCGGGTGCCGATGCGCTGTTCGGCGAGCTTCAGTACGAACACCACCAGCAGCGCCAGCGAGGCGAGCAGGCACAGGCCCAACAACAGGCCGGAGGCCTTGAACGCGAGCGCCATGGCGCCGAGCGATAGCAGCAGGTACAGCCAGGGCATGGGAACTCCATCCGGATTGCCGATGCGCGGGAGTGTAACGCGGTGTCCACCCGCAGTCGGCAGGCGCGGTGGCGGGAACGTGCCGCCGGTCGCATGGCGCGGGCCGTGCATCCGGAAGCTGCGGACTGCGGCCGCAAGGTGCACGCGCAGAACCAGACGGCTTACCCGGAAGGCGGTAACGGGCTTGGGGAAGCGCCGAACAAAGGTCATTTCGTGTGTAGGGAGAGATCCATGCCGTTGATTCCAGAGATTCCTCACTACGCCCGGAATGACAATTCCAGGTGGTTGAGACCTCGAAACCGGCCCTATAGCAGTGGCGACACCAGCCGCGCCAGCGCTTCGGGCAGGCGCGCGCGCAGCAGCGGCCGCTCGCGTTCGGTGGGCACGCGCGTGGCGGATGCACACTCGGCTTCGAGCAGCGTCGCCAGCTCCGCGCAGACGTGCGCGTCGCGACACAGCAGCGAGACCTCGAAGTTGAGCCGGAAGCTGCGGTGGTCGAAATTCGCGCTGCCGACGATGGCCAGGTCGTCGTCGCACAACAACGCCTTGGTGTGCAGCATGCGCGGTCCGTACTCGTGGATCTTCACCCCGGCGGAAAGCAGCTCGTCGTAATACGAACGCGCCGCCAGCGTCACTACCTTGCTGTCGCTCACCCGCGGCACGAGCAGGCGTACGTCCAGCCCGCCCAGCGCTGCCGATGTCAGCGCCATCCGCGCCGCCTCGCCGGGAACGAAGTAGGGCGTGGCCAGCCACACCCGCCGCGTCGCCGCGTGGATCGCGCTGACGTGCAGACGATGGATCGCCTCCCACGACGAATCCGGACCCGACACCAGCACCTGCACAGCCACCGGTCCGGGATGTCGCGATGGCGGCGCCAGCGGCAGCGGCGACCCGCCGGTCGCATAGGACCAGTCCTCGATGAACACCAGTTGCAGCGAACGCACGACGTCGCCGGTCACGCGCAGGTGCAGGTCGCGGTAGGCGTCGCTGCGCAGGTGTTCGTCTTCCTCGTCGGTGATGTTGATGCCCCCGGTGTAGGCGATGTCGCCGTCGATCACCACGATCTTGCGGTGGCTGCGCATGTTCAACCACGGCCGCTTCCAGAAGCGCATGCCGAAGCGCATCGGGTGGAACCACGCCAGTTCACCGCCGGCGTCGAGCAGGTCGCGGAAGAAACTCGCGGGTGTCTTGCCCGAACCCACCGCGTCCAGCAGCAACCGCACCTTGACCCCGGCGCGTGCGCGTTCGACCAATGCGTCGCGCAGCGCGCCACCGGTGTGGTCGGGATAGAAAATGTAGTACTCCAGATGGATGTACTCGCGCGCCGCGGCCACATCCGCCAGCAGCGCGGCGTACTTGGCGCCGCCATCGACCAGCAGGCGTGCGCTGGTCGCGGAGCTCGGCGGCAAACCGGTCGTGGCCTGCGCGAGGCGGGCCAGCTCGATGGCTTCGGCGTTGGGCAGCAGTCCCTCCGGCAGCGACGGCAACCGCGCCCGCGCGCGGATGCGACGCAGGCGCTGCCGATGGATGCGCTGCGGCCCGAACAGGTAGTAGATGGCGAAGCCGACGTAGGGCAGGGCAGCCAGGCTGACCAGCCAGCTCAGTGTCGCTGCCGGTTCGCGCTTCTGCAGGATGATCCAGCCGCCCAGCCACAACAGGTACACCACCCACGCGACGGTGAGGTAGAGCCGCAGGTGGGGCGTGGCGAGCAGGGCGGCCCACAGGTCGCGCAGGGCGTCGGGCATGGGTTTTGTCTGGACGGAGGGGCTGGACTGAAACAGGCTAAATTGTTGCGGCGGCGTCGCGAACGTTGCGACGCAGCGAGCGTAACGTAAGCGCATGGACGACGCGCGCGATTCCGATGCACTCAAGCCGCAGGCACCCATCAAGGGCCGCGGTGCGGCCAGCTACACCCACGGCCGCTATGCCGTCACCACGACGCGGGGTGAGGACGACGGCTGGGGTTCGGTTTACGAAGGACTCGTCGATCCGGCGCGATCGCAGACCACGGTCACCGAGGAGCAGGCGCGCAGCATCGTCAGCCGCAACGATTCACCGGACATCGGCTTCGCCGCATCCGTGAATCCGTACCGGGGTTGTGAGCATGGCTGCGTCTACTGCTTCGCCAGGCCGTCGCATTCCTATCTCGACCTGTCGCCGGGACTCGACTTCGAAACGAAGTTGTTCGCGAAGACGAATGCCGCGCAACGCCTGCGCGCGGAACTGGCGAAGCCGTCGTACCGCTGCACGCCGATCGCGCTGGGCATCAATACCGACGCCTACCAGCCGATCGAGCGCCGCTACCGGATCACCCGCGAATGCCTGCAGGTGCTGGCGGAGACGAAGCACCCGGTGAGCTTCATCACCAAGGGCGCACTGATCGAACGCGACATCGACCTGCTCGCACCGATGGCACGCGAACGCCTGGTCACCGCCTACTTCTCCATCACCACGCTCGACAACCACCTGGCCGCGAAGATGGAGCCGCGCGCATCGGCACCGCACGCGAAGCTGCGCGCGATGAAGGCCCTGGCCGATGCCGGCATTCCGGTAGGCGTGATGGTGGCGCCGGTCGTGCCGATGATCACCGATCACGAGATCGAGCACATCCTCGAAGCCGCCCACGATCATGGCGCCCGCGCCGCTGGCTACGTGCTGCTGCGCCTGCCGCACGAGCTGAAGGAAATCTGGCGCGAGTGGCTGCAGCTGCACCATCCCGATCGCGCCGCGCACGTGATGAGCCTGATCCGGCAGATGCGTGGCGGCAAGGATTACGACAGCGGCTTCGGCAAGCGGATGCGTGGCGAGGGACCGTTCGCGCAACTGATCGCACAGCGTTTTGCCAAGGCGCACGCGCGGCTGGGCTTTGGTCGGTTACCGCCGCTGGACGCGAGCAGATTTGCTCCTCCCCAAAAAGCCTCGCCGCCGCGCGAAGCTTCGCCACAGGGCCAGCTGTTCTAGGGCTTCAGGGCAAGTGTTCAAGGCTGAGTACTCGAGGCCGGGCGCTCCAGGGCGAGCGGCTCTGACGTCGTCGTCGGAACCACGCCGCCGTCACGACCGCCCGGTAAGCTGCGCCCAACGCCCGCCTCGAGCAGGCACGCTCACATCGCCAGCGCCATGACCGAAGACGACGACCATTTGTCCCAGGCGCGGGCCCAGCTGGATGCCGCGCAGAAGCAACTCCAGCTGCTGACCGACGCAATCACGCACGACCTGCGCGCGCCGCTGCGCTCGATCGAGGGCTTCGCCGCGCACCTGGCCCACAGCGCCGCGCCGCGCCTGGACGATGCCGAGCGCGACCACCTGCAGCGTATCCGCGATGCCGCCGCACGCATGACTAGCCTGCTGGAAGGCCTGAGCGAACTCTCCCGCGCTACCCGCGCCGAACTGCATCCGGCCGAAGTGGACCTGAGCCTGCTCGCGGAATGGGCGGCCGCCGAGCTGCGCGAGGCCTGGCCGGAGCGCACCTGGGACATCACGGTGCAACCGGGCCTGGTCACCCACGGCGACGAGCGCCTACTCAAGCTGATGCTGACCCAGCTGCTCGACAATGCCCGACGCTTTTCCATCACCGACGCGCCGGTGCATGTCGAGGTCACCGGGCAACGCAACGGCGTGGCGCAGTGGCTGCGCGTGGCCGACCACGGCATCGGTTTCGACAGCCACTACGCCCACAAGCTGTTCCAGCCGCTGCAGCGCCTGCATGGACCGGAGCAGGGTGCCGGCAACGGCCTGGGCCTGGCCATCGCCCAGCGCGTCGCCCAGCGCCATGGCGGCGACATCAGCGCGGATTCACGGCCCGGTGACGGCGCGGTGTTCACTGTGACGCTGCCGACATTCCCCAGCGATGGAAACCCGGGCTGATGCAACGCGACATCCTGCTGGTCGAGGACAACCCCGACGACGTCGAGCTCACCCGGCTCGCCTTCGCCGAAGCCGGCGTGGCCAACCGCATGGAGGTCGTCCGTGACGGCGCGCAGGCGCTGGACTACCTGTTCGCGCGCGGCCAGTACGCGCGACGCAATGCCGCCGACCTGCCGGCGATCGTGCTGCTGGATCTCAACCTACCCAAGCTCGATGGCCGCGAGGTGTTGCAGGCGATCCGCGCGAACCCCGCGACGCGTTCGCTGCCGGTGATCGTGCTGACGACGAGTGCGGAGCCGTTCGATGTCGAAGCCAGCTACGCGCTGGGAGTGAACAGCTACATCCGCAAGCCGGTGGACTTCGAGCAGTTCGTCTGGGCGGTGAAGCAGGTGGGGCTGTACTGGCTGGTGCTGAACCATCCGCGGGTGGCGTGATTCGTTCCGGTTCTGCGCGGCGTTTGTACCGCTGCCGAATCGTGTCCGTTTTCGAACACGTCTCAGGGCAACGACGACATCGCCGGCGGACCACCGGGATGTTCCGAACCTGGTGCCAGGGACATCGTGTGAGGGCGACAACCAGCACCATTGGATTGGCTGCGCCGCTATCCCTTGCCGAACAGTGTCTCGGCGCGCTGGAACAGGATCCAGCTGGTCGCGATGAACTTGTCGCCGCCCAGCGGCCGATTGCCGCGATGGGTGTGGGTGAAGGCCGCGGGCGCGATCAGCAGTGAGCCGGTGCGCGGCACGATCTTGCGTTGCTGGTAGAGGAATTCGGTTTCGCCTTCGTCGAAGCCGTCGTTGAGGTAGATCGTCCACAGCAGGTGGCGATGCAGCGTTTCGCTGCCGGGATCGCGCGGGTACAGCTCGCAGTGCCAGTACGGGTAGCCGCCCTTGCCGCCGGTGTAGCGCTGCAGGTTGATCGCGCCCGGACGCAGCACGGTCTGCACGATCGGCGACAGCGCGGCATTGTCCATCGCCTGCAGCCGTTCGGGGGTCAGGCGATGGCGCGCGCCGTCGGCGCCGGGTACTTCCAGCATCAACGGCGCGATCAGCGTGTGCGGATAGCGGCGAAGGTACGCCAGCAGGCCATTGAACACGGCGGTGTTGAGCTGGATTTCCGCGTCGCGCCATTCGGGAAGACTGCTGATGGAAATGTCGCGGCTGTCCTTCAGGTCCGGCATGACGCCGCCGCCGACCCGGCCGGGTTTGGCCTCGTTGCTGGCGGCAAAACGCTGCACCAGCGCGGCGCAGGCCGCGGGCGACAGCGCGCCGTCGAAGACTTCGATGAAGTCGGCCTTGTTGTCGCGCGAACGGGAGCCAGCTGGCTCGCCCGGATCTGCGTGCACGTGGCCCTCGTCATGGCCAGGGAAGTTGGGCGCATCCTCGCACACGGCGCCGGCCGGGCGTGTCTGTGATCGCCTCCGCGGTGGGCCTCGCATCTGGATGAAAGGCGTCGCGGCCGGCGAGGGACTGGCCGCTGGCGCCCGCCGCCGACGTAGCATCCAACAAGCACCGGCGCGCAATCCGCGGGTTCGCGCTGGCGAAAGGAATCCCTTCCACCGCAGTCAGGACGCGCCCATGCCCTCGCCCCGTAAGACGCCCCGCAAGCGCACCGCCCGCGTCGCCCCCCGTACCGGCGGCAAATCCACCACCAACAGCGCCGCGGCCGTCGGTCGCGACCTCGCCGAGCAGACCCTCAAGCGGCGTGCGCAAGCCGCCGCGCGCCGCGCCGTCGCGCTCGGCAAGGCGATGCCGAAGCCCGCCAGGGGCGCAGTGAAAATGGGCGGCGGTCACGCCGGCGCCACC
Organism: Lysobacter fragariae; assembly: GCF_054779775.1. Lineage (NCBI taxonomy): Bacteria > Pseudomonadati > Pseudomonadota > Gammaproteobacteria > Lysobacterales > Lysobacteraceae > Lysobacter > Lysobacter fragariae. The sequence goes on along the minus strand of NZ_BAAGXP010000011.1, from coordinate 157,328 downwards.
AGCCGTGGCGTGGTGATCGCCGAAGGCGACTCCTGGTTCGACTATCCGTTCCACGACGTGCTCAAGGAGCTCGAGGACGACTACGCCTACGACGTCGAATCCGTCGCGCACAAGGGCGATCGCCTGGAGGACATGGCGTATTCCAGCGGCCAGCTCGAGGACTTCGCACGGCGCATCCAGAAGGTGATGCGCAGCGGCGTCACCCCCAAGGCGATCCTGATCTCCGGTGGCGGCAACGACATCGCCGGCGACGAGTTCGCCATCCTGCTCAACCATGCGGCCTCCCCGATCGCCGGCCTGAACGAGTCCATCGTCACCGGCGTGATCGACCAGCGCCTGCTCGACGCGCTCGTCACCATGCTCACGTCGGTCACCAAGGTGTGCGAAGGCCTGATCGGCAAGACCGTCCCGATCGTGCTGCACGGTTACGACTATCCGGTGCCCGACGGTCGCGGCTTCATGGGCGGCTTCTGGGTGCTGCCGGGACCGTGGCTGGAACCGGGTTTCCGCGAGAAGGGCTACGCGCAGATGGTTACGCGCGTGGACCTGATCAAGCGCCTGATCGACCGCTTCAACACCATGCTCAAGGCCGTGACGGCGCGTCCGGAGTTCGCCCACGTGGAATACCTCGACCTGCGCGGGACCCTGTCCGGCGGCACCAATTACAAGCAGTGGTGGGCGAACGAACTGCACCCCACCGAAAAGGGATTCGCGGCGGTGACGAAGAAGTTCGCCGCGCTGATCGACTGACATCGCACGCAACGCCAAGGGAGGCACGCCAATGTCCATCACCGAGCAACTCAACACGGCCGAAAAGTTCATCGCGGTGGTCGCCGCCGCCGGCCTGGGTTTCACCACGTTCCAGAGCAACCGCATCCAGAACGACGTGTCGCAGCAGAACCGGGACATGGACGCGCAGAAGGCCGTCATCGAACAGCTCTCGCGCCGGCAGGAACTCGAACTGGCGCGCAGTGAAAAACAGAACGCGCTGACCCACCAGATTTTCCAGGAGTTCGTCGCCGCGGTCACCGATCGCGAGTCCGATCCGGCCGCGCGCATCGACCGCCTCGGCGGCGTGCTGGTGTTGACCTATGCCATCCCCGACCCGCTGCAGAAGGAGGGCATGGGCAACGCGATCACACAGGCGATCAACCGCCTGTCCACTTCCGGCGTGAATCCCGAGCGCGTGGCGGCGGTGAGTTTCGACGCGCAGGAGCTGCTGGTGCGCGCGACGATCGAACAGAAAATCGACCCGCCACCGACGGCGCCAGCGCAGAACAACCTGGCCGGCAACGATGCGCGCTGGAGCAACTACGACTTCGACGTCTTCTATTGCGACCAGACGGCGGACACGCCGCGATTGAAGGGTATCGCCGGCGAGATGCTGGATTTCAAACTCGCGGACAAGGATGCCGTCGGCCGCTGGCGGGTGCGACCGCTGCCGGTCGGCGTGAACCAGCGACCGGGCTATAACGTGCGCGGCGCCGAGGTGCGCTATTCGTCCGCCGATGAGAAGCCGCTGGCCGAGCGGCTCAAGGGCCTGTTCGAGAAGCGCTATCCGGGCCTAACGATGACGCTGAAGCCGGCATCGCAGAACACGCCTTGGTACCTCAGCGCGTTCGTGTGTCCGGCGGTAGCAACCGCACCGGTGGCAGATTCCGGTGGCTAATTCCGGTGGTGTTGCCGGTCGTTGAGCAGGCAGTTCCCGACCGATAAAAAACAAACGGCACCGTCGCGATGACGGTGCCGTTTGGTGACGTGCGCAGCGACGGCGTGGATCAGGCGTCGATTACCGCCTCAGCGTGGTAGCGCACCGCGGCTTCGACTTCGCGCTTGGACCCCATGAACACCGGCACGCGCTGGTGCAGGCCGGTGGGCTGCACTTCCAGCATGCGCTGGTGGCCGGTGGAGGCCGCGCCGCCGGCCTGTTCGACCAGGAACGACATCGGGTTGGCTTCGTACATCAACCGCAGCTTGCCGCCCTTGGGCGCGCACTTGCTGTCGAGCGGGTAGCTGAAGATGCCGCCGCGGGTGAGGATGCGGTGCACGTCGGCGACCATGCTGGCGACCCAGCGCATGTTGAAGTCCTTGCCGCGCGGACCTTCCTTGCCGGCGAGCAGATCGGCGACATACGCCTGCATCGGCGCTTCCCAGAAACGCTGGTTGGACATGTTGACCGCGAATTCCTTCGTTTCCTCGGGAATCATCATGTTCGCCGTGGTGAGCACGAACGAACCCACTTCGCGATCCAGGGTGAACGCGTGCGTGCCATTGCCGACGGTGAGCACCAGCATCGTGCTGGGGCCGTAGGTGCAGTAACCCGCGGCGAGCTGCGTGGTGCCAGGCTGCAGGAAGTGTTCGTCGCCCGGCGTGGTCACGCCATCGGGGCAGCGCAGCACCGAGAAGATGGTGCCGACGGAGATGTTGACGTCGATGTTGCTGGAGCCATCGAGGGGATCGAACAGCAGCAGGTAGTTGCCGCGCGGATAGACATCGGGAATCGGCATCGAATGATCCATTTCCTCCGATGCCAGGCCGGCCAGGTGGCCACCCCAGGCGTTGGCTTCCAGCAGGACGTCGTTGGCGATCACGTCGAGCTTCTTCTGCGCTTCGCCCTGGATGTTCATGCTGGCAACGCCGTGGGTGCCGGCATCGCCCAGCACGCCACCGAGTGCGCCCTTGCCCACGGCAATCGAGATGGTCTTGCAGGCGCGGGCGACGACTTCGATCAGCAGGCGCAGGTCGGCGCTGACGCGGCCGGCGCGCTGTTCTTCGATCAGGTAACGGGTCAGTGAAACGGGCGAGGTGCTGGACATGGGCGCGAGTAGGGCGGAACGGGGGCGGTATTGTCGCCGATGCGGGGCGGGCTCCGCAGTCATGCCGGTGCCGGAGACGAAAAAGCCGCCCAAGGGCGGCTTTTTGCGGTCTTACTGTGCGAAGGGATCGCCGGGTTGCCCGTTCAGGCGACCTTGCGTGTCGCGCGAGCGGCGTGGCGGTGCACCAGCGCAGCCAGGGTCTGCCGGGCCATGGTCAGCATCAGCAGCGGCGCGGCGGGATCGGCGGCGGTGAGCACGCGGCGCGCGGCTTCGATCACGTCAACCACCACCTGCGCCGAATCCGCGCCAAGCAACGCGCGCAGACCACGCGAGGCGTTGTCGAGGTGCCGCTCGCACTCCGGGCCGCAGCCTTCGCCCGCGCGGCGCACCACCTGCGCCATCGCGCCATCCAGGCGTGCCAGCGCGTGCAGAAGTTCGTCAGCAGAGATCACGTTGGCGTCGGTTTCGGAGGAGGTCATGCATTCAGTCTCGGCAAGAGGTGTCGCAGGAGCTGAGATCGCCTGCTCCCCACTAGTACGAAGTCAGGCGCGCGTTTCGGACATACCGCACAGGGTGCCCGGAGTACGGTGGCTGGCGGGTGAACGTTCGATTACCTGAATGCAATCAGCCAGAAGGTGACAAGACCATACGGTGCGTGGGTTTCAAAGAGATGTGATCAAGGAGATGTGATCAGGAAGATGCGTCAGGCGCGACTGCTGACAGCAGGCTGGCAGCAGCACACGCGCATCGTGGAGCTCCACCAACAAGGAGCGCCAACAATGCTGCAGCCCAATGTTCCCGCCTGGTTCGAGATTCCCGCCACCGACATCGATCGCGCGCAGGCGTTCTACGAAGCCCTGCTCGACGTGCGCATGAAGCGCCAGCGTTACATGGGCGACACCGACCAGGCCGTGTTTCCCAACGGTGGACCCGATCACGCCAGCGGTGCACTGGTGCAGGCTAATGCACGACGCGCGCCGTCGCAGGCCAACGGCACGGTCGTATACCTGAGTGTCAGCGACATCCGCCCGCTGCTCGCGCGCGTTGCCGACATTGGCGGTGAAGTGCTGTTGCCGCTTACCTCGATCACCGATACGCCCGTGGTCATCGGCCACATCCGCGACAGCGAAGGCAACCGCGTCGGCCTGGCTTCGGTGGAGATCGCAGGATGACCACGCGTCGCGATTTCCTCGCTGGTAGCGCCACGGCACTCGCGTTGTGGCCGGCCAGTCGCCTGCTCGCGAACACGTCGACCGATGCGTCGGTGCCGACAGGCGCAGGCAGCGCCGTTGCCGGGCACGACAACGACGGTCGCCGCGATTTCGATTTCTTCCACGGTCGCTGGCGCGTGCACAACCGACGCCTGCGCGAACGCCACGTAGGTTCCGACCAGTGGGACGAATTCCCGGCGACGCTGGATTGCCGACCGCTGCTGGGCGGGCTCGGCAACATCGATGAATTCCGCAGCGCCGACATCCACGGCCTGACCCTGCGCCTGTTCGATCCGCAGCAACGGCAGTGGAGCGACCGTTGGGCCAGCGCACGCGATGGCCTGCTCGGGCTGCCGGCGCTGGGTCGCTTCCGCGATGGCGTCGGCACGTTCATCGGGCAAGACAGCGATGGCGGTCGTCGCATTCTGTCGCGCGCGACGTGGTCCCGGATCATGCCTGACGGATTCACCTGGGAACAGGCGGCCTCGCTCGACGACGGCGCGACCTGGGAAACCAACTGGGTCATGCACATCACGCGAACGGAGTGAACGATGTCCGACACAAGCACACGCGACGGGCGCCACGACTTCGACTTCATCCACGGTCGCTGGCAGGTACAGAACGAGCGCCTGCGGCAGCGCCTGGCTGGCAGCAACGATTGGGAGGTGTTCACCGCGCGCGACGAATGTCGCCCGCTGTTCGACGGCGCGGGCAACCTGGAGGAATTCCACACCGGCTGGAATGGCGGTTTCGAGGGCATCGCCCTGCGCCTGTACGACCCGGCGGCACGCGAATGGCGCATCCATTGGGCCAGCGACAGCAGCGGCGCCCTCGATCCGCCGATGTGCGGACGTTTCGAGGATGGCGTCGGCACGTTCCATGGCGGCGACCAGCACGAAGGCCGCCCGGTGCGCGTGCGCTTCCTGTGGAGCCACGCCAGCGCCCACGCCGCGCATTGGCAGCAGGCGTTCTCCGTCGACGATGGCGCGACGTGGGAAACCAACTGGCACATGTGGTTCCGCCGCATCGATGTCACCGGTCGCCTCCTGCACGAGGACAACGTCATCGAACTGCGCCAGTACACGATGCAGCCCGGTCAGCGCGACGGGCTGATCGCGTTGTTCGAGCGCGAGTTCATCGAGCCCCAGGAAGCCGTCGGCATGCATGTCATCGGGCACTTCCGCGATCTCGACGCGCCCGATCGCTATGTGTGGCTGCGCGGATTTCCTTCGATGGAAGCGCGCCGCGATGCGCTGCAGGCGTTCTACTTCGGTCCGGTCTGGCAGCAGCATCGCAACGCTGCGAACGCGACGATCATCGACAGCGACAACGTCCTGCTGCTCAAGCCGGTCGACGCGAGCTCCGGCCTGCCACCGACGGCGGGATCGCGACCAGCGCCGGGTGAAACGGCATCGGGCGGCGCGCTGTGCATCGGCATCTGCGCGCTGAATGCGCCGGCGGAAGCAGGGTTCGCCGCGCGCTTCGATCGCGAGCTCGCACCCTTGCTGCGCCAGCACGGCGCGGACGTGCTGGCACGGTACTTCACCGACGCGAGCGAAAACACGTTTCCGCGCCTGCCGGTGCGGGAGGGTGAACGGGTATTCGTGTGGTTGGCGCGCTTTGACGACGTGGCCGCGCTCGATGCACACCGGTTGGCGTTGCGTGGTAGCGCGGCATGGCGGCAAGCGCTGGCGGAAGCGATGCTGGAGGAATTGAAGCAGGCCCCGGAGCTGCTGCGCCTGGCGCCGACGGCGCGTTCGGAGCTGCGTTGATGCGGCGAGCACGTCGTGAACCTGGATTGCGACTGGATTGTCGTCATGGGTGCGGAGTGGCGTCCTGCTTCACCGCCCTGGCGGAATCGATCCCGGGTAGTCGGGCAACGCTTCGCGCTACCGTGACCTCGTGATGAGCGGGGTTCGCGTGAAAGACGAACCGCCATCACGCCAGGACGCGATTGAACAACCCTGACCGGCAGACGATCATGCCGCATGCGCCGCGCCGACCGACTGTTCCTGATCATCCACGCCCTGCGTGGCCGCCGCTCCGCGATGACTGCGCAGCAGCTCGCACAGACGCTGCAGGTGTCGCTGCGCACGGTCTACCGTGATGTCGCCGACCTGCAGCTGTCGGGCGTTCCGATCGAAGGCGAGGCCGGTGTCGGTTACGTGCTGCGCAAGGGCGCGGACATCCCGCCGCTGATGTTCACCGTCGAAGAACTCGAAGCCCTGGTCGTCGGCACGCGCTTCGTCCGCGCCTTCGGCGGCGAGCGCCTGGGGCGCGGCGCCACCGCGGCGCTGCTCAAGATCGAGGCGGTGCTACCACCGGAGTTGCGCGAACGCAGCCGCCGCACCCGCATCTTCGCGCCGGAAGTCGGCCACCGCATCGAGAACAGCGGACTCATCGACGCACTGCACGCGGCAATCGACCAGATGCAGGTGCTGCGCCTGGACTATCGCGACGGCAACGGTGAAGTCACCGCACGTGAGGTCGAACCGCTGGCGCTGGCATTCTGGGGCGGCACCTGGACGCTCGGCGCGTGGTGCCGGTTGCGCAGGGACTTCCGCAGTTTCCGGCCCGACCGGATCGTCGCGCATGCAACGACGGGCGAAGTGTTTCCGGATGATCCGGCGCGCAACCTCGATGCGTACCTGCGATCGGTGGGATCAGCGAGTGCCTGAGCAGGCCGGTTCACTGCGGCCACGCACTCACAGCGCCAGCACGCCGCTCAGCAGCGTGAGGAACCCCGCAACCGCGGCGCCGGCGTGCACCAGCACCACGGCCTTGGGCGCGACCCGGCCGCGGTAGTGGATCGAAGCGAGATAGAAACCGCCCAGCGCCGCGACCAGCAGCAGGCCCAGCGCCGCGCTGACGCGCGCCGAGCCGGCGCCCTGCAGCACGACGACGAGCAGCAGGCCCAGGCCGGTGGCGCCGAGCAGGGCGTGCAGCACCGACAGCGCCCAGGGCGCGAGGCGCCCGCGAAGCACGCTCGCGGCAAGGATCAATCCGCCGAGGGCGGCGATGGCAAAGACAAGCAGGGCGGCGATCAACATGGCGAACTCCTGGAAGGCATGGAGGAATCGGAACCGTCGGGATGCTTTCCCAGTGGTCCCGGCGACGACGCGTCGAGGCGCCTGAGAACTTCATCGGTCATGCGATCACAGCGAGGACCGAGGAAAGGGAAGGCGTCGGTGAGCGTCGCCGCCAGGGTGTCCTGCAGCGCCATGCGCAGTTGGCGCCGTGCGCGATGCAGTCGTGTCTTGACCGTTTCCGGTCGCAGCGCGAGGCTCGCCGCGGTTTCCTCGATCGAGCATTCCTCGATCTCGCGCATCACGAACACGATGCGAAAAGGTTCTGGCAGCGCGTCGATGGCGTGTTCGACCAAGCGGCGGATCTGGTCGCGTGCGGCGGCGGCGGCCGGATCTTCGTTGCCGAATTTCGCCGGGAACGCCACCACGCGGCTGGTGTCGGCCTGCATCACCTCGACATGCTCGACATCGACGGTGGGGCGGCGCTGGCGCAGGCGGCCGTAGGCTTCGTTGAGCACGATGCGCGTCAGCCAGGTGAGCAGCGAGGCGTCGCCGCGGAAGCTGGCGAGTTTTTCATAGGCATGCACGTAGGCCTCCTGGACCACGTCCTCGGCTTCGGCATCGTCGTTGACGACGCCCCGCGCCACCCGGAACAGGCGCTGGTTGCAGCGCCGCATGACATGGCGGAAGGCCTCGCGGTCGCCGTGCTGCACCAGCCCGACCAGGGCAGTGTCGTCCAGCGCGGCGTAGTCGCGGGCCAGATTGTCGTTCGGGCGGGTCATGGCGTTTCCTCCTTACCCATCGGATGCGCCAGTGCGTGGGAGGTTCCCGCGGGCCGGTGATGGCGGGAAGCATGCGCCGCCCGGGGGGTCGGGTGTGTGCTCAACCCGCGCGTGTTCGGGAGGGGCAGGCCATCCGGGTCGCAATTGCGTCGATGAGGCGGCGCCGACGCATTGGCGCGCGGGAATCCCTTGCGCCGCGACCGCTCAGATCACCCGCAACGCAATCGCCTTCAGCACCGCGCGGGTGCGATCGCGGGTGTCGAGCTTTTCCAGGATCGTCGACACGTAGTTCTTCACCGTGCCTTCGGCGAGGAACAGCGAACGGGCGATCTCCTTGTTGGAATAACCGCCGGCGAGCAGCCGCAGGATCGCGACCTCGCGTTCGCTGAAACGCTCCTTCGGCGCACCCTGTGCGTGGAACTGGTACCGCGCGCGGACCGGTTCGGTGCTTACCGGTTGCAGCAGCGTGTCGCCGCGGGCCACGCGTTCGATCGCGTCGCGCAGGTCTTCCGGTGCGGCGTCCTTGAGCAGGAAGCCCTGTGCGCCGGCCTGCGTCGCGCGCAGCAGCAGGTCGGCGTCGTCGAAGGTGGTGAGCAGCAGCACCGGGGTGGCGTCGCCACGTTCGCGCAGGCGCTGCAGGGCGTCGATGCCGTCGCAGCCGGGCATGCGGATGTCGCTGAGCACGACGTCGACCGGCTGCGTCGCGAGCTGTTCGAGCAGCTGGTCGCCGTTGTCGGCCTCGAACACGATCGTGACGCCCTGGCGTTCCAGCAGCGCGCGCAGGCCGGCGCGCACCAGCGCCTGGTCGTCGGCGAGGGCGATGCGCAGGGGCGTGTTCATGCGTAGGTTCCAGGCGCGAACGCGAAGGCGGGCTCCGTGCCGTCGACGATCATCATCGAGGTCACAGCGGCAGGCTCGCGTCGATGCGCAGTGCGCCGCGCGGCGTGGTCGACAGCGCCAGCGTGCCGCCCGCGGCGGCGAGGCGTTCGCGCATGCCGGACAGGCCGTTGCCTTCGCGGATCGCGCCGCGCACCTGGCCGTCGTCTTCGACCTTCACGCGCAACCGGCGGCCGTCGCGCTGCAGGACGACGCGCACGTTCTGCGCTTCGGCGTGGCGCGCGGCGTTGGTCAATGCTTCCTGCACCAGCCGCAACACGGCCTCGGCCACGGCGGGATCGTTGATGTGCACGTCGTCGTCGATGTCCAGTTGCAAAGTCGGCCGCGGCATTGGTGCGGCGAGTGCGCGCAGGGCGGTGCCCAGGTCCAGTCCACTGGCATCGCGCAGCGCCTGCACCACATTGCGGATGTCGCCCAGCAGTTCCGTCGACATCTGCTGGGCGACGCGCAGTTCGTGCCTGTCCGTCAGCACCGGATCGGCCGCCAGCGCGCGCAGGTTGAGCATCAGCGCGGTGAGCTTGTGCCCGGCGACGTCGTGCAGTTCGCGCGCCACGCGCAGGCGTTCGGCGTCGCGCGCGGCATCGGCGAGCAGCGATCGCGTTGCGAGCAGGTCGGCGTTGACGCGCACCAGCTGGTCGCGGGCGCTTTCGGCGGCGCTTGCGTAGTAGGCGCACAGCGCAGCGAACGCCTGGAAGCCGCCGTACATCGCCACGACGATCAGCGGCGAATCCAGTCCCGAGGCGACGAGGATCGCGTACACCGCGGCGTCGGCCAGCAGCACGGACAGCAATGCGCGTCGTGGCGACCAGCAGGTGGCGATCTGCGCGGTCCACACCACCAGCAGTACCTGCGCGGTGCCCACGCGCGGGGCCAGCCAGACCAGCAGCAATGCAACGATGGCTTCGAACCACAGCAGCGCCGTTTCAAGGCGCCGGGCGTGTTCGCGGACCAGGTCGTGCGCGAGCAGCGCCAGCAGGTACAGGCCCATCAGCGCGCCGGCGGCCAGCTGCGCGTCCGCGCGCACCCAGCGCATCGACAGCGCCACCGCGCCCCAGGTGAACAGCCCGGCGAGGTTGAACGGATGCAGCAGCGTGCGCAGCCGTTCGCGCAGGGGCAGGCCCTGACGATGGGGAATGATGGTCGAACGCGACATGCGCCCATGCTGGGGTGGATGTGCGCCCGCCGCAATGCCGCCAATGCAGGAAGTGACTTCCGGCAGGTCGCGGCGATGACCACGGGCACTGCAGGCCAGGCCGGCGCGTCGCGATCCTGAGTGCGTCCTCCCGCCAGTCGCCGCCATGACCCCTTACTCGATGATCGTCGCCACCCACGGCGTCCTTGGCGTGATCGCCCTGGCTTCGTTCTGGACTGCCGCGTTCGTACGCAAGGGCAGCCCGCTGCACCGCCGCGTGGGCCAGGGTTACCTGATTGCGATGACCGCCATCATCGTCAGTGGGTTGCCACTGGCGATCGCGCGTTATCTGCAGGGCCAGCCGGTCACGGCGACGTTCCTTGCGTACCTGCTGGTGATTACCGCGGTGGGCGTGTGGACGGCGTGGCGCGCGATCCGCGACAAGCACGATGTCGCCCGTTACACCGGGCCGGTGTTCGTCGCGCTGGCGTGGCTGGCGTTGCTGAGTGGCGTCGGTGTGCTCGCGTTGGGCGTACGCGTGGGGTCGCCCCTGCTGATCGGGTTCTCCGTGATCGGTTTGTTCACCGGCCAGGACATGCTGCGCAAGCGCCGCCATCGCGAACGCCTCGCGGCACGGCCACGCTGGTGGCTGGTGGAGCATTACTCGGCGATGCTGGGCAACGGTATCGCCACGCACATCGCGTTCCTCGGCATCGGGCTGCCGCGGTTGCTGCCGGCGATCGATGGCACGGCATTGCACTACGCGGCGTGGTTCGCGCCGGTGGTGGTGGCGGTGGGGGCGAAGCTGGTGCTGGATCGGCGCTGGCGCAGTCCGACCGCCGCGCCGCGTCCGACTCGCGGCAACGACGGGATGGCGGGCAGCCCAGGCTGACCAGACGGGAAGTCTTAGTGTGACGCACGTCAAATAATTCCCCGCCATGACCGGAAACGGCCTGAGGCCGCGTAATGAGACGTACGCGCCGCTTGCCAGCGTGCGCGATCCGTTTCCAGCAGGGGATTTCCATGATGATTCGTGACGTCCTGGCCGCTTCGATCGCGGCCGTCATCGGACTGTGGTCCGCCCACCAGGCCGCTGACACCACCGCGCCACCCGTCCAGGCGCCGGTCGCCGCGAAGGCGCCGGCCAAGGACGATGATGCCGTCCGCAAACAGGCCATCGCGGCCTACGCCCGCATGCCGCTCGCGTTCGAGGCCAACCAGGGCCAGACCGACGCGCGGGTGAACTTCCTTTCGCGCGGACTGGGCTACAGCCTGTTCCTGACCCCCACCGAGGCCGTGTTCAAGATGGGCGGCGGCACGGGCGACAAGGCCGCGCCGGCCGTGCTGCGCATGGGCCTGGTCGGTGCCAACGCCGCGCCGCGCGTGGCTGGCGAGGACCGCCAGCAGGCGCTGAGCCAATACCTGCGCGGCAATGATCCGGCCAAGTGGCAGCGCGACATCGCGCAGTTCGGCAAGGTGCGCTACGACGAGGTCTACCCCGGGGTCGACCTGGTCTATTACGGCAGCCAGAACCGGCTGGAGTACGACTTCATCGTGGCGCCGGGCGCAGATCCGGACACCATCGTGATGAAGCTGTCCGGTGCCGGTTCGCGCCACCTCGATGCCGACGGCAACCTGGTGCTGGCGACGCCGCAGGGCGAGATCACCCAGAACCGGCCGGTGCTGTACCAGCAGATCGAAGGCCGGCGTATCGCGGTGGAAGGCCGCTACAAGCTGCTGGCCGACAACCGCGTCGCTTTTGAAGTGGGCCGCTATGACCGCGGCCATGCGCTGGTGATCGATCCGGTAATCGACTACTCGGGCTGGATCGACGCCAACTATTTCGACTACGCCTACGGTGTCGCGGTGGATCGCGCCGGCAACGCGTATATCACCGGGAGCACCCAATCCTCGGACTTCCCGGTCACCAATGGGTCGCATCTCAACAGCTCGGACATCTACCTGGCCAAGCTCAACGCCGCGGGTAACGGCCTGCTCTATAGCAGCTACATCGGCAGCTCCTCGACCGACCAGGCCCTGGCGATCGCGCTCGACGCCGCCGGCAACATCTACCTGGGCGGCGACACCCGGGGCGACGCCGACGACACCGTGCCGTTCCCGCTGGTGAATGCCTACCAGACCCAAAACACCGGTTACGACGTCGCCTGGGTGATGAAGCTCAATCCGTCGATGTCCATCGTCTACAGCACGCTGCTGGGCGGTTCCAGTTTCCAGCACGTCCAGGGCATCGCCGTGGACGCCAGCGGCCAGGCCTTTGTCGTCGGCACCACGGACTCGACCAACTTCCCGACCAAGAACGCGCGACAGGCCAGCAACGCCACCGCCGGTGGTGCCAACTCCGGCCGCGATACCTTCGTGGCCAAGTTCGGCGCGACCGGGTCGCTGCTGTTCAGCACCTACCATGGCGGCGGTCTGGACGATTACGGCCGCGGCATTGCCGTGGACACGGCGGGCAACGCCTACATCACCGGCAGCACCTCGTCGACCAACTTCCCGGTGCTGGGCGCACGCCAGGCGAACAACGCCGGCAACTGGGATGCTTTCGTCAGCAAGTTCAATCCCAGCGGTGCGCTGGTCTACAGCACCTATCACGGAGGCTCGGACAACGACGAGGGCTACGCGATCGCCGTGGACCGTACCGGCGCGGCCTACATCACCGGCGACACCTATTCGGACCAGGGTGCAACAGACGCCGTCCCGTTCCCGTTGGCCAATGCGTTCCAGTCGACCCACGGCAGTGCCAGCCAGTCGAGAGACGCGTTCGTCAGCAAGTTCGCGCCCGCCGGCAATGCCCTCGCGTATAGCAGCTACCTGGGCGGCGACGATTTCGACTACGGCTACGGCATCGCGGTGGACGCGGCGGGCAATGCCTACGTGACAGGCGAAACGCACTCGACCAATTTCCCGCAGGCCGCCCGACTGCAGGCCGGCCGCGGCGGCACCGGCTACGACTACGACGCCTTCGTCGCCAAGATCGGCGTGGTGGCGGGCAAGGCCAAGCTGGCCTTCAGCAGTTACGTGGGCGATGGCGCGGAGAAGGAAACCGGCCGTGCGATCGCGGTGGACCGCTTCGGCGGCGTCTACTTCGTCGGCGACGAGCAGGATCCGGCGAACTCTTCGCTCACCAACGTGGTGATGGCCAAGGTCGGGCAGGCCTACAACCGCACGTGGAGCGGCGACTTCGACAACGACGGCAAGGACGACGTGTACTGGCGGAACCTGGCCACCGGCGGCAACGACCTGTGGCGCTCGGCGACCTCGACCACGCGCATCGCCCAGGCGGCCGTGACCGATCCCAACTGGACGGTGGCCGGCGTGGGTGACTTCAACAACGACGGCAAGTCCGACGTGCTTTGGCGCAACCTGGTCACCGGCGCCAACGACCTGTGGCTCTCGGCCCAGAGCACCACGCGCCAGGCGATCACCGCCGCCACCGATACCAACTGGGTCGTGGCGGGCGTCGGCGATTTCGGCGGAGACGGCAAGTCCGACATCCTCTGGCACAACCGCATCACCGGCGCGAGCGTGGTGTGGAATTCGGGGGTGGCGTCGACCCAGACCGCGCTGGCCACGGTATCGGCGTTGGCGTGGGAAATCGTCGGCGTGGGCGACTTCAACAAGGACGGCAAGAGCGACATCCTGTGGCGCAACATCGAGACCGGTGCGAACCAGATCTGGCGCAGCGGCAATTCGACGACGACGCAGGCCGTGTCGTCGATGCCGGTGCTGTGGAGGGTTGGCCCGGTGGCCGATTACAACGGCGATGGTTACGCCGACATCCACTGGTTCAATCCAGGCAACTACACCAGCCAGTGCTGGTTGAGCGCCAACGGCGCGACCAAACTGGCGGTGGCGGCGGTGCCGGCGGCGTGGCGTCCGGTCGGTGCCGGCGATTACAACGGCAATGGCAAGGCGGATCTGCTCTGGCGCAACACCCAGACGGGCCAGAACAAGGGCTGGGATGGCGCCGCGTCGACCGCGCCGATCAACGTGGCTACCGTGGCCGACCAGGCGTGGCGGAACAGCGGGCTCTAGGCTGGTTTCGCACCCCGAACAAAAACGGCCGCTTCGTGCGGCCGTTTTTTTCAGGGCTCCGTGCCGGGTGTGCGTCACCCGGTAGCGCGGCCTCGAGCGACTACACGTCGCCGTCGTTCAACCAGCCCTCGCCGGTGCCGCGGTTGTAGACGGTATCGGTAGCGAGCACCGAGCCGGCCGGGATCGACTCCTGCTCCGCCAGCTTCGCGTACAGCGGCGTGAAGTCCGGCGTCGTCGCTTCCATCAGCTGCTCGTAGCTGTCGATGACGAAGTAGGTCTTCTGGTAGGTGTCGATGCGGTAGCGCGTGCGCATGATCCGCTCCAGGTCGAAGCCGATCCGGTTCGGTGCGGCGGATTCGAGGCAATGGATCGACTCGCCCTTCGACGACACGATGCCGCTGCCGTAGATGCGCAGGCCTTCCGGCTGGCGGATCAGTCCGAACTCCACCGTGTACCAGTACAGGCGCGTCAGGTTCACCAGCGCGTCCGGACCGATCGCATGCGCCTTGACCCCGCCGCGACCGTACGCAGCCATGTAGTCGGCGAACACCGGGTTCATCAGCAGCGGCACATGGCCGAACAGGTCGTGGAACAGATCGGGCTCGGCCAGGTAGTCGAGTTGCTCGGGCTTGCGGATCCACCACGTCACCGGGAAACGCCGGTTGGCGAGATGGTCGAAGAAGGTAAGTTCGGGCAGCAGGCCCTCGACGCCGACCAGCTCCCAGCCCGTCGCCTTGCGCAGCATGCGGTTGAGGTCGTCGAACTTCGGGATCTGCTGCGGCGTCATCCCCATCGCTTCCTGCGTGCGCAGGAATTCGTCGGACGCGCGGCCGGGCAGGATCTCGCGCTGGCGCTTGAACAGCGTCGCCCAGACCGCATGGTCGCTTTCCGAATAACTCGACCACGGTTGTTCGACCACGGCGGTCGTGTAGACCGGTACGTAGCCCTTGTCGGTGAGCTGGTGTTCGATGCGGTTGGGAGTGGTGTTCATCGAAGGTCCGGTGCGCCGGCGTGGGGCCGGCATGCGTTTGTGGAACACGGCTGTCTGGAGCACGGCTGTCATGGAGCACGGTCGCGTAGGGCGATGTGAACGAACATCGTGGGAGACGTCCAGGTCGAACTAGGGATCGCCACGGGCGCTCGAACACGGCGCTTGACCGCATCAAGGCACTTTAGCGTCCACAGGCTGCAAGAAGGTTGCGTTGTTGTGCCAGGTGGCGGCTTTGGCGCAAGATTGTTGCGCCTCATTGGAAAACCAAGCAGGAATCCGCCATATGGCTGCCGTCGACCTCGACCGCACCGATCTGCTGCTGCTAGCCGAACTCCAGCGCGCCGGTCGCCAGACCAACGCCGAGCTGGCCGAACGCGTCCATCTGTCGGCTTCGGCCTGTCTGCGCCGGGTGCAGCGGCTGGAACGCGACGGCGTGATTACCGGTTACCGCGCCGAGGTCAGTCCGGAAGGTCTGGGTCTGGGCCTGCTCGCCTTCGTGCGCGTGCAACTGCGCCACCACGACGCGGATTCGATCGCGGCGTTCGCGCAGTTCGTCGACCAGTGGGACGAAGTCGTCGCCTGCCACGCCCTCACTGGCGACATGGATTACCTGCTGCAGGTTGCGGTACGCGACCTGGAACACTTCTCGCGCTTCCTGCTCGATCGCCTGCTCAACCAGGCGGGCGTGGCCGACGTGAATTCCAGTTTCGTACTGCGCACGGTGAAGGCGTTTCGCGGGATGCCGTTGCCGCGCGGCTGATGACGTCGCGTTACCTGCGGCCGGTGCCGTAGTTTCAACGCAGCCGGTGGTGATGCTGAAAGGTCGTCTTGAAATGCGGACGGCTTGCGCGCCGGTTACCGTGCGCCTTCGGAAACTTGGTCGTCCTCAACCTGGTCGTCCTCGCCGGAAGGCGCCGCGACGGTGTCGTCAGACACGACGTTGATGCGCTGCGCACCCGTGTCGACTTCGATGATGCGGTACCGCCAGCGGCCGCGTTCCTTGCGCGCCTCGACATAGACCGTCGCCTTGCCACGCGGACCGGACACCGGGAAATTCAGTTGCGCATCGCCGTAAGCGCCTTTGACCTGGATGTTGCCGCGGATCATCGCGCTCGCCTCGATCGGTTGCCCGAGCGCGGCGATCACCGCGGGATGGCGTTGCGTCGATTCCAGTGCGTACCGGTAGGGCTCGGCCTGTTTCATCAAGTTGAACACCCCTGCGAACAGCAGCGCACCCACCAGGACGAACAGCATCACCAGCGAGAGGCAGCCCACCGGGACCACCCATTTCCAGTTGCGGCCGAACCAGTGGGTCTGCGCGGGCATGTTCACGGCAACTCCTGTCAGGCATGTGGCCGCGACAGGACGAACGGCGCGGCTTGCGCACTCTAGCGTGCGCAGGCGCGGCCAGAAATGCCGCAAAAAAGAAACGGCCGCACGAAGCGGCCGTTCCAGTGCAACGATTGCCGGACGATCAGAAGCGGACTTCGACGCCCAGGGTCAGCGGCTTGGCGGTGATGGAGATGCCATCGCCGTTGCCCTTGAGGTAGTCGTAGTTCAGGCTCAGGCCGACGTTCTCGTTGAAGTCGTAGCCCACGCCGACGCCGACGTACGGCTTGGTCGAGTTGCCGTCCAGGCCGAAGTTGGTGTCGAGGTTGCCGTGCGCAACGCCGACGCGGCCGTCGATGAAGAAGCCGGTGTTGTTGGCACCGAAGTTCTTCTTGCCGACCACGCCCACGCCGATGGCGCTCAGCTCGGCCGAGTCACCGTCAACCGACTTGTCGAACAGGTTGCTGTAGAAGCCTTCGACCGCGAAGTTCTCGGTGAAGTAGTAGCCGCCACGCAGCGAGTAGCTGGTGTCGTTCTCGCTGCCGCTACCGATGCCGGACACGTCGATATCGACGTGGCTGCGGCCGAGCTCGGCGCGGACGAAGCCCTTGCCTTCGGCAGCCAGGGCGAAATTGGACACCGAGGCGAGGGCCAGGGCGGAGGCGAGGATCAGGGTCTTCTTCATTGCGTGCTTTCCAGAAAAATTGATCATTCCCCCAGGATCGGGGGGCGCAGAGATTCGGCGCTCTCCGGAAATATGTCAATTTTTCGTTAACAGCCGCCGTTCAGGCAAAGTGTGGCAGGCCGGGTTCCGGCGCTGCGCTGTGCTGGCGGACGCCTTCCTACTCCTGTCGCGGCGGAAACCGCAGCACCACGCCACGTTCGTCGTCGCGCTCGGGGCGCTGCCACAGCACCGGCACGTCGTGCGGCATGTCGCGTTCGAGTTCGTCGCGCTCGCGTTGTGCAGCCTGCGCTTCCAGCTCCTCCTCGATCTCCCAGCTGTACTTGCGCCGCGGCGGCAGCGGGTCGGCGCGACGCCACAGCCACGCCGCCACGATGCCGGCCATCGCGCCACCCAGGTGCGACTGCCAGGACACGCCGGCTTCGTGTGGCAACACCGTGAGCAGCATGCCGCCGTAGAGGAAGAAGGCGATCATCGCCGCCGCCACCGAAGGCCGGTCGCGGCGCAGCACGCCCAGGCTGAAGACCAGGAACATCAGTCCGTGGGTCACCCCGCTCGCGCCCAGGTGGCGGGTGCCCGCATCGCCCAGCAGCCACGCCCCCAGCCCGGAGCCCAGCCACAGCAACGGCAGTGCGCGCAGCGTGGCGCGCGGATATACCGCGCCGGCCAGCGTGCCCAGCAACAGCAGCGAGATCGCATTGGCGGCCAGGTGCTCGATCGAGCCGTGCAGCAGCGGCGCGGTGAGCACGCCCGCCAGTCCGGCCAGGTCGTGCGGCTGCACCGCCCAGCGGGCGACGTCGAAGGTCGGCTGCGCGGCGTAAACCGCGCCCAGCAGCAGCGCGAAGGCGAGGCTGGCGTTGAGCGCGCGCAGCAGGCGACCACGATCCCTGGCGCGCTGGGTCGGGCTGTCGGCGGGTAGTTCAGGGCTGGGCAGGTGCATGCCCAATGCAGTGGCGGCAGGGGCAGGGGGATGCAAGGGTGGAACGGCGGGAAAGTCCGTCCGCGCCGCAAGGACAATGGTTGCTGCGCTCCCAAAACGCGCCGCAGCGCGCTGAGAAGCCACGCCTGCGGGCTCTCCGCCAGCGGCTGCCATTGCCTCGGCAGTCTCGCCTCGCGCGCTCGACCCGGCGCAATACCGTCATCGCGGCCGGGGCAGCTCATGTGCGTGTGAGCCAGCGGAGCGGGATATCCACGGCGACCCCGTTCCGCCGCGTAAAATGCCGCGATGAATACTGCCGAACCGAACCCGACCGTCCGTCTCAAGAACGCCTGGAACTCCACCCACCCCTGGATCTTCCAGCGCCTGGTCGACAAGCCGGCGCAGCGGCCCAGGTCCGGGCAGATCGTCGACGTGGTCGGCGTGGACGGTGTCTGGATCGGTCGTGGCTTCTACAACGGCCACTCCCGCATCGCCCTGCGCATGCTCGAACGCGACCCGGACGTCGCCGTCGACGCCGCCTGGTTCGAGCGCAAGATCGCCGAAGCGGTGTCGCTGCGCCGCGACGTCCTCAAGCTCGACGCCGTCAGCGACGCCTGGCGCGTCGTGCACAGCGAAGGTGACGGCATCAGCGGCTTGGTCGTGGACCGCTACGGCGACCTGCTGGTGGTCGAGTTCTTCAGCGCCGGCGCCTTCCGCTACCGCGAATGGATCTACGCCGCGCTCAGGCAGCTCTTCCCCGGTTGCCGCTTCCACGCCTCCGCCGACGAGCACGTGCAGAAGCAGGAGTCGTTCGATTTCCGCGGCAGCGAACCCGCGCAACCGTCGGTCATCACCGAATACGGCGTGAAGTTCCGCGCCGATCCCGCCGGCGCGCACAAGACCGGCTTCTTCGCCGACCAGCGCGAGAACCGGCAGTGGCTGAGCCAGCAGGTCGAAGGCAAGCGCGTGCTCGACCTGTGCTGCAACACCGGTGGTTTCGCGGTGTATTCGGCGGTGCGTGGCGCGTCCGAAGTCGTCGGCATCGACATCGACGAAGCGGTGATCGAGATCGCCAAGGGCAACGCCAAGCTCAACAACGTGCGCCCGCGTTTCGTCCAGGCCGACATCTTCCCGTGGCTGCGCGATGCGGGTAATGCCGGCGAGCAGTTCGACGTGGTGATCCTCGATCCGGCCAAGATGACCCGCGATCGCGAGCAGGTCATCACCGCGCTGAAGAAATACCTCGACATGAACAAGCTGGCGCTGGGCGTGGTGAAGCCGGGCGGCCTGTTCGCGACGTTCTCCTGCACCGGCCTGGTAGCCGAGGACCAGTTCCTCGACATGCTGCGCCGTGCCGCGTTCTACGCAGGCCGCACCGTGCAGGTGCTGAAGGTCGCGGGTGCCGGCGCCGACCATCCCTGGCTGGCGCAGGTACCTGAATCGCGTTACCTCAAGGCGGTGTTCTGCCGCGTGCTGGACTGACGTAGGGCGGACCTCGGCCCGCCTTCGGCAGGGCGCGCCGGTGGTCGCATGCCTTTGGTCCGGGCGCGTCGGTGGGTCAAGACCCGCCCTACAATCCGCGCATGTCCTCGCGCAAATCCATCGATGTCTACCTCAAGCCCGCCGGCGGCTGGGACGCGCTGAAAAGCTCGTGGCATGCGCTGCGTGAGCAGCAGGTGGTGTTGAAGGGTGCCAGCACGCTGTTGCGCACCAACCAGCCCACCGGCTTCGACTGTCCGGGCTGCGCGTGGCCGGATCGCAACGTGCACTCGACCTTCGAGTTCTGCGAGAACGGCGTGAAAGCAGTGGCGAACGAGGCCACCAGCAAGCGGGTGACGCGCGAGTTCTTCGCCGCGCACACCGTGTCGCAGCTGGCGCTGCAGGACGATTACTTTCTCGAAGGACAGGGCCGCCTGACCGAGCCGATGGCCTACGACGGCGCGAGCGATCGCTACGTGCCGATCGGCTGGGGCGCGGCGTTCGCCAAGATCGCCGGCGCGCTGAACGCGCTCGCCACGCCCGACGAGGCGATCTTCTACACCTCCGGTCGCGCCTCCAACGAGGCCGCGTTCCTGTACCAGCTGTTCGTGCGCGAGTTCGGCACCAACAACCTGCCCGACTGCTCGAACATGTGCCACGAGCCGTCGGGCGTCGCCCTCACCGAACAGTTCGGCAGCGGCAAGGGCTCGGTGCTGCTGGAGGATTTCGAGCACGCCGACGCCATCTTCATCTTCGGCCAGAATCCCGGCACCAACCATCCGCGCATGCTCGGCGAGCTGCGCGAAGCGTCCAAGCGCGGCTGTCGAATCATCGCGTTCAATCCCCTGCGCGAACGTGGACTGGAACGCTTCGCGTATCCGCAGTCGCCGGCCGACATGCGCCCGGGCAGCCAGGGCGTGCGCATCGCCACCGACTATTTCCAGCCGCGCATCGGCGGCGATCTCGCCGTGGCGACGGCGATGGCGAAGGTCGTGGTGGAACGCCACGCGACGGGGCGTTCCACGCTCGATGAAGCCTTCATCGCCGAACACACGTCCGGCTTCGAGCTGTTCGCCGCCAGCGTCCGCGCGGCGGAGTGGGAGGACCTCGAACGCGAATCCGGCCTCACCCGCGCGCAGCTCGAACACGCGGCGCAGGTTTACATCGACAGCGATGCGGCGATCTTCTGCTGGGGCATGGGCATCACCCAGCACCACCGCAGCGTCGCCGCGATCCAGATGCTCGGCAACCTGCTGCTGCTGCGCGGCAACGTCGGCAGGCGCGGCGCCGGACCGTGCCCCGTGCGCGGCCACTCCAACGTGCAGGGCGATCGCACGATGGGCATCTACGAGCAACCGTCAGCCGCTTTCCTCGACAAGCTCGGCGCGGAATTCGGCTTCGATCCGCCGCGTGCACACGGCTTCGACACGCTCAGCGCGATCGCGGCGATGCGCGACGGCCACGGCAAGGTGTTCTTTGCATTGGGTGGCAATTTCGCCACCGCCACGCCGGACACCGCGTTGACCCAGGCGGCGTTGCGCCGCTGCGACCTCACCGTGCACGTCAGCACCAAGCTCAACCGCTCGCACCTGGTCCACGGCCGCGAGGCGCTGATCCTGCCGTGCCTGGGCCGCACCGAGATCGACCTGCAGGCCACCGGCCCGCAGGCGGTGACGGTGGAGGACTCGATGAGCATGGTGCATCTGTCGTCGGGCATGAACGCGCCGGCGTCCGAGCACCTGTTGTCGGAGCCGGCGATCATCGCGCGCCTCGCCGCGGCGACGCTGCCCGGCAGCGCGACACCGTGGCTCGCCCTGGTGGACGACTACGACCGCGTCCGCGAACGCATCGCGCGCGTGGTCGACGGCTTCGAGGATTTCAACGCGCGCGTGCGCACGGCGGGCGGCTTCCACCTGCGCCATCCCAATCGCGAACGCGCGTTCCCAACGCGCGACGGCAAGGCGCATTTCTTCGTGCATCCGCTGGCCCTGCACGGCGAGCGCGATGGCGCGCTGCTGACGCTGATGACGGTGCGCTCGCACGACCAGTACAACACCACCGTGTACGGCCTGGACGACCGCTATCGTGGCGTGCACGGATTGCGCCGGGTCTGTTTCATCTCGTCCGACGACCTGCAGCGCCATGGTTTCAGCGACGGAGAAATGGTCGACCTCGTGTCGGTCTGGCGCGATGCGGCCGGCGCCGTGGAGGAGCGCGAAGTGCACGGCTTCCGCCTGGTCGAATACGACATCCCGGCGGGTTGCCTCGCGGCGTACTTCCCGGAGACCAATCCGCTGGTGCCGCTGGGCAGCTACGCTGACCGCGCGCGCACGCCGGCGTCGAAGTCGATTCCGGTGCGGTTGCGTCGGGCGGGCCTTGGCCCGCCGATCGACGTGGCGTACGACACCGATATGACGGGCGACCCGGATGGCGGGCCAAGGCCCGCCCTACGCCCATGAGCGACGAGCCCGCCTTGCAACTCCTGCAGTTGCTGGCCAGCGAAGACGGCCAGTCGATCCATCGCGTCGCCAAGCGCCTTGGCCTGGGCCTGAGCGAACTGCAGCGCCTGTTGACCGCGTTGGGCAGCGATCCGCGCTTCGACGGCCTCGACCTGGTTGAAGCGCGCGTGGACGGCGACCTGACCCGGCTCTGGCTCACGGCCAAGGGCCGGCAGCTGTGCGCTCACGCATGAAGGCGCACGCGCGCGATGCGCATCCGCAAGCAGGCCCCGTCGGCGAACCGCTCGTTCCCGTGCGCGCGCTGCGCGTGCAGGCCGGCGAGTGCAGCGCACACGAGGACACCGTAGTAGTGGAAGCGCCGGTAGCGCTGCTCTACAACGGCCAATCGCACGTGGTGATGATGGCGACGCCCTGTGATCTCGAGGACTTCGCGCTCGGCTTCGCCCTCACCGAGGGTGTGGTGGCCAGCGCGGACGAATTACGCGTCGTCGATATCGTGAACGGCGCGTCTGGCGTTGCCGTGCATGCGGCGATCCCGCAATCCCGCTGGGACGCGCTGCAGTCGCGACGCCGCAACCTAGCCGGTCGCAGCGGTTGCGGACTGTGCGGCGTGGAAGCGCTGGAAGACGCTTTGCGGCCGGTCCCGCGCGTGCGCGAACCGCAGCCGGTTTCAATGCCACGGATCCAGGCCGCGCTGGCGGGACTGGCCGCGCGGCAGCCGTTGAATGCGCGCAGCGGCGGAGTACACGCTGCCGGTTTCGTCGGCGAACACGGACTACTGGTGCGCGAGGACGTGGGTCGCCACAACGCACTGGACAAACTGGTCGGCGCGATGGTGCACGCGGGCACCGATCCGGGCCACGGATTCCTGGTGATCACCTCACGCGCGTCATACGAGATCGTGCACAAGGCCGCGATGGCGGGCATCGGGATAGTGATCGCGATTTCCGCGCCCACCGACCTGGCGATCCGCACCGCCGAAGCGGCCGGAATCACGCTGGCGGCTTTCGCGCGCGGCGATGCGTTCAATCTCTACAGCCATCCCGGGCGCATCGAAGGCGTCGCGCCGTAGCCGCGAGCAGGATCCGTCCCTGTCGAACCGCAACACGACGCGCTGGAGCACATCGCGTTGCGTAGAGCGTCATCAAGCCGGCTGCTTCGCCGCGCGATAGCGCTGCATCGACTCCGCCGGCCACTGCGCCCGCGGGTCGTAGAACTCCGCGAACACCGCCGCCCCTTCGGGCAGCACCACCCACGGCTGCTTAGACGCGGTGTAGATGTGCACGTCCGGCGGCGCCACGTCCGGATTGTCCAGCGTACCCACGCGCACGAAAGCGATTTCCGGGCCGCCACCGGGGTAATGGCTCCACACTGCGACGTGGCATTGCGCGCAGCGCACGATCTGCTGGCCCTTGCCGCTTTCCGAAGGCGTATGCACGGTTTCCACTTCGCCCTGCAGCAGCGTCACCTGGCTGGTTTCCACCATCGCGTTGAGCGCGAAGGCAGTGCCGGTCTCGCGCTGGCACCAGCGGCAATGGCAGCAGTGGACGAAGATCGGCGCGGCTGCCACGCGATAGCGCACCGCACGGCACGTACAACCGCCTTCCAGCGGGAACCCGCCTCCGGACCCAGCGTCGGCCGTCACAACGCGCGGCCGTTGTAGTGGTTCACCGGCACCGCGTCGAGATCGATGTCCTCCAGGCAACGGATGTTGATCGCGGCGACCGCGTTGCCCTTGGGGTCGGTGCCTTCACCGAATGGATGCATGCCGCACACCGGGCAGAAGCGATGCCGGATGACGTGGCGGTTGAACGTGTACGTCGCCAGCGCGTCCTTGCCCGCGGTCACCCGCAGCTGCGAGCGCGGCACGAACCACAGCAGCGAACCCTTGCGCTGGCAGATCGAGCAGTTGCAGCTCGTCGCGCCGTCGATTTCGCCGTCTACCTCGAATGCCACCTTGCCGCAATGGCAGCTGCCCTTGTGCGTCGTCATCGTTGCGTCTCCGCGCGCGGTCCAGTCCGCGTCGGCGAGCATACCTTTCGCCGCCTGCCGTCTCATGTGCTGCGACCTGGCCCGCTACACTGGCGCCCATGTCCGAATCCCTGCTCCTGATGCTGCTGCTCGCCGCGGTCCTCGTGGCCATCGTGCTGCTCGTGCTGTTGTTGCTGCGTCGCCCGGACGCGTCGCTGCAGCAGGCCCTGCGCGAGGAGCAGCGCGACGGCCGCGTCGAACTGCGCCAACAGCTCGACAGCTTCTCCACCCAGCAGGAACTGCGCACCGACGGCTTCGCCAACCGCCTCAACGAAGCCGCCGGCCGCACCGACCAGCGCCTGGAAGACCTGCGCGAGGCGCTGACCGAAGATGCACGCAAGGCGCGGCAGGAAACCGCGCTGGCGCTGAAGGATTTCGCCGGCGCGCTCGACCTGCGCGTCGCCGAACTCACCCGCAACAACGAACAGCGCATCGGCGAGATGCGCACGACGCTGGAACAGCGGCTGCGCGAACTGCAGAGCGACAACGCCGCCAAGCTCGAACAGATGCGCGCCACCGTCGACGAAAAACTGCACGCGACGCTGGAAACGCGCCTGACCGAAAGCTTCGGCAACGTCACCGCGATGCTGGCGCAGGTGCACCAGGGCCTGGGCGACATGAACAAGCTCGCGGCCGATGTCGGCGGCCTGCAGCGTGTACTGGGCAACGTGAAGTCGCGCGGCGTATTCGGCGAAGTGCAGCTGGCGGGCCTGCTGGAGCAGGTGTTCGCGCCTGACCAGTACGCGTCGAACGTGGCGACGCTGCCGGGCAGCAGCGAGCGGGTGGAATTCGCGGTGAAGTTCCCCGGTTCGACCGGCGAGGCGCCGTTGTGGCTGCCGATCGACGCCAAGTTCCCGCGCGAGGACTACGAACGCCTGCTGGACGCGCAGGAACGCGGCGATGTCACCGTCGCGCATGCCGCCGGTGACGCGCTGGAGCGGCGCGTGCGCCTGGAAGCCACGCGCATCCGCGACAAGTACGTCGGACCGCCGCACACCACCGAGTTCGCGATCCTGTTCCTGCCCACCGAAGGTCTCTACGCCGAGGTGTTGCGTCGGCCGGGCCTGGTTGACGCGCTGCAGCGCGACCAGCGCATCGCCGTGGCCGGCCCGACCACGCTGCTGGCGCTGATGACCAGCTTCCAGATGGGCTTCCGCACGCTCGCGATCCAGGAGCGCTCCAGCGAAGTCTGGCGCACGCTCGGCGCGGTCAAGACCGAGTTCGGCAAGTTCGGCGCCGTGCTCGACGGGGTGAAGAAGAAGCTGGACGAAGCCAGCGGCAAGATCGAGGAAACCGGCCGGCGCACGCGCGCGCTGTCACGCAAGCTGCGCGACGTCGAAGCGTTGCCGCAGGAAGACAGCCAGCGACTGCTGGGTACCGCGTCGGATGCGATGGATGACGAAGGCTGAGTCTGCGTCCTTCGACTTCGGCGCTAGGCGCCTACGCTCAGGATGAGCGGCGTTCGCGGAGGGCATCTCCTCCTCATGCGAAGGCATCCAACGGCCCAGTCTCGTATGTTCGGCGTCCAGCCAGTCAAGCGCGACTCAAGCACGCCCCACATCCAGATCCGCTCATCCTGGGCCCTTCGAGTGCGCTCAGGACAAGCTGCGCGCCGCAGGCGAAGTCGAAGGACGCTGCGCGCGGATCAGCTGCCGCCCGGCACCAGCACCGGCATCGCGTCGATCGGCACGGTGGAATCGTCCTCGTCGTCGCGCAGGTAGTCCGGCAGGTCTTCGCCGTTCTTCAGGCGGTCGCCGAAGATCTGGTAGTCACGGCGCTGCGACCAGGCATCGCGCACCAGGGTGTAGTCGTCCGCCGCGCCTTCACGCAACGAATCGGTGGACAGCAGTTGCGCGCGCATGTCGACCAGCTGCAGTCCCTGCAGCGGAATGCGCACGCTGTCTTCCTCGATCCGCCGCAGCGGGCTCAGCGGCGCGTCGCCAACCATGCCGAACACGTCGCGCACCGTGCGCGGCCCGAACAGCGGCAGCTCGACATAGCGCGAGCGCTTCCAGCCCCACACGCCCAGCGTCTGGCCGAAGTCCTCGCTGCGATTGGGCAGCTTGACCCGGGTGGCCGGATCGAACAGGCCGGCGACGCCCACGGTGGAGTTGAGCAGGAATCGGCCCAGCGACTGCCCGGCCTGCTTCGGCTTGCCCTGCAGCAGGCTGTTGACCATGGTCAGCGGCTGGCTGAGGTTGTTGAAGAAATTGCTCACGCCCAGCCGAACCGGTCGCGGCACCACCTTCACGTAGCCGCGCGCCAGCGGCTTGGCGACGCGGCGATCGATCACGTAGTTGAAGCGGTGCATCTGCCGGTTGTACTTCTCCCACGGGTCGAAGGTGCCGGGCATCGTCGCCGGCTCCGGCAGCGTGGAATCGGCGACCGGGTTGTAGCCCTGGGTGCCGTAGATGTCGGCGAAGTCGCGTTCGGCGTCGGTCGGCGCGGTGGAGGCGGGCGCCGGTTCGGCGGGCGTCGTCGTATCGTCCTGCGATGCGCCGTCCTGCGTGGTGGTGGCCGAGAGGTCGGGATTGGCGACAGGCGCGCCGGCCTCGACCGTGGGTGCGCGTTCGCCAGAGGCAGCTTCGACAGCGGGCCCATCGACCGCTGTCGCATCGACAGCTGGCGTCTGCTGCGCGGCACTGGGGTCCTCCGGTGCGGGCGCCTCGGTTCCGGCGCTTTGTGCAAGGGCGACGGTGGTCGTCTCCGGCGTCGCAAGCTGGCCAGCCGCGGCGGATGGGTCGACAACGGGCGACGCAACGTCGATATCGGCAGCCGAAGCAGTGGCGATGACCTGCTCCGGAACCGGTTCGGCAGCGACCGGAGTCGCGTCGCTGGAAGCATGGGCAAGCACCGCGGCGGGAGCCAGCAGCGCGGCCAGGGCGAGGGGGAATCCGTTCAAGCGCATGGGGAGCTTCAGGGAAAAGCGCGGCGAGAGGCTGTAACGCTACCGCAACAAGGCGGGCAGCGGGTCAGGCCGTGAAGGAAAGATCGTCCTGCAGGCGGTATGCCGCGCGCAGTTCGCCGAGCCCCGGTGGGGTGCCCACGACGCGGACGCCGTCGATGTGCGCGGCCAGTTCGGCCAGCAACGCCAGCCCGGCGCTGTCGATGCGCGTCAGCGCGGTCAGGTCCAGCGCGCGGGCGCCGGCGAGCTTCGCCTGCGCCTGCGGCCACAGCAATGCCACCGCGGCGCGATCGAGTTCGCCGGCAAAAACCAGGGTGTCGTCGGTGCGGGAGAGCGTGGCGGTCATCGGTGGCTGCCTCGGTGCGGGCGGTCAGGGTGCCATCACGTTGCGACGAAGGGGACGTTGGCGCGGTGCGCGGCCAACGTCCCGTGGTCATCGTGCTGGGCAGTCAGTGCTTCGTGATCAGTTCTTGCCCGCGTCGGCCTGCAGCTTGCCGGCCTTGAGGTCGGCGGCCACCTGCGGGATCGACTTGCGGGTGAGCGGGCCGTCGAACTGCGCGCGGAAGGTCTGCACGAAGCTCACGCCTTCGACCATCACGTCGAACACCTTCCAGCCGGTGCCGGACTTGCGCATCAGGTAGTCGACCGGGATCGGCTCGCCGCCCTGGCGCAGGAACTCGCTGGACACGCGCACGCCACGGCCGTTGGGTAGCGCGGTTTCGGATTTCACGCGCACCTTGAGCTTGGTGTTGAAGTCGAGCAGCGAGGAGCCGTAGCGGCCCATCAGGCTGTCGGTCAGCGCATCGGCGAACAGCTTCACGTCGCCGTCGGACGCGCCGCGGCCGTGCACGCCCAGGACCATGCGCGCGGCGTAGTCGCGGTCGAACATCGAGTTGAACTCGCTCGACACGAACTGGCGCAGCGCGCCGCGGTTCTTGCTGAACTCGGCGCGACGCGTTTCCAGCGTCGTCAGGATGCGGGTGGAGTTGTCGAACACCAGCTTGCTCGGCGAGATGGCTGCCGGCGCGGCCTGCGCCGCGCTCTGCGCGAAGGTGACCGCCGGCGCGGCGGCCGCGAAGGCGGCGGCGAGGGCGAGGGTGATCAGGTTGCGCTTCATCACTTGGTTTCTTCCGAAGGTGCGGAGGGCTCCGCGGGGGTTTCGTTGCTTGGCTTGTCGTCACCCGACTTGCCGGCGCCGGAGAACATGTACTTGCCGACCAGCTGGATCAGGTCCACCGCCGGCTGGGTGAGGAAGATCTCGTCGCCGGGCTTGAGCGGCTCGGGATCGCCGCCGGGCGCCAGGCCGATGTAGCTTTCGCCCAGCAGGCCGTTGGTGAAGATGCCGGCGGAGGTATCGCCCGGCAGGTCCCTGTATTTGCTGTTGATGGCCAGGGTCACGACGGAATCGTATTTAACCGGGTCGACCTGAATGTCGGCCACCTTGCCCACCGCGACACCGGCGATCTTCACCGGAGCGTTGGGGCGCAGCGCGCCGATGGACGTGAACCGGGCCTTCAGCGGGTAGCTGTCGCCGCCAAAACCCCAGTTGCGGTTGGTGGACGCCAGCGCGAGCACCAGCACGGAGGCCAGGCCCAGCAGCAGGAAGGCGCCGACGGCGAATTCGATTCTTGGACTACGCATGTCACTCACCCTATTCGTAGGGCGGGCCTTGGCCCGCCGCAAACAACGATCTCGTAAAACGAAACAACGATCCGCGCATACCGGCGGGTCAAACCCGCCCTACCGGAACAACAATGCCGACATCACGAAGTTGAACATCAGCACCAGCAGCGACGCATTGACCACCGCCTGCGTCGTCGCGATCGAGGTGCCCTCGATGGTGGGTTCGGCGTGGTAACCGACGTGCGCGGCGACCAGTGCCGCGGTCGCACCGAACACCGCCGACTTCACGAACGCCATCAGGAAGTCGTCGCCGAAGTCGACGCTGTCCTTGAGCACCTGCCAGAAGAAGCCCTGGTCGATGCCGATCACATGCACGGCCTCGAAGTAGCCGGCGCTGATCGCCAGGCTGCAGAAGAACGCAGTCAGCAGCGGCATGCACAACAGCGCGGCCCAGAAGCGCGGCGCCACCGCCTTGCCGATCGGGTCGATCGCCATCAGGCCGAGCGCGGTGATCTGGTCGGTCGCGCGCATCAGGCCCAGCTCCGCCGCGATCGACGAACCGGCGCGACCGATGAACAGCAGCGCGGTCAGCACCGGGCCGAGTTCGCGATACATGCCCAGGCCGAGCATCGCGCTGACCTGGTTGGCGGCGCCGTAGGTATCGAGCGCGCGGTAGCCCAGCAGCGTCACCGACAGGCCGACGAAGGCGCCGCCAACGGTGATGATCGGCAGCGTGCGCGCGCCGATCTTGTAGATCTCGCGGACCAGCTCGCGGAAGAAGTCGGCGGTCGGCTTCGACGCGCGCAGCACCGACAGCGTGAACAGGCCGGCGCGACCGATGGCGCGGGTGGCGGCAACGAACGGCATCACGCGGCCTCCGCGCTGCTGTTGAAGGCGGCGCTTTCGAAGGGGATGGGGCCGTCGGGTTCGCCGTTGAGGAACTGGCGGACCAGCGGATCGTCGCTGGCCTGCAGCGCATCCGGCGTGCCGGTGAACACGATGCCGCCATTGGCGATCACCACCGCGTGGTCGGCGATCGGCAACGTCTCGTGCACGTGGTGGGTGACGATGATGCTGGTCAGGCCGAGCGAATCGTTGAGGCGCTTGACCAGGTCCATCACCACGCCACTGGCAATGGGATCCAGGCCGGTCAGCGGCTCGTCGTAGATCATCAGCGGCGGATCCAGCGCCAGCGCGCGCGCCAGGGCGACGCGGCGGGCCATGCCGCCGGAGAGTTCGCGCGGATACGCATCGGCGGCGGCGCGCAGGCCGACGGCATGCAGCTTCATCAGCACCAGGCGACGGATCACCGGCGCCGGCAGCTTGGTATGCATGCGCAGCGGCAGCGCGATGTTCTCCGCCGCGGTGAGGTCGGTGAGCAGGCCGTTGCCCTGCAGCAGGACACCTATGCCTTTGCGCAGCTCCAGCAGCGCGCGTTGCGAACGCGGCACTTCCTGGCCCAGCACCTGCACCGAGCCGGCGGCCGCGTGCAGTTCGCCGGTCAAAGCCGCCAGCAGTGTCGACTTGCCGCTGCCCGACGGCCCCAGCACCGCGACGATGCTGCCGCACGGCACGTTGAGGCTGATGTCGCGCAGCACCGTGCGTCCGCCACGGTCGAGGCGGAGGTTGTCGATGCGAACGATGGGCGCGGTGTCGGTCATGCAGGGTCTGGCGTGCTCTTCGTGGGTGCGCGGGCGCATGGGCGCAAAAGCGCGCGAAGGATGCGGGGGAAAGCCTGAATGGCGGGCGACATTGTCGCAGAGCGCCGACGTGCGGCGTGCCGGCCGATGGTCATGGCCGTCGGGTTCGCGGCTCCGGTGGGGCAGGCAACATCCTCGCGTCTCGTCGTTTGCGACTGGCGTACGGCAAGATGGGTCGATGCCCGCCGCGCCCGATTTCCGCCTCTACCACTCCAACGCCCTGGAGGTACTGGCCGGATTGCTGGCGGACGAGCTGCGGCATCCCGCTTCCGGCCAGCCGCTGCTGGCGCCGGATATCGTGCTGGTGCCGCAGGTGGCGATGCGGCGCTGGCTGCAGGCGACGCTGGCAAAGGAATACGGCATCGCCGCCAACCTGGAGTTCCTGACCCCGGGCGAATTCGTTCGCCGTGCGCTCGATGCCAACGTCGCGGGCGCCGACGAGGACCTGGACGCGACGGCGCTGCACTGGCGCCTGTACGCGTCCCTTGGCGACCCCGATGCGCTGCGCGAACCGGCCCTGCAGACGCTGCGCGGCTACCTCGCCGGCGAGGATCCGCTCAAGCCCTGGTCGTTGGCGGGCGAGCTGGCCAGCGTGTTCGAGAAGTACCAGGCCTGGCGTCGCGACTGGCTGCTGGCCTGGGAGGCCGGGTCGTCGCCGAGTGATCCGCAGGCTGCGCTGTGGCGACGCGTCGCGCGCGGCCAGCGCCATCGCGCGCGGCGCATCGATGATTACCTCGGCCGCTTTGGCGGCGCTGCTGGCGGCAAGGACGGCGGCACGGGCCCTCTGCCGGCGGGATTGCCGCCGCGACTGTTCGCATTCGCCACGCTCAATGTCTCGCCCGACGTGTTGCGCGTGATCGCCACCCAGGCGCGCGTGGGGACCCTGCATTTCTACCTGCCCACGCCCACCCGCAAGTACTGGGGCGACCTGGGCACGCTGGCGGAGCGCCTGCGTGCGGGCGAGGGGGCGTTCGATCCCGACGAGGCCAGCGCCGATGAGAGCCCCCTGCTGCAGGCCTGGGGCGCGGCCGGCCGCGACTTCATGGCCGTGCTCGGCGGCTACGAAGTCGTGCACCCCTCCGGCGAAATCGCCGCCTACGACGACCCGGAGGTGCGCGGCGACACGGCGAACGAATCCCTGTTGCAACGCCTGAAGCGCGATCTGCTGCACCGGCGCGGTCCGCCGGCAACGCCCTGGCGCGCCGCACTCGATCGCGAGGACGCCAGTGTGCAGGTGCATGCCTGCCACACCCGCCTGCGCGAGGTGCAGGTGCTGCACGACCAGTTGCGCGGCCTGCTGGAGAACGATCTCCCCGAAGGCCGGCGCTTCGATCCGCCGCTGCAGCCGCGCGAGATCGCCGTGCTCGCGCCCGACATCGATCCTTACGTGCCGCACATTGCCGCGGTGTTCGGCGGCGGAGCGCGCCATGAAGCGATTCCCTACGCGCTCGCCGACACCAGCCCGATGGCGGCCGAACCTTTGGCGGCGGTGTTCCTGCAGCTGTTGGCGCTGCCGGTGTCGCGCTTCGGCCTGAGCGAGGTGCTCGACCTGCTTGCCACGCCTGCGCTGGCCGACGCCGCGCAACTCGACGCGGCCGCACTGGAGCGCCTGCACGGCTGGCTGAGCGAAGCCGGCGCGCGCTGGGGCCTGGACGCCGCGCACCGCAGCCGCCACGACGCCCCGCGCGACGATGCCTGCACCTGGGCGTTCGCGCTCGACCGCCTGCTGTTGGGTCACGCCAGCGACGATGATGCGCCGATCCTGGGTATCGCCCCTTTCACCGACATGGAAGGCAGCGCGCTGGACGCGCTCGATGCGCTGATCCGGGTGCTGCGCGTGCTGGCCCGGCACGAGCGCGTGTTCGCCACCGCGATGTCGCCCGCACTGTGGCGCGAGCGCCTGCTCGACCTGCTCGCCGCGCTGCTGCCCGAGCACCTGCGCACGGGCAACGACCAGCGCGCGCGCGAACGCCTGCACGGCCTGCTCGACGACTTCGCCCGGGCCGCGGAAGTGGCGGGCTTCGACTCGCCGGTCCCGCCGGAAGTCGTGCGCGCGCATTTCCAGAGCGCGCTGACGCAAGCCGACACCCGCGCGCCGCTGCTCACCGGCGGCGTCAGTTTCGGCCGCATGGTGCCGCTGCGCCTGCTGCCGTTCCGGGTGATCGCGTTGCTGGGCATGAACGACGGCGACTACCCGCGCCGCGATCCGGCCGGTGGATTGAACAAGCTGGCGGCCGAACTGGGTGGCCCGGCGCGCCGACACGGCGACCGCTCGCTGCGTGAGGACGACCGCTTCCTGTTCCTGCAGCTGTTCGCCGCCGCCAACGACGTGCTCTACCTGAGCTACCTCGGTGCCGATCCGCGCGACGGCAGCGAGCGCGAGCCGTCGGTGCTGGTGTCGGAACTGCTCGACACTGCGGCGCGCTATCACGCGCAACCGGCGCAGGTGCGCCAGGCTTTCGTCGTGCGCCATCCGTTGCAGCCGTTCGCGCCGGCCGCGTTCGGCGCCGGTACGGACGAAGAAGGGGAACCACGGCGCTTCAGCTATCGCGGGGAATGGCGTCCGGCCGCGCAGAGCCAGAGTGGCGAGCGCCGGCCGCTGGGTGCGTGGGTGTCCGGACCGCTGCCCGCGCCGCCGCCGCGCGAGGACACGGAGGAGCTGAGCGTCACCGAGTTGCGCAAGTTCCTCTCCGATCCGCCCGCCGCGTTCCTGCGCCAGCGGCTCAACGTGCGCCTGCCGGAAGAAGCCGACGCCGATGACGACACCGAGCCACTGACCCTGCCCGCGCGTGGCCTGCAGCGCTGGAAGCTGCAGCATGCGGTGTTCGACGCCTGCGTCGCCGGCGCCACCGACGATCTCGCCCAGCGCCTGCGCGCACGGGCGATGCTGCCGTCCGGGCCGATGGGCGCACGCCAGCTCGAACGCGTGCGCACCGAGGTGCAGCCCTATGCCGATGCGTTCCGCGCCTGGCGCGTAGGCGAGCCGCGCGTGCTGAACGTCGACTTCGAGCTCGACGGCATTCGCCTGTACGGCCGCATCGACAACCTCTACGCACACGGACTGGCGCGCCTGCGTTTCGACGAGTTGCACGGTCCGGCGCAGATCTCTCACGGGCTCGACTGGCTGATGCTGTGCGCATTCGGGCAGCCGCAGCCGTTGTGGCAGTTCGCGCTGCAGAACAAGAAACTGGGGCCGCATCCTCGCGATCCGGCAGCGCAAGCGCAGGCGCAGGACGCGCTGCGGGTCCTGCTGCGCCTGCGCGAACGCGGCCTGCGTGAGGCGCTGCCATTCCTGCCGCGCTCGGGATGGGTCTGGTACCAGGCCGAGCAGCAGCAACGCGCCGGCACCGCGGCGTCCCGAAAAAGCCCATGGGAGCGCGCGCGCGACGCCTGGACGGGCGGCAACAACGGCTGGAGCGAAAGCGCCACTGTGAGCGCGCAACTGGTGCTGCGCGGCCACGATCCGTTTGCCGACGAGGTACTGGGCGACCAGTTCCGCGCAATCGCCACGCAGGTGTTCGACGCGGTGGTCCACGCGCGCAGCGCAGGTGCCGCATGAACGTTGCCGCCGCGCACGCGCCGCCGCGCGATCCGTATCTCGACCAGCCGCTGACCGGCCTGCAGCTGATCGAGGCCAGCGCCGGCACCGGCAAGACCTTCACGCTCGCCACGCTGGTCACGCGCCTGGTGATCGAGCGCGAGCTGCGTGTTGGCCAGATCCTGGCCGTCACCTTCACCGAAGCCGCCACCCAGGAGCTGCGCGAACGCCTGCGCCAGCGCCTCACTCTGGCCGCGCGCCTCGCCAGTGGCGCGCAGGCGTCGGCGGACGATGCTGAAACCGCGCTCACCGGCGCGCTGATCGCACGCCGGCTCGCGCATGAAGACGCCGCCGCGCTGCAGGCGCGGCTGTTGCGCGCCGCGCACGAGATCGACTTGGCCGCGGTGTTCACCATCCACGGCTTCTGCATGCGCGTCCTCGGCGATCACGCGCTCGAGGCCGGGCAGCCGTTCCTCGCCGCCGAACTGGTGGGCAGCGACACCGAACTGCGCGACGAAGTCGCCGCCGACCTGTGGCGCGCGTTCGGTGCCGACGCCAGCGACGCCGAGCTGCTCGCGCGCGAGTGGTCGGGACCGGAGGAGCTGGCGAAGGACCTCGGCGCCCTGCTTGCGGCGAATGACGTGCTGCCTCCATCGCCCCCGGCAGTGCCGGATCCGGTGCCGGCGTTGCAGCAGGCGTTCGCGACGCTGCAGGCCGCCTACCGTGAACACGGCGAACACGCGCAGTCGGCGCTGGCCGACGCTTTCGCTGCGGGCGTGATGAACGGGCAGAAGGCGAAGCGGCCCAGTTACGAGAAGGCGTGGAAGTCGCTTGCGCAGGGCATCGCGATGCGCGCGCTGAAACGTACGGACGATCATCTCGACAAACTCACGCCCGCGCGGTTGCGGGAACACGCCAAAGCCGGCCGCGAGGCGCAGTTGCCCGCGTCGCCGGTGTTCGACGCGCTGGCGGCGTGGCTCGACGCCGACCTTGCGCGCGAAGCGTGGCTGGCCGACCAGACCATCGGCCTGGTCCACCGCCTGCGCGCGCAGGCCGCGTCGCGCCTGGCACGACTCAAGCGCCTGCGCCGCGTGCAGACCTTCGACGATCTGATCGAGGGCGTGGCCGGTGCACTCGAGGGCGCGCACGGCGACGCGCTGATGCAGCGGTTGCGCCAGCAGTACGCGGTGGCGCTGGTGGACGAGTTCCAGGACACCGACCCGCGGCAGTGGGCGATTTTTCGACGCGTGTTCGGCGGCGACGCGAACACGGCGGCTGACACGGATGCCACCAACACGGACGCGGCCAACCCGGACGTCGCCAATCTCTTCCTGATCGGCGATCCCAAGCAGGCGATCTACCGGTTCCGTGGCGGTGACGTCCATACGTACCTTGCGGCCGCCACGACCCCGGGCATCCGACGCTTACCGGAGCTGCGCCAGAATTTCCGTTCGCGTCCGGCCGTGCTGCGCGCGATCCAGGCGCTGTACGACCGCGGCGGCGACACCGCCTTCGGCGATGCCAAGATCCGTTTTCTCGCCGTGGAACCCGGTGGCACCGCGCACGACGACGACTACCAGCGCGCGGGCATCAACGCGCCCGCCCTGACCCTGCGGCAGCTGCCCGCACCCGACGGCGGTGGCGCGTGGAAAGCCGACGATTCCCGGCGCCGCGCCGCGGAAGCCTGCGTCACCGCGATGCACACGTTGCTCGGCGACGCCCGTCGCGGCGCGGCGATGATCCGCGGCCGTGCCGTGCGCCCGGGCGATCTCGCCGTGCTGGTGCGCGAGCACCGCGAGGCGACGCTGATGCAGGAGCTGCTCACCCGTGCCGGCATCCCGGCTGTCGCGGCGGGGCGGTTGAGCTTGTTCCACAGCGCGCAGGCGCAGGAAGTGCTCGCGTTGTTGGAAGCGCTGCTGCATCCCGGCGACGAGGCGCGGCTGCGCGGCGCCTTGGCCAGCGTGTGGCTGGGCATGGACGCGGCGATGCTGGCGCGCTTCGACGAGGACGACCACCTGCGCGCCACCTGGCAGCTGCGCGCGCTGGACTGGCGCGAGCGTTGGGAGCGCCATGGCCCGCTGGCGCTGATTTCCGACCGCTGCGCCGAACAGGCACCGCACCTGCTGCAGCTGCTCGACGGCGAACGCCGCCTCACCAACCTGCTGCAGCTGGCCGAAGTGCTGCAGGAAGCCACGACCACCGCGCTGGGCGTGCACGGCCTGGTCGACTGGCTGCGTCGCCGCATCGCCGAGGCCGATGACCGTGATGAAACCCAGCAGCTACGCCTGGAATCGGACGCCCAGCGCGTGCAGGTGATGACGCTTCACAAGAGCAAGGGCCTGGAATTCCCGCTGGTGTTCCTGCCGTTCGCGGGTGTCGGTCGTGAACGCAAATCACCGCGGCGCTGGTGCGAAGTGCTGTCCGCGCAGGGTCGCACGCTGCAGCTGGACACCGGACGCGACGTCGATGCATCCGCCTGGACCGATGCAGTCGCCGCACGCCAGCAGGAAGAAGTCGCCGAAGACGCGCGCCTGCTCTACGTCGGCCTGACCCGCGCCCGGCACGCGCTGTGGCTCGCCGCGGGCCCGTTGTTCGGCTACGACGACACGCCACTGGCGCGCCTGCTCGGCGATATCGCGACGCTCACGGATGACACCGACGGCGCCATCGTGCTCGACACCGATCCGGCTATCCCCGCCGAGTTGCTGCCATTGCCACCGGAAGCGGCCGGCGAGGTGCCTGCGGCCCGCGTGGTGCAGCGCGCGTTGCCGCGCGACTGGTGGGTGTACAGCTTCACCCAGCTGGCGCGCGAGGACAGCAGCCACGCAGCTGCGGCGACTGGTGCCGAAGTCGGCGCCGGCGACGAACCCGAAGCGCCACCGGCCGCCGATTACGACCGTCGTTTCAGCGGCAGCCGCTTCGGCAACGTGCTGCACGCGGCGCTGGAGCGGGTGGACTTCGCCGCCTGGTGCGATGCCGGTGGCGCGATTCCGGCGGGGCAGGAATCGCCGTTGCGCGAGGCGCTGTCCGGCGGCGGCTACACCGCTGCAGACAGCGACGACGGCTTGCCCGTGCTGGCGAAGCTGGTCAGCGACACCCTCAATGCCGTGCTGCCCGAGGGCGTACGCCTGTGCGATGTGCCCACCGCGCAGCGTCGCGCGGAAATGGAATTCCACTTCTCGCTACAGTCCGTCAGCGTCGAGCAACTGCTCGCCGGGCTGCACGCGCACGGCGTGCTGCGCGCGCGCCATGCCTTCGGCCTGCGCCAGCGGCTGGAAGGCCTGATGACCGGCAAGATCGACCTGGTCTACACACTGGTTGACGATGCCCCGGTTGACAGCACCTTGTCTGACGGCCCGCACGCCGGCCGCACCTACCTGCTCGACTACAAATCCAATCGGCTGCCCGCCTACGACGCGGCGACGCTCGACGCGGCGATGGACGAGAGCGAATACACCTTGCAGGCGCTGATCTACACGCTGGCCCTGCATCGCTGGCTGCGCTTCCGCCTCGGTGCGGATTACGACTACGACCGCCATTTCGGTGGCGTGCGCTACCTGTACTGCCGCGGCCTGGACGCGAACGATTCCGCTGCGCCGGGGGTGCACGCACATGTACCGCCGCGCGCGCTGGTCGAGGCGCTCGACGCCCTGTTCGCAGGAGGGCTGGCATGAGCCTGCTCGACCTGCTCCATCGCCACGGCGTGCTGCGCACCGTCGACCATGCATTGGCGCAGAGCCTGCGCCGCCTGGATCCAGCCACGCCCGATGCCGTGCTGGCCGCGACGGCGCTGGCGTCGCACGCGATCGCGCTGGGCCACGCCGGCATCGACCTCGCCCGCCCGCCGGAACTGCTCGACATCGACGTGTCCTGGCCAGAGCCGGCCGCGTGGCGCGCGGCCTTGCAGGATTCGCGCTGGGTCGCCACGCCCGGCGCGGACGTCGCCGCCGCGGCCGATGCGCCGCTGGTGCTGGAAGACGACCTGCTCTACCTGCGCCGCTACCGCGAGTACGAACGCCGACTGGCCGCGCACCTGCGACGCCTGGCCGCGCAGAACGCTGGCGAACCCACGCAGATCGCCGCTCTCGACGCGTTCGGCGCGCTGTTTCCGAATCCCGATGACGCCCAGGCGCGGGCGGCATGGTTGGCGCTGCGGCGGTCGCTGCTCGTCATCACCGGCGGTCCCGGCACCGGCAAGACCACCACCATCGCGCGGCTGCTGCTGTTGCTGTTGGCGCAGGCCCGCGCCGAGGGACGGCGCGCACCGCGCATCGCGTTGGCGGCACCCACCGGCCGCGCGGCCGAACGCATGGCGCAAAGCCTGCGCAAGGCCGTCGCGCAACTGCAGGGGACGCCGGGCGTGGATCCTGCGTTGTGCGCGGCGCTGCCGCAGCAGGCGCGCACGTTGCATCGCCTGCTCGGGACGGTGCCCGGACGGCCGCGCTTCCGCCACGACGTCGACCATCCGCTGCCGTTCGACGTGGTCGTGGTGGATGAGGCGTCGATGGTCGACCTGCCACTGATGTGCAAGCTGGTCGAAGCGGTCCCCGATGGCGCGCGCCTGCTGTTGCTGGGCGATCCGGACCAGTTGCCGTCGGTGGAAGCCGGCGACGTGCTCGCCGCGATCGTGGCGGCGGCGATGGATGAAACCGCGATCACTCCAGCGCCACCGACTACGCCGACGGTGCCTTCGATGCCGGGTGCG
Source organism: Lysobacter fragariae (assembly GCF_054779775.1). NCBI lineage: Bacteria > Pseudomonadati > Pseudomonadota > Gammaproteobacteria > Lysobacterales > Lysobacteraceae > Lysobacter > Lysobacter fragariae. Next base: position 119,047 of record NZ_BAAGXP010000011.1, on the reverse strand, counting down.
CGCCGCCCCCGCGGCGTTGCCGATCCCGCGCAGGCTGACTTGTTCGCGCGTGGGCCCATCAGCGACGCCGCCGTGTCGGGCGCGCCGGAAATGCCGGCAGCGATCCCCGCATTCACGCGCCTGCCGCGCGTGCATCTCAGTCGCGGTTACCGCCAATCCGAGACGCTGGACCTCGCCCCGCTCGCCAAGGCGGCGCGCGGTGGCGATGCCGACACGCTGCTCGACCTGTTGCGCACGGGCGCGCTGTCCGGCGTGCATTTCCACGCCGGGCTCGCCGATCCGCTGGCCGCGGACGCAAGGACCGCACTGCTGGCGCCGTGGCGCGCGCTGGCCGATGTCGAGGATCCGCAGGTCGCGCTCGCGCTCGCCGACCGTGCCCGCGTGCTTACTGCACTGCGCGAGGGGCCGCAGGGCGCGGTCCAGCTCAACACGCGCATCGAGGAAGCGCTGGCCGGGGCGCAGCGCGAACGCTACTTCCATGGCCGCCTGCTGCTGGTGACCGAGAACAGCTACCGCCATGGCCTGTTCAATGGCGACATCGGCGTGTGCCTGCGTGATGCCGCCGGCACCGTGGTCGCCTGGTTCCCCGGCGGCGAAGGCGTGCGCGGGTTCCATCCCGCCGCGCTGCCGGCACACGGCGGCGCGTTCGCGATGACGGTGCACAAGGCGCAGGGCTCCGAATACGACACCGTGTGGCTGCTACTGCCGCGGCAGGACGCGCGCACGCTCTCGCGCGAGCTGGTGTACACGGCGCTGACCCGCGCCCGCCAGGCGGTGCACGTGTGCGGCAGCGAGGCGGTGCTACGCGAAGCATTGTCGCGGCATGCACAGCGCGTCTCGGGGCTGGCCTCCAGACTGCGTTGAACGCGCGAGCTTGCCGCCCCTCTTTTATGACTCGCCATCTGCCCGTTCGGTGCCCGACCCGGTCGAATCGACCGACGCCGAGGACCTGCCCGCGAGGCTGCCAGTCGGAGCCGCGTAGCCAAGCTCCTCCGCGCTGGAATCCGTCGCGCGCCCAATACCTCGCGGCGCGGAGTAGCATTCCCCTCCCCACGTACGCATTGAACCCGCCATGGCCGACACCCCCAAGCCCAGCCGCGACCAGGCCGAAGCCGCTGTCCGCACCCTGCTCGCCTGGGCCGGCGACGATCCGGCCCGCGAAGGCCTGATCGACACGCCCAAGCGCGTGGTCACCGCCTACGGCGACTGGTTCAGCGGCTACGGCGAGGACCCCGCCGAATACCTGGCGCGCACCTTCGAGGAAGTGGCCGGCTACGACGAGATGATCGTGCTGCGCGACATCGAGTTCGAGAGCCATTGCGAGCACCACATGGCGCCGATCATCGGCAAGGCCCACGTCGGCTACCTGCCCGACGGCAAGGTGGTGGGCATCAGCAAGCTCGCCCGCGTGGTCGAGACCTACGCGCGCCGCCTGCAGGTGCAGGAGAAGATGACCGCGCAGATCGCCGACTGCATCCAGCACGTGCTGCAGCCGCGCGGCGTCGGCGTCGTCATCGAAGGTGCGCACGAATGCATGACCACCCGCGGCGTGCACAAGCGCGGCGTGAGCATGATCACCTCGAAGATGCTCGGCAGCTTCCGTGAGGACGCACGCACCCGCGCCGAGTTCCTGCAGTTCATCGACGTGGGCCCGGGGCGCTGAGGGCTGGGGTATTCGGCCTCGGTGCCTGACGCCGAGGCCGCGGGGTTAGCCCAGCAATACCCGCACGATGCTCGCCGCCGCCTCGCGGCCTTCGTAAGCGGCCGTCACCACCAAGTCCGCCCCGCGCACCGCATCGCCGCCGGCGAAAACCTTCGGGTGCGCGGTCGGCCCACGACAAGCGTGAAGTGGCCGTCCGGCAAGGGCCGCGCCCGCGGCCCAGAATGATGGAGCGCTGAATTCTTGTATCAACGCCCAAGGATCGCCTGCACGATCGCCGCAGCGGCTTCGCGCCCCTCATAGGCCGCTGTCACCACCAGATCTGCACCGCGCGCCGCATCACCGCCCGCGAAGACGCAAGGGTGCGTGGTCTGGAACGGCAATAGCGAATCCTGCGTCGCGCAATCACTACCGCAACGCGACCGCTCGCGCCCGACGCGGATACGGCCATCGCGCTCCAGCTCGATGCCGTGCGTGGCCAGCCACGCCGGCGGATCGGGCTGGAACCCGAACGCGATGATCACGACGTCCGCTGCCAGCACCGATTCGGTACCCGCCACCACCACCGCATTGCGACGACCGCGCGCGTCGGGTTCGCCCAGCACGGTGTCGGCCACACGCACGCCGGTGACGTGGTCGTCGCCAAGCAACGCCAGCGGCTGGCGGTTGAACAGGAACTGCACGCCTTCCTCGCGCGCATTCGCCACTTCGCGCGCGGAGCCGGGCATGTTGGCTTCGTCGCGGCGGTAGACGCAGCTCACGCTCGCCGCGCCCAGGCGCACCGCGCTGCGCACGCAATCCATGCCGGTGTCGCCACCGCCGAGCACGACCACGCGCTTGCCGCGCAGGTCGGGCAGGGCGATGTGGTCTTCCCAACCCGCGATGGCCTTGCTCACCGGCGGCAGGCCCTCGGACGACGCCCTGGCATCGGCGGCGGCATGCACGATGCGGCCGTTCTGCACCAGGAACGGCAGTGCCGGCAGCACGTTCGCGAGATCCTGGCCGGGCAGGCCGCCGTCGGTGTAGCGGTAGCTGCCCAGGCCGAGGAACACCGCGTCGAAGTCGTCGATGAGCGATTCCAGGGTCACGTCGCGACCGACTTCGACACCGAGGCGGAACTGCACGCCCATGCCGTCGAGGATCTCGCGCCGCGACACCATCACCGTCTTGTCGAGCTTGAAGCTGGGGATGCCGAAGTGCAGCAGACCGCCGATGGCTTCGTAGCGATCGAACACGGTGGCTTCCACGCCCGCGCGCGCGAGGCGATCCGCGCACGACAAGCCGGCGGGACCCGCGCCGATCACCGCGACGCGCTTGCCGGTGGCCACCACGTTCGACAGATCCGGGCGCCAGCCTTCGGCGAGTGCGGCATCGACGATGTATTTCTCCACCGCGCCAATGGTCACCGCGCCAAAGCCGTCGTTGAGCGTGCAGCTGCCTTCGCACAGGCGGTCCTGCGGACACACGCGACCGCAGATTTCCGGCAGCGGGTTGGTTTCGTGGCACAGCGATGCGGCTTCGGTGACGCGGCCCTGGCGCGCGAGCTCCAGCCACTGCGGGATGTAGTTGTGCAGCGGGCACTTCCACGCGCAATACGGGTTGCCGCAATCGAGGCAGCGCCCGGCCTGGTGCTTCGCCTCGGCGTGGTCGAAGCGGCCGTACAGCTCGCTCCAGTCGCCGTCCTGGCGCAGCGCCAACGGAATGCGCGCAGGCATCTGCCGCGGCTGTTCGCGGAAGCCGAATGCGGGCCGGGCAGCGGTAGGTTTCTTCGTTTCCATCTTGCTCATGCGCACCCACAGCCTCGTTCTTCGTCATTCCCGCGAAGGCGGGAATCCAGTGACGTTCGCGTTTGACGTCGCGTCGGGAAAGGTTGCGGGCGGGTTGCCTCGTCGTTGATGAGCAACGACTTTGGGTTGACCGGCGTTCGCCGTTGAACGGCATTTCCGCTTTCGCGGGAGCTACAAGCAAGGGCGAACGCCATCACGCCGCTCTCCTGAGGTTCTCCGCCAGCGCTTCCAGACTCGCGGCTTTCGGTTTCACCAGCCAGAATTTGCCCAGGAAATCGCGCATCTCCTCGACGATCTTCCTTGCCCACGCACTGTCGGTGTGGGCGACGTGCGCCAGCAGCAGGTCGCGCAGGTGCGAACGGTAGTTTTCCAGGCCGTCGCCGGCGATGCGCTGGATGTCGATCAGCTCGTGGTTGTAGCGATCGACGAAATCGCGATCCAGGTCGAGCACGTATGCAAGCCCACCGGTAAAGCCCGCACCGAAGTTCAATCCGGTGCGCCCCAGCACCGCGACCACGCCGCCGGTCATGTATTCGCAGCAGTGGTCGCCGGCGCCTTCGACCACGGCGATCGCGCCGGAATTGCGCACGGCGAAGCGCTCGCCGGCGCGGCCTGCGGCATACAGCTCGCCGCCGGTGGCGCCGTACAGGCAGGTGTTGCCGAGGATCGGCGCATTGCGGGTGTCGTAGCGGGCGTCGGGCGACGGTTTCAGCACGATGCGACCGCCGGCCATGCCTTTGCCGACGTAATCATTGGCCTCGCCGGTGAGTTCGAAGTGCAGGCCGCCGGCGTGGAAAGCACCGAAGCTCTGCCCGGCGACACCCGTGAAGCGCACCGTGACCGGCGCATCGGCCATGCCACGGTCGCCATGCGTGCGGGCGATGAAGCCCGACAGGCGCGCGCCGATGCTGCGGTCGGTGTTGCGGATCGCGTGCGCGAACTCGCCGCCGCGCTTGTTGGCGATGGCGTCGTGCAACTCGGCGTCGAGAACCGCCGTGAGCCCTTCCGCCGCGACGGCCGGTGCCGGTGCGCCGCAATGACCGCCGTGCGCCAGGCCGTCGCCGGCGAGCAGCGGCGCAAGGTCAGGATGCCGATACCGCTCGTTGTCCGCGATCCGTTGCGACGGGTTCGAGGCGTCGCCAGCGACACCAACGCCGACCTGTTCGAGCAGATCGGTACGGCCCCCGATTTGCTTCAGCAAATCGGTACGACCCACCACCTCACCCAACGAACGCACGCCCAGCTGCGCCAGCCACTGCCGCACCTCCTCCGCGAGCAGGCGGAAGAAGGTCTCCACGCGCTCGGGCAGGCCGGTGAAGTGGTCGCGGCGCAGCGCGTCGTCCTGCGTGGCCACGCCGGTGGCGCAGTTGTTGAGATGACAGATGCGCAGGTACTTGCAGCCCAACGCGATCATCGGCGCGGTGCCGAAGCCGAAGCTTTCCGCGCCCAACAAGGCCGCCTTGACCACGTCCAGGCCGCTCTTGAGCCCGCCGTCGGTCTGCAGGATCACGCGATCGCGCAGGTCGTTGGCCAGCAGCGCCTGTCGCGCTTCCGACAGGCCCAGTTCCCATGGCGTGCCGGCGTAGCGGATCGATGACAGTGGACTCGCGCCAGTGCCGCCATCGTGGCCGGAAATGGTGACAAGGTCTGCGCCCGCCTTCACCACGCCGGTGGCAATCGTGCCCACGCCCGCGTGCGACACCAGCTTCACCGACACCAGCGCGTCGGGATTGACCTGCTTGAGGTCATGGATGAGCTGGGCGAGGTCTTCGATCGAATAGATGTCGTGGTGCGGCGGCGGTGAGATCAGGCCGATGCCGGGCATGGCGTAGCGCAGCCGTGCGATCAGCGCGTTGACCTTGTGGCCGGGTAGCTGGCCGCCCTCGCCGGGCTTGGCGCCCTGCGCGATCTTGATCTGCAGTACGTCGGCATTCACCAGGTATTCCGGGGTGACGCCGAAGCGGCCGGACGCGATCTGCTTGATCTTCGACACCTTGTCAGTGCGGTAGCGCGCCGGATCCTCGCCACCTTCGCCCGAGTTGCTGCGACCGCCGAGGCGATTCATTGCGATCGCGAGCGCTTCGTGCGCTTCCGGCGACAGCGCACCCAGCGACATGGCGGCCGTGTCGAAGCGGCGCACGATGGCTTCGATCGACTCGACGTCCTCGATCGGAATCGGCGTCGCCGCGACGCGCAGTTGCAGCAGGTCACGCAGCGCCGCGGTCGGGCGGTCGTTCACCGCTTCGGCGTAATGCTGCCAGTCGCGCCATTCGCCGCTGGCGACCGCACGTTGCAGGCGGGTCACCACGTCTGGGTTGAACAGGTGGTATTCGCCGCCGGGCACATACTTGAGCAGGCCACCGATCTCCGGCAGTGCGTTGGCGTTCCAGGCGTGTTCGGCGAGGTGCTGCGCATCGCGATCCAGTGCATCGAACCCGGCGCCGCCGATGCGCGCCGGCGTACCGGCGAAACACAGGTCGACCACATCGCGGTCAAGTCCGATGATCTCGAACAGCTGCGCGCCGCGGTAGCTGCCGATGGTGCTGATGCCCATCTTGGAGATGATCTTGAGCAGGCCCTTCTTCACGCCGCGACGGTAACTGCGGCCGATCTGCGCGACCTCGTCGTGCTTGGTCTTGAGGATGCCGCGCACGCCCAGGTCGTGCAGCGTCTGGTACGCCAGATACGGATACACCGCGGTCGCACCGAAGCCGATCAGGCAGGCGAAATGGTGCGGGTCGCGCGCAGTACCGGTCTCGACCACGATGTTGGCGTTGCAGCGCAGTCCGACCCGGATCAGGTGGTGATGCACGGCGCCGGTGGCGAGCAATGCATGCGCGACGAGTTTGTCGCGCTCGGGATAGCGATCGCTCAGCAGGAGGAAGATCACGCCGTCGCGCACTGCGGCCTCGCACTCGGCGCAGATGCGTCGCAGCGCCGCTTCCAGGCCTTCTTCTGCGTCGTAATTCAGGTGGATCACCTGGTGCGCGCCGGCGAACGGCGGCATCGACAGCACCTGCCGCAGCTTGCGCTGCGACAACACCGGCGAATTGAGCATCACGTGGTGCACCAGGCCGCCGCCGCCGCTTCCATCGGTGCCGTCGTCGTCGATCCCGTCGTCGAAGATGTTGCCTTCCTGCCCCAGCTGCGTGACCAGCGACATCACGCAGTCCTCGCGCAGCGGATCGATGGGTGGGTTGGTCACCTGCGCGAACGCCTGGCGGAAGCAGTCGTACAGCGGCCGTACCTGCTGCGACAGCACCGCCATCGGCACATCGTCGCCCATCGAGCCGACGGCTTCCTGCTCGGTTTCGGCGAGCGGACGCAGCACCTGTTCGCGCTCCTCGCGGGTGAGCTGGAAGAGCTTCTGGTAGCGGGCCAGTGTCTCGTGGTCGAAGGGTTCGGCAGCGAGGCTGGGATCGATCAGTTCGCTATGCAGGTAGGTCATGCCCTGCTTGAGCCAGCGCTTGTACGGCGCGCGCGCGCGATTGATGGCGTCGATGGCGTCGCTGTCGAGCAGCACGCCGCCCTGCAGGTCGACCGCGATCATCTCGCCCGGGCCGAGCTTGCCCTTGGCCTCCACCTCGCGCTCGGCGACATCGAACACGCCGGCCTCAGACGCGATCATGAAATGCCGGTCGCGCGTGGTGGCCCAGCGGGCGGGACGCAGGCCGTTGCGATCGAGCGTGCACGCGGCGAAGCGCGCGTCGGTGGTGACGATTCCGGCCGGACCGTCCCACGGTTCGGAGTTGATCGCGTAGTAGTCGTAGAACGCCGCGAGGTCCGCGTCCTTGTACTCCAGCGACTGCGTGGCCGGCGGAATCAGCACGCGCATCGCCTTGAGCAGGTCCCAGCCGCCGGCCTGCAGCAGCTCCAGCATGTTGTCGAGCGACTGCGAATCCGAGCCATCGATACCGATCACCGGATCGAACTCGCGCGGGTCGAAGTCGGCGGTGCGCCACGCATGCGCGCGCGCCTGCGCCCAGGCGCGGTTGCCGGAGATCGTGTTGATCTCGCCGTTGTGCGCGAGCAGGCGGAACGGCTGCGCCAGCGGCCAGCGCGGCGCGGAATTGGTGGAGAAGCGCTGGTGGAACACGACGGCGCTGCTGGCGAGCTCGCTGCGCCGCAGGTCGGGATAGAGCTGCGCCAGGCGCTCGGGCAGGACCATGCCCTTGTAGCCGATCGCGTGCGCGGATAGCGTCACCACGTAGAAATCCTGGCTGGAAGCCAGTTGCTGTTCCGCCCGGCGGCGCGCGAGGTACAACGCGTGCTGGAAGCGTTCGGGCGTCGGCTGCGCACCGTTGCTGTCCTGCGCTGGCACCACGAACAGCTGTTCGATGCGCGGCATCGACGCGCGCGCGCGTTCGCCACAGGCGCTGACGTCGACCGGCACCGTCCGCCAGCCCGCAGCTGCCAGCTGCGTGTCGCGCAACACGTCTGCAAAGGTGGCGCGCGCGCGCGTTGCCGCGGCTTCGTCGTGCGGCAGGAACACCAGTCCCGCCGCATACAACGGGCCCAATGCGATGCCGGCTTCCGTGGCCAACGCGCGCAGCCAGGCGTCGGGCTTGCGGATCAGCACGCCGCAGCCGTCGCCGCTGAGGCCGTCGGCTGCGACGCCGCCACGATGGGTCATCCGCACCAGCGCGTTGATCGCGCGCTGCACCAGTTCCGGCGAGGGCGTGTCGTCGAGTTGCGCTATCAGGCCGAAGCCACAGGCGTCGCGCTCGTCGCGCGGGTCGTACAAACCTTGCGGGCCCGGTTGGTTGGGGTCCATGGCGTTCCTCGAAAGCGATTCGGATCGAAGCGGGAACAACGCGAAGCAGGCGTGCAGCGGTGCGGCGGAGCTCCATGCGGGAGGCGTCGGAACATCCGTTCAACACCTGTGCATCCATTCGGATCGCGGGGACGCCGTGCCGCGGTTCGCTTGCGCGGTCCGGCCGGCCTGACACCCTTGGATGGCCCTAATCAAGCACAATTTGTGCGCTGCCGCAAATAGCTTTTCATGCGGCTAAGCAGTTGAAAATGAAACTGTTTTTAGAGCCGAAACTTCAAACGCGCGGCGCCGCCGGGATGCCGGCCGGGGGCGGCCCAAGAGACTCGTTTTTCTCGTCATTGCCGCGAAGGCGGGAGTCCAGTGACCTTGTTCTCATTGGCTTGAAAGTCACTGTTCCCCGCCTTTGCGGGGATGACGGCAAATTACTCAGCTCCGCAATGGCTCGGCACGCGCTCCAGAACGCGACGACGATGCGGGTACTGTCAGGCAGGTGCCGAGCAAGCCCGGCACTGCAGCTCGTTGCACTTCACGTTGAACGCCACGACGCGCAACCGAAGCACTCCGCGCGATCCGTGCACAACGGCGACAACAGCACCGCGATAGACTTGGCTCTCGTTTTTTCGAAACCATCCCCCGTGACCGAATCGACCACCGGCGCGCGCAAAGCTGCGCTGACGTTCATCTTCTTCACCGTCCTGATCGACATCCTTGCGTTTGGCTTGATCATCCCGGTGCTGCCGCACCTGGTGCAGGACTTCGTCGGTGGCGATACCGGCGTGGCGGCGCACTGGGTCGGCGTGTTCGGCACCGTGTTCGCGTTGATCCAGTTCTTCGCTGCGCCAGTGCAGGGTGCGCTCTCGGACCGTTACGGCCGGCGCCCGGTGATCCTGCTGTCGTGCCTGGGCCTGGGGCTGGATTTCATCTTCATGGCGCTGGCCAACTCGCTGCCGTGGCTGTTCGTGGGCCGGGTGATCTCGGCGATCACCTCCGCGAGTTTCACCACCGCCAATGCCTACATCGCCGACGTGACGCCGCCGGAAAAACGCGCGCAGGCCTTCGGCATGCTCGGTGCGGCGTTCGGACTGGGCTTCATCATCGGGCCGGTGCTTGGCGGCCACCTTGGCGCCATCGACGTGCGCCTGCCGTTCTGGGGCGCGGCGCTGCTGGCGCTGTGCAACTTCGCCTACGGGTTCTTCGTCCTGCCCGAATCGCATCCACGCGAACGCCGCACGCCGCGCTTCGACTGGGCGCACGCCAAGCCGATGGGCTCGGTGAAGCTGCTGAAGAGCTATCCGCAGATCTGGAGCCTGGTCGGCGTGGTGCTGCTGCTCAACCTCGCGCACTACGTGTTTCCCAGCGTGTTCGTGCTGTTCGCCGACTACCGCTATGGCTGGGACCAGAAGCTGGTGGGCAACGTGCTCGGCGTGGTCGGCGTGTTCAGCGTGCTGGTCAATGCGGTGCTGGTGAAGCGCGCCGTGGCGAAGCTCGGCGAACGCCGCACGCTGCTGATCGGGCTGACTGCGGGCGTGGTGGGCTTCGTGATCTACGGGATCGCGCCGACGGGCCTGCTGTTCCTGTGCGGGATCCCGATCATGTCGCTGTGGGCGTTCGCGATGCCGTCCACCCAGGCGCTGATCACGCGCGAGGTCGGGCCGGAAGCACAGGGCCGGATCCAGGGCGCGCTGAGCAGCCTGGTGAGCCTGGCGGGAATCGTCGGGCCGGCGTTCTACACCAGCGTGTTCGCGTTCTTCATCGGCAAGCACGCGCCGCTGCACCTGCCGGGCGCGCCGTTCCTCGCGGCGGGTGTGCTGCTGGCGACGGCGCTGGTGATCGCGTGGCGTTACGTGCGCGCGCATGTGCCGGCGGCGGCGGAAGCGCCCGGCGCGGCCTGAGGCGGTTTGTCGTGGTGACGTGGCCAACCGTGGTCAGCACCACTGCTGTCCGAACGCAGTGAGGCGCCTGCTGTTCAAGCAAAAAGCAGGTCCTTCGCTTCGCTCAGGACGACAACTCAAGGGTCAGCAGGATGGTCGGGGTATGACGAGAGACGCCTAGGCGAGAACGGCAAGTGCCGAGTGCGATTGCCTGCGCGTGTCCTCACGACGGCGCGAACGCCAGCGGCGACGACTCAGGGCCCCAGCGCGCCCAGCTGTTCCGCCGGCAGCGGCAACAGCGACCAGAACGGGACGTCGCGCTCGCTCCAGCTCACCGCGGCTTCGTTGAGGACGTCCAGCAGCGTGGCGAAATTCTCGTCGTCCGCGTCGCGCCAGCCGTCCACGCCGTCGAACAGCACCAGGTAACCGGCGCCCGGCAGCCACGACAGGTCGCCCAGACAGTCGGCCAGCGCGTCGAAGTTGCCGCCGAACCATTCCGGGAACTCCAGCGCCTGCGCAATCGCCTGCAGCACGTCGTCCTTGCCGTTGACGCCCGCCAGCGCGACACGCAGCACCTTGAAATCCAGCCCGCTGGCGGCTTCCGCCATGGCGTCGGTGTCGTGCAGTTCGACGAAATAGGCGCCGGCCTGCGTGGCATCGGCGAGCAGCGCGCGCGCGTCGACGGATTGGCTCATGGTGCGTTCCCTTGCAGCTCGAAGCGGCGGAAGCTTCGGTAGTGGTCGTCGGTGTACCAGTACTCGAGCGGAGGTTCGCCGCCGGTGATGATGCGGCGCGCGCCGCGGTCGCGCGAGCCGGGTGTCTCTACCGTGTACTCGTGGTAGTAGCCGCGGGGCTGCGCCGGCAGGCGACGTTCGCGATTGCCGAACACGCTGCCGTCCTGACGATGCTCGAACGGCCCGCCGGCGGCGATCCGCCGCAACATCGCGTGCGCTTCGGGCGGAAGGAAGTCGGGGCGTTGCGCGACGCGGTCGTCGCTGGCGGGCGGCAAGGCGACCGGGGCCGTCGTCGTCGACGACGCGGTCGGCAGTGAGGCCGTGGGCACCGGGCCAGGCACGGCGGTCGAAGGCGTGCGCGGCTGTGCCCACAGCCAGAGGCCGAGCACGAACAGGGCTACCAGGATCCAAGGGAGGCGTCGCATGTGAATCTTTATGCAAGGACAGTGCCATGGGTTGGAATGCGTTCCTGCCCGCGGATGCCCCCTAGAATCCGGGTGTTTCGCGCGACCGGCGATGCAGGCAGGGACAGGCTACGCCGACCTTCGAGGCAGCGCAGTTGGACGCTCCGCGTCACTCGTCGGGGCAATGTGGCGACGGGCCCGCGCGCGCGTCGACGCCGATCCTGGCGCCGCAACGCAACCGCGCGGAGCTTTGTTCGCATCAGCACGAAGCCTCTCAACGACTTGCGAGCACCGCCGACAGGAGCGACCGCGCCGATGATCGACAAACCGCATTCTCCCTCCTGCGACCGCAACCGCGATCCGATCCTCGCGGTGCTGCGCGAGCACTTGGCCGGGCGCAGGCAGGTGCTCGAGATCGGCAGCGGTACCGGCCAGCACGCGGTGTATTTCGCCGCGGCGATGCCCTGGTTGGATTGGCAATGCTCGGACGTCGCCGGAAACCTGCCGGGGATCACGGCCTGGTTGGATGAGGCCGCGCTGCCGAACACGCCCGCACCCATCGCGCTGGACGTTCGCGCGGCGTGGCCCGCGCGCCGCTTCGACGCGGTATTCACCGCCAACACCCTGCACATCATGGGCTGGCCGGAGGTGGAAGCCACCTTCGCCGCGCTCGACACGGTGCTGGCGGCGGACGCGACGCTCACGGTCTACGGCCCGTTCAACTACGGCGGTGCCTACACCAGCGACAGCAATCGCGATTTCGACGCATGGCTGAAGGCACGCGACCCACGCTCGGCGATCCGTGACTTCGAAGCAGTGGACGCGCTGGCACGCGCGATCGGCCTGCACCTGGCCGCCGATCTTGCGATGCCGGCGAATAACCGCACGCTGGTGTGGCGCCGCTAGTGTGCGGCGACAACCCGGTCAGTTCAGCCCAGTAGGCGGAGCAGCCGGCGCCGCTGCAGCCGCGCCGTTTGTAGCCGGGCCGTTCCTCACTGCACCGTCCAGCCGCCGTCGACCTCGACGGTGTGGCCGGTGATGTTGCGCGCATGCGCTGACATCAGGAACGCGGTGATGCCCGCCAGTTCCTCGAAGGTGATGAACACGCCCTTCGGCATCGGCTTGAGCATCACTTCGCTCACCACCTGCGATTCCGGGATGCCGCGCGTGCGCGCCTGGTCGGCGATCTGCTTGTCGACCAGCGGGGTCTTCACGTAGGTCGGGCAGATCGTGTTGACGGTGATGTCGGTGTTCGCCGTCTCCAGTGCGATCACCTTGGAGAAGCCGACCAGGCCGTGCTTGGCGGCAACGTAGGCGCTCTTGAACGGGCTGGCCACCAAAGAGTGGATCGAACCGATGTTGACCACGCGACCAAAGCCGCGTTCGCGCATGCCAGGCAGCACCGCGCGGGTGAGGCGGGCGACGCCAACCAGCATCACCTGCACCAGGAACTCCCATTTCTCCATCGGGAACTCCTCCAGTGGCGCGACGTGCTGCAGGCCGGCGTTGTTGACCAGCACGTCGACCGGGCGGGACACCGCGGCCAGCGCCGCGGCAATGCTGGCGTCGGAGGTGACGTCGAGCGCGAGCGCCTGCGCGCTGCCGCCTGCGTCGCGCAGCGACTGGGCGACGGCCTGCGCCGCATCGAGGTTCACGTCGGTGACGACGAGGTGGTGGCCGGCGCGCGCGAGTTCGGTGGCGATGCCGGCACCGATGCCGCTGCCGGCGCCGGTGATGAGGATGCAGCGTGAGGTCATGGCAGGTCCTGTGGAAGGCCGGTGGGTGCGGCCGTCGAGCCGCGTAAGCCTAGAACGATCCCGGGTCGCGCGCATGATGCTTGTGCTCGTCGTTTCCGCGAAGGCGGAAAGCGCCCACAAGGACGAAGCCGGTCAACCATGGACAGATGCTTTTGCCCGTCATCCCACGGAAATGACGGCGCACAAGAAAAACCCCGCCGAGGCGGGGTTTTTCATCGGCCATGCCTGCGATCAGGCGACCTTGACGATCCGCAGCGGGTTGCCCCAATCCTTGAGCAGCTCCGCCTCGCGCGCCTTGGCTTTGTGCAGGTGGTCTTCCTTGACGTGGCCGTAGCCGCGGATGTGCTCCGGAACGCTGGCGATCTCGGTAGCCAGGTCGACATTGCCGCGATCCAGCGTGCCCAGCAGGCCGTCGATCGTCTTGAAGTAATCGACGATCAGCTGACGCTCCATCTTGCGCTCCTCGGTCTTGCCGAAGATGTCGAGCGCGGTGCCGCGGAGGCGGCGGGCCTTGGCCAGCCACTTGAACGCGGTGAACACCCACGGGCCGAATTCCTGCTTGATCAGGCGGCCGTTCGCGTCCTTCTTCGCCAGCAGCGGCGGTGCGAGGTGGAACTTGAGCTTGTAGTCGCCGTCGAACTGCTGCTGCAGCTTCTTCTGGAAATCGCCGCTGGTGTACAGGCGCGCGACTTCGTACTCGTCCTTGTAGGCCATCAGCTTGAACGCGTAGCGGGCGACGGCTTCGGTGAGGTCGGTGCTGCCGGCGGCCTTCTTTTCCTCGGCCTCGCGCACCTTGCCGACGAAGTCGCTGTAACGCTTCGCGTAGGCGGCGTCCTGGTAGTCGGTGAGGAAGGCGACGCGACGGGTGATCAGCTCATCCAGCGAACGCGACAGGCGTGCGTCGTCCAGCGGCAGGAACGCGACGTTGTCGTCGCCTTCGCCGGCATGCGACGGCACGTGGCGCAGCTCGTCGCCGTCGCGGGTCTTCAGTGGCGCGGCGTTCGCACCCCACTCGGTACCTTCCCATGCGCCGGCCTTGAGCATCGGCAGCTCGCGCGGCGTGGCTTCGGCAGCGGTCTGGGCGTTGCGGATCAGGCCGGCGGCCTCGGCCACGGCGGTCGGATCGATCGCGGCCAGGCGGCCCCAGGCAAACGCGGTCTTGTTCATTTCGACCGCGGCGCCGTTGAGTTCGATCGCGCGCATCAGCGAGTCGAACGCGATCGGCACCAGCGCCTGCTGCCAGGCGTAGCCGAGGATGAACAGGTTGGTCGCGATCGCATCGCCCATCAGCCCGGTGGCGAGCTGGGTGGCGTCGACGACGTGGAGCTTGTCGGCCGCCTGTTCGCGATCGCCGAGCGCCTTGCTGATCGCCGACACGATGTCGGTCGCCGGGAACTGCATGTCCGGACGGGTGGTGAAGGTGCCCGGCATCGCTTCGTAGCTGTTGAGCACGACGCTGGTGCGGCCGCTGCGGACCTTCGACAGCACCCAGTAGTCGTTCACCACCACCATGTCGCAACCGAGCACCAGGTCGGCTTCGCCCGCGGCGATGCGCACGGCATGGATGTCGGCCGGCGTGTTGGCGATACGGATGTGCGTGGTGACGGCGCCGCCCTTCTGCGCCAGGCCGGTCTGGTCGAGCACGGTCGAGCCCTTGCCTTCCAGGTGGCCGGCCATGCCGAGCAGTGCACCGATGGTGACCACGCCGGTGCCGCCGACGCCGGTGAGCAGGATGTTCCAGGGCTGGTCGAGCGCGGGCAGGGTCGGCATCGGCAGGTCGTTCAGACGATCCTTCGCGGACGAGCCCTTCTTCTTGCGCAGCGAGCCACCTTCCACCGTCACGAAGCTCGGGCAGAAGCCGTTGACGCAGCTGTAGTCCTTGTTGCAGTTGGACTGGTCGATCTCGCGCTTGCGGCCGAATTCGGTTTCCTTCGGCAGCACCGACACGCAGAACGACTTCTTGCCGCAGTCGCCGCAGCCTTCGCACACCAGCGAGTTGACCATCACGCGCTTCTGCGGATCGACCATCTTGCCGCGCTTGCGACGGCGGCGCTTTTCGGTGGCGCACACCTGGTCGTAGATCATGACCGAGACGCCCTTCACTTCGCGCAGGCGCTTCTGCACCGCGTCGAGGTCCTTGCGGTCGAAGAACTCCATGTCGCCCGGGAAGATCTCGCGCTTGTTCCATTTGGCGATGTCGTCGGACACCAGCACGATGGTCTGCACGCCTTCGCTGCGCACCTGGTGCGCGATCTGCGGCACCGACAGCGTGCCGTCCACCGGCTGGCCGCCGGTCATCGCGACCGCGTCGTTGTAGAGGATCTTGTAGGTGATGTTGACGCCGGCCGCGACCGACTGGCGGATCGCCAGCGAGCCCGAATGGAAATACGTGCCATCGCCGAGGTTCTGGAACACGTGCGGCGTTTCGGTAAATGCCGACTGCCCCGCCCACGTCACGCCTTCGCCGCCCATGTGGGTGAAGGTGTCGGTGTTGCGATCCATCCAGGTGACCATGTAGTGGCAGCCGATGCCACCGAGCGCGCGCGAACCTTCCGGCACCACGGTCGAGGTGTTGTGCGGGCAGCCCGAGCAGTAATGCGGCACGCGCGGGAACTGCGCGCGCGGCAGGGCGAGTTCGGATTCCTTCTCCGCCATCCACTTGAGCACGTTCTCGATGTGCTCGGAGTTGTGGAAGCGCTGGATGCGCTTGGCGATGACGCCGGCGATGCGCGCCGGGGTGAGTTCGCCGGTGGAGGGCAGGATCCACTCGCCGCTCTCGTCGTACTTGCCGACGATCGACGGGCGGCCGCCGCCGTCCCAGTTGTACATCGACTCCTTCATCTGGCTTTCGATGAAGGCGTGCTTCTCTTCGACCACCAGGATGTCCTGCAGGCCGCGTGCGAAGTTGCGCAGGCCGACCGGCTCCAGCGGCCAGGTCATGCCGACCTTGTACACGCGGATGCCCAGGTCGGCGCAGGCGCGCGCGTCGAGGCCCAGGTATTCCAGCGCCTGCAGCACGTCGAGGTAGGACTTGCCGGTGGTGATGATGCCCAGGCGCGCGTTCGGCGAATCGATCACCAGACGGTCGATCCTGTTGGCACGCGCGAACGCCTGCGCCGCCTTCACGGCGTACTGGTGCAGGCGCATTTCCTGGTTCAGCGGCGGATCCGGCCAGCGGATGTTGAGGCCGCCGTCGGGCATCTCGAAATCGGTCGGGATGACGATGTCGAGCGCGAGCGGGTTCACGTCGACCGAGGCCGACGACTCCACCGTTTCCGCAATCGTCTTGAAGCCGACCCAGCGACCGGTGAAGCGCGACATCGCCCAGCCGACCAGGCCCATGTCGAGGATGTCCTGCACGCCGGCCGGGTTGAGCACCGGCATCATCGCGCTGACGAATTCGTGTTCCGAGCCGTGCGGCAGCGTCGACGAACGGCAGTTGTGGTCGTCGGCCGCCAGCGCCAGCACGCCGCCCAAGCGACCGGTGCCCGCGGCGTTGGCGTGCTTGAACACGTCGCCGCAGCGATCCACGCCGGGGCCCTTGCCGTACCACATGCCATAGACGCCATCGACCTTCGCGCCCGGGAACAGGTTGGTCTGCTGCGTGCCCCAGACCATGGTCGCGCCGAGGTCTTCGTTGAGGCCCGGGGTGAACTTCACGCCCGCAGCTTCCAGGTGCTTCTTCGCCCGCCACAGTTCCAGGTCGAACCCGCCCAGCGGCGAGCCGCGGTAGCCGGAGATGAAGCCGCCGGTGTTGAGGCCGGCAGCCTGGTCGCGCAGGCGCTGCATCAGCGGCAGGCGCACCAGCGCCTGGACGCCGCTCAGGTAGATGCGGCCTTCGACCCGGCTGTACTTGTGGTCCAGCGTGTAGTCGGGGTCGACCACGGAATTGGTGAGCGACGTGTTCGCCGAGGACGGCGAGCTGAGTTCGGCGGTGCTGGTCATGCGAAGGCTCCGGGCGCGGCCGGATGGGCCGCGGGGTGGCTGCGGGGGAGGGGCAGTGAGGGATTGGTTGCAACCGCAACCAAAAACGCCCTGAAAATCAGCGGAATTGTAGCAGTCGCGGCGATTTGCTGAATCCGGCCAGATTGGGTCAAGCCGGGTGAGACCTGGCTCGCAGTAGGCCAACTTGCGGCACTATCGCCATACGCCGGCGAATAGCAGGCTTCACCACGCGTTCGCAGGGGATGCACGTCGGACGGCAGCACGGATGGAAGCGCCCACGGGCGCGCGCTGGCGAGTGCCTGATGCGGCCGCCGGCCCGATCCGCGATGAGCCCGCCAGCCTTGGCGCGGCCCACACACACAGGGGACATCATGTTCGTCGTACGCAATCTGTTGTTGGTGGCCATGCTGGCGGTGGCGGGCACGGCGAACGCGCAATCGTTGGCCAAGCCGGGCGAGTTTTACTTCGACGCCGACGCCAGTGCGCTCAAGCCACTGGTAGTCATGAGCGAAACCGGCGACGCCGCCATGCAGAAGCTGATGAAGAAAATCGAGCGCGACCCGCATGCCCGCGCCGAGCAACTGCAGCTGGCGCACCTGGCGATGCAGGGCGGCCAGGTCGAAGCCGGCCGGACGCTCTACCAGCGCGCGCTGTCGCGCCTGGACAAGAGCAGCTCGGTCTGGCGGCCCGGGACCTGGAACTATGCCTGGGACCTCTACCGCGCCGGCGACGCCGCAGGTGCATTGCAGCAATGGGGCACGCTGCAGGCTTCGCGCGGCGTCAACGGCTCCTGGATGCCGCCGACCTTCGCCCTGACGCTGTGGACGCTCGGCCGCAAGGACGAAGCCGTGCAGTGGTATGCCGCCGCCGTGCGCACCGAACCGAACCTGTGGCGGACCAGCGCGCGCTACGCCGACCTGCTTCCGGACTGGAGCGACAGCGAGCGCGCGAAGCTGGGCGAAGTGCTGGAGGCATGGGCGGCCAATCCACCGCCCTGGCCATGAGCGATATGACCCGGACGCGACGGATGAACGGGCGCGTCGCGCGCTGACGGCGATGCCCCGCCGGTCGGGACTCCCTTTCGTCGCCGCGCACGGCTAGAGTGCAGGCAGGACCGGAGCGTCTGTACCGGGATAGCGACGCACGACATCAGCCTGAAGGGGGACGGGATGTCCATGTCGGAACTGAGCGTGATGGTGGTCGAGGACCACGGCTTCCAGCGCCGCATGGCGCTGCGCCTGCTGACCGACCTGGGCATCGGCGAACTGAGCGAGGCCGCCGACGGCCACGCCGCACTGAGCCTGCTGGGCAACGGCCGCGCCCCACCGGACGTATTGATCGTCGACCTCGACATGCCGGGCATGGACGGGATCGAGTTCATCGGCCATGTCGCCAAGGATCGCCTGGCCCGCGCCGTGGTGGTGGCCAGCGCGCTGGATCCTGCCCTGCTCAACACCGTGCAGACGATGGCCCGCGCCTACGGGCTGCGCGTGCTTGGCAGCGTCGAGAAACCGCTGACCCGCGAGAAGCTCTCGGCCGTGCTCAACGGCTTCGACGACACGCTGCACGCCTACGACGAAGTCGAAGTGGTCGAGGTCAGCGTCGACGCCGTGCGCGCCGCGATGAACGCCGGCGAGATCGGCCCGTGGTTCCAGCCGCAGGTGGAACTGGGCAACGGCCGCCCGGTCGCCGCCGAAGCGCTCGCCCGCTGGCGCCGCAAGGACGGCCGCATCATCCGGCCGGCCAACTTCATCCCGCTGATCGAACGCGAAGGCCTGGTGAGTGAACTCACCGACCACATGCTCGTCCAGGCCTGCCGCTGGAAGCACTACTGGGACCAGCGCGGCCTGCGCCTGAACATGTCGATCAACGTGTCGCCGCAGGTGTTGTCCGACGAATCCGCCGCCGACCGCTACCAGCAAATCGTGCAGAAACAGGGTGTGGATCCGGCCGAAATCGTCCTGGAGATCACCGAGAGCTCGGTGATGGCCGACGCCGCGCGCGGCCTGGGCGTGTTGGCACGGCTGCGGCTCAAGGGCTTCGGCCTGTCGATCGATGACTTCGGCACCGGTTATTCGTCGCTGTCGCAGCTCTCGCAGATTCCCTTCACCGAATTGAAGATCGACCAGGGCTTCGTCTCCGGCGCCAGCACCCAGCCGCGCAAGCGCGCGGTGATCGAAGCCAGCCTGGACCTGGCGCGCAAGCTCAACCTGGACGTCGTCGCCGAAGGCGTGGAGACCGTCGAACAGTGGCAGATGCTCGCCGACCTCGGCTGCGGCATGGCGCAGGGCAACCTGATCGCCGAACCGGTGCCCGGCGAGGAGCTGGCCGAAGCGATCGGGCGCTGGCGCCGGCCGGTGTAGGTGGCGATGCGGGGGCAGGCGGAGCGATTCGTGGCGCGACGATCCACCTGCCGTTGTCGCGCTTCTTCGAAGCGGGATTCGAAATGGGGCCGAAGTGGGATTCGGAGGCAGCGGGAAGCCGCCGTCCCGAACGCACAAGGAAGTTGTCATCCCGAGCGCAGCGAGGGATCTGCTTTTTCTTGCAGGCACGGGCCGAGGCAGCACAAGCCACTGCGCTTCAAGAAGATCCAGGAAGGTGATTCACCGCGGTGCGGGAGTTTTCGACAAACAGATCCCTCGCTGCGCCCGGGATGACAGCCAGGAAAATCCGGACACGTCCAAGCAACCAAAGGTGCGCCACACCGCGGCATGAAATTCGGCATCCGCCATCAGCTCTGGGCCCTGTTCGGCCTGTTCCTGTTCACCGGCGCCACCGTGCTGGTGCTCGATGAAGTCGCGCAGTACCGCGCGCGCGAATCACTGCTGGAACTGCGCGGACAGTCGCTGCTCAGCCTGCGCGAGTTCAAGACCGTGTCGGACGCCTACGGGCTCGAGGTCAGCGGCGCCACCTTCCGCACCCGCAACTACCTGATCGGCTGGGACGAGGGCATCGCGTCGCTCGACGCCGCACGCCAGCGCATCGACACCAGCTGGAAGGCGCTGGAACACCTGCCGCGCACGCCGCAGGAGCAGGTGCATTTCCAGGCTGCCGCGCGCGAACGCGTCGCCGCGGACGCCGCGATGGCCGAGCTGCGCACGACCCTGGTCCGCCACGACATCCGCGCACTCGGGCATTTCGCCGACACCCGGCTGTTCCCCTCCATCGACCCGGTCACCGAACGCCTGAAGCTGCTGTCCGACCTGGCCACCGCCAAGGCCGACGCCGTGGTGCGCGACAACCTGCGCAGCAACCGCCAGGTCAGTGCGTTGCGCACCGGGCTGTCGTTCGCGGCGCTGTTCGTGGTCGCGCTGGTGGGCCGTCGCGTGCTACGCAACGCCTACCGCGGCATCGAGAGCCTGACCTTCATCGCCAGGCGGATGCGCAAGCACGACTACACCGCGCAGCCGCGGCACATGCCGCAGGCGGGCGAGCTGCGCACGGTGATGGATGCGCTGCTGGAAATGCGCGAGGACGTGCTCGGCTTCGAGACCGAGCTCACCGAACAGCTCGGCCGCAACGAACGCATCCGCGGCGAACTGGTCCGGCGCGAAGCATTGCAGCGTTCGCTGATCGAGGCCGCGCCCACCGCGATCGCCGCGATCGACAGCGAGGGTCGCTACTTCCTCTTCAACCCGGGCGCGGAACGGCTGTTCGGTTTCCGTGCCGAGGACTTCATCGGCAAGGACGCGCCGAAGATGGACACCGTCGGCGATTTCGCCCCGGCGCTGGTGCCGGCCGACAGCTATCGCCGCCTCGCCGAAATGCTGGGCGATCGCACCAGCACGCCGGTGCCGCCGGACTGGCGCGCGCTGATGAAAGCGGCCGAACTCGGCATGCCGCCGGCCGAGACCGTGATGCTGCATCGCGACGGCCACGTGGTGCACACGTTGCTCGCGCTCGCGTTGATCCCGGACGAACGCCACGGCGGCAACGGCCTGCTCGGCGTCGCCGTCGACCTCACCCGGATCAAGCAGCTGGAAGCCGACCTGCGTGCCAGCCAGGCGCGCGCCGAGCAGGCCAACCACGCCAAGTCCTCGTTCCTGGCCGCGATGAGCCACGAGATCCGTACGCCGATGATCGGCGTGACCGGCATGATCGAGATCCTCAGTCACTCGAAACTCGACAACGACCAGCGCCACGCGCTCAACGTCATCCAGCAGTCATCGCAGTCGCTGCTGCAGATCATCGGCGACATCCTCGACTTCTCGAAGATCGAAGCCGGGCGGCTGGAGATATCGCCCAGCGTCGTCAACCTGGCGACGGTCCTGCGCAGCACGGTTGCCAACTACACCGGCTCCGCCTCGAGCAAGGGCCTGACCCTGACCTGCGACATCGACCCGCGCATCGGCCCGGCCCACGGCATCGACGCGCTGCGCCTGCGCCAGATCCTCAGCAACTTCCTATCGAACGCGATCAAGTTCACCGCCAAGGGCGGCGTCGAGGTCGCCCTGGAATGGCGTGGCGAAGCGGCTGCGCGAACGGAAGATCCGCACGGCGCCGACCTGCTCAGCTTCCGCGTCACCGACACCGGCATCGGCGTCAGCGCCGAAGCGCAGCAGCGCCTGTTCCAGCCGTTCGCACAGGCCGAAGGCGACACCACCCGGCGCTACGGCGGCACCGGACTGGGCCTGGCGATCTGCGCGCGCCTGGCCGAACTGATGGGCGGCCTGGTGACGATGGAATCGGTGCCCCATGCCGGCACGACGATGCGCCTGGCGCTGACCGTGCCGCGCGCGCTGGAATCGGAACTGCCCAGCGACGCGCTCTACGCCGCCGCCGCGCCGGCATTCAAGCCGCGCCGCCTGCCCAGCGTCGAGGACGCCCTGCGCGAGCGCAGCCTGGTCCTGCTGGTCGACGACCACCCGACCAACCGCATGGTGATCGCACGCCAGCTCGCCCTCGCCGGCTACGCCAGCGAATCGGCCGAGGACGGCCTGGAAGGACTGGAGAAATGGCGCAGCGGCCGCTACGCGCTGGTGCTGTCCGACATCCACATGCCGCACCTCGACGGCTACGGCCTGGCCGGACGCATCCGCGATGAAGAAAAAAAGCGCGACCTGTCGCGCACGCCGATCGTCGCGCTCACCGCATCCGCATTGAAGGGCGAAGCCGAGCGTTGCCTCGCCGCCGGCATGGACGACTACCTCGCCAAGCCCGTCGCGGTGCCGACGCTGGCTGCGTGCCTGCAGCGCTGGTTGCCGCACACGCTGGCGAGCGACGACGCGCCGCGCGCGCCCGGTGGCTTCGAAGCGGCGAACGTGCAGGCGGCCCTGGCGCCTGCCGGCCTGCCACAACTGGAAGCCACGCCCACGCTGCTCGACATGGCCGCACTGAATGAACTCAGCGGCGGTGATGAAAGCGAAACCGCGGCGCTGCTGCGCGACTTCCTCGATGCCACCGCGCAGGATCTCGCCGTGCTCGCGCAGACCCGCGACGGCGGCGACATCCCCGCACTCACCCGCCAGGCGCACAAGATCAAGGGCGCCGCGCGCCTGGTCGGCGCGAGCGAACTCGCACAGGCCGCGCAGGAACTGGAAGCCGCCGGCCACAGCGCGGACTGGGCGGCGATCCTGCCGCACGCCGCCGGCGTGGACACCGCCGCCGAGCGGCTGAAGTTGTTCGTGGCGGAGCGGTTTCCCGCCTGAGCCGGCGTACGAACGGCTGGTTCTTCGCTGTCATCCCAAGCGGCGAGTTCCCTCGCTGCATCGCGACGAACCCGTCACCCGGGCAGCGCATTTGCCGGTTCAGGCCTTTCCCGCGGGCCGTGATTGCACGCGTCACCGCGCCTGGGTCGCGGCGTTAGGATGCGGCAGTCCTGACATGGGTTCCGACACATGCGTACGCTCGTTGTCGCCGCGCTACTCGCGCTACCTTTCTCCGCCATGTGCGCCGACCGCATCACCGGCAAGCCATTCGCCACCCGCAGCGAGGTCTACGCCCCGCACGCGATGGCGGCGACCTCGCACCCGCTGGCCACGCAGATCGCGCTGGACGTGATGAAGGCGGGCGGCAGCGCGGTCGATGCGGCGATCGCCGCGAATGCCGCGCTGGGATTGATGGAACCGACCGGTAGCGGCGTCGGCGGCGACTTGTTCGCGATCGTCTGGGATCCGAAATCGAAAAAGCTCTACGGCTACAACGGCTCCGGTCGTTCGCCCAAGTCGCTCACGCTGGCCGAATTCCGGAAGCGCGGCCTCACCGAAGTGCCATCGCACGGACCGCTGCCCGTCACCGTGCCGGGTGCGGTCGATGCGTGGTTCGCGCTGCATGACCGCTTCGGTCGCAAGCCGATGAGCGACGACCTCGCCCCGGCGATCGGCTACGCGCGCGACGGCCATCCGGTGCACGAGGTGATCGCGTACTACTGGGGTCGCAGCGTGCCGACGCTGTCGAAGTGGCCCGGCTTCGCCGAACAATTCACCGTAGACGACGGCGCCGGCAAAAGGCGCGGCCCGCGCACCGGCGAGATGTGGAAGAACCCGAACCTCGCCAACACCCTGGAGAAGATCGCCACTGGCGGCCGCGACGCGTTCTACAAGGGCGAGATCGCGCACGCCATCGACGCCTACTTCAAGGCCAACGGCGGGTTTCTGTCGTATGAGGACCTCGCCACGCACCACGGCGAGTGGGTGGATCCGGTCAGCACCAACTACCGCGGCTATGACGTGTGGGAGCTGCCACCGAACGGCCAGGGCATCGCCGCGTTGCAGATCCTCAACCTGCTCGAACCCTACGACCTGAAGAAATACGGATTCGGCAGCCCCGAGCACGTGCACCTGTTCGCCGAGGCGAAGAAGCTCGCATTCGCCGATCGCGCCGCGTCCTACGCCGATCCGGATTTCTACAGGACGCCGGTGGCGAAACTGATCTCCAAGGACTACGCCCGCGAACGCGGCAAGCTGATCGCGATGGACCGCGCGATGAAATCCGCGGAACCCGGCGTGATCCCGCAACTCAACGAAGGCGACACCATCTACATGACCGTCGCCGATGCCGACGGCATGATGGTGTCGCTGATCCAGTCCAACTATCGCGGCATGGGCAGCGGCATGGCGCCGCCGGGATTGGGTTTCATCTTCCAGGATCGCGGCGAGCAGTTCGTGCTCAAGCCGGGCCATCCCAATTCCTTCGCGCCCGGCAAGCGCCCGTTCCACACCATCATTCCCGCGTTCGTGACCAAGGACGGCAAGCCGTGGCTGTCGTTCGGCGTGATGGGCGGTGCGATGCAGCCGCAGGGCCACGCGCAGATCGTGATGAACCTGGTCGACTTCGGCATGAACCTGCAGGAAGCCGGCGACGCGCCACGCATCCAGCACGACGGGTCCACCGAACCCGCCGGCCAGAACACCGCGATGAGTGATGGCGGCGAGCTCGACCTGGAATCGGGTTTCCCCTACGAGACCGTGCGCGCGCTGATGCGCAAGGGCCACAGCGTGCGGTTCGCCGACGGTCCCTACGGCGGCTACCAGGCCATCATGGTGAATCCGAACGGCGGTTATATCGGCGCCAGCGAGTCGCGCAAGGACGGCCAGGCGGCGGGATACTGAATTTCGCGTCGTCGCGTGACCCCACCGGTCGCCGCGCCACGTTCGAACCAGCGTGGCGGCGCACCTGCGTCGTCCGATCCAACCGGAGGCACGACCATGACGGCAACGAACGGACAGGGCGGGGGCGGACGTCGCCGTGTATGGCGGCTCGCAGCCATGCTGGCGGTGGGACTGGCGGCGACCGCCGTGCTGGTGCCGGCGACTGCCAACGGCATCGAATACCCGCAGGCCAAGCAGATGGCCGACGGCGACGAGGCGAAGCTCGATGGCGCACAGATGGCCTCGCTGGCCCAGGCGCAGGCGAACTTCGCCAGGAAATTCACCCGCAAGTGCGCGGCCGGCAAGGCGCGCGCCGAACTGTCGCCCTTCGGGCTGGTGCTCAAGCTCGACGCCGACGGCCATGTGGTGCACGGCTGGGTCGACACCGAAACGACGGTAGCGACCTGCATGCGCGACGCGGCGCTGGGACAGCTCTACTTCAAGCCGCCGCAGGCACCGTTCATGACCGCGCTGCAGATGACCTGGTCACCCTGACAGGCCGCTGCCCGGTAGAGGAACCCTGCTTCGCCGTCCACCGCCCCGACCGCGGGCCGATCGGGCCCGCCCCGCCCCCACCTGCGACCCGACGCGATTTCCGGTTACCCTCAGGCTTCCTTCGACCGGGGGTGTGCATGAAGACCGTGTTGGTGGCCAGTTCCAAGGGCGGCGCAGGCAAGACCACGATCGCGACCCATCTCGCCGCGCACAGCGCGATTGACGGCCTGCGCACCGCGCTGGTGGACGCCGATCCGCAGGCATCGTCGACGCGCTGGGCGCAGAAGCGTGCCCTCGACGGGCGCGCCGGGGTCGACAGCGCGGTGCTCGCCCTCGATGGCACGCGCCGCAAGGGCTGGCGCAAGCACGTCCCCGACGACACCCAGCGCCTGGTCATCGACGGCGCCGCCGGCGCGATGGCGGACGAGCTGGAATCCTTTCTCGACGTCGTCGATGCAGTGGTGGTGCCGGTGGTGCCCTCGACGCTCGACATCGAGGCGACCGTGCCTTTCCTGGACACGCTCGCCGGGCACCCGCGGGTGCGCAAGGGCGAGCTGCGCGTGGGCCTGGTCGGCAACAAGCTCAAGCCGTGGACCAACGTCTCGCAGCAGGCGCTGGACCTGCTCGGGCAATGGCCCTATCCGCTGGTGGCGCAGGTGCGCGACAGCCAGGGCTACGTGGTCACCACGGCGCTGGGCAAGAGCATCTTCGACTACCACTCCGCGCAGGTGCGCGAGCACCAGGCCGACTGGGCGTCATTGCTGAAGTGGCTGAAGAAGTAGCGCCCGGGGAATGGGCCCATCGCCTGTCACAACGCCGCTGTTGACCTTCGCGCCGCTTCCCTGTTCCCTGTTCCCCAATCCCTTCCTCTCGGCCTGCCCATGCGCGAACTGATCCTGCTCCGCCACGCCCACGCCGAACCGGCCGCCCCGGGCCAGGCCGACCTTGACCGCCCCCTGTCCGCCGAAGGCCTGGCCGAAGCCGAGGCCGCCGGCCGCTGGCTGGCGCAGAACCGGCTGGTTCCCGACACCGTGCTGTGCTCGCCCTCGCGGCGCACGCGCGAGACGCTGGAAGCCGTGCTCGGCGCGATCGGCTACGTCGACCAGCGCATTGAGCCGTCGATCTACGAAGCGACACCCGGTACCCTGATCGCGCTGGCCGACACCCACAACCAGAGCGAACGGCTGTTGCTGGTCGGCCACAACCCCGGTTTCGAGCAACTCGCCGCGCTGCTCCACAGTGGCCAGTCCGGCGACTATCGCGGCATGCCGCCGGGCGGCATCGCTGTACTCACCCTGCCCGCGGGCACGGCGCTGGAACCCGGCATTGCCCAGCTCAGCGCGTTCTGGTGGCCGTGATTTTGTAGATTCTGGATAGCTGTGATTCGGGCAACTGCTAAACCCGCCACCACGAGTGGCACGACAACCGGCAAGGCCAACGACAGCGGGACAGGCGGGGCGGTTTCCCGGCTGGCACGCGTGCGTCGCATGCCGTGGCTGTGCGTATTGCTGCCGGGCCTGCTGGCGGCTGGCGCACAGGCGCAATCGCTGGATCCGGCGCATAGCCGGTTCGGTTTCGAGCTGCACACGCGCTGGGGCCAGCACTTGCCCGGCGACTTCCCACGCTACGAAGGCGAAGTCCTGGTCCTGGCCGATGGCCGTCATCAGGTCCGCATCCGCCTGGCCACTGGCGCGGTAGAGATGCGCGACTCGCAGCGGTACACGCGCTTCGCGCGCAGCGAGCGGTTCCTCGATGCCGCGCACCACCCGTGGCTGGAGTTCGTGTCCGATCCCTATGCCGGCGAGCTGGTCCGCGCCGGCGGACCGCTGCGCGGCACGCTCAACCTGCGCGGGGTCAGTCGCAGCGAGACCTTCATGCTCGCACCCAGCGCGTGCGAACGCCCGGCGCGCGATTGCGATGTCGTTGCCATAGGCCGCATCAGCCGCGTCGACTACGGTCTGGAAACCTGGCGCTGGGCGCTGGCCGACGAGGTGACGTTCAACCTGCGCGTGCGCCTGCGCGAGGTCGCACCGTGACGGGGCTGCAACGCGTGGCCCGACTGGTGCTCGCGTGGTTGCTGCTGTCGTTGTCGGCCTGTGCCGGCTTGACTGCGACGCAGCGCGAACGGGTGTCGCAGATCGTCACGGCCGCCCGCCCGACCACGCTGGACTGCACCACGCCCGACCATTGCGCGAAGCCGTCGCCGCTGCGCGACCTGGGCACGCGCGCGCTGGCGGAATCCACGCCGGAGGCGCCGCGCCACAACGTGGTGATCATCGATCGTGGTCCCGACGCCATGCTCGCGCGGCTGGACCTGATCCGCGGTGCGCAGGCGTCGATCGACCTGCAGACCTACATCTACGACGAGGACGACGCCGGCCTGCTGGTGCTGGACGAACTCATCAAGGCGGCCCGCCGCGGCGTGCGCGTGCGCCTGCTGCTGGACCAGCTCTCCGCGCTGCGGCGCGTGGACACCCTGGCCGCGATCGCTGGCGTGCACGCCAACCTGGAGATGCGCATCTACAACCCGGTGCTGCATCGCGCGCGCATCAGCTATCCGGCGTACGCGGTGGCAGCCGCCTGTTGCTGGCGCACGCTCAACCAGCGCATGCATTCGAAGATGCTGCTGGTGGACGACATCGTCGGCATCACCGGCGGGCGCAACTACCAGGACGACTATTACGACTGGGATCCGCAGTTCAACTTCCGCGACCGCGACCTCGTCGTCGCCGGTCCCGCGGCGGGCACGATGGAAACGGCGTTCGAGACGTTCTGGAACGATGCGCGCAGCGTGCCCGTCGAGCACCTGCGCGATGTTGCCCGCCGCATCACCGACGCGGGCGTGCCGGCGTTGCCGGCGCCCGTGTTCCAGCGACCGCAGCGCGCGGACGCGATGCGCAACGACGCCGCCGACACCGCACTGGTGCAATCCCGGCTGGCGTCACACGCGCTGGAAGTGGGCGACGTGCGCTACATCACCGACACCCCGGTCAAGCAGCGGCGCGCCGGGCGCGAACAGCGGTGGGCCTCGGACTTGCTGCGCGCGCTGATCGAATCGGCGCAGACCGAAGTGTTGCTGCAGACGCCCTACCTGGTGATGTCCGATCCGGCGCAGGACATGTTCCGGCGCATGCACGCGCGTTCGCCGCGGCCGCGCGTGCGCGTATCGACCAATTCGCTGGCGGCGACCGACGCCTTCATCGCCTACGCGTTGTCGTACAAGTACAAGCGCCGCTACCTGCGCGAATTCGGCTTCGACATCTTCGAGACCAAGCCTTTCCCGACCGCGATGCCGATCGATATCGCCGCGACCGGAGCGGAGCTGCCGGACCTGCTCGATGACGGTGCGACGCGACCGCGCGCGTCCGGCGGCTCGGGCGAAACCTTGCCGCTGCCCTCGCCGCAATCGGGTCGTGGCGACTACCGCGCCGACGAAGGGCGCAACCTGCGTCGCGCGCCGCTGGCCAGTGAATACGGCGCCAAGCGCTACACCCTGAAACGCGCCAACGAACCGGTGCCGCTCAAGCGCGCCGGCGTGCGCATCGGCCTGCACGCAAAGTCGATCGTGATCGACGAACGCATCGGCGTGGTCGGCACGCACAACTTCGATCCGCGCGCCGATTACTTCAATACCGAGAGCGCGGTGGTGATCGACGATCCCGCCTTCGCCCGCGCGCTGGCGGCGAGCATCCGCAACGACATGCAGCCCGACAACGCGTGGGCGATCGCACCACGCGACCGGCCGCTGCTGTTCCCGGGTCTCGAATATTCGATCGGGAAGATCTCCGAGCACATGCCGGTGTTCGATTTCTGGCCGCGGCGCTACGCGACCAGCTATGAGTTCGTGCCCGGCCCGGAATGTCCGTTCCCGTTGGCGCGCAACGCGCCGCGCTTCCGTGCCTGCTACAAGCCGGTGGGCGATTTCCCCGAGGTCAACATCGGCCTGAAGTTGCTCACGACGCGGATCTTTACCGCGTTCGGCGCGGGACTGGCGCCGATCCTGTGAGCTGCTGACCCCCGAAACCGGCCACAGCCCGTGAAAAACGCCGGGCGCAAGCCACCGAATTGGCCTCCAACCACGACCAGGCATCCCCCGAACGGGTGACGCTTGCCATAGGTCATGGCAACCCTTAGGCCGGAAAAAGCATCTGAATCAGGGTGTTGCGCCAGATTCCCATCGCCGGCGGGCCGTAGGCCACGGGTTGGGTGACTTCCGGCACAGGTGATTGGTAGGTGCGGTGTTGTACTTTACCAACACACCAAGGCACACCCGCCCAAGCAGAGAGGAAACAACCATGAACGTCGTCCGCACTTTCGAACCCCGCCCGACCACGACTACCAAGCCGGCCCCCACCATCCCCAACGAAGCCCCGGTCCGCCATCTGCACCGCGAACGCGACTTCGGCGTCGGTTACGGCAACAGCAGCGGCTACGCGAGCAACCGCCGTTACACCGACAACTGGGTCCAGCCGTACTTCCGCTGCGCGTAAGACGACTCTCTCTCGCATGGGCAAGGCCCCGGCCAGCGCGACAACGGTCCCTCCCCTGACGTTGCGCGCTGGCCGGTAAGGCCGGATGGCGGCTAAGGTGCCGCCCATGACCAGTCCCCGTGCCTCCCGGCCGCTGTTCCGCGGCAACACCACGCTCGATGACCTGAACGCCCTGTCGAAGGACACGGCGATGATTCCGTTGGGCATCGCCTTCACCGAAGTCGGCGCCGACTACCTGCGCGGCACCATGCCCGTCGATGCGCGCACCAAGCAGCCCTACGGCCTGCTCCACGGCGGCGCTTCGGTGCTGCTGGCCGAAACCCTGGGCAGCACGGCCGGCGGCCTGGCCGCGCCGGAAGGCAGGGGCGTGGTCGGTATCGAGATCAACGCCAACCACCTGCGCGGCGTGCGCAATGGCATCGTCACCGGCACCGCGCGACCGCTGCATGTCGGCGCGAGCACGCAGGTGTGGGAAATCCGCATCGAAGACGAAGCGGGCCGGCTGGTGTGCATCTCGCGGTTGACGTTGGCCGTGGTGTCTCTCGATCCGGCCCTCGACTCAGCCAAGGCATCGAAATGATTGATGCCGCGCCGGCGGCCGGCAATGCCAGGGAACGGCGCTTTCGCCACATCCGCGCGACAGCCTGAGCGCGACTCCCCGAGCGCTTCGCCAACAGTGCCGCGATCGCTGCGGAACGTACGCAGCCGTGCGGAGCGTGGTGCGGCCACGCTCGCGTTTTTGCGTATGCCGGCCGCCGACGCGGCATCAGCAGATGCCGCAAGTGCGTTCCATGGTGGGTCGGCCGCCGGCGCGGCATCAGTGCTTTCGCATGCAAATATGGTCGTGGGCCGGTATCGTGCCACCCCATGACTGCGCCGCCCCCCACTTCCGGCGCCAACGCGCCCGGGGCGCGTCTGGCGCGCGCTTTCCGCTATTCCTACCGCGTCCCGATGCTGGCCTGGCACGTGCTGGTGCACCTGCCGCTGGCGATGCTCCTGACCACGCCGCTCACCGCCAACCTGCGCATCGGTGGCGAACGCCTGGAACACCGGGTGATCCGCGCGTGGTCGGCCGGGCTGCTGCACGTGTTCGGCTTCCGCCTGCGCCGCGTCGGCACGCCGCTGCCGGGCGCGACGCTGTTCGTCGCCAACCACGTCAGCTGGATCGACATCGAGACCCTGCACAGCCAGCGCATGATGGGTTTCGTCGCCAAGCGCGAGATCCAGAGCTGGCCGGTCGTCGGTTGGCTGGCGCAGCGCGGCGAGACCATCTTCCATGCCCGCGGCAGCACCGAATCGCTCGGCGGCGTGCTGCATGAAATGCTGTCGCGGCTGCGCAACGGCCGCAGCGTCGGCGTGTTCCCCGAAGGCGGCACCCGTGGCGGACGCGAAATCGGCCCGTTCCACGCGCGCATCTTCCTGGCCGCGGTCGAGGCCGGCGTGCCGGTGCAGCCGGTGGCGCTGCGCTATGGCGAAGGCGGCAGCGCCCAGCACGTGGTCGCGTTCGCGCCGCGCGAGAGTTTCTTCGGCAACTTCGTACGCCTGCTTGGTGAGCCGGCGGGCGTGGCCGAAGTGCATTTCCTGGAACCGATCGCGCCGGGCGAAGCCGAAGGCCGGCGCCGCATCGCCGAACTGGCGCGCAGCCGCATTGTCGAAGCGATGACGGTGTAGGCGCGCAGCATCGCCGCGCGTGGCGCTACGCCGCGCGGCGTGGATGGTTTCGGATTCGCCAACGCCGACCGATATTCACATGACTTGTCATTCCGGGCGCGACGACGGACTGGCCGTCGATTTGCAAATGCCGATTTGCAAAAGCAATGACAGATTCCTCGTTTCGCGTGGGGTGATGTGTTTTTCTGTTTCCCTGCTTCCCGTCCATCCGTTCCTGGCCTGGTTTCCGTGACCTCCCCCATGCTCACCGCCGCCGACTACCAACCGCCTCGCTGGCTGCGCAACGCGCACGTGCAGTCGGTGCTGAGCAGCAGTCCCTGGCGGCGACGTCGCGGCGAGTGGTCGCTGGCGCAGTGCGGTGCGGTCACAACCGCGCACCTGATCGACGGCGGTGACGGCGTGCGCCTGCAGGGCCTACACAGCGCGGTTCCCGGCACGGCGTCGCGCGGCCTGGCGTTGTTGCTGCACGGCTGGGAAGGCAGCGTCGATTCCAGCTACATGCGCCTGACGGCCGCGCAGCTGCTGCGCCGCGGGTTCGAGGTGTTCCGCCTCAACTTCCGCGACCATGGGGACACGCACCACCTCAACGAAGGCCTGTTCCACTCCAATCGCATCGACGAAGTCGTGCACGCGGCCCGCGACGTCGCCCAGCGCTTCGCGCAGCGACCGCTGGTGGTGGCGGGTTATTCGCTGGGCGGCAACTTCGCGCTGCGGCTGGCGCTGCGTGCGCCGGCGGCGGGACTGGAGATCGCCCGCGTCGCCGCGGTGTGCCCGGTGCTGGACCCGGCCCGCACGATGGAATCGATGGAGCAGGGGCTGCCGCTGTACCTGTGGTACTTCGAGCACAAGTGGCGCAGCTCGCTGGCGCGCAAGCGCGAACTGTTCCCGCAGCTGCACGCCTTCGACGACGACGTGCTCGGCTTGCGGATGCGTCCGCTGACCCGGTGGATGGTGGAACGGCACACCGATTTCGGCACCCTCGACAACTACTTCGACGGCTACTGCATCGCCGGCGACCGCCTGTCCGGGCTGCAGGTGCCGGTGAGCGTGCTGACCGCCGCCGACGACCCGGTGATCCCGGTCGAAGGCTTCCGCCAGCTGCAGCTGCCCGCCGGCGCCCGACTGGAAATCGCGCCGTGGGGCGGCCACTGCGGTTTCCTGGAGAACCGTCGGCTGGAGGGCTTCGCCGAACGGTGGGTGGCCGACCAGCTGCAGGGTTGACCTGGTCGGGCGCTTTCACGAATCCCCGCCCGGCGCCCGGAATGAGCCCGTCGCCACAGCTACAATCGGCGTTTTCCCCGAAGCACCCCACCCATGTACGAGAACATCCAGGATGCGCTGCGCCGTGGCGCCGCCGCCGAAGCCCTGACCGCCGCCCGCGCGGCCGTCGCCGAACAGCCCCAGGACGCCGACGCCCAGCGCCTGCTCGCCGCCGCGCAGCGCATGTCCGGCGACAGCAGCGCCGCCCTGGCGACCATCGACAGCGCCCTGGCGCTCTCGCCCGACGATGCCGGCCTGCACCTGGAGCGCGCCAACCTGCTGATGGGCGACCCGGCCCAGCTCGACGAAGTGCAGGCCTCGCTCGCCCGCACCCTGGGCCTGGACCCGAACCAGTTCCCCGCCTACATCCTGCAGGGCCAGCTGGCGCTCGGCCGTGGCGACCTGGAGGAAGCCAACCGCCTGGCCCGTACCGCATCGCGCCTGGCCCCCAACCACCCGCAGATCGCCGGCATCGACGGCATGGTCGCCCTGTACCGCGGCCAACACGACGTGGCGCTGAAGATCCTCACCGATGCCGCCCAGCGCGCACCCGGCGACGTCAGCCTGCGCCCGGCGCTGGGTTTCGCCTACCTGATGAACGGGCATTTCGCCTTCGCCGAGCAGACCTTCCGCAGCCTGCTCGACCGCAACCCGGACTCGCTGCCGTTGCGCACGCTGGTCGCCGACCTGATGCGCCGCCAGGGCCGTCCCGGTGAAGCCGCCGACAGCCTGGCCACGCTGGTGCGCAGTGAAGAAGCCACGCCCGGCCTGCGCCGCACCTACGCCCGGCTGGAAATCGAGGCCGGCCGCCCGGAGCGCGCCCTGCCGCCGTTGCTGGCGGCGTTCGAGCGCGATCCCGATGACCTCCCGACGCTGGAAGGCCTGGTCGACGCCTGGCGCTACGGCAACGACATCGACGGTGCGCGCACGGCGCTGGAATCGGCGCTCGCCCAGCGCCCGACCAGCAACGCGCTGTGGCGCGCGCGCCTGCTGTTCGAACCCTTCGCCGGCGATGGCGCGACCGACGTGGTGGAGCGCTGGTTGAAGGCGATGCCCGACCACATCCCCGCGCTTGAAGCCCGCGCCACCATCCACGACCAGAAGGGCGAAACCGAACTGGCCGACGCGATCGCCTACCAGGTGGCCGCGCTGGATCCGGGCCGCAGCTCGGCCGAGCTGCGCATCGTCGACATCCTGCTGCGCCGCGACCCCAAGGAAGCCGTCGTCCATGTCGAAGGCATGCTGGCCAAGACCAACGACATCTCGTTGCGCCGCGCCACCCGCCAGCTGCTGGGCCGCTGCCAGGACCTGGCTGGCGATCCAG
Source organism: Lysobacter fragariae (assembly GCF_054779775.1). Lineage (NCBI taxonomy): Bacteria > Pseudomonadati > Pseudomonadota > Gammaproteobacteria > Lysobacterales > Lysobacteraceae > Lysobacter > Lysobacter fragariae. The sequence continues at coordinate 85,286 of NZ_BAAGXP010000011.1, read as the reverse complement.
TCGCCGCGGTCGCCACCTGGGTGGAGCTACAGGCCGAAGTCGTCGCCGAGCGCCTGCCGCTGCCGCCGTTGAGCGTGCCGCCGACCGATGTCGAATTGCCGCCGCTGGCCGACGTCCCCGAAGGCACCCCGGGCGTGCTGCTGCTGTGGGGTCCGCCGGGTTCGCGCGTGGAAGCCATCGCCGCCACCCTGTCCGCCGGCGGTGCGCCGCTGTTCGTCGATCGCACCAGCGCCCAACCGCCGCGCGATCCGTTGCAGCGCTACGGCACCGCGCAGGAACTGCGCGACGGCACGCTCGACGGCGGCTTCATGGTCAGCCAGTGGCGCGCGGCACTGCCGGCACGCGGCAACACCGGCGGTCCGGTCTTCGACTGGCTGCTGTGGTGGGATAACGCCCTGCTGCAGGCGCTGCGTCCGCACCTGCCCGAGGCGCTGCTGATGGTCGGCCTGCGCGACCCGCGCGACATGCTGCTCGACTGGCTGGCCTGGGGCGCGGCGACGCCGTTCGCACTGGAATCGCCGCTCGCCGGCGCGACCTGGATGGCGCAGATGCTGGGACAGATCGCCGACCTGTACGAAGGCAAGCAACTGCAGAACGCGCTGATCCCGCTGGACGACATCGAGCGCAATCCGCAGGCATTGGCGCAGATGGTGAACACGACCCTGGGCCTGGAGCTGCCGCCGGCGCCGGCCAACGCATTCGGCACGCAGCGCTTCGGTGCAGGCCACTGGCGCACGTTCGCGCAGCCGCTGGCGGAAGCCTTCGCGCTGCTCACGCCGGTGGCGGTGCGCCTGGGCTATCCGGAAAACTGAGGTCGCGCCGACCCGCTTCGCAACGGGTCGCCGCGGTCGCGGTGCACGAAAATCCGGACGCCACACGCATGCCGCGTGGCGTCCGCCAGGGCCTGATCACGCAGGGAGCCGGGGACGAGCATGAAGATCCGCAGCGACAGCTTCGAACACCGCCAGCGTATTCCCGCGCAATTCGCCGCCGGCCAGCCCAGCGGCGACGGCTTCGGTTTTGCCGCCAACCGCAATCCGCACCTGGCGTGGGATGACGTGCCCGCCGGCACGCGTTCCTTCGCCTTGCTGTGCATCGATCCGGACGTGCCCACCGATGCCAGCGGCGCGCAGATTCCCGCCGATCAGCCGCGCACCGATTTCACCCACTGGGCCATGGTCGACATTCCCGCCGACGTGCGCGAGATTGCGGCGGGCAGCTGCAGCGATGGCGTCGTGCCGCATGGCAAGGCGCAGCCCGCCGGACCGGCCGGTAGTCGCCAGGGACTGAACGACTACACCGGCTGGTTCGCCGGCGACGCCGACATGGGTGGCGACTGGCTTGGTTACGACGGCCCGTTCCCGCCGCCGCACGACTTGCGCCTGCACCGTTACTTCTTCCGCCTGTTCGCGCTCGACGTCGCCACGCTCGCCGTGCCCGCGCGCTTCACCGCCGCCGACGCGCTGCGTGCGATGCACGGCCACGTGCTTGGCGAGGCGACGATCCACGGGACCTATTCGCTCAATCCCGCGGTGGTGGGTTGAGCAGGCAACGCTGAACCTTCGGCGCACTCCAGACAGGCCGCGCCCGGCCATTTCATCCGCCTGCAGCTGAGCCAGGCGAGCGATTCTTCGCTGATGCCAGCGTCAGGGAAACGATGATGCGCCACGCGGCGCGTGCACCGCGGTCGCGTGACGCTACGGCGCCGCCGCGAATTCCAGTCGTTCGCCGTCTGCGGTCAGCAGCTGCAGCGACGCGCCATCGCCGGTCATGCGCAGCGCGCCCTGCAGGCGCTGCGAGATGGCGTCGTCCAGTTTCATAAGCCGCGAATCCATGCACGCCATCTTCGTCTGCATCAGCGCCGAAACCTGCAGCGAGTCGCCTTGCTGCGCGTAGCCACCGCTGATGCGGTTGCAGCCGCCACCGATGGCGATGCGGCCGCCGGCGAATTCCACCCGCAACGGCCGCGCCGGTAACGGTTGCAGCGCTGCGATGCCCTGGCCGTTGCGATCGCTGGCGCGCACCAGCGACCAGGCCTGCCCTTCCAGCGTGGGACGCGCCGCGTGCGTCGGCGCGCCAGTCGCGTCGCCGCCGGGCGTGGCTTCGCCGCTGCCGGATGCGGTGGTGCACGCCACCAGCAGCGCAGTGGCGAAGGCGGCAGTCAGTCGGGGCATCAGCATCGTCATGGCTCCGTGGTTTTGTCGCGACGATAGCCGCAAGCGCGCGCCGCGGCGATGAAGGCACGGCGACGCGGAACCGTCAGCCGCCGTTGGGCACCAGCAACAGCAGCGCCACGCCCACCGCGACGCGATACACCGCGAAGGCGGTGAACCGATGGCTGCGGATGTAGTGCAGCAGCCATTTCACCGCGACGAACGCAGTCAGCGCCGACGCGACGAACGCCACGCCCAGCACCGCCCAGTCCTCCGGCGCGGCCTGCGGGTCGCCCGCCATTTCCAGCAGTTCGTACGCGGTGGCGGCGAACATCGTCGGGATGCCGACCAGGAACGCGAATTCCGTCGCCGCCGCGCGGCTGGTGGTGCCGGCGAGGAGGGCGACGAAGATCGTCGCGGCCGAGCGCGACGTCCCCGGGAACACGCCCGCAACCACCTGCGCCAGACCGACCAGCAGGGCGACCGTCCACGTGATCGCCTCGCGTTCGCCCAACACGGCCGCGCGCTTGGCGGCGAAGTGTTCGGCGCCGACCATCCACACCGCGCCGACGATCAGCGCCCAAGCCACCGGGTCGACCGTGTCGGGCAGCTGGAAGCCGAGCTTCTTCACGATCACGCCCAGCACCGCGGTGACGCCAAACGCGACCGCGAGCTTGCCGGCGTAGTCGCGGCTCGCGTGATCGCTGAAAAAGCCCGTTGCCAGCTGCCACAGCCGCTGCCGGTAGACCACCACCACCGCGAGGATCGCGCCGGCCTGGATGGCGACGTTGAACAGGTCGCTGCGCTGCCCGAGCCAGCGCTCGGCGATCAGCAGGTGCCCAGTGCTGGAGATCGGCAGGAACTCGGTGATGCCTTCGATGATGCCCAGCAGCAGGGCGGCAAGCAGGTCGACGAGAGCGGGGTCGGTCATGAAGCGGGCTCAGGAGGGATGTCGGTGTCACGGGAACCGGCGCAAGCTGCACCGCCGGACCTGACGCAAGCGGCAAGGGTAGCGGCCGGCCGCAATCGCGACCAGATGCACCATTCAGGTGCGCCACGGTTGCGTGCGACGCAAAATGGTGCAGTTTGCGATTGCCAAGCCACTCTACTCCAATTGAATCAATTGGTTAGGGGCGCAAAAACGTTGGCACGCCGCTTGCGTAACAGACTTCGTCCCGCTTCAAACCTTCGCCATCCACACCTCCCGGAGCCGCCATGTCGATCGAGAACATCGAAAAACTCATCAAGGACCACAAGGTCGAATTCGTCGACCTGCGCTTCGCCGACATGCGCGGCGTGCAGCACCACGTGACCTTCCCCAAGTCGATCATCGAGCCGGGGCTGTTCGAAGACGGCAAGATGTTCGACGGTTCGTCGATCTCCGGCTGGAAGGGCATCAACGAGTCCGACATGGTGCTGCTGCCCGACCCGTCGACCGCGTTCCTGGATCCGTTCACCGCCGATCCGACCCTGGTGCTGACCTGCGACATCCTCGACCCGGCGACCATGCAGGCCTACTCGCGCGATCCGCGCGGCGTCGCCAAGCGCGCCGAGGCCTACCTGAAGTCCACCGGCATCGCCGACCAGGCGTTCTTCGGTCCGGAACCGGAATTCTTCATCTTCGACAGCGTCCGTTTCGCCAATGAAATGGGCCACACCTTCTTCCACGTCGATTCCGAAGAAGCGCATTGGAACTCCGGTCGCGACTACGACGGCCGCAACACCGGCTACCGTCCGATGGTGAAGGGCGGTTACTTCCCGGTCGCCCCGCTGGACTCGCTGCACGACATCCGCGCCGAGATGTGCAAGACGCTGGAACAGGTCGGCATCGAAGTCGAAGTGCACCACCACGAAGTCGCCAATGCCGGCCAGTGCGAGATCGGCACCAAGTTCAGCTCGCTGACCAAGAAGGCCGACGACCTGCTGACGATGAAGTACATCATCAAGAACGTCGCCCACCGCAACGGCAAGACCGCGACGTTCATGCCCAAGCCCATCGTCGGCGACAACGGCAGCGGCATGCACGTGCACCAGTCGCTCGCCAAGGGCGGCGTCAACCTGTTCTCCGGCGACGGCTACGGCGGCCTGTCGCAGATGGCGCTGTGGTACATCGGCGGCATCTTCAAGCACGCCCGCGCGATCAATGCGTTCGCCAACTCGACCACCAACAGCTACAAGCGCCTGGTGCCGGGTTACGAAGCGCCGGTGATGCTGGCCTACTCGGCGAGCAACCGTTCGGCGTCGTGCCGCATTCCGTACGTCGCCAACCCGAAGGCGCGCCGCATCGAGATCCGCTTCCCCGATCCGATGAACACCGGCTACCTGATCTTCGCCGCGCTGATGATGGCCGGCCTGGACGGCATCAAGAACCAGATCGACCCGGGCGCACCGAGCGACAAGGACCTGTACGACCTGCCGCCGGAAGAAGAGAAGGGCATCCCGACCGTGTGCCACTCGCTGGACCAGGCGCTGGAAGCGCTGGACAAGGACCGCGACTTCCTCAAGGCCGGTGGCGTGTTCACCGACGACTTCATCGATGGCTACATCGCGCTGAAGATGAAGGAAGTCACCGCGTTCCGCGCCGCGACCCACCCGCTGGAATACCAGCTGTACTACACGATCTAACCGCCTGCAGTCGTCAACACGCTCCCCGCGCATGCGTCGCGGGAGCGCGCAGCAAACGCCCCGTGGCCCGCGCCATGGGGCGTGTTCCGGGCCCGCAGCACGAGCGCCACCGGCGCGAATTGCCTTGTTGTTGACGTCTCCAACAACAACAGCACGACAAGGCGGCTGAAGGCCCCGTCCCGGCGCACCGCGCACGGGCGAAGCGACACCTGCAACACGACGTCGCAACACTCCCGCAGTAACCAGGAACGACTGTGGCGCCCGCGAGGGCGCACGGGCAGTCGCGCGCCTGGACTGCGTAGGCCAGGTATCCGGAGCGCTACCGAAGGGAAGCACGCAACACGCACCACGAAGCCATTGACCGGGGAGGGGCCACCAACCATGAGAGGCCTTGAGTCATGTCGCATCGTTACTACGCAGTTGCCCGTTCCACCGTAGCCGCAGCATCCGCTTCCACTGTCGTGCCTGCAGTGCCCGTCGTCATGACCCGCGCCGCCAAAGCGCTGACGACGACCATCGCCGTGACCCTGCTCTTCCTCGTTGCCACGAGTGAGGCGAACGCTGGCACGTCCGGTTCGGTGACGCTCGCCAGCGATTACGTCTTCCGTGGCGTCTCGCAAACCAACCAGGAACCCGCGTTGCAGGCGGGCCTGGAATACGCGGCCGACAGCGGCCTGTACGTCGGCACCTGGGGCAGCAACATCAGCTGGCTGTCCGATCTCACCGCCGCCGGCATTCCGGTGTCGAGCAGTCTTGAGCTCGATGTCTACGGCGGCTATCGCGGCAAGTTCAGTGACAAGGTTGCCTTCGACGTCGGCGCGATCTACTACGCGTATCCCGGCGATTTCCCCTCCGGCTTCAACAGCGCCGACACCGCCGAGCTCTACGTCGGCGTCACCGCGGGCCCGTTCGCCCACACCACGCTGGGTGCGAAGTACTCCTACGCCGTCACCGACCTGTTCGGCTACGCCGCCTCCGACGGCAGCGGCTACCTGGACCTCAACGCCAACTGGGAATTCGTGCCCACCTGGACGCTCAACGTCCATGGCGGAAAGCAGTGGGTCGAGAACAACGACGTCGCCGAATACGCCGAATGGAAGGTGGGCGTGACCAAGGGCTTCGACAACGGTTTCTCCGCGGCGCTGGCGTACTCCGACACCGACGCCGACCAGCCGTTCTACACCAACGCCTACGGCAACAAGCTGGCCGGCGAGACGGTGCTGCTGACGATCACGAAAACGTTCTGAGCGGTTTCCCTGCACACGCTCCAATCACGCGTTCACGCAATCACGCACAGCAAAACCACGCAACAGCAAAACCATGGGAGCCGATCGATGAAACTGATCACCGCGATCATCCGTCCGTTCAAGCTCGACGAGGTGCGCGAAGCACTCACCGACGTCGGCGTATCGGGCATCACTGTCACCGAGGTCAAGGGCTTCGGTCGACAGAAGGGACATACCGAGCTGTACCGCGGCGCCGAGTACGTCGTCGATTTCCTGCCCAAGCTCAAGGTGGAATGCGCGGTCACGGAAGCCGCGCTGGAAGCGGCGCTGGAGGCGGTCGCCAACGCCGCGCGGACCGGCAAGGTCGGCGACGGCAAGATCTTCGTACAGGCACTCGAACGCACGGTGCGCATCCGCACCGGCGAGCTCGATGACGACGCCCTCTGACCCCAAGCGAGATTCGACATGCATACGATGACGATCGAACCCCGCGAACGCGGGAAAATGATGGATAACAACACGACGACGCGCATCAGGACGATGCTGCGCCGATGCGCGCTGGGCATCGCGGCCGGGGTCGCGGCAGGATTAGCGCCGCTGGCCGCATTCGCGCAGGAAGCCGCGCCCGCACCGGTGGCGAACAAGGGCGACATCGCCTGGTTGCTGGTGTGCTCGGCGCTGGTCATCTTCATGACCTTGCCGGGACTGGCGCTGTTCTATGGCGGCCTGGTGCGCGGCAAGAACGTGCTGTCGGTGCTGATGCAGTGCCTGCTGGTGTTCTCGCTGGTGGCGGTGTTGTGGGTGCTGTACGGCTATTCGCTGGCGTTCACCGGCGGCAACGCGTTCATCGGCGGCTGGGACCGGTTGTTCGCGAACGGGCTCACCGCCAGCGCGATGGCGGCGACGTTCACCAAGGGCGTCTACATCCCGGAACTGGTGTTCTTCGTGTTCCAGGGCGCGTTCGCGTGCATCACCTGCGCACTGATCGTCGGTGCGTTCGCGGAACGGGTGAAGTTCGCCGGCGTGCTGGTGTTCACCGTGCTGTGGTTCACCTTCGCCTATGCGCCGATGGCGCACATGGTGTGGTTCTTCCCGGGCCCGGATGCGTTCACCAGCAATGACGCGGTGCCGGGCGTGCTGGCGCAATCGGGTTATCTGTTCGCCAAGGGCGCGCTGGATTTCGCCGGCGGTACCGTGGTGCACATCAACGCGGCTGTCGCCGGCCTGGTCGGCGCCTACGTCATCGGCAAGCGCGTGGGCTACGGCCGCGAGGCGATCAAGCCGCACAACCTGACGCAGACGATGGTGGGTGCCTCGATCCTGTGGTTCGGCTGGTTCGGCTTCAACGCCGGCTCCGCGCTGGAAGCCAATGCGGTGGCCGCGCAGGCCTTCGTCAACACGTTCCTCGCGACCGCCGCCGCGGTGCTGGGCTGGACCACGGTGGAATGGATCGGCAAGGGTAAGCCGTCGATGCTCGGTGCGGCCTCGGGGGCGGTCGCGGGCCTGGTCGCGATCACGCCAGCCGCCGGCTTCGTCGGTCTGTGCGGTGCGTTGGTCATCGGTGCGCTCGCCGGCGTGGTGTGCCTGTGGGGCGTGAGCGGGTTGAAGCGATTGCTCGGCGCGGACGACGCACTGGATGTGTTCGGTGTGCACGGCCTCGGCGGCATTCTTGGCGCGCTGCTGACCGGCGTGTTCGCTTCGCCGAAACTCGGCGGCGCCGGCATCTGGGATTACGTCACCGAAACCGCGCTGCCGGATTACGACATCGCGGCGCAGCTGTGGATCCAGGCGCAGGGCGTGCTGGTGACGGTGGCGTTGTCGGGCAGCGTCGCGCTGGTGGCCTTCCTGATCGTGAAGTACACCGTCGGCCTGCGCGTCAACGAGGAATCCGAGCGCGAAGGCCTCGACATCTCCTCGCATGGCGAAACCGCGTACGAGAACTGAGCGGCGCGGCGTCCGCGTGGCCGGCCCGGTCGGGCCGGTCGCCGGGCACCGTTCGTCGGGCAGTCCGGTTGCAGGCGACCGGGCTGCCCGATCCGGCGCGTTGGATGGATTAGGCCAACACGAAGGAGCGGGACGTCATGGACGATCGCGAGCTGCAGCGCCGCTTGCAGGGCTTCGACTTCTATCGGGGTCCCCTTTCCGGCACCGTCGACCGGGCCACCCTCGACGCGATAGCCGGTTTCCTCAACAACGGTCGGGTGCCGGTGCCGCCCGGATGGTCAAAGGCGCGCCGGGTTCTGGCCGCGAAGCAGCTCGTGTGTCGCCACGACCAGATCGAAGTCGGCGCGATCGATGGCCTGGATGGACCGCAGACCCGCCACGCGTTCGCGGTGTATGCCGATCGGCTCGACGGTGGCGGACAGGCGCGGATCCCGGAACGCGACATCGAACCGGCGACAGCCGAGCCGGCGACCGCGCCGACGACCTGGCCGCGCCAGCGCGACATCGAGGCGTTCTATGGGCCCAAGGGCGTGAACCAGGTGCGCCTGCAACTCCCGTTCCCGATGCGCCTGGCCTGGGACACTTCCTACGTCGTGAACGGCTTCTCCATCCATCGCAAGGCGCATGCCTCGGCCCTGCGCTGCTTCGGTGCAATCGAGAGGAATTACAGCGCGACACGCCGGCGCGAGCTCGGCCTGGACCTGTTTGGTGGCTGCCTGAATGTCCGGCGGATGCGCGGCGGCGAGAGCTGGTCCATGCACTCGTGGGGCATCGCCATCGATTTCGATCCGGACCGCAACGGCCTGCATTCCACCCGCGATACCGCACGCCTGGCGCGCCCGGACTGCGACGCCTTCTGGAAGATCTGGGAGGACGAGGGCTGGGTGTCGCTGGGCCGCACCCGCAACTACGACTGGATGCACATCCAGGCGGCGCGTCTCTAGCGACCCGGCTTCGGGCGATCGGCGCCGGCCAGTCCCACGCATTGCACTAAGATGGTGCAATGCCACTTCCTCCGCCCGATCTGGACGCCTTGGCCACCCCCCTGGCGTGGACCGACGCCGCGGGCGCCGTGTCCGGGAGCAATCCGGCGTTTGCGCACTGGCTGGGCGTCAGCATCCGTCGCCTGCCGGGATTGCCGCTGGCTTCGCTCGAGGCCGGCGGCCGCGTGCTGGCCGGCGTGCTGTCGGGGTCCGATCGCGACGCCGTCCGCTTGCGCCACCTGGCCGTGGCTTTCCCGGGGCAAGGCGAAGTGCGTTTCGCTGATCTCACCCTGACCCGCTGGGGCGGCGGCTGGCTGGTGGAGGCTCATCCGGTCGACGAATTTCCCGGCGAAGACCCGGCACTGGCGCTGCCGTCCGCGCTTGCCGCCGCGCTCAAGGGCATGGCGCACGAGCTGCGCAATCCGCTCGCGGGGCTGAAGGGTGCGGCGCAACTGCTGGCCAGGCGGATCGATGCCAGCACCGCCGAGGGCGAAGACTCGCGTGAACTGGTCGAGCTGATCGATGCCGAAGTCGCGCGCCTGACCGCGCTGATCGACCGCCTGCTCTCGCCCACGCCGGCACGCCCGCACGAGCCGCTCAACATCCACGCCGTGCTCGAACGCGTGCTGCGCCTGGCCGAAGCCGACGCCGGCTGGGCGGTGAAACTCGCACGCGACTACGACCCCAGCCTGCCCGACGTGACCGGCGACGCCGACCGCCTGACCCAGGCAGCATGGAACCTGGTGCGCAACGCGATCGAAGCCGGCGCGGTCAACGTCACCCTGCGTACCCGCGCCGAACATGGCGCGCGCATCGGCGACGACCCGCATTCGCTCGCGCTGCGTTTGGAAATCATCGACGACGGCCGCGGCGTGCCTGAAGAATTGGCCGAGCGCGTGTTCATGCCACTGGTGACCGGGCGCGCCGAGGGTTCGGGGCTGGGCCTGGCGCTCGCGCAGACGGTGGCGCGCGAGCACCGCGGTTCGCTGTCGTATCGCTCGCGGCCCGGGCACACCGTATTCACGCTGCTGCTGCCGATGGCGATCGAGAACAACCGCGGCGAAGCCGTCCGCGAAGAAGGCACCGACGATGAAGGCAGCCACGAATGACGCCTGACGCCCGCATCTGGATCGTCGATGACGACCGCGCCGTCCGCTTCGTGCTCGCCACCGCGCTGCGCGATGCCGGGTATGCCGTCGACGCCTTCGAGAGCGCCGCCGACGCGTTGGCCGCGCTGCGCACGCGGGAAGCGCCCGCACTCCTGTTCACCGACGTGCGCATGCCCGGCGACGACGGCCTGGTGCTGCTCGAGAAGCTCAAGGCGTCCCATCCCGCGCTGCCGGTGATCGTGATGAGCGCCTATACCGATGTCGCCAGCACCGCCGGCGCCTTCCGTGGTGGCGCGCACGAGTTCATGTCCAAGCCCTTCGACCTGGACGACGCGGTGGCGCTGGCCGGTCGCGCCCTGCCTTTGCGTATTGATTCATTGCCCGCACAGGGAAGTGTGGGTATGGGTTCCGGGTCCGCGCCTGACCAGGCGGCGCCAGCGGTCACGGATCCCACCGCATCGGATCTCCCCGCGTCGGCCCAGCTGATTGGCGACACGCCCGCGATGCGTGCGTTGTTCCGCGCGATCGGCCGCCTCGCGCAAGCGCCGCTGTCGGTGCTGATCACCGGCGAAACCGGCACCGGCAAGGAGCTGGTCGCGCGCGCCCTGCATCGGGAATCGCCTCGCGCTGCGAAACCCTTCGTCGCGCTCAACACCGCCGCCATTCCCGCCGAGCTGCTGGAGAGCGAGCTGTTCGGCCACGAAGCCGGCGCCTTCACCGGTGCCACGCGACGCCATCCCGGCCGCTTCGAGCAGGCCAGCGGCGGCACCCTGTTTCTCGACGAGATCGGCGACATGCCGTTGCCGCTGCAGACGCGGTTGCTGCGCGTACTGGCCGAAGGCGAGTTCTTCCGCGTCGGTGGGCGTGAACTTATCCGCGTCGACGTGCGCGTGATCGCCGCCACCCACCAGGACCTGGAAGCGCAGGTGCGCGACGGCCGTTTCCGCGCCGACCTGCTGCACCGGCTCGACGTTGTCCGCCTGCGCCTGCCGCCGTTGCGCGAGCGCCGCGAGGACGTGCCGAAGCTGGCCGAGCGTTTCCTCGCATCGGCCGCGCGCCGGTTCGACGCACCGGTCAAGCGCCTGCGCCGCGATGCGGTCGAACGCCTGCTCGGCCACGATTGGCCCGGCAACGTCCGCGAACTGGAAAACCTGTGTTGGCGACTGGCCGCACTGGCGCCGGGCGACCTCATCGGCGCGGGCGACCTCGACACGGTGATGACGCCACCGACCGCCGCCGCAACGCCCGCGGATGCCGGGGCATGGGATGCGCAGCTGGCAGCGTGGGCGCGCGCGCAATTCGCCGCCGGGCACGAAGACCTGCATGCGCTCGCGCGCGAGCGCTTCGACCACGCCCTGTTCGAAGCCGCGCTGGAACACACCGGCGGACGTCGTTCGCAGGCCGCCGCATTGCTGGGGCTGGGTCGCAACACGCTCACCCGCAAGCTCGGGCCGGGACGCGGACGGAAGTGAATGCCGGTGCGATGGCGGGCGTCTGGATGACTCGCCCTTGATCGTCATCCCCGCGTGAGGCGGAAGCGCTTCACAACGGCGAAGCCGATCATCCAGGGACGCTGTTGCTCATCGGCGGGACGTTTTGATGACCGACCTCGCTGCTGCAAATCGCTTCGCGCTTGGGGATGACGGCAGCAGTCACCCTTCCTTCGTGACCAGGGAACCTCTGAACAAAGTCTTGCACTGTCATCCCGAGCGCAGCGAGGGATCTGTTTTCCGCGGCGAAAACAGCAGCTCCATCGCCGCGCTCGGGACGACATTTGACGTATTCAGACCCTCCCTGGCGCAGACGCCGAGCGCGCATTCCACACCGGCTGCTTGACGCCACCTTTCCCCTTGCTGCGTCACGCTGCAACGCGCCCGGCACTTGATTCCATCGCTTCGAAGGCGCCCCATGTGCCTCATTCGCGACATCGTCCCGTGACATCTGGAGGTCCACCATGAGAACCGTCTTGCTAGCCGGAATTGCCGGCACGACCCTGGCGTTGAGCGCCTGCGGATCGGCGCCTACGCGATCGAGCGGGCCGGTGGTGTCGACCGTGGCGTCCGCTAGCGTACTTGTGACACCTGCCTCGGGCAGCCTGGTCAGCGGCAAGCTGGCGCTGGTACCGACGCCGACCGGCGTGCGCGTGACCGGTGAGCTCGGCAGCCTGCCGATCGGTACCCATGCCATCCACATCCACGAGAAGGGCGATTGCTCGGCGGTGGACGCGACCAGTGCGGGCGGTCACTTCAATCCGCGGGCGCAGCCGCACGGCAAGGCGGACAGCGGCCCGCACCACGGCGGCGACATGGACAACATCATCGCCAGTGGCGATGGCGTCGCCCACGTGGATGTACAGGCGTTTGGCGTGACCCTCGGCGGCGATGCATCGACCGACGTGATCGGCCGCGCCATCGTCGTGCACGCGGTGGCCGATGATTATCACAGCCAGCCTGCGGGCAATGCCGGGGCGCGTGTGGCGTGCGGCGTGATCAGGGCGAAGTAGCGGGACAAAGCTCGTAGGGCGGGCCTTGGCCCGCCATCGCGAGCGCTCTCAATCGGGGAAGTCATTTCGCGAGACGTGGAGCAGTCCATGCAACGGATGGCGGGCCAAGGCCCGCCCTACAGTGCGTCGCGCGCGTCGGCTTCGTCGTTTCCGCAATGCACGAACGTCACCGCCACCCCGTGCGCGCCCAGCACCGCGGCGATCTGCCGTTGCCGCGCCTGGAAGTGCTGGTGCTGGCGTTCCAGTCGTTCGCGGCATTCGGGTGTGTCGCACGACGCCTCGGCGGCGTAACGCGCCTTCCACGCCCGCGGTTCGAGCATCGCGATCCGCGCTTCGCCGTCGACGTAGTGCACCAGCGGCTCGGGCAGCGCGTCCAGCCATGCTTCGCCCTGCGGGTCGAGCAGCGCGGTTTCCAGCAGCGGCCACAAGGCTCCCAGGCCCGCGTGTTCGTACTGCAGCGCGGTCATCGCGGCCAGGTCGTGGGCGGTGAGGTAGCGCGCGTGTTCGACCACCAGCCCGAAGGCCTGCTGCGCCGCCAATGCGGTGGCCGCGCCGGCCATGCCGCGTTCGATCAGTTCGGTCTCGAAGGCGTCACCGACGCGCGACACCCGCGCCGCGTCGTCGCCAGTCGCCGCGCCGCTGAGCAGGAACGGCACCAGCCGCAGCGGCCCGCCGAAATAATCCGCTGACGGCGCCAGCGCACCGGGCAGCTGGCCGTCGTGCGCGCCGAAGGCGATCACGCGGCCGCTGGCGTCGCCGGGCGCACGCGCGGCGAGCTGGTCGAGTTCGCGATGCAGCGCCCAGCCCGGACGCAGCAGTTCCACCGGGTCGTAATGCGCGCCGACCGTGACCAGTTGCAACTGCGCCGCGTCCGGGGCGAAGCCGGCCAGGTCGCGGGCGATGCCTTCGACCAGCGCGGCGGCCTCGTCGCGGGTCAGGCTGGCGCGCGCGACCGGCGCGTCCCCACGCAGCTCCAGCGCCAACGCACCCAGCACGTGCAGTGGTTCATGCGGCGTGGCGTCGGCGGTGGCGGGAATCGTGGTCAAGACGCGGTCCTTTGTGGGTTTCTCGCACCGGAATGCGGCGCTACACTCGCTCATTATCACCGTCCGCATGGGTATGGCGGGCGGGAAGCAGTTTTCCGGTGGCCCGCCCGCGCGGTCCGTCCCCCATTCGAGGTGTCCCGATGCGTCCAGTCCGTCCCGTTGCCGTGCTCGGCGGCGTCCGTATTCCATTCTGCCGCCAGAACACCGCTTACGCGGACGTCGGCAACCTGGGCATGTCGGTGCGTACGCTCGGGGCGCTGGTCGAGCGGTTCGGGCTGCACGGCCAGCAGCTGGGCGAAGTCGCCATGGGCGCGGTGATCAAGCATTCCAGCGACTGGAACCTCGGCCGCGAAGCCGCGCTCTCCTCCGGCCTGTCGCCGCTGACCCCGGGCATCACGATGCAGCGCGCGTGCGGCACCTCGCTGGACACGATCGTCGCCGTCGCCAACAAGATCGCAAACGGGCAGATCGAAGCCGGCATCGGCGGCGGTTCGGACACCACCTCCGACGTGCCGATCGTCTACGGCAAGACGCTGCGCCGACGCCTGCTCAACGCAGCGATGGGCAAGACCACGCAGGACAAGCTGCGCGCGTTCAAGGGTTTCTCCTTCCGCGAACTCAAGCCCGATTTCCCGGGCGTGGCCGAGCCGCGCACCGGCAAGTCGATGGGCGAGCACTGCGAGGACATGGCGAAGGAGTGGAACATCTCGCGCGACTCGCAGGACGAGTGGGCGCTGTCCTCGCACAGGAAGCTCGCCGCCGCCTACGAGCGCGGTTTCTTCGACGACCTGGTGGTCAGCTTCCGCGGCGTGTCGCGCGACAACATCCTGCGCGCGGACTCGACGCTGGAGAAACTCGCCTCGCTGAAGCCGGCGTTCGACAAGACCTCCGGCCGCGGCACGCTTACGGCCGCCAATTCCACCCCGCTGACCGATGGTGCGTCCGCCTGCCTGCTGGCGTCGGAGGAGTGGGCGGCGAAGAACGGCCACGAAGTGCTGTGCCACCTGCGCGACGCGCACGTCGCCGCGGTCGATTTCGTCCATGGCGAAGGCCTGCTGATGGCGCCCACCGTGGCGGTGCCGGAGATGCTGGCGCGCAATAGCCTGACCCTGCAGGACTTCGACATCTACGAGATCCACGAAGCCTTCGCCGCGCAGGTGCTGTGCACGCTGCGCGCCTGGGAAAGCGAGGACTACTGCAGGAACCGGCTTGGCCTGTCCGCGCCGCTGGGCCGCATCGATCCGGCGAAGATCAATCCGGTGGGTTCCTCGCTCGCCGCGGGGCATCCGTTCGCCGCGACCGGCGCGCGCATTGTTGCGACCGCGGCCAAGCAGCTGAAGGAACGCGGCGGCGGCCGAGCGCTGATCTCGATCTGCACCGCCGGCGGCATGGGCGTGGTGGCTATCCTCGAGCGTTGAGTTGAAACGCGCGTCGATCGCGGAAGCCGGTCGCGTCGTGGTCGCTGCGATGCGCGTGGCCTTGCCAGTGAGCCGTCGCAGGCCTGCCGCAAGGGTACTGCTCGTTGCGCTGCTGGTCGCCGCGCCGCTGCAGGCGGCGATGCCGCGTGCGTTCGACGTGGTCGCGTATCGGGCGCAGGTTGAGCCCGATCTGGCCACGCGTTCCATCCGTGGCGCCGTCACCGTGCGTTTGCGCACCACCGCGCCGACGGCGGACATCGCACTGGATCGCGGTGCGCTGGTCATCGACGCCGTGGAAGAAGACGGGCATGCGTTGGAATTCAGCGACGAAGGCACGCGCGTGCGCATCCGACTGCCCCGCACCGCCCGCGCGGGCGAACGTCATCGCATCACGCTGCGCTACCACGGCACGCCGGCCTACGGCCTGGAGTTCGCACCGGATCGTGCGCAGGTCTACACCGTGTTCTCCACCAGCCAGTGGCTGCCGGTGGTGGATGCACCGGACGAACGCGCCACGCTCGACCTGGCGGTGCTGCTTCCCGCCGACCTGCAGGCCGTCGGCAATGGCCAGGCGCTGTCGCCGCGACGACAAGGCGATGCGCGCGTGCTGCATCGCTGGCGCCTGCGTGATTCCGTACCGTCGTATGTCTACGGATTTGCCGCCGGTCGTTTCAACGAGGCCTTCGGCAACGCGGGGAACGTCCGGCTGCGCTACCTGGGCGAGGGCTTCAACGCGGCGGAGCTGCAGCGCGTCTTCACCGATACGCGCGACATGCTGGCCTTCTTCGCCGACAAGGCCGGCGTGCCGTACGCGGGCACGCGTTACACGCAGGCGCTGGTGGACAACACGGTGGGGCAGGAGCTGGCCGGCTTCGCCCTGCTGTCCGAGGACTACGGCCACGAAGTCCTCGCGGATCCGCAACGCTCAGGGCTGATCGCGCACGAGGCCGCGCACCAGTGGTGGGGCAACCGCGTCACCTGCGCGGGCTGGGAGCAGTTCTGGCTCAACGAAGGCGTGGCGACGTTCATGGCGGCGGCTTACCTGGAGCATCGGTTCGGTCGCGTCATCTACGACGCGCAGGTGGAGCGCTGGCGCACGCGCGTCGAGCGCCTTCGCGCCGAAGGCAAGGACAAGCCGCTGGTATTTCCCGATTGGAATCACCCCAGCGGCGACGACCGGGCCGTGGTCTACCAGAAGGGCGCGTACGTGCTGCACCTGTTGCGACTGCGCCTGGGCGAAGACGCATTCTGGGCGGGACTGCGGGACTACACGCGGACGCACATCGATCGCACGGTGGACACCCGCGACCTGCAGGTGGCGATGCAGCGACACAGCCCGGACGACCTGGCGCCGTTCTTCGCGCAGTGGATTTATCGCCGCTAAACGCCGCCTGCGAAAGCGCGTCCGACCAACCCCGAATCCGCAGCGCGCTCGTTAGAGTCCGAGCGCGCCACACGGCCAATGCGGCCGTCGCTGGCGTCCCACGCCAACCACTCACAGGGGATAGTTCGATGCGCACCAGGCTTTGCACGGGATTGCTGGCTTTCATCATGGTGGTTGGAATAGGCGCCTGTTCGCGAGCGCCGCAACAGGCAGAATCCGTTGCCGCGGATGCCGCGGATGCCGCGGCTACCGCCGAAGCCGCACCCGCGGCAGCGCCGCCGGCCGAGATGGCAATGCGCTCGGCACAAAGCGCAGACGCGGCTGCCGACGCCGCCACCACTACCGCGCCCGAACCCGACGTGCAGTCGCAACTGCAATCGACGGCCACGACGCAGGACGACGGTGAGCGCAAGTTCATCCGCACTGCCAGCGCGCGCTTCCGGGTGAAGGAGGTCTACAGCGCCGCGCTCGCGATCGAGGACCTGGTCGCGCAGCACGGCGGATTTGTCGTGCGCAACAACATCAGCACGCAGGTCGAGAGCGTGCAGTCGCATCCCAGTGGCGACGGCAAGCTGATCGAGCTGGCGACCTACAGCGTCAACGGCGACCTGCAGGTGCGCGTGCCCAGTGCGCGGGCGCAGGCGTTCCTGCGCGCGATGGCGGGGCAGGTGGAGTTCCTCGACAGCCGCAATTTCGAGGCGATGGACGCGCAGTTCGAATTGCTGCGGCAGCAGCTGGCCTATGCACGCGAGCAGCAGGCGCAGCGCGCGCTGGGCGACATCGCGCAGGGGCCGGGCAAGGTCGGCGACAGGGCCGACGTCGTCGCCGCGCGCACCGGTTCGCAGGCGCAGCGCGACGAAGCGATGATCGCGCAGCGCACGTACGAAGACCGCATCGCCTTCGCCACCATCGATCTGTCGGTGTACCAGTCGCAACAGGTGCGCCGTACCGAGCGGCCGGACGTGGCGGCGATCGTGCGCGACAGCGGCCCGGGTTTCTTCACCCGGCTGGGTCACTCGCTGGCCGTGGGCTGGTACGCGCTGCTCGACGTCGTCGTCGCGCTGGCCGGGTTGTGGCCGCTGTGGCTGGTGGTGGCGGCGCTGACGGTTGCGCTGCGTCGCTGGCGGCGCACGGGACGTCGCGAAGGCTGATCACGGTTGCCCGATGTCCGTAGGCCGCGTCGGCATGAGCGACGCGGCTTGCGGGTGCACGGACTTACTGGCGCAGGCGCGGCAGGCCGAGTGCGTCGCGTTCCTCGATCGCGGCCTGGTCGGAAATCTTCTGGCGCAGGTCGCGGCCGGGCAGCTCGGTCACTGCTTCGCCGCGGGTGGCGCGCAGTGCGTTGACATAGCTCAATCGCGCACGGGTTTCATCGCCCGCTGCGGTGAAGCCGTGGCCCAGCTCCTCCCACGCCTCGGCCCCCGCGCCTTGGCCGATCGCACGGTGCAACAGCGCTTCGGCCTGCGGCCATTGGTTTTGTGCGCGGGCGAGCCGTGCCAGCGTGAGCAGCAGGGACGGGCTGTCGGGACGCTGCTGCAACCAGCGCTGCGCGTTGCTGGTGCGCGTTTCGATGCGACCGATCTGAAGGCGGCCGTACAACGCGGCCAGTGATTCGTCCCACTGCGTGTCGAGCGCGGATTCGATGCTCTTCGCCGCGGCATCGTCCCAGCGCAGCGCGGCCGCGCGTTGTGCGTAGGCGGCGACGATCGCGGCGTTGCTGCGCAGCGGCTTGGGCAACGCTTCCCAGCGATCCGCCAGGACGTTGGCGTCGCTGGCTTCGATCAGGCCGGCCTGCGCCCAGTGCGCTTCCAGTTCGTCCAGTTGCGCGGCCGGCAGCGCCTGCTGCCGGCGCAGCGCGCCGAGCAGGCCATAGGCTTCACCGGCGCGGCCCAATGCGGCCAGCGTCTGCGCGCGCAGGGCCAGTCCGCGCGGCGGCAAGGGCTGCGCGGACGGCGCGTCGAGCGCGGCGAGTGCGTCCGCGTGACGTCCCTGCGCGCGGGCGAGTTCGGCGATGGCGACGGCATGCGAGGCCGGTTGTGTCGACGCCAGCTCATCGGCGTGCACGCGTGCCTGGTCGAGGTCGCCGCGCTTGCGGGCCGCGCGACTGGCGGCGAGGCGGGCGACGGTCGCGACGTCATCGCTCTTGGCTGCCTGCAGCAACGATTTCTCCGCGCGTTCCCAGTGTCCCTGTTCGGCGGCGAGCAGGCCTTCGGTGAGCCGCGCGCGGGCCTGCTTCTTGCGATGCCGACGCAGTGCGACAAAGGGCAGGCTGAGCACCTTCCACGCCAGCCACACGGCGAGGAAAACGCCCAGCCCGATCAGCAGCGCGCCGAACAACGTCGAGGAGTAGTCGTTGCCGCCGTAGCGCACCAGCACGTAGCCCGGATCGCGGACCAGCACCTGCGCGACGAGCGCGCCGAGCAGCGCCAGTGCGAGCCAGAACAGCAGGTTGCGGAAGAGGTTCATGCAGGCTCCGTGTGCGTGGATTCCAGGCGGTGGTCGTGGCGGCGGCGATGCTGTCGGCGACTACGCGGACAATCGCGACGATGACCATCGCTTCCGTGCGCGCGCCGCGGGTCCCGCGTCACGCCAGCGGGTTCGCAGGTGCGGCGGCGACGTCGCATCGCCGCTTCACCGCGTCCGCAGCTGCCGCAGTTGCTTGAGTGTGCTGCCCAGCGTGGGTAGCGCAGGTGAAAGCGGCAGCGCGGCGATCGCCTTGAGGGACGCGCGCTGCCGCGTCAGCGCCGGCGAATCCGGCGCCAGGCGTTGCAGCCAGGCATCGGCACGATGCAGCGCATCGTCGTAACCGCGTGTGTCGCGGCGTTCGGCGGCGGCGCGGGCGAGCGAGACTTCCAGCTGCAATCCGGCCAGCGCGGCGGCACGGTCGGCCGGTTGCACGGCGATGGCGCGGTCGCTGGGCTGTACCTGCAGCACCGTGCCGAACGCGCGCTGCCACCACGACTGCGCGGGTGCCGACGTGGCGACGCCGCCGGAATCGGGCGCGGTCACGCCCTGGGCGAAGACATCCAGCTGCGCGATCGCACGCACGCGCGGATCCACGCCCAGCGCGTCCAGGCCGGCGCGTTCCTGCAGCAATGTCTGGCGCAGGCTGAGGTAGGCGGGATCGTCGATGCCGTCGAGCACGCCGCTGGCCAGCGCATACGCGCGGCGCGCGCCGTCCAGATCGCCGGCAACCTGCAGGCGCTGTTCGCCCAGGATCAGCAGCATCTCGGTTTCATCCAGGCGCAGCGCCTGTGCGCCGTGGCGGTCGGGATCGGCAAGCTTGTTGACGGTGTCCTCGAGCAACGCGGCACGCTGGGTGATGCCGTCGAGTTCGTCGCGCAGCACCCGGTTGAGCGAGTCCGCCTGTTGCAGGCGACGGCCGTGGGAACGCTGTTCGTTGCGCAGCGTATTGATGCGTTCGCCCATCGCGTCGAGTTGCTGTCGCGCCTGCGCCAGGTCTTCGCTCTCGTGTTGCCGCCACTTTTGCCAGCCCAGGTAACCGCTGGCCGCGACCAGCACCAGCGGAATCAGCCACAGGGCGTGGTGGGCGCGGCGCGGGGCGGACTGCTCGGGCGTGGTCGACACGGCGGATATTCCGTTGGTCGCGGTCGGGGCCTTCATGCTACCGGATGCGTGCGGCCGTCTCCGCTGGATCCTCGCTCGACTGCACCAACCGGACCTTACCCAACACGATCCATGGGCCCCGCGGCGGCGAGCAGCTCGCGGGGGCGCGGACCGGCCGCGAGCACGACGTCAACGAAACCCAGCGTGCGCGCGAGTGCCTGCAACCGCGGACTGGCGGCGACCACGCGCGCGTCGCGAAGGCGGGTGGCGATGTCGTCCGGCACGCTGGCCAGCACTTGCTGCAATGCCTCGCCACTGCTGAGTGCCAGTACCAGCGGGCCGCGGATCGCGCGAAGTCGTTCCAGCGCGCGCGGGGATAGGGCGATGGTTTCGCGCAGGTAGACGTCAGCGCGCACCACGCGTGCGCCGCGCGACCGCAATGCCGGGGCGATCGCGTCGCGGCCACCGGGCGCCGTGACCAGCCCGATGCTGTCGCCGTTGGCGACCTGCAGCGCAGGCAGGTCGAGCAGCCCCTCGCTGTCCATGCGTGCAGGCGCCTGGACCTCGGCGACGCCGGCGCGTCGCAGCGCAGCTGCGGTGCCCGCGCCGACTGCGCACCAGGCTTGTCCGCGCCGCGGTCGCAACGGTTGCAGCGCGCGCGCCGCACGCACCGCGGCAGGACTGGTGAACACCACGCGCGTCGCCGCCAGCGCCGCGTCCAGTTGTCCGCGCGTGTCGTCATCGTCCAGCAGGCGCAGTCGCCACGGCGACAGCGCGACCAGGCGCGCGCCGTGGAGCGCGGCAGTACGGCGCAAGGCCTCGTGCTCGCCACTGGGCCGCAACGAGACCACGTACCATGATGTCGAGGCGGTTCGGGCCGGCATGGCGCAAAGCTTCGCACACCCGCCACCGTGGTCCGGTGGTCGTGCGATCGGACGAAGCAACAAGGCTGCTTCGTCCGGCATGACCCACGGAACCGCCGACTGCCGTACAACCGCCCACCGACACAACCGAACCGCCCCACATGCCCCACGCCGCCGACCTCGCCCACCTCGACAGCCACTACCAGGCGATGCCTCCCGTTGCCGCGATGCAACTGCGCATCAACGGCTACGACGGCCGTCGCCTGCAGCTGCATGCGCCGCTATCGGCGCACGTCAACGACAAGGGCTGCGCGTTCGGTGGCAGCCTGGCTTCGCTGATGACGCTGGCATCGTGGGGCGTGGTGTCGCTGCTGATCGAGCGTGCCGGCCTTGCGGCCGAGGTCTTCGTCGCCGACAGCCAGGTGCGTTACCTCGCGCCGTTGTTCGCCGACCTGGAGGTGTCGGCCGAACCCGCCGCCGACGCCGACCTGGACGAATTCATCGACACCCTGCGCACGCGCGGGCGGGCGCGGCTGTCCATCGTCGCGCAGGCGCTGCTGCCGCCGGAAGCACGGGTGCGCGGACCGTTCGCCGCCGACTTCACCGCACGCTACGTCGCGATCCTCAAGTAAGCGCCGGTTGCATCGCCAGATCAGCGGCGCGCGGCCTCATGGCGAATGCGCAGCAATGCGCATGACTGGAACGCGCATACCGGGAGCGCGTGCGCACCGCGGGCGGCAGGTTGTCGGCTACGATGCGGCCTTCGCCCACGGGAAGTCGCCATGCGCCTGATCAAGATCCTGATGTCACTGAGCCTGCTGGTGCTGGCCGCGTGCTCCAACATCGGTACGCCGGCGAACAAGCTCGACCAGTCGCAGTACGCGTGGTCCGCGGCGATCCGCTGGGGCGATTTCGAAGGCGCGATCAGCATGATCGACCCGAAGATCCGCGAGAAGACCAAGGTCTCGGCCGCGGAAATGGAACGCTACAAGCAGGTGCAGATCTCCGCCTACCGCGACCTCGGCGCCAGCGCCGACGTCAAGGGAGGCAAGGCGGTACGCGACATCGAGATCGGTGTGATCAACCGCTACAACATGACCGAGCGCACCGTGCGCTACCGCGAAGTCTGGCGCTGGGACGAGGAAGGCAAGACCTGGTGGCTGACCAGCTCGCTGCCGGACTTGTGGGACGGGCAATGAGCGCAGTCGCGTAACGATCGCGAGCGCGGGGCCGGTGGCTGAAAAGTCGGCCTGATGGACCGGCAGTGCTGAAACCGGCCCGCGCGGGAAAGAAACCACGGTCGTTCCCGATGTCGCAAGCCGAGACGGGGCGACGGCCCGTTTTGCGCCCCACCACCGCGTGGGCGACAATCGCGGCCCGTTTTTACCGCCGTGACCGCACGTGGACTTCAAAGCCCTCCTGGCCTTCGCCGAAGCTAGCCCGATCCTGTCGCTGGCCTTCGTCGGCCTGACCCTGGCGATCCTCTACACCGAGGTCGCCCGCCTGTTCCGCGGCTACAAGTCGCTGCGCCCCGCCGAGCTGACCCAGCTCATGAACCGCGACAACGCCGTGGTGGTGGACCTGTCGGCCAGCGCCGACTTCGAGAAAGGCCACATTGCCGGCAGCAAGTCGGTGCAGCCCAGCCAGTTCGACCCGGAGAACAAGCTGGTCGCGTCGGCCAAGGCGCTGCCGGTGGTGGTGGTGTGCCGCAACGGCATGGCGTCGGCGTCGGCCGCGCAGCGGCTGAAGAAGGCCGGCTTCGAACAGGTTTACTGGCTGGATGGCGGCATCGCTGCCTGGCAGCAGGCCGACCTGCCGCTGATCAAGGGTCGCGGCTGACAGCGTGTAGGCGGGTGTTGACCCGCCCTCGGCACCGCTGAGAGGCCTCCCTCTCGAGTGCCGGTGAATGCAGATGGCGGCATTGTCAGGTGGCGGGCGTTGGAGATGGCGCGCATCGGCAGATGGCGGGTCAAGACCCGCCCTACGCTGGAGCTCAAATCCTCCCCACGCCCACCCCTTGCAACCGCCTGGATCACCTCCAGATCTGAACCCGGGCCGGCCAGAAGTGCCGTGCCATAATCGCCCTCTTTCCTGAAATTCACCTGCTGGAGCTACGAAGATGTCCGACGAAATCGCCAACGGCACCGCGCCCGCCGAGACCAATGGCCCGGTGTTCACGGTCGAGAAGATCTACGCCAAGGACGTCTCCTTCGAGGTCCCCGGCGCTCCGGCCGCCTTCAACGAACAAGCCCAGCCGCAGCTGCAGATGAACATGCAGCAGGGCGTCAACCGCCTCAACGACGCCGCCTTCGAAGTCACCCTGACCATCACCCTGTCGTGCAAGGTCGAGGACAAGACCCTGTACATGGCCGAAGTGAAGCAGGCGGGCGTGTTCGGCCTGTCCGGTTTCGATGCCGCGGGCCTGGACGCCATGCTCGGCGTGCATTGCCCGACTGTCCTGTACCCGTACGCCCGCCAGCTGGTGAGCGAGCTGATCCAGGCCGGCGGCTTCCCGCCGTTCTTCCTGCAGCCGATCAACTTCGAAGGCCTGTACGGCGAAGGCCTGCGCCAGCGCGCCGCCCAGCAGGCGCAGGCGGGCGACGCCCTCGCCAACGCCGAGACGGCCGGCAACGCCTGATCCCCGCCCGGCCGCAGGGATCGCCTTGCCAGTCCAGATGCCCGCCGTGGCGGTGGTCGGTGCCGGTTCCTGGGGCACCGCACTCGCCGCGCTGATCGCCCGGCACGGTTGCCCGACCGTGCTGTGGGGCCGCGACGCCGCGTGCGTCGCGGCGATCGACCAGCGCAAGGAAAACCCGCGCTACCTGCCAGGCATCGCCCTGCCGGAATCGTTGCGCGCCACCACCGACCTCGCCGCCTGCGTCGGTAGCGCCGACCTGGTGCTGGTGGTGGTGCCGTCGCACGCGTTCGCGCACACCCTGCACGCCGTGGCGCCGCACCGGCCCGCGCGTGCCGGCGTGGCCTGGGCGACCAAGGGTTTCGAACCGGGCAGCGGCCGCTTCCTGCACGAAGTCGCGGCAGAAGTCCTGGGCGAGGCCGTGCCGCTGGCCGTCGTCACCGGACCTTCGTTCGCCAAGGAAGTCGCGATCGGGTTGCCGACCGCGCTCACCGTGCATTCGGATGAAGCCGCCTTCGCCCAGCAGGTCGCCGACGTGCTGCACGGCCCGGCATTCCGCGCCTACACCGGCGACGACATGCTGGGCGCCGAACTCGGCGGCGCGATGAAGAACGTGCTGGCGGTGGCGACCGGCGTCGCCGACGGCATGCAGCTGGGCCTGAACGCGCGCGCCGGCATCATCACCCGCGGCCTCAACGAGATGCTGCGACTCAACCAGGCCATCGGCGGCAAAGCCGAGACGCTCATGGGCCTGGCCGGCCTGGGCGACCTGGTGCTGACCTGTACCGGCGATCTCTCGCGCAACCGTCGCCTCGGCCTGGCGCTGGGACGCGGCCAGTCGATCGAGGACGCCGTCCGCGAGATCGGCCAGGTGGTCGAATCGGTGCAGACCGCCGACGAAGTGATGCGCCAGGCGGACCGGCACGGCATCGAACTTCCGATCTCCAGCGCGGTGCAGCAGGTGCTGCATGGCGAGATCACGCCCGCCGAAGGGCTGAAGCTGCTGCTGTCGCGCGAGCAGAAACCGGAATATCCGGCCGGCCTGTTCGGCTGAGCGCTCGGGGCGGGCGCATCGCCCGCGGACGGTCCGATTCCTGGCATTGCGACTTGGCGCACGCGTCCAGTGGTCGCGGGTACATATTCCAGCGCGATTCGCCAATGCCGGATGCTTGAAAGAACTGCAGGCCCGCGGGATCGATGTTGCGGGCAGTGATGGTTCCATCACGACAGCCGATGTCGCAGTTGCTCGCGTCGATGCCCCCATCATCGCGGCGAGCGTTGGGTGCGGCAAAAAAAAGCCCGGCGAGGCCGGGCCTGATCGCGACGTCGAGGAGAGAGCGATGTCGCGTCGTGGGCTCGTGAGGGCGCGCGATCAGGATGCCGCGCGCGGACCGAGAACAAGGTGGCTTGCCGGTACGAATCGAGCCGGTGCGAAGCGCGGATGCCGATGACAACCGGTCACGCCGGCTATCGCGCATGCACCGTATCGGCGATGGCCCGGAGTGGCATCGAATGCGCATGTCCTGCCACCGCCAATGCAAAACCCATCAGCAGCAAAGCAAGGATGTTGCGCAAGCGGGACATTGCCAGCTCCTTCGACTTCGCAGGCTTCCTTCAAGCCTTTTCAATGAAAACGCCGCGCTCCGCCCAGACCGGACACGAACCGCGCGCAAAAAAAGAGCCCGGCTATCAAGCCGGGCTCCAATCGCGACGTTCCAGGGGAGAGAGAGTTGCCGCGATGTTGCTTCGTAGCCCGATCGCGTTGCGGCGAACCGGGCCGTTGTTGCGATCAGAACGTCAGACGCGGGCCGATGAAGTACTGCGTGTCGCCATCGGCGAACTTCACGTCGCCGCTGACGCCCCAGTTCTGGTTGAACTTCACCTGCGCGCCGACGCGGCCGTAGAAATCGCCATCGAACTGGTCGCCGTCTTCGTAGCCGGCCAGTGCGTAGCCTTCCAGGTTCTGCGTCAGCGCGCTGCGCACGCCGACTTCGGCGCTGTAGCCGTCGAGGCGGTCGGCGCCCTGGATTTTGTAGTTGTCGTAGGCGACGCGGGCGAGCAGGTCGGTGTTGGTCGCGATCGGGTGGTTGTAGCCCACGCCGGCGCGCCACTGGTCGACATCCACGCCGTTGAAGCGCACGCCTCCGATGGTCTGGTCGTCGGTCTTCTGGCCGCTGTAGCCGCCGAAGATGTGGAAGTTGTCGGCGATGGCGCCGGAGCCACTCACGCCCCAGCCGTCGGCATCGCCGTTGTCGGTGTTGGTCGCGACGTAGCCGCCTTCGACGTAGTTGTAGGACAGGCCTTCGGCAGCGGACGCGGCGAAGGGCAGGGCGGACATCAGGGTCAGGGCAAGCAAGGACTTCTTCATCAAGGTCTCAGCCTTCTATTTGTTGGGGGCCGGACCTGGCTGGGGGAGGGGGCGCCAGGTCCGGTGCGCCCAGTATTCAAACCGCCGCCGAATCGAGACTGAATCCTGTACCAGCCGGTACAGGAACTATGCAGGCGAACTGTGGTCGGGGTGCCTGCGGGAGCGTTCGGGGCGGGGACAGCCCGCATTCCAGGGGGGTGAAGGTATGCCGGGATAGGTCCGGAGGGTTTCGGAACCGACTCGGAGGTATGCCGGGATAGGTCGCGAGGGTTCCGGAATCGACTGGGAGGTATGCCGGGATAGGTCGCGAGGGTTTCGGAATCGACTGGGAGGTATGCCCGGATCGGTCGCGAGGGTTCCGGAATCGACTGGGAGGTATGCCGGGATAGGTCGCGAGGGTTCCGGAACCGACTGGGAGGTATGCCGGGATAGGTCGCGAGGGTTTCGGAATCGACTCGGAGGTATGCCGGGATCGGTCCGGAGGGTTCCGGAATCGACTGGGAGGTATGCCGGGAAAGGTCGCGAGGGTTCCGGAATCGACTCGGAGGTATGTCGGGATGGGTCGGGCGGGTTCTGGAACCGACTCGGTGGCATGTGGGCCAGCAGCTTTGTTGCCGTCATTCCCGCGAAGGCGGGAATCCAGCGCCTTGCCTTCAACGGACTTGAAGTCGCTGGATCCCCGCCTTCGCGGGGATGACGGAACACAGCGCTACGCCCCGCCGGCAAATCCCAGCTGGCGCCAGGCTTCGAACACCACCACTGCGACGGTGTTGGAGAGGTTGAGGCTGCGGTTGTCCGGTCGCATCGGCAGGCGCAGGCGCTGCTCCGGTGGCACCGCGTCCAGGACCGCGTCAGGCAGGCCGCGCGTTTCCGGGCCGAACAGGAAGGCGTCGCCGTCCGCGTAGGCGGGCGCGTCGTGGCGGGTGCGGCCGCGCGTGCTCAGCGCGAACAGGCGCGCCTGCGCCTGGCCGTTCGCCAGCGCGATCGCCTGCACGGCGTCATCGAGCGTGTCGTGCACGCGCAGCGTCGCGTACTCGTGGTAGTCCAGCCCGGCGCGGCGCAGTTGCGCGTCCTCGAGGGTGAAGCCAAGTGGCCGGACCAGGTGCAGCTGCGCGCCGGTGTTGGCGCACAGGCGGATCACGTTGCCGGTGTTGGGCGGAATTTCGGGCTGGAAGAGGATGACGTGGAGCATGGCTGGGAATCAGGGGCTGGGGACGTGAGCTTGGTGGGGCTACGGACGGAACTGTCGGTCGCGTTCGTCACACAGCGGTTGCGATAAGGCGGGTTTTAACCCGCCGTGTTCGGTTCATCGCGATCAACATGCACAACCCTTGAGCGATCACCGTCGCATTCCTCGGTCGCGCATCAATCGATACGTGGGCGGCGGGTTAAAACCCGCCCTACGCGACATCACCACGGCATCTGCCGCCCTTCCCAGTTGCGGAACTGCCCGCTCTGCTCGGCGGACAACCCAGCGATCACCTGCAGCAATCCCTGCACCGACTGTGCCGCGGGAATCTGCGCGCCGTCACCGCCCATGTCGGTCAGCACCCGGCCCGGGCACAGCGCGACGACCTTGATCGCACGCGGCACCAGCGCCTTGGCCAGCATCACCGTCGCCATGTTCAACGCGGTCTTGCTGATGCGGTAGCTGGGTGCGTTGAAGCCGGGGTCGTCGCCGAGCGACGACATCATCGAGGAAATGTTGGCGACGCAAGCGCCATCGGCCAGCTGCGCATCCAGTGCCTGGGTGAGCAGGAACGGGCCGAACGCGTTGGTGCGCACGCTGTCTTCCAGCACGCGTGCTTCGACGTGGCCCCAGCGCTCGCCCGGATGCAGCACGCCGGCGTTGTTGATGAGCAGGTCGATGCCGTCGGTCACCAGCGGCAGTTCGTGGGCGAAGGCGGTGCGCGACTTCTCGTCCGCCACGTCCAGCGGCAACACGTGCAGTCGGCCCGGATGTTCGCCGGCGAGCAGGTTCAACGCGGTGGCCTTGCCGGGATGGCGGCAGGCGGCGATGACGTGGTCGCCGCGGGCGAGCAGCTGGCGGACGAATTCCAGGCCGATGCCGCGGTTGGCACCGGTGACGAGGCTGCGTCGTGGCGGAGATTGGGTGGGCATGACGGCTCCTGTGGAGCGGAGAGTATCGGCCAGTCAGCCCTCATCTCGAGCGCGGCGTCGAGTCGGCCCAGGACGCCGTGTTGTTGATGCCGCGTCCGCAGCGCAAGGCACCAGCGGCCGGCGAACGCGGCCGATTGCGACGAAAAACAGATCCCTCGCTGCGCTCGGGATGACAGTTTTCGAAGGGCGCTGCTGCTTTGATGCGGGCCACGGGCTTTGAAGGACGGTTGTTGCCGGGCCCCGCCAGCCGCTGCCCCCGGAAGGTGCGCGCTCGTCCAATCCCCAGCAGGACTTGTGACCCATGCCCCACGGGCCCCCGGACCGTACGATGGCCCGCCCCGGCGACTTGGGCCAGTCGCCATCCTTCAATGCGTTTCCCGCGTTTTCCGGAGTCTGCAATGTCCCCTGTGTCGAACCTGCGTGCCCGCCGTCCGCGTGCGGCCTTCCTCGCCCTTGCCATCGCCGCAGCCCTGGGTGGCGCGACCCTGGCGCCGGCCAGCGCCCTGGCCAAGGCCCCGGACGCCAGCGTCGACATCCCGTACCAGGAATTCACCCTGGCCAACGGCCTGCGCGTGATCGTGCACACCGACCGCAAGGCGCCGGTGGTGGCGGTGAACATCTGGTACCACGTGGGCAGCAAGAACGAGCAGCCCGGCCGCACCGGTTTCGCGCACCTGTTCGAGCACCTGATGTTCAACGGCTCGGAAAACCATCGCGGCGAGTTCTTCGAACCGTTCGAACTGGTCGGCGCCAGCGACCAGAACGGCACCACCAATTCCGACCGCACCAACTACTTCGAGACCGTGCCGACCACCGCGCTGGATACCGCGTTGTGGATGGAATCCGATCGCATGGGCCACCTGCTTGGCGCGATCGACCAGAAGACGCTCGACGAGCAGCGCGGCGTGGTCCAGAACGAGAAGCGCCAGGGCGAGAACCGTCCCTATGGCCGCCGCGTCATCACGCACCTGATGGAAACCCTGTACCCGGCCGGCCATCCCTACCACTGGTCGACGATCGGTTCGATGGCCGATCTCAACGCCGCCACGCTCGATGACGTGAAGGGCTGGTTCAAGAGCTGGTACGGCCCGAACAATGCCGTGCTGGTGCTGGCCGGCGACATCGACCTGGCGACGGCGAAGGAAAAGGCCACGCGTTTCTTCGGCGACATCCCGGCCAGCGCGACGTTGCCGGACATGCCGGCCAACATCCCGGCGCTGGCCAAGGATTCGCACGAAGTGATTTCCGATCGTGTCCCGCAGGTGCGCATCTACCGCGCCTGGCCGGTGGCCGAAGGCAACAGCCATGACGCAACCCTGCTCAACCTGTTCAGCCAGGTGCTGGGCGGCAGCGCGTCCTCCCGCCTGGATACGCGCCTGGTGCACGGCGACAAGCTCGTCGACAGCGCCGGCACCGCGTTGTGGGGCCAGGAGATCGCCGGCGCCTTCATGATCACCGCCGACGTGAAGAAGGACGTCGATCCGGCCAAGGTCGAAGGCATCATCAACGAGGAGCTGCAGCGCCTGCTGCGCGACGGCCCGTCCGCCGCCGAACTCGAACAGGCCAAGACCACCGCTCGCGCCGGCTTCGTGCGCGGCGTGGAAAGCGTGGGCGGCTGGGGTGGCAAGTCCGACGTGCTCGCCGACTGCACGGTGTTCACCGGCAAGCCGGATTGCTTCCGCGACGACCTCGCGCTGATCGCCAGCGCCACGCCGAAGGACGTCGTCGAAGTCGCACGCCGCTGGCTGGGCAAGCCCTCGCACACCATGGTGGTGGCGCCGGGCGACACGCCGGCCTCGGCCATGCCGGAAGCACCCAGCGTCACCCCGACGCCGGTCACCATCCCGGCCGCGGATCCGAAGTACACGACCGTCGCCAGCGACCTCGACCGCAGCAAGGGCGTGCCGATGCCGGCCAGCTTCCCGGCGCTGCATTGGCCGACGTTGCAGCACGGCGCGCTCGCCAACGGCATGCAGGTGGTGCTGGTCGAACGCCACGAAGTGCCGGTGGTGCAGCTGAGCATGGAATTCCCGGGCGGCTACAGCGCCGACGTCGGCAAGAAGCTCGGCACCGCCAGCTTCACCACTTCGATGCTTGACGAAGGCGCCGGCAACTACGGCGCGCTCGAACTGGCCGCACGCAAGGAAGCGCTGGGCGCCGAACTCGGCGCCGGCGCCGGCCTGGACAACGTGACGCTGTCGCTGTCGGCACTGACCGACAAGCTGGCGCCGTCCCTGGACCTGCTGGCCGACGTCGCCCGCCGTCCGCGCTTCGATGCGGCCGAGATCGAACGCGTGCGCGCGCAGTGGCTCGCCGGCATCGAGCAGGAGAAGGCCAACCCGAGTTCCTCGGCGATGCGCGTGATGCCGCCGCTGCTGTACGGCACCGGCCACGCCTACGCGATTCCCTTCACCGGCAGCGGCACGCCCGAATCGATCAAGTCGCTGACCCGCGATGACCTGGTCGCCTTCCACCACGACTGGCTGCAGCCGTCGCAGGCCCGGATCGTTGTTGCCGGTGATACGACGCTGAAGCAGATCCTGCCGCTGCTGGAAGCACGCTTCGGCGACTGGAAGAACGCACCGGACGCACCGAAGCTGGCCGCGATCACCCACGTCGAGCGCCCCGTGGCGTCGCGCGTGTACCTGATCGACCAGCCCGGCGCGATCCAGTCCAACATCTACGCCGGAGAGCTGGTGCCGCCGACCGGTGATGCGGGCACGATCGATTTCGACTTCGCCAACGGCGTGCTCGGCGGCGAGTTCTCCTCGCGCCTCAACATGAACCTGCGCGAAGACAAGCATTGGGCCTACGGTTCCTACAGCAACGCCGGCAATGCCAAGGGCCAGCGTCCGTGGTTTGCTTCGGCCAACGTGCAGAGCGACAAGACGGTGGAATCGATCGGCGAGCTCAAGCATGAGATCGAATCGTTCATCGACGGCAGCCGTCCGGTGACCGCGGCGGAAGTGACCAAGATCCGCTCGACCAACACCCTCAGCCTGCCTGGCGCCTACGAGACCGCCGGCGCGCTGCTGGGCCAGGTCGCCAGCAACCTGCGCTACGGCCGTCCGGACGACTACGTCCTGCAGTTCAAGGCCCGCAACGAGACGATGACCCCGGCGCAGGTGCAGGCCGCGGCCAAGACACTGGACCCGAAGGCGCTGACCTGGGTGGTGGTGGGCGATCTCGGCAAGATCGAGGCACCGATCCGCGCGCTGAACCTGGGCGAGGTGCAGGTGCTCGACAAGGATGGCAAGCCGGTCAGCAAGTGACGCAACGCCTTCATCGTGAGCGTAGCGAGTGACGAGGTCCTTCGACTTCGCTTCGCTACGCTCAGGATGAGCGGAATGGAATTGGGGCTGAGGCTCGCAGCGCGATGAGCGTAGGGCGGACACTTCGGCTTCATCGCTTAGGGTGAGCGGATCCTGGTCTCCAGGCCCCCGACGCCACCACGCGTCCCGACATCCGAAGGTGGAGCGATGCTCCACGCCACCGCTCACCCTGAGCGTAGTGCCGCAGGTGCGAAGTCGAAGGGCCACGTCAGAAATCCGGACCGTGTCTTTCGCCAGAAATCCCGGCAGCAGGGACGAGTGGAGTGGCAGGGCCGTCTCTCGCACATCACCCGCAAAGGGGTGCTCGTCGTCAAATCGGATGCGGACATTCCCCCGCCATTCACCCCGTCCGGCCACAATGCCGTGACCTTTCCCGGAGCTCCCGCATGCGCCTTGCCCCCGCCGTCCTCGCCCTGGTCCTGCTGCCGCTGGCCGGCTGCACCTGGGTCCACATGGCCCCCGGCGCCTCGGCGGTGAAGGTGGTCGCTGCGGGCGCTGCCCCGGCCGGTTGCGAACAGCGCGGCGAGATCGCCGTCTCGGTGAAGGGCAAGATCGGCTTCTACGAACGCAACCCGCTGCGCGTCCGCGAAGAGCTGGAGACCCTGGCCCGCAACGAAGGCCCCGGGCTCGGCGCGGATACGATCCAGCCGCTGGAAGAGCCGCGCGACAGCGAGCAGCGGTTTGCCGCCTACCGGTGCCGCCGATAACGGGTCCCGACCCGCCGAGGGGGTTGTGCTCCACGTCGGATCTGTTCATCCGGGACGCGGCGGCACGAGGCCGTAGGCCGGGATGCCGGCGCGCAAGCTACGGCGGCTCGAGCCCCGTAGCGCCGCTGAAAACCCCATTCAGGATCCCTGGCTTCGCGGACTTCAACGCCCGCCTGATGCCTGGTTCCGATCCCCGACTTGCGACCTCCGGCCATGCGCCGGCGTCAAGAACGCGTTAACCTGTCGCGTTTTCCCTGCAAACGGTAGTCCGCCATGTTGTTCCAGCACGTCGCCATCGCCGGTCTCGCCCATATCGACGCCCCGCGTCGGCTGAGCTCGGATGAGATCAACGCCCGCCTCAAGCCCACGCTTGATCGACTGGGCATCAAGTCCGACGTGCTCGGCGACATCGCTGGCATCCACGCCCGCCGCCTGTGGGATGAAGGTGTCGAAGCGTCCGACGTGGCCACGCTCGCCGGCGTCAAGGCGCTGGCCGATGCCGGCATCGATCCGAACAAGGTCGGCCTGCTGGTCAACACCTCGGTCAGCCGCGATTACCTCGAGCCGTCCACCGCCTCGATCGTGTCCGGCAACCTCGGCCTGCCCGACACCTGCCAGAACTTCGACGTTGCCAATGCCTGCCTCGCGTTCCTCAACGGCATGGACATCGCCAGCCGCATGATCGAGCGCGGCGAGATCGAATACGCGCTGATCGTCGACGGTGAGACCGCCAACCTCGCCTACGAGAAGACCATCGAGCGTCTGCTGAGCGGCAACACCACCGAAGAAGAATTCAAGAACGAGATGGCCACGCTCACCCTGGGTTGCGGTGCCGCCGCGATGGTGCTGGCCCGCGCCGAGCTCGCCCCGGGCGCGCCGCGCTACAAGGGCGGCGTGACCCGTGCCGCGACCGAGTGGAACAAGCTGTGCCGCGGCAACCTGGACCGCATGGTCACCGACACCCGCATGCTGCTGATCGAAGGCCTGAAGCTCGCGCAGAAGACCTGGATCGCGGCCAAGGTCGCGCTGGGCTGGGTTGTCGAGGAGATGGACGAGTTCGTCATCCACCAGGTCAGCCAGGTGCACACCGCCGCCTTCGTGAAGGCGTTCGGCATCGATCCGAAGAAGGTCCTCACCATCTTCAACGAGCACGGCAACATCGGCCCGGCCTCGGTGCCGATCGTGCTTTCGAAGCTGCGTGAAATGGGCCGCCTGAAGAAGGGCAGCCGCGTCGCGCTGCTGGGCATCGGTTCGGGCCTGAACTGCTCGATGGCCGAAGTGGTCTGGTAAACGCCGCGGTTGCATCACGCGTCCGACTCGCGGCGACAGTGCGAGTCGGAAAATCAGAAGGCAGCGGGTCTCCCCGCTGCCTTTTTTGTTGCACGCCTGCCGGGGTTCAGCCCTGGCCCAGCGATTCCTGCACGCCATCCCACAACGCGATGCGCGCACGCACGGCCTCGATCGCCGCCTGCACGACCTGCTGTTCTTTCGCCGGATCGTCGCCCACCGCGCGTTCGATGATCGCCTGCGCCATCGGCCCGTGCGTCTCGCCGTCCACCTCGATGTGGCGCTTGAGGTAGAAGACGAACATCGGCGCCTGGTCCTCGTCGATGCTCCAGCGCGTCAGCAACGCGTTGAACATCTGCGGGATCACGTTCTCGCGGCCGTGGAAGAAGTTCGTCATCACCGCGAGCGTGCTGTCCTCGCGCGCCACGTGCAGCGTGTGGGCGACGAAGTGGCGCACGTGCTGCGGTGCGCCGACGGTGTGCATCGCGTCGATGGCTTCCATGCCACCGGCGACCAGCTCCATGAACCGCTCGAACTGCGTGGTGTCCGCGCCGACCTCGCGCATCGCGTCCAGGTAGATGTCCAGGTGGCTCGCGGGTTCGCCATCCGGGCGAACGTCGCTTTCCTCACCCAGTACGATCTCGTTGATCAGGTGCGAGGCGATCCTGTCCCTCGGCGGCAACCACGGCACCTGCGTGCAGGTGAGGTCCTGTTGCAGCCGTTTGAGCAGGCTCATGAAATCCCAGACCGCGAACACGTGCGCCCGCATGAAGCCGCGGACGTCGTCGAGCGTGGTCAGGGCCTCGAACACCGGGTGCAATTCCAGCCGGGTACGCAGGTCGGCCAGGGTGGCCAGGTCGTCACTGTGTTGCTGCAGATCCATTACTGCTGCCATAACCGTTCTCCTTGGAAGGCAAAAGCGCCCGGCGGTGGGCCGGGCGTGTCCAGGACGCAATCCGCGTCCGCGTGCAGGTTGGCACCTGGCGCGGGCTTTGCCTATGGGTCTACCGGCACGCTGGCGTGGCTATGCGACAGGTCGCCCGGATCGGAAAAAACCCGGGGAAAAGGCGCCGGATTGGTCCCGAAATGGCCTGCCCATGCCGGCATAATGGCGGGCTTTCCGCGCATCCCGTCCGCGCGGCACCGACCGGAATTCCGCATGGCCGTGACGTCGTTTCCCGACTACCCCTTCACCCCGAAACGGATCGAGATCCGTCCCGGCATCGTGGTGTCGTACCTCGACGAAGGTCCGCGCGACGGCGAAGTGATCGTGATGCTGCACGGCAATCCGTCGTGGAGTTTCTACTGGCGCAAGCTGGTGTCGGGATTGAGTGATCGCTATCGCTGCATCGTGCCCGACCACGTCGGCATGGGCCTGTCCGACAAGCCCGACGATGGCGCCGACGCATTGCCGCGTTACGACTACACGCTGCAATCGCGCATCGACGACGTGGACACGTTGCTGCGCCGTCTCGGCATCGACGGACCGGTGACGCTGGCCGTGCACGATTGGGGCGGCATGATCGGCTTCGGCTGGGCGCTGCGCGATCCCGCGCGCGTACGACGGCTTGTCATCACCAATACCGCGGCGTTCCCGTTGCCGAAGGCCAAGCGCTTCCCGAAGCGCTTGGCGATGGGGCGTGATTCGCGTTTCGGCGGCTGGCTGATCCGCCGCTTCAACCTGTTCGCACGCGGCGCCGCGTGGATGGGCACCACCGCGCACCTGTCGCGCGACGTGCGCAAGGCCTATGCCGGCGTCTACGACGGCTGGACCAATGCGATTTCCACCCTGCGCTTCATGCAGGACATCCCGCTGCACGAAGGCGATCGCGCGTGGCCGCTGCTGGCGGCGTCCGCGGCGCAACTGCCAGCGTACGCCGACCGCCCGGCCTTCATCGGCTGGGGCCTGCGTGATTTCGTCTTCGACCGGCACTTCCTCGACGGCTTCCGTGCCGCGCTGCCCAATGCCCAGGTGCACGCCTACGAGGACGCCAACCACTACGTGCTGGAAGACAAGGCCGACGTGCTGGTGCCGTTGATCCGCGAGTTCCTGGACGCCAACTGAGCCCGGCGCCCGCGCCCGGCATCCGACTAGCGCCAATCCTCCGGTGTCAGGGCGCGTAGCCCGTGCAGCGTCCGCGCGCGATCGCAGTGTCGGTCCGGCGCGCCGTGTTCCCACGACGCCTCCACCTGTCGACACGGACTGGGGCGCTGTTCGTAGATGCGGCAGTGCGCGTGCACGCCTACGTCGCCTTGAAGTGCGATGCAGCGTGGTTGCTTCGCCCACGTGCCGCGCATCGCGACCTGGTGGGCGTCGATGCGTTCGGTCAGTTCCGCCGGGGTTATGCCCTGCAGCGTCGGCTCGGTTTCCGACCAGTGCAGGCTGACGCGGAAGCTGGCGCAGCAGGCGCCACAGGTGAGGCAGGGATGCGGCATCGTCAAACGGGCGGTGCGGGGAAGTCGCGGCGGATTTTAAGGCTCGTCCACGACGCGAGGCGCGTCGCGCCTTCCGCCACCTTAGCGGTTCGCTGGAATCGCACCGCCGAATGGGCATGCACCACGCGAAAGTCCCGCATCCCGGCGACAATA
This sequence comes from Lysobacter fragariae, assembly GCF_054779775.1. Taxonomy (NCBI): domain Bacteria; kingdom Pseudomonadati; phylum Pseudomonadota; class Gammaproteobacteria; order Lysobacterales; family Lysobacteraceae; genus Lysobacter; species Lysobacter fragariae. The sequence continues at coordinate 49,426 of NZ_BAAGXP010000011.1, read as the reverse complement.
CCGCCATGTCCGAAGCCTGCAACATCGCCGCCTCCCTGCCGCGCCTGGCCGCGCAGTTCCCCGAACGCATCGCCATGCGTTGCCCCGGCACGCGCGGCCGCGACGGCCTGGCGCGCTACGACAGCACGCTGACCTATCGCGAGCTGGACGTCCGCAGCGACGCCATTGCCGCGGGCCTGGCCAAGCGCGGCATCGGCCGCAACACCCGGGTGGTGGTGATGGTGCGACCGACGCCGGAGTTCTTCCTGCTGATGTTCGCCTTGTTCAAGGCGGGCGCGGTGCCGGTGCTGGTCGATCCCGGCATCGACAAGCGCGCGCTGAAGCAGTGTCTGGACGAAGCCGCACCGGACGCTTTCATCGGCATCCCGCTCGCACAGGTCGCGCGCGTGCTGCTGGGCTGGGCGAAATCGGCGCGCGTGCGCATCACCACCGGTCGTCGTGCATGGTTGGCCGACGCCACGCTGGCGCAGGTCGAACGCGACGGCGCACAGGCACCATCGCAACTGGCGGACACGCACGGCGAGGATGTCGCCGCGATCCTCTTCACCAGCGGCTCCACCGGCGTGCCCAAGGGCGTGGTCTATCGGCATCGTCATTTCGTCGCGCAGATCGCGATGCTGGGCGAGGCGTTTGGCATCACGCCGGGCGGCGTCGACCTGCCGACGTTCCCGCCGTTTGCGTTGTTCGATCCTGCGCTGGGCGTCACGTCGATCATCCCCGACATGGATCCGACCAAGCCGGCGCTGGCCGATCCGCGCCGACTGCACGACGCGATCGCGCGGTTCGACGTCGACCAGCTGTTCGGATCACCGGCGCTGATGGCGGTGCTCGCGCGCCACGGCGCGCCGTTGCCGACGCTCAGGCGCGTCACTTCTGCCGGCGCCCCCGTGCCTGCTGACGTGGTGGCGACGATGCGCAACCTGCTGCCGGCCGACGCGCAGTTCTGGACGCCCTACGGCGCAACCGAATGCCTGCCGGTCGCCGTAATCGAAGGTCGGGAGCTCCAGGCGACGCGCGATGCGACCGAGGCCGGCGCCGGTACCTGCGTCGGCCGTCCCGTACCACCGAACGACGTCCGCATCATCCGCATCAGCGACGCCGCGATCGCGCAGTGGTCGCAGGACCTGGTCGTGCGCGACGGCGAGGTTGGCGAGATCACCGTAGCCGGCCCCACCGCCACTGACACCTACTTCAACCGCGACGCGCAGACGACGCTGGCGAAGATCCGCGAGCGCGACGGTGGCGGCGTCGAGCGCGTCGTCCACCGCATGGGCGATGTCGGCTATTTCGATGCCGACGGCCGCCTGTGGTTCTGCGGCCGCAAGTCGCATCGCGTGGAGACTGCCGCTGGCCCGCTGTACACCGAGCAGGTCGAGCCGGTGTTCAACACGCATCCCGACGTGCGCCGTACTGCACTCGTCGGTGTGGGCGCCATGGGCGCGCAGGTGCCGGTCCTGTGCGTGGAGTTGAACGAAGGCGTCAGCCTGCGCGAATGGCCGCGCATCGAAGGCGAATTGCGTGCGCTGGGCGGATCGCGACCGCACACCACGCGCATCGACCGCTTCATGCGCCATCCGAAATTCCCGGTCGACATCCGCCATAACGCCAAGATCGGTCGCGAAAAGCTCGCGGCGTGGGCGAGGGGGCGCGCGTAGCTTTTGGCTCCCTCCCTTTCGCCGCAGGCGAAGGGGAGGGCTGGGGAGGGGTGCTTTTTGATCTCAAGGAGCTGCGCGATATGGACACGTTGCGATCCAGGGCACGGAATCTGCGCAACAGCCCGACGGACGCAGAGCGCGCTTTGTGGCGCGTGTTGCGCGGCAAACAGCTGGAAGGCTTTCGCTTCCGCCGCCAGGTTCCCGTCGGTGGCTACATCGCTGACTTCCTGTGCCCACGATTGAAGCTGATTGTGGAGCTGGACGGCGGCCAGCATGCGGAGCAGGTTCCGTACGACCAGGCCCGGACGGCGGCACTTTCGGTTCTGGGCTATCGCGTGCTGCGCTATTGGAACGATGATGTGCTGTTGCAACGGGACGCGGTGACAGACGATATTCATCGGCATTTGATGGCGATGAATGCCGCAAGTGTGTTTGACGGTAATGGCAAAAGCACCCCTCCCCAACCCTCCCCTTCGCTGCGCGAAAGGGAGGGGGTTCAAAGTAACGACGAAGGCAGCTACGAATGAAGATCCTCGTTACCGGCGGCGGCGGTTTCCTCGGGCAGGCGCTGTGTCGCGGCCTGCGCGAACGCGGGCATGACGTCGTCAGCTTCAACCGCGGCCGCTACGATGCGCTCGATGCGATCGGCGTGGCACAGGTGCAGGGCGATCTGGCCTCGCGCGACGCCGTGATCGCCGCCGCGCACGGCTGCGACGCGATCTTCCACAACGCGGCCAAGGCGGGCGCGTGGGGAAGCTACCGCAGTTACTTTGATGCGAATGTCGCGGGCACCCAGAACGTCATCGACGCCTGCCGCGCGCACGGTGTCTCCAGGCTGGTCTACACCTCCACGCCCAGCGTCACCCATCGCGCGACGCATCCGGTCGAAGGCGGCACCGCCGACACCGTGCCCTACGGCGAGCATCTCAAGGCGCCGTACGCCGCGACCAAACTGATCGCGGAAAAACTCGTGCTGGCCGCGAACGACACCGCGCTCGCGACCGTCGCCCTGCGTCCGCGCCTGATCTGGGGCGTGGGCGACAACCAGCTGTTGCCGCGACTGGTCGAACGCGCGAAGGCCGGTCGCCTGCGCTTCGTCGGCGATGGCCACAATCGCATCGACACCACCTACGTCGAAAACGCGGCGCAGGCGCACTTCGACGCCTTCGAGCGCCTGGCCAGCGGCGCCGCCTGCGCCGGCCGCGCGTACTTCATCAGCAACGGCGAGCCGAAAACCGTGCGCGAGATCGTCAACGGGCTGTTGCAGGCCGCGGGCGCGCCGACGGTCGACAAGACGATTCCCTTCGGCGTCGCCTACGCCGCCGGCGTGGTTTGCGAAGGTCTGTGGCATGCGTTGCCGCTCAAGGGCGAGCCGCCGATGACGCGCTTCCTTGCGGAGCAGTTGAGCACGACGCACTGGTACGACATGGGCCCGGCGCGACACGACTTCGGCTACGTGCCGAAGGTGACGATCGCCGAGGGGATGGCGCGGTTGGCGGCGGCTTATCGGGGTTAAGTAAGAGCCTGCATTTCAGTCTCCCTGCGCGCTGCGGCGCGTTGTAATGAATCGACGCGTGAGAAGTCCGGCGGCGCGGTGGCGCGGCTACAATGCGCCCATGACCGAACGCGCCTCGCCCCTGGATTCGCTCAAGCCGCTCGCCGGCCGCGCGCTGGAAACCGCACTCAACCAGGCGCTCGCACTGGACCCGGACACCCGCGATGCGCTGCGGGCGCTGGACGGTCGCAGCATCGCCCTGCACCTGGCCGCGCCGAAGCTGGCGATGCAGGTGCGCGTAAGCGGCGAACGACTGGAAGTCGGTCCGGCGCCCGAAACCGGCGAAGCCGACCTGTTGGTACGCAGCACGCTGGGCGGTCTGATCTCTCAGCTTCCGTTCTTCCGCAACGACAACGCGCCGCCGGTGGGCAAGCTGCGCATCGAAGGCGACGCCGATCTCGCCCGCCGGCTGCAGCGACTCGCCGAACGCTTCGATCCCGACTGGCAGAAGCCCTTCGCCGCGGTGTTCGGCGATGTCGTGGGCGTGCAGATCGCCAACGCGCTCAAGGCGGCACTGGCGCACGCGCGCGACGCTGCCGGCGCATTCGCCACCAACGCCGCCGAATACGTCACCGAGGAATCCCGCGACGTGGTTGGTCGCGATGAACTCAACGCGTTCCATGACGACGTCGACACGTTGCGCGACGACGTCGATCGCGTTGCCGCACGCGTGACTCGCCTCATTGCCGCTGGTCCGCACGGGAGCGTGCGCGCATGACCCCGGTGTTCCGCGCCTGGCGCATTGGCCGCGTGCTGTTGAAGTACCGCCTCGACGACCTGCTCGACGGCACGCCGCTGGAGCGCTGGCTGAAAATCGCGCGGCCGTTCGTGCCCGGCATCGCACCCAGCGTGGCGCAGATGCCGCGTGGCGCGCGGCTGCGTCTGGCGCTGCAGGAGCTGGGGCCGATCTTCGTCAAGTTCGGACAGATCCTGTCCACGCGCCGCGACCTGGTGCCGACTGACATCTCCGACGAGCTCACGCTGCTGCAGGACCGGGTCGCGCCGTTCGACGGCGAAATGGCGCGCAACCTGGTCGAGCTCGCGCTTGGGCGCGACATCGACGTCGCCTTCGCCAGCTTCGACACCACGCCGCTGGCGTCGGCTTCGATCGCACAGGTGCATGCGGCCACGCTGCACGCGCAGGGCGACACCAAACCACGCGAAGTCGTGGTCAAGGTGTTGCGCCCGCAGATCGAGAAGCAGATTGCCGCCGACATCGCCCTGCTCAACTCGGTGGCGGCGCTGGTCGAACGCACGCATCCCAATGCCGACAAGATCCGCCCGCGCGAGATCGTGGCCGAGATCCAGAACACGCTCGCCGCCGAGCTCGACCTGCAGCGCGAAGGCGGCAACGCCAGTGTGTTGCGTCGCTTCTGGACCGACAGCGACGACCTCTACGTCCCCGAGGTGATCTGGTCGCACACCGCCGACTGCGTGCTGACACTGGAACGTGTGTATGGCATCCCGTCGGACGACATCGCTGCCCTCGACGCCGCCGGCATCGACCGCCACGCGCTGGCCGCCAAGGGCGTACGCGTGTTCTACACGCAGGTGTTCCGCGACAACTTCTTCCACGCCGATGCGCACGCCGGCAACATCTGGGTCGACGTCGACCCGGCGCGAAAGGCGAACCCGCGCTTCATCGCGCTCGACTTCGGCATCATGGGCCAGCTCTCCGACGAGGATCAGTACTACCTCGCCGAGAACTTCATGGCGATCTTCGGCCGCGACTACCGCCGGATCGCCGAACTGCACGTGCAGGCAGGCTGGATGCCGGCGCATACACGCATCGACGAGCTGGAAGCCGCCGCGCGCGCCGTGTGCGAGCCCTACTTCACCCGGCCACTGAGTGAGATCTCGCTGGCGGAAGTGCTGGTCAAGCTGTTCCGTACCGCGCAACGCTACGAACTCACGTTGCAGCCGCAGCTGATCCTGCTGCAAAAGACCCTGCTCAACATCGAGGGCGTCGGTCGCCAGCTCGACCCGAAGATCGACATCTGGGCCGTCGCGCAACCGGTGCTTTCGAGGATCCTGGTGGATCGTTACAGTCCGCAGCGCCTCGCCGCCGAATTCCGCAAGCGCCTGCCCGAGTTCGTCACCCATGCGCCGGAGATGCCGCGCCTGCTGCATGCGTGGCTGCAACAGCAGGTGGAAGGCCGGCATGCGCTGAACATGCAATCGTCCGACGTGCGCGAACTCACCAACGCGATCCGCTCCGCGCAGCGACGCACGATCGCGGCGATCTTCGGCACCGGCCTGCTGGTGGTTGCATGCCTGCTGTATGCGCTGGAGGCGGGCGGTCCGCGCCTGTTCGACGTGCCGGCATCGGCGTGGATCGCGGCGTTGGGCGGCTTGTGGGCGCTGCGGGCGTCGTGGCCGCGGCGTAGCTGACGCGCTGCATCGACGCCGCGCGTCAGCAACGAACCAGCAGCCCCGTACGCAGCAACGCATCGACGTCGCGCGGGTCGACCGGGGTGTCGCCCTCCAGAGTGAAGCCATAGGCGCGGCCACTGTGCGGTCCGCGCAGGAACAGGCGGGGGCGCGTGGCGCAACGCAGGCGGGTTTCGCTCGCGTCGGGAGCGGGTGAGGGCGCGGGCACCACTGGCGCACCGCGCGCGATGGAAGCCGTGCTGAGCGCTGCGCGCTTTCGTCCGCAACAGGACATGTCAGTTCGCTCCCCGGTCAGGTGAAGTTGCGCATTCGCTGAGCCGTTCCAGCAGCGCGGCGCCGCCGGAAATCGCCAGCCATGCGGCGATCCAGCGCGCGACGTCGTTTGCCAGAAGGAACGCGAACGGGATTGCGAGCCACAGGCTCAGGCAGTAGACGCAATCCATGGCGCGACCCAGCATGCCGTCGCCCAATGCCACGCGCAGGCGGACGATCAGGTCGAAAGGGCCGTCCTCGCGCGCGAACAGGTGCGCGACGCGCCAGGTGGCGAGTACGGCGATCAGTAGCGTGGTTGCGGCGGGCCAGTGGGTGGGATTCATCGCGCATGTTCCCTTTGCGTGGGGCGATTGGGCGGGTGGTGTTGAGGAACGGGTTGCGCGGAACGTCACGCGCGAAACGAATCGGTGCAACTCGAAACATCGAGCATGGCCAGGCTGTTACCTCGAAGTTCCGGCGCAGCGGACCTTCTCCACTGCGCCGGACTCCCCTGCTACATCAGTTCCTGCTACGTCAGTTCATGTCCACGACCGAGAACGAGAAGTTCGGGTCGATGTGGATGTCGCCGCGGTCGTATTCCCACGCCGGCATTGCGAGGTGGCCACCGTCGTAGCCGCTCGGACTGATGGCACGGCTCACCACATGGCCGGCGAAGGAGTACGTCCCTTGCGCCGCAGCCGCGGACAGGCGGTAGATCGCCTGCAGCGTCTCGCTGTTGTCGCTGGCGGTGGTGTACCAGTGCTCGGTCGTGCCGCTCTGCAGCGCGAAGTTACCGTTGCCGCATCCGGCCGCGGTAAGCGTGGCCGAACGCAGATGGCGCGCCGACGCGGACAGGGTGACGCGGAACTCCAGGTCCGCCGGCACCACGCCGCGTTTCACCACCGGGCAGTTGCCATCGAGCAGCTGGAACGCACCGCCGCCGACCTTGCGCCATTCCACCGTCATCGGGCCGCTGGGCGCGCTGTTGTCGACGTTGAACGCGATCTCCGCCGAGCTGTCCATCACCGTACCGCCACTGCCGACTTCGACCTTCAGCACATAGCGCCCGTTGGCGAACGAACCCGTCGGCCAGTCGAGCAGGATGTCCTGCGGCAGGAACGGGTTGGGGCCCGCCGGCAACGCGATCGGATACCAGCCCTGCGCGTCGGACGCCGGGTAGTGCCATTGCGGATTGCCGCTGCCGTCGAGGCGGAACAGTGGCCAGGTCAGGCCGACGAATGGCGCGTACGACGTGAACGTGGCGCCGTTGTCGTTGCTGTACTTGAACATCACCCGGTACTGCGTGGCTTTTGCGTTCGTCTTGTTGCAGCCGAGCAGGGTGACGACGCCGTAGAACGGCGTGGTCGCATCGGGATTGGGCAGCGGATCGCTGATCAGGCCCGAAGGATGCGGGCGGTTGGAACGCAGCATGTAGCCTTCGGCCGCGTTGTAGAGCGTGGGCTCGTTCGCGACCGGCACGCGACCGGCCAAGACGATCGCCGGATCGTTCGCGCACGGCACGCCGTCGAGGTCGCCACAGGCCAGCCCGGCGCGTGCGTTGGGACCGGCATGCAGGGTGAGCGGACCGATCGCGCCGGCGTTCCAGCGCACCTGGAAATGGCCCTCGGCGTAGATCGTTTCCTCGTCGCCATCCCCATCGGTGTCCTGGGTGACGCGGAAGCTGATGTCGGGCACGTCGAAGATCGCCTTCCATTCCGGGACCAGGATGTCGAAGCAACGCTTGAACGGGCCGATGTAGCGGCGCAGGTCGAAATCGCGCAGGACCTCGTCGTTGAGCTGCAGGCGCGCGGCCAGTGAATCGCGCGCCGCGTCGTACTGCACGACTTCGTCGCCTTTACCGCGCGGCCGGACCTGCATTTCCTTCGGTAGCGGCGGCGGGATCGGTTGCGGAAACGCGGCGGCATCGAGCGCCGCATCGAGCGCGACACGACTGTCGCCGAACCCCGCGGCGGCATCGGCGCGCGCGATCGAACGCGCAGCGTCGCGGCCGATGTGGTCCTCGATGCGCCGGATCAGTACGCCGCGATCCAGGCGGACGAACGGTGCCGGATCCGGGCCGGGTTGCGGGATGGGCGGGATGGGTTCGCGAGGAATCAGGTCGTCGAGGATGTCGCGGATCGACGGGCGTTCAAACGCGATCGGCAGGCAGATGCGTTCGTGGCGCCAGCGCAGCACCCAGTCGATGTCCCAGCGCGGGATCCATACGCAGAAGTTGCCGCATTCGTCGGTCTTCGCGGTGGCGATGACTTCGCGGTGGCAGCGGAACGGGAAGTACCACGCCCACTTCGAGACCACGGGGAAGTAGCCCAGCAGCGAACAGTCGGTGTCTTCGACATGCACGGTGGCATAGGGCACCGGATATTCCATGCCGGTGGCGGGATCCTTCTTCACGACGCGACCGCAGACCCGGCGGAACAGCAGCAGCATCGGGTCGATGCGGAAGCGGAACTTCTCGCCGATCTCTACGGTGGTGAGGCCGGTGAGCTCCCTCGCATCGAGGTCGCTCATTGCGGCAAGGCGTTGTGCCTGGAGGGAGGTGAGTTTGCGCTGGTCGGGGGCGACGTCCCGGGCCGGTTTCTTGCTGGTGGAGGTCATGTGCAGATCCTTGGCAGTGCCGTCAATGGCCGCGCTCGTCATGAGTCGCGATCTCGTGAGTCCCTTCAGGTGGGCCATCCGGGCCTCACACACTTGCAAACGCGGCCGCGTTTGCGATAAGGACAGTGTTGCACGTCGCGCTGCGATTGCCGTTCATGTCGATGGAAACTGAATGGGCATGCATGCAAAGCAATGGCCGCGTGCGATGGAAAAACGCGTAACCGCGCGCGGAGGACAAGGTGCGTGGCCGCATAATGCGCAGCCATTACTTCATCACTTCCGTGCACATGTCGATCGATTCCGCGCAACCCGTTCTGTATGCCGACGACTGGCTCGCGGTGGTGAACAAGCCCGCGGGACTGATGGTCCACGACAGCAAGCTGGCGGGCGGCGAAACCGACTTCCTCGCCGATCGGCTGCGCGAACAGTTCGGGCGACCGATCTTCCTCGTGCATCGACTCGATCGCGCGACCAGCGGCTGCCTGCTGCTGGCGTTCGATCGCGACACCGCTTCGCAGCTGGGACAGGTGGTGATGTCGCGCGAAGTGGAGAAGGACTACTGGGCGGTGTGTCGCGGCTGGCCGGAGGAGCAGCATTTCGTCATCGACCACCTGCTCGATGGCGGGCCGGGAAAGCCCGCGAAGAAGCCGGCAATCACGCGTTTCACCCGACTGGCGACATGCGAGCTGGCGATGCCGTCACAGGGATTCGAGACCTCACGTTACGCGCTGTTGTGCGCGCAGCCGGAAACCGGGCGTTTCCGCCAGATCCGTCGTCATCTCAAGCACGCCTTCCACCATCTGATCGGCGACACCAGCCACGGCGACGGGCGCCACAATCGCAACTTCCGCATGCTCGGCGTGCATCGCATGCTGCTGCACGCGCGGCGACTGGCGTTCACCCATCCGCATACGGGTGCGCGTATCAGCGTCGAGGCGCCGGTGGACGCGGAGTTCGCAAAGGCGCTGGCGTTGTTCGGCTACGAAGCGTAGGGCGGGCCTTGGCCCGCCATCGCCCTGCCGCGAACCTGGTTGCGGCGCCGGACGATGGCAATGCAATCGCTCGATGTCGTGCGGGCGATGCTTGCGTGAGCGCGCGTGATTGCGATACGTGAAAGAAAGTTGCTCGGCGATTCCGTGGCGGGTCAAGACCCGCCCTACAATCCCCGCATGCTGCAGATCTCCGACACCGTGACCATCCCCGACGACGAACTGGTCGAACGCTTCGTGCGTTCGTCCGGTCCGGGCGGACAGAACGTCAACAAGGTGGCGACTGCGGTGGAACTGCGCTTCGACATCGCGCAGTCGCCATCGCTGAGCGAGCCCGTCCGCGAGCGGCTGCTGGCCAGGCGCGATCGGCGCGTCACCGACGACGGTGTGCTGGTGCTCAACGCGCAGCGCTTCCGTACCCAGGAGCGCAATCGCGAGGACGCGCGTGAGCGCCTGGCTGCCTTCATCGAGACAGGGTTGAAGGCGCCGGTGCCGCGCATTGCGACCAGGCCGACGCGGGCGTCGAAGCAGCGCCGGCTGACCGCCAAGCGCGAGCGCAGCACGATCAAGCAGGGACGGACGGGGCGCGACTGGGATTGATGGCCGCAGCGGGCGTGCGAGGCTGCGCTTTCCGGCGCCTGGATCGCCGGAAGCCTTGTCCCCCGCCGCTGATCGCGGCTGCCCGCCGGCCATACGCAAAGGTACGCATTGAACCGGACAATCGGACACAATCGGCGGAATCGCGCCGTGAGGACCGCATGTCCGACACCCCTGAGCCCCTACTGCCGTCGTTGCCGCCCAGCGCCCCGCGCGTGCGCGGCGGGGCGTTTTCGCGCTGGGTCGGCCGTACCGCGCTGCGTCTTGGCGGCTGGCGCGTGGTCGGCGAATTTCCCGACCTTCCCAAGCTGGTGCTGATCGGCGCGCCGCATTCGTCCAACTGGGACGGGATCTGGGGCATGGCCGCCAAGATGGCGTTGGGCCTGGACATCACGATCCTCGGCAAGGACTCGCTGTTCAAGGTGCCGGTGATGGGGTTCGTGCTGCGCCAGCTGGGCGCGGTCCCGGTCGATCGCCGCGCCGCGCATGGTGTGGTCCAACAGTCCGCGGAGATGATGCGGCGCGCGGAGCGGTCCTGGTACGGGCTGGCGCCGGAAGGCACGCGCAAACCGGTGGAGCGCTGGAAGACCGGCTTCTGGAAGATCGCCAAGGCCGCCGGCGTGCCGGTGTTGCCGGCGTATTTCCACTACGGTCGCCGGATCATCGGCATCGGCCCGACTTTCGATCTGGGCGATGACATGGCCGCCGACGTGGAGCGCATCCGCGGCTGGTATCGCGGTGTGTCGAAGGGCAGGCATCACGACGTGTAGGGCGGGTCTCGCCCGCCATCGCCGCGTGGGTGTTTTCGTCGTGCGGCTCTGCTGCCGCATCCCGGCCCCGCATGTGGCGGGTCGAGACCCGCCCTACCGCTCCGATTGCCCCGTCGCGTAGTAATCGCCGCGCTCGAACAGTGCCGGCTTGATCAGCTCGGTGAAGGCCCGCGCCTGTGGCGACAGGAACTTGCCCTTGCGCACTACCACGCCATAGCTGCGCGCCGGGAAGTACTTGCCCAGCGAGCGCGCCGCCAGCCGCTCGCGATCGGCATCGGTGAGGCAGATCGCGGTGACGATGCTGATGCCCATCCCCATCGCCACGTACTGCTTGATCACCTCCCAGCCGCCGACTTCCAGCGCCACGGTGTAGGGCACGCGGTTCTGCTGGAACACCAGGTCGACCAGGCGGTACGTGGTCAGGCGCTGGGGAGGCAGGATCAGGCCGTACGGCGACAGGTCCTGCAGGGTGAGGTTGGCCTTGCCCGCGAGCGGGTGGTCACGCGGGGTGATCAGCATCGGGTCGAAGCGGTACACCGGCGCGTAGTCCAGGTCGGCGGGCACGTCCAGCATCGAGCCCACCGCCATGTCGACCGTGTCCGACCGCAGCAGCTCCAGGCCGCCGGCGCCGGTGACGTTGTGCAGGCTCAGGCGGATGTCCGGATAGCGGGCCTTGAAGGCTTCGACGATCTTCGGCAGCAGGTACAGGATCGTCGAGCTGCCGGCGGCGACGTGGAGTTCGCCCGCGTCCAGGCCACCCACGCGATGGCGGAACGCGGCGTCCAGCCCGTCCAGGCCCTCAACCAGCGGTCGGGCCAGTTCGTACAGCTCCTGGCCCTCGCGGGTCAGGGTGATCCGGCGGCCGCTGCGCTCCAGCAGGCGCACGCCGTATTCGCGCTCCAGCGCCTGCAGCTGCAGGGTCACCGCCGGCTGGCTCAGGTACAGCGCCTCGGCCGCGCGCGTTACCGACCCCAGGCGAGCGGTCTGGCAGAACGCCCGTAGCGGTTTGAGGCGGTCGCCCTTGTAGGCGAAGCGCAAAGTGGAGGTCGGTTTTCTGGCCATTTCTATGACGATATTAGTTTTCCAAATGAATCGTATTGTTAAAACTTGATTGTCTTATACAAGACTGAGTCGCATGGTCTGAGTCCAGTACGCAGGGACTCCCACCATGTCGGCCGTCATCAAAGAAAGCACCCCCACCGCTCCCGAGTCCGGAACGCCCGGCCTGACCCTCACCGCCTACGTTGAGGGCCAGGAGCAACTGCTCTGCCCGCAGGCCCAGGACTTCCTGGCCGGCCTGCACCGCCGTTTCGAACCCGCCCGCCAGGCCCGCCTGGCCGCCCGCCGCGAGCGCCAGGCGTTCTTCGACGCCGGCGGCCTGCCCGACTTTCGTGCCGACACCGCCGCCATCCGCGCCGGCGGCTGGCGCGTCGCCCCGTTGCCGGCGGCACTGCTGGACCGCCGGGTCGAGATCACCGGCCCGACCGACCCGAAGATGGTCATCAACGCGCTCAACTCCGGCGCCAGCTGCTACATGGCCGACTTCGAGGATTCCACCGCGCCGACCTGGGCCAACCTGATCGCCGGCCAGCGCGCGCTGCGCGAAGCCGTCGCCGGCTCGCTGGAGTACACCGCGCCCACGATCAACGGCGTCTTCGGCAAGCACTACACCTTGCGCCCATTCGCCGAGCAGGCGGTGCTGCTGGTGCGCCCGCGCGGCTGGCACCTGGACGAGAAGCACGTGCGGGTCGATGGCGCGCCGATGTCGGCCTCACTGTTTGACCTGGGCCTGTTCGCCTTCCTCAACGCCGGCCTGCTCGCCGCCGACGACCGCGGCCCGTACTTCTACCTGCCCAAGCTGCAATCGATGGAAGAGGCGCAGCTGTGGAACGACGTCCTCGACCACATCGAAGCCGAACTCGGCCTGCCCAACGGCCAGATCAAGGTCACCGTGCTGATCGAGACGCTGCCGGCGGCATTCGAGATGGACGAGATCCTGCACGCGCTGCGCGGCCGCATCGCCGGCCTCAACTGCGGCCGCTGGGACTACGTGTTCTCGTACATCAAGACCTTCCGCGCGCACCGCGACAAGGTGCTGCCCGAGCGCGGCCAGGTGACGATGACGCAGCCGTTCCTGCGCGCGTACTGCGAGCTGCTGATCCAGACCTGCCACAAGCGCGGCGCGCACGCGATGGGCGGCATGGCTGCGCAGATCCCGATCAGTGGCGACGACGCCGCCAACGAAACCGCAATGGCGAAAGTCCGCGCCGACAAGCTGCGCGAAGTCACCGCCGGCCACGACGGCACCTGGGTCGCGCATCCAGCGCTGATTCCGCTGGCGAAGCGGATCTTCGACGAACGCATGCCGGCCGCAAACCAGCACGGCGTGCGTCGCGAGGAAGTCATCGTCACCCGCGACGACCTGATCAAGCCGTCGCTGGGCACGATCACCCGCGCCGGCTTCGAGGGCAACGTTGAAGTCTGCGTGCGCTACCTCGCCGCGTGGCTCGACGGCAACGGCTGCGTGCCGATCCATCACTTGATGGAAGACGCCGCGACGGCAGAAATCGCTCGCACGCAGTTGTGGCAGTGGCTGCACCACGCCGATCTGCGCGACCCGGCGCCGCGCGGAGCACACCCGCAGGGAGCCAGCCTGCACCTGGACGACGGCAGCGAGGTCGACTTCGCCCTGTTCGAACGCGCGCTGATCAACCTGCCGACGAAGCTGGGTGATCGCACCAAGCTGCCCGGCGGCAGCCGCATTGCCGAAGCGATCGGAATGCTCGATCGCCTCACCCACGCCGACACGCTCGAAGAGTTCCTGACCCTGCCGGCCTACGCGCGGCTGGACTGACCTGCTCCCCTATTTCGCAAACACCCGCAACCACCCCACACGAACGGCATCGCGTTCGGAACACGACCACAAGGCCCGCCACCATGACCAAGCTCCCCACCGCCGACCAACTCCGCCACGACTGGCAAACCAACCCGCGCTGGGCCGGCATCACCCGCCCGTACAGCGCCGAGGACGTGGTCCGCCTGCGCGGCACCGTGCCGGTCGAACATTCGATCGCCAAGCTCGGCGCGCAGAAGCTGTGGAACTCGCTGCACCGCGAGGACTTCGTCAACGCGCTCGGCGCGCTGACCGGCAACCAGGCGATGCAGCAGGTCAAGGCGGGCCTCAAGGCGATCTATCTGTCCGGCTGGCAGGTCGCGGCGGACGCGAACATCGCCGGCGAGATGTACCCGGACCAGTCGCTGTACCCGGCCAACTCGGTGCCGATGGTCGTGCGTCGCATCAACAACACGCTGCTGCGCGCCGACCAGATCCAGTGCGCGGAAGGTGGCGGCGACGTCGACTTCCTGCAGCCGATCGTCGCCGATGCGGAGGCCGGCTTCGGCGGCGTGCTCAACGCGTTCGAACTGATGAAGGGCATGATCGAAGCCGGCGCGTCCGGCGTGCATTTCGAAGACCAGCTCGCCTCGGTCAAGAAGTGCGGCCACATGGGCGGCAAGGTGCTGGTGCCCACCCGCGAAGCGGTTGAGAAGCTGGTCGCCGCGCGCCTGGCCGCCGACGTGATGGGCGTGCCGACGCTGATCGTCGCCCGCACCGACGCCGAAGCCGCCGACCTGCTCACCGCCGACATCGATCCCAACGACCAGCCGTTCACCACCGGCGAGCGCACGGTCGAAGGCTTCTACAAGACGAACAACGGTCTCGATCAGGCGATCAGCCGCGGCCTGGCCTACGCGCCGTACGCCGACCTGGTGTGGTGCGAAACCGGCAAGCCGGACCTGGAGTTCGCCCGCAAGTTCGCTGAGGCCATCCACGCGAAGTTCCCGGGCAAGCTGCTGGCCTACAACTGCTCGCCGTCGTTCAACTGGAAGAAGAATCTCGACGACGCCACGATCGCGAAGTTCCAGAAGGAAATCGCGACCTACGGCTACAAGTTCCAGTTCATCACCCTGGCCGGGTTCCACAGCCTCAACTACGGCATGTTCAACCTGGCGCACGGCTACGCACGCCGCCAGATGAGCGCCTTCGTGGAGCTGCAGGAAGCCGAGTTCGCCGCCGCCGAGCGCGGCTTCACCGCGGTCAAGCACCAGCGCGAAGTCGGTACCGGCTACTTCGATGCCGTGACCCAGACCATCCAGAACGGCCAGTCGTCCACCGTCGCGCTCAAGGGCTCCACCGAGGAGGAGCAGTTCGAGCAGCGTGCTGCCTGAGCGGGCGGCAGGTCTGTCACAAAGCCGGCCCACCCTGGCGCCAAATGCGGCACATGACAGCGCTTCGCCGTGGGGCTATGTTCGAGAGCCCCACGCCGGGGTATGGGGGCCGGCGATCCTAGGAGCCAAGACCATGCGTGCGTTGACGTTTCTCGTACTTGCTTTCGTATCCTGTGCGGTTGCTGCGTTCGGCCCGGCACGGATGCCTCCCAACATCGCCGATATCGTGGCGAACCAGCAGCAGATCCGCGGCGAACTGGAACAGCGCAAGGGCGTGTTCAAGAAGATGCCCGAACGCAAGCGTTACGAGTTCGAGCAGAAACAGACCCAGCTGCTGACCATCCTGGACGGCAAGCAGAACTGGGATGAAGACCTGAGCGCCACGGAAAAGACCGACGCCTTCAACGCCATGGAGTGGATCAACGCCGCGGTGACCGAAGCCGAGCAGGACCGCGTGGTCTGCGAATCGCGCAAGAAGCCCGGTAGCAACCTCACCACCCGCGTGTGCCGCTCGGTTCGCGAGATGGACGCAGCGCGCGACAACGCGAGGCAGATGATCGACGACCTCGGTCGTTGCTCGGGCAACGGCTGCCAGAACGGCGGCTGATCCGGAGCGGGAAAACCCGGTGCGTGCCAGCCTTCAAGACGCTGGCACCGCCCTGGGGGTGGCCGCAGGCGTCATCCTCTTGCGTTGACGCCAACAAGCGGGTGCTATCCTGACCCACCTCCGCAGGGCCGGGGACGTGTGGATGAAGCGTGATAACGCGGCTGTGATGCCGCGAAGCGATGCGCCCGCGGCAGCGAGCGCCGATGCGGTGGCGTCCGATGCGGCGACCGCCACGCTGACGGCTGCCGAATACGCCCTGTTCGCCGAAGTCGGCCGCGTCCGCCGCTGCTATGGCGGCGAGGTCCTGTTCCGCCGCGGCGACCTGGGCACCACGATGTTCGTCATCGCCACTGGCGCGATCGACCTGGACTTCGGCGACGACCTGATCTCCAAGCGCTTGGGCAGGTTCGAGTTCTTCGGCGAACTGGGCCTGCTGATCGGCGACCACGCCCGCAGCGCCGACGCCGTGGCCGCCACCGACGGCGAGCTGATCGAGCTGCGACACGAGGAATTCCAGCGCCTGGTCGACCGCAACCCCGGCCTGGTCTCCCATTTCCTGCGCCGCGCGATCATGCGCGTAGTCCTGAACGAACAGGGCCTGATCCGCCGCCTGCGTCGCCGCAACCAGGACCTGCAGTCCGCGCTGGATTCCCTGCGCGCCACCGCACACCAGCTCAACCAGACCGAAGAACTGATCCGCACCGACGAGCTCACCGGCCTGCACAACCGCCGTGGTCTCGCCCAGCACCTGGCCGATCGCCGCCGCAACGGCGCGTTGAGCGGATTGGGCCTGCTCCTGATCGATTGCGACCGTTTCAAGGAAGTCAACGACGAGCACGGCCACCTCATCGGCGACCGCGTGCTGCAGAGCGTCGCCAGCATCCTGCGTTCGGTGGTGGCCGAAGGCGACATCGCCTGCCGCCTGGGTGGCGACGAGTTCTGCCTGCTGGTGAAGGCCGACAGCCGCGACGCGGTGCTGGGCTTCGCCGACTTCGTCACCACCACCACCCGC
This sequence comes from Lysobacter fragariae, assembly GCF_054779775.1. Taxonomy (NCBI): domain Bacteria; kingdom Pseudomonadati; phylum Pseudomonadota; class Gammaproteobacteria; order Lysobacterales; family Lysobacteraceae; genus Lysobacter; species Lysobacter fragariae. The sequence goes on along the minus strand of NZ_BAAGXP010000011.1, from coordinate 32,755 downwards.
GGCCTCCTGCAGGTGCCGCGCCACAACGAGCCCGGCCAGGTCCCGCTGATCTGCACGCTCAGCCTGGGGGCCTGCCTGGTGGATGCCGACCGCGACTGGAATGACTGGTACGCCCAGGCTGACATGGCGCTGTACCGCGCCAAGCGCCTGGGTGGCAATCGCGTGGAATGGCAGGACGACGCTTACGCGCCGGCATGAAGCCGGCAGAAGGGACCATGGATACCGGTTACGCACAGACTTCGCCCGAGCCCCTGCCTGAGCCCGCGCCGCGCGCCGGGGTCAACGCCCCACAGCTACGCACCCTGCTGCTGACCGACCTGGTCGACTCGACCAGCCTGGTCGAACGCCTCGGCGATGGCCCGGCCAGCGACCTGTTCCGCGCCCACGACCGCCTGGTCCTGCAACTGCAGCAGCAATGGCGCGGCCGCCTGATCGACCGGTCCGACGGCCTGCTGCTGCTGTTTGAACGCCCCATCGACGGCCTCGGCTTCGCGCTCGATTACGCGCGCGGTCTGGAAACCCTGGGCACGGACAACAAGCTGAAACTGCAGGCCCGCGCCGGCCTGCACGTCGGCGAAGTCCTCACCTGGCGCAACAGCGACGAAGCCGTCAACGTCGGTGCCAAGCCGCTGGAAGTCGAAGGTCTGGCCAAGCCCATGGCTGCCCGCCTGATGGCGATGGCGCGCCCGGGCCAGATCCTGCTCTCGGCCGTGGCCGAACCGCTGGCCCACCGCGCCGCGCGCGAACTGGGCGACCGCGGCCAGCATCTGGTCTGGAAATCCTGGGGCCGCTGGCGCTTCAAGGGCGTGCCCGAGACGCAGGAAATCTTTGAAGTCGGCGAACCCGGCGTCGCGCCGATCCGCGTCCCGATCAGCTCCCCGAAGGCCTGGCGCGACATTCCGCTGTGGCGTCGCCCCGCCGCCCTCGCCGCCGAAATAGCGCTGCTCGTCGGCGGCGCGATCGGCGTGTGGTTCATCACCCAGCCCGCGCCCGCCATCGCCTTCAACCAGCGCGACTGGGTCGTCGTCGGCGACCTGCGCAACCTCACCGGCCAGAGCGCGCTGGACGATTCGCTGGAACAGGCCTTCCGCATCAGCCTGGAGCAGTCGCGCTACGTCAACGTGCTCAGCGACCTCAAGGCGCGCGACACGCTGACCCGCATGCAGCGCCCCGATGACACCGTGCTCGACCGCGCCATCGCTTCCGAGATCGCCCTGCGCGACGGTGCGCGCGCGGTGATCCTGCCGACCGTGGCCGAAGTCGGCGGTCGCGTCCGTGTGAGTGCGGAAGTGATCGATCCGCACACCCAGGCGACGGTGTACGCCGAGTCAGTCGATGGCAAGGGCGTGGAGTCGGTGTTGGGTTCCATCGACCAGGTCACCGCATCGCTGCGCGGCAAGCTGGGCGAGGCGGTGAAGTCGATCGAGAAGGATTCGGAGCCCTTGCCGGAGGTGACGACGAAGAATCTGGATGCGTTGCGGGCTTATGCACTCGGTCAGAAAGCCTATGCACGCAACGCCTACGGGGAAGCATCGCAGCTGTTCGAACGTGCGACAGCCCTGGATCCGACCTTCGCGCTGGCGTGGTTGGGGCAGATGCGGGCAAAGTACGCGCAGGTCAACTCGCCGGCGGCGATAGCACCATTGAGGAAAGCGCAATCGCTTCGCGACCACTTGCCACCACGTGACGCGATGTATTTGGATGCTTGGGCGGCAGAGTTCGATCATCCCGCAGAGGCCACTTCGAGATGGATCGAGCTGGCGAAGCTGTATCCAGGCTATTTCCCTGCACAGGGCAACGCCGCGTTCTGGTTGTATGAAGAGAATCGCTTCGCTGAAGCCATTCCGCATGCTCGGGCGGCAGCGGTTCCTCAGAACGAGCTGGCGCCGAAAGATCATGATGCTCTCGGCCGCATATTGCTGGGAAGCGAGGACTTCGAATCGGCTGCGCATGCATTCGATAGGGCGATGTCGCTGGGGTTTAGTAGCAGCCTGCGACGACGCGTTGCGGTTGAAGCCGCCAAGCGCGACTTCATGGCGGCGCGACGCATCGCGCGCAAATTGCCCGCGAACGACCGGCATTCTCGGATTGAGCTAACTAGCCTCGCGATCGACCAGGCAAAATGGCATCAGGCGCAGGAAGATTCCAAGGAAGCGTTGGCCCTGGCTGCGGGTACTGGCTTCGATCATCGATCCCTCCTGCTCTCTGCGGCGACTGCGGACTGGTTCGCTGGCAGGAAGGATGAGGCGTTAGGAGCCGCGCAGAGCGCAGCACACCAAGCGCTCCAATCCTTGGCACAGCCGGAAGATGCGGACAGGAAAGATGATGCGGCGCTCGCTATGTCGGCTGGCCTGCTAGCGTTGCGCATGGGGGATCGCCAGACTGCCGCCGAAGTAAGGGAGGCACTGGCACGTCAACCTGAGCTTATGAGAACGCCAGTTCTCTCGGAGCTTTTCCTGGTGCTTGGCGCGGAAGAGAGTCGCGTGTCCGGGAGACCAGAGAAAGCTCTCGATGCGTTGCGCCCCCTCATCACGGGACATGAGCGCTATCAGACACGCGTTGTACTTATGGAGTCATTGGCTGCCGTAGGGCAGCATGAGGCGGCACTTGAGAATGCCCGTTGGCTGCAACGGCGACGGGGACTTGCCTATGCCGAGTTCGAGTGCGGCTACTGCTTGCAGGCACTGAACGTTGCGGATAGCAACATTGCTGCACTGAGGGAAGCTGAGCTCCTTGCTCTGACGGAGCAAGGCACGGAGACGGTCAAAATCGCCTTGAGAGGCTTTGACAGGCACTGGCCTGCCAAAGCCCTTCCCGACTACTTGAGGGATCGACGTTCCGCGGTAATTGCCGCGTCCAAGCTCGGTGAGCTTTGAGCAAGGCCTTTGGTTAACATTGCCCGAATCTCAGCACGGGCGGCCGAAATGACTTCCTTGGATGCAAGGTTCTGAACCTTGCAGTCGATCAGCGCCTCAGGCATCGCCACCGGCATCGTGCCGCATGCTGTCATCTGCGCCGGCGCCGGCTTCTGGTAACCGACCTCGTAAAGTGCTGAGCCGGGATCCGCCTGGAAGCGGGCGCGGTACGCATCGTCGGTGCTGAGCAAGTCCAGCAGGCGGTCCGCGACTTCCGGGCTCAGCGGTGCGGATTGGATCTTGTTAGCCATTGCTCATCCCCTGGTTAGGCCCGACACGGGCTAATGCTGGGGGAATCTAGCGCCGTTGGGTCAGGTGAACAACCCGAAAGCCAAGGGACTCAAGCCGCGCACCTGATTCAGAGACAAAAGAAGCCGCCCGAGGGCGGCTTCTGACAATCTGGGAAACCACATTTCACTTCCGGTGATACGCGCCAGCGATGCTGGCGTCCAGTTGTGGCGAGGTTTGGCTGAGTCCCTGAGTCAGCATGTACCGAATCTCCTCCCGCGCCCGTGCAATCTCCTGCTTCGAAGCCAGTTCAATCCCCCAGAAGCAGCCCTCGGGCGAAGGCGAGTCGGTCGCGTTGACGAACCCCACCTGCGCCAACGCCTGGCCGGGGCTGCGCATGAACAGCGCGCGAAAGTCGTCGTCGCTGGCGAGACGGTCCAGCAGGCGATCAGCAACCTGCGGGTCGATGGGGGCGCTGCGCGGCCGGGCGGCCAGCGCCGGTGAAGTCCGGTTCGTATCCATTGCGATGGTTTGCATGACGGTCCCTTGCGTGGTGGAGAATGCGTGGCCAGCGCGGCCGCGCCGGCTCCGCACCCTACTTCTCGTCCGGGGGGGGGGCGCAAGCACAATGCCGGACCTCGAATCGTCGGGATGGGAGTGGGAAATGCAGGTCCGCCGTTGCAACACCGTGTTCGTGGAACCGCGCGAGGAAGTCGGCTTCGATCTCAACGAGCTGCTCAGTGGCGGCAACGGCCTGTGTCGTGAACTGCGCTGGCTCGCCCTGGCGCCGCATCGTGGCGAAGAGGTCGAGATCGATGTAGCCGAGCGCGAACTGCTCGGTGCGCTCAGTCCCAGCCGCTGGATAAACGTCGCCGAACTTGGCGCGCATCCGGTCGCTGCCGTCGAACGCCTGCTGCACGAAGGCCTGCTGATTTCCGACGTCGAGGTGGCGGACGACGACGCTCAGGCAACCTGGCGTGAACGCGATGAGGCGATGCGCGCCACTTATTGGCATCCGCTGACCGCCGTGCAGAACGCCTTCTCCCGCTGGCGCGACGTCGATGCCGTCAAGAACATGGACGACAGCCACACCCGCACCGCCCGCGACATGCGTGAAACCCTGGGCATACCGCCGACCGAGTCGGTGCGGCGCGTGGATCCCGCCCGGGCGCTGCCGTTGCCGCGCGCGCCGCGCAACGAATTCGACGCGCTGCTCGCGCGCCGCGCCACCTGCCGCAACTGGGACACCGAGCGGCCGTTGTCGCATGCGCTGTTCGCGCAGATGCTCGAACGCGTGTTTTCCGCACAGGGCGAGGTGCGCACCTGCGAGGACATGGCGTTCTTCAAGAAGACCAGTCCGTCCGGCGGTGGCCTGCATCCGATCGAGGCCTACCTGATCGTGCAGAACGTCGAGGGCGTCGCACCCGGCCTGTACCACTACCAGGCCCGCGACCATGCGCTGGAACCGCTGCCGACGCCGGAAGGCCCGCTGCGCGAACTGATCATGCGCGCGGTGGCGCAGCAGCACTGGTTCGCTGACGCGCACACACTGGTGCTGCTGTCGCCGCGCTTCGATCGCATGTTCTGGAAATACCGCCAGCACGCCAAGGGTGTCCGCGTGGTCACGCTGGAAGCGGGACACTTCTCGCAGACACTGTACCTGTCGGCGACGGACCTGGGACTGGGCGCGTTCATCACCGGTGGCATCAACGACCTGGTACTGGAAGAAGCGTTTGGCCTGGATCACCTGAGCCAAGGCACGCTGGCGATCTGCGGCTTCGGCTGGCGTGGCGAGGAAATGGTGACGGCGGAACTCGATCCGGTGGGCGAGGTCTGGCGGCTGGACGAATAGGCCGCGCACTTGCATCGCCGAACTTTTGCTCGGCGCTGCCATGCATGAAGGGCCGATTGTGCGGAGCGTGTCACTACAGAAGCCATTTGCGAGTGCAGTGCCTGGCAAGCTCGGCACCAGGCAGGCTTCCGCTTCGGCTGAGGCGTTCAGTGGAGTCCAGCTTCCGCACCGTCATCCCCGCGAAGGCGGGGATCCAGCGTCGTTTGTTATCAGGACTTGTTCCGTTCGTCGGCACGAGGAGGCACTGGATCCGATCGACCCCATGATCCCCGGCGCGGCCGGCAGGGGTCGACTGACGTCCACGCCAGCAGCGCGCTCGCAGCTACCAAGGTAGCTCGACGCCGCAACCAGCATCCAGCAGCGCCGTCAGCGACATGTTCGCGCGGTCTTACGCCGCGTCGGTACCCCGATCCGCGCGGCGATATCCCAGCGCTTCGGTCAGGTGCGCTGTCTGGATCTGCGGACTCTCCGCCAGGTCAGCGATGGTGCGGGCTACGCGCAGGATGCGATGGATCGAGCGCGCCGACAGTTGCAGGGCGTCGACCGCGCGTTCCAACAGGGCATGGTCGCGGTCGGCCAGGCGACAGGCGGTGTTGGTTTCCGACTGGCTGAGCCGCGCGTTGGCAACACCGGCGCGTTGGTGTTGCAGCGCGCGTGCCTGCACAACGCGGGCGCGGATGTCGGCGCTGCTTTCGCCGCTGGGTGCGTCGGGTCGCAATTGCGTCGGCGGCAGGCGCGGGACGTCGACGTGCAGGTCGATGCGATCCAGCAGTGGTCCGGAAATGCGCGCGCGATAGCGACGGATGTTGTCCGGGCTGCAACGGCAGCGACCGCTGCCATCGCCGGCCCAACCACACGGACATGGGTTCATCGCCGCAACCAGTTGGAAGCGGGCGGGAAATTCGCTTTGTCGTGCCGCGCGCGAGATGGTCACCGTGCCGGATTCAAGCGGCTCGCGCAGGACTTCGAGCGCGCGGCGATCCCATTCGGGAAGTTCATCGAGAAAAAGAATTCCGTTGTGCGCCAGCGAGATTTCACCGGGACGCGGCTGCGCGCCGCCACCGACAAGCGCGACGGCGCTGGTGGTGTGGTGGGGCGCGCGATACGGGCGTTCGCGCCAGCGTGTCGGGTCGAGGCCACGGCCGCTGACCGAGGCGATCGCCGCGGTTTCCAGCGCTTCGTCCTCGCTCGCTTCCGGCAGTACGCCCGGCAGGCGCGAGGCCAGCAATGTCTTGCCACACCCTGGTGGCCCGATCAGCAGCAGGTGATGGCCGCCGGCGGCCGCGATCTCCAGCGCGCGACGCGCGTGCGTCTGGCCACGCACGTCGCTCATGTCCACGCCCATGTTGCGCACCGTGGGCTGCGCTTGTGCGCGCGGCAGCGACTTGCGCCCGTCGAGCATCGCGCACACTTCCAGCAAGGTGCGTGCGGTGCTGACTTCGACCTGCGAGGCGAGCGCGGCTTCCGCGCCATTGCCCGCGGGCACGACCAGCTTGCGCCCCGCCTGTGCGGCAGCGAGCGCCGCGGGCAGCACGCCGTCGATCGCGCGCAACTCGCCGGTGAGGCCGAGTTCGCCGAGGAATTCGTAGTCGCCCAGCGCCTCCAGCGGGATCTGTCCGCTGGCCGCCAGGATGCCCAGCGCGATGGGCAGGTCGAAGCGACCGCCGTCCTTGGGCAGGTCGGCGGGCGCCAGGTTCACGGTGATCACGCGGGCGGGGAATTCGTACTGCGCGCAGGTGATCGCGGCGCGCACGCGGTCCTTGGCTTCGCGGACGGCGGCCTCGGGCAGGCCGACGATCGACATGCGCGGCAGGCCACCGGAGAGGTGCACCTCCACCCGGACCTCGGGCGCACGCACGCCCGTTCGCGCACGCCCGTGCACGAGTGCGAGGTTCATGGCGGTGCGCTCAGTGGCGCGGCGTGTCGGTGTTGCCGGCGGTCGCGCCGGACAGCTGTGCTTCGAGTTCGGCGACGGTGCGCTGCAGTTCTTCGAGCTTCTCGCGGGTGCGCAGCAGCACGGCGCGCTGGACTTCGAATTCCTCGCGCGTAACCAGGTCGAGTTTGCCCAGGCCGGTTTGCAGCACGGCCTTGAAGTTCTGTTGCAGCTCTTCCTGGCCTTCGCGCAGGCCAGGCGGCACCAGCGCGCTGAGGCGGCGGGCGAGGTCGTCGAGCGGGTTGAGGTCGATCATTGGCGCGGGCTCCTTTTGGTTGCGCCCAGCTTCGGACCCCGGGTCGGGGCCGCGCAGTCGGCGGTCGCCGCGCTGCCGGGTAGGAAAAACCTGATGGCCATTGTAGGGCGGGTCTCGACCTGCCGTTCCGACGGCGACGGAACGGTCGGTCCATTCGCATTCGTGCGTGGCGATGGAGTTGCGGGATGGCGGATGGCGGGTCGAGACCCGCCCTACGCCGTTGGTAGGGGAATGATCACGACGAGACGGCATGCCGCGGCCAAGCTGCGAACGCCTCCCGCGCTCGCCGATCCTGCCCGCGCGGCTTATCCTCGCCGCAGTAACAGGAGATAGTTGCGATGAAGATGGTCATGGCGGTGATCAAGCCGTTCAAGCTCGACGACGTGCGCGAAGCGCTGGCCGAAGCCGGCGTCGCCGGCATCACCGCCACCGAGGTCAAGGGCTTCGGGCGCCAGAAGGGCCACACCGAGCTCTATCGCGGTGCCGAGTACGTCGTGGACTTCCTGCCGAAGATCAAGCTGGAAGTCGCCGTCACCGACGACCAGGTCGACGTGGTCGTCGAGTCGATCATGAAAGCCGCGGGCACCGGCAAGATCGGCGACGGCAAGATCTTCGTCTGGGAGCTCGATCGCGTAGTGCGGATCCGCACCGGCGAGATGGACGGCGACGCGTTGTAGTCGCGTCGTGGCGCGCAACAGGCGCGCCAGCCGTGGATCACGGTCGAGGCGGTAGCAATCCGTTCGGACCGGCGTCCGGTCGCGTCGATTGCATTCGTACTGGCGATTTCGGATCGCCCCGACGGCAGCCGCTGCACCGATTGCGTTTGTCCGCGGAGTCCGGCCCAGGTGGCGGCGCGCATGCCGCAGTGGTTGCGGGTGCCTGATGCCGACGTCGCGGCAAAACACTCAGACTTCCGAGTCCACCCGGTTGCGGCCGCCTTCCTTCGCGCGGTACAGCGCGATGTCCGCGCGGTCGATGACGTCGTGCACGCCGTCGTCGCCGGGGCGCAGCATCGCCAGGCCGACACTGATGGTCACGGACAGGTCGGCGGCAATGTCCGACAGGTCCAGCCCGGCGACGGCGTCGCGCAGGCGTTCGGCGACGTGAGTGGCCGCCTCCACGGGTGTGTTCGGCAGCAGGGTGACGAACTCCTCGCCGCCAATGCGGCCGAGCAGGTCGTTCTGGCGCAGCACCGCTTCGCAGGCGCGGGTGACGCGCACAAGCACCAGGTCGCCGGCGGCGTGGCCGTGGCTGTCATTGATGCGCTTGAACCAGTCCAGGTCGAAGGTGAGCACCGCCAGCGGCGTGTTGTTGGCGCGGGCGTAGGCGACGGCTTCGCGGGAAGCGACTTCGATGTGGCGGCGATTGGCCACGCCGGTCAGTGCATCGGTGAGGGCCAGCGCGTTGATGCGACGCATGCGCCGCAGCTGCCGCCACAGCAGGCCCAGCAGCAGGGCCAGCAGCAGCGCGCTGCTGATCAGCGCTGCCAACTGCCAATGGCTGGCGCGTTCGATCGCGTCCAGGCGTTGCCGCTGGGCCCGGCTGTCGGCCTGGAGCTGGGCGTTCTGCAGGTCGCGGCGGGCGGTGTCGAACTGGTACTGCAGCAGCAATGACTGCTGGGTGCGGCTGTCGTCGTTGAGCTTCTGCCGTCCGGTGCGTTCGAGCTTCAGGTCATCCATCGCCGCGCGGTAGTTGCCCAGCGCCTCGTGGCTTTGGGCGCGCGCTTCGTACAGCTCGACCAGGTAACGCAGGTTGGTGTCGGCGCTGAACGCGCGGGCGGATTCGTCGTAGTGGGTCAGCGCAGTGGCGTGGTCGCCCTGGCCGGCGAGCAGCTGTCCCTGCACCAGGTGCAGCATGCCGTCGTTGGAGCGGTCGCCCTTGAGGTCGAAGCCGTGCCGCGCCGCCGACAGCGCCAGCAACGCCTGGTCGAATTCGCCCTTCTTGACCAGCGATTGCGCCATGGCCAGCTGCGCGGCCGCGGCGTCGTAGTCGATGCTGTGCTCGGCCGAGATTTCCAGCACGCGCCGGAGCACGGCCAGGGCTTCGTCCTGCTGGCCGCGGTCCTGGTGCAGGAAGGCGGTCTGCAGCAGCGATACCGTCAACGAACTCCAGACCCCTTCGCGTTCGGCGAAGGCGATGCTCTGGCGCAGGTAGTCCATCGCCTTGTCGTAGTCGCCCATGCGGCGATAGGCGACGGCGATGTCCTGCAGGGTGGACTCGGCTTCCTTGTCCAGGCCGGCGTGGGCGTAGACGCGCTGGGCCTCCAGCATGTCCACGAGTGCCGCCGCCTGTTCGCCGCGCAACGAGCGCAGGCTGCCGCGGTGGGTGAGGGCCTGCGCCAGCAGGCGCGGTTCGTTGTGTCTGCGGGCCAGGGTCAGGGCGGCCTCCACCGGGACCAGCGACTGGCTCATCTGGCCGGTGCCGTCGATGTAGCTGGCCTCGCACAGGCCGAACCGGATCTGGTTGCCGACGTCGTGCGCCCGCACCGCGTCGGCCATGCCGGCGCGCGCGTAGGCCAGTCCGGCGCTGGGCGGGCCCAGGTCGTCGTAGTCGCAGCGGAAGGCGCGCAGGCGCAGCTCGCGCGGCGGGTCGTCCTTCGGTCGCAGCGCGTCGATGCGGGAGATGATGTCGCGGATTTCCGGGGTGCTGGTGACCACCACGTCGCCGCGTTCGACGTCCTCGACCAGCTTGTCGAACTGCTTGGGGTCGGGCCCGGCTGCCAATGCCACCTGGGCCGGCACGTCCGCGGACGCAAGCCAGCCCAAGGTCATCAGTAGCGGCAGCAACCCCCGTGCGCGCAAGACATCCCCCCGGATCGAGCGCAGGCGACCGTGACAGCACGATCGTCCGCCCGGCAACGTAACACAGGGGTCCAGCGCGGCAATGAGACGGTTTCAGCAGTCTGGAGGCGCGATGGCGCCCACCGGGATCGGCGGGCAGCGATCCGCCAGCAGCGGGGCCTTCCGCGGACGGACGGCGATCGATCCAGCAACAGCGCCGCCCGGGACAGACGGCCGGCGGGGCTTACTCGCCCAGAGCGGCGGCCACGAACGGCGGCGCCACCAACGCACCGCGATGGATGTCGGCGCTGTAGTACTTGCTGTCGAACAGCTTGGCGCGGGCATCGGCTTCGCGGAACTCGAAGCCGCCGGACTTCTTCGCCAGCGTCGCGCTCCACCAGCCGGTCGGGTAGCACGGCTGCGGGAACGGCAGGGTCTTGAAGGTGGTGAAGCCGGCCTTGCCCATCTCGCCGCGCATTTCCTTGATCAGGTCGAGCAGGACCAGCGGCGACTCCGACTGCTGCACCAGGATGCCGTCGTCCTTGAGCGCGCGGAAGCAGGATTCGTAGAAAGACTTGTTGAACAGGCCCTCGGCCGGGCCGACCGGGTCGGTGGAATCGACGATCACGATGTCGACGCTGCCGGGCGCGCAATTGGCCATGTAGGCGATGCCGTCGTCGAACATCAGTTCGGCGCGCGGATCGTTGTTGGAATCGCACAGTTCCGGGAACCACTTCTCGGCCATGCGCGTGACCTGCTCGTCGATGTCGCACTGGACCGCCTTCTCGACGCCCGGGTGCTTGAGCACCTCGCGCAGCGTGCCGCAGTCGCCGCCGCCGATGATCACCACGTTCCGCGGATTGGCATGGGTGAACAGCGCCGGGTGCGACATCATCTCGTGGTAGAGGAAGTTGTCGCGCGTGGTCAGCATCATCGCGCCGTCGATGAGCATCAGGTTGCCCCAGTCGGTGGATTCAAAGATCTCGATGAACTGGAACGGCGACTGCACCTCGTCCAGCTTCTTGGTGATCCGGTAGCCGATGGCCGAGCCGGCGCGCTCGAAGTTCTCGTAGTGCCAGGTGGGGGCGGTCATGGGCGTGCTTCCGTGGGGCGAAGTGGGGCGCGGATTGTAGCGAATGCGTTGTAGCGAATGCGGGGAACACGGTCGGTGGTGGGCACGGCGACCGTACCCCGGGATCCAACAACAAGACGCAGTGGCCCTTCTGTCCAGGCCGCGCACGCGGCCCCCGCAGTGCCAGCACTGTGGATCACCCGCGGGCGGCCCTACAATGCGCGCCTGTTCGCCCCGGAAATCCCGGTTTTCCCCTCTGTTCGCCGAAGGAAGCACGCCGATGACCGCCTGGTCGCTCGACCAAGCCCGCAAGACCTATTCGATCCCGCACTGGTCGGAGGGTTATTACGACGTCGATGCGGCCGGCCGCATCACCGTGGCACCGCGCGGGCCGCAGGGGCCGCAGATCCCGCTGCCCGAGGTCATCGACAAGGCCCGCGCGCAGGGCGCCAAGCTGCCCTTGCTCGTCCGCTTCCCGGACATCCTCGGTGACCGCCTGCGCAAGCTGCAGGGTGCCTTCGCCCAGGCGATGACCGACTGGGACTACGCCGGCGGCTACACCGCGGTCTATCCGATCAAGGTCAACCAGCACCAGGGCGTTGCCGGCACGCTGGCGTCGCACCACGGCGAGGGCTTCGGCCTGGAGGCCGGCAGCAAGCCGGAACTGATGGCGGTGCTCGCCCTGAGCCGTCCCGGCGGGCTGATCGTCTGCAACGGCTACAAGGACCGCGAATACATCCGCCTGGCCCTGATCGGCCGCAAGCTCGGGCTCGAGACCTACATCGTCGTCGAGAAGCCGTCCGAGCTGCCGCTGATCATCGAGGAAGCACGCGAACTGGGCGTGAAGCCCGGCTTGGGAGTGCGCATGCGCCTGGCCTCGCTCGGCGCGGGCAAGTGGCAGAACAGCGGTGGCGACAAGGCCAAGTTCGGGCTCTCGCCGCGCCAGGTGCTCGACCTGTGGAAGGAGCTGCGCGACAACGGCATGGAAGACTGCCTTGGCCTGCTGCACTTCCACATGGGCTCGCAGATCTCCAACGTCCGCGACATCGCCAACGGCATGCGCGAGGCGACGCGCTACTTCGTCGAACTGTCCGTGCTCGGCGCGAAAGTGCGCTACATGGACGTCGGTGGCGGCCTGGGTATCGATTACGAAGGCACGCGTTCGCGCAGCTACTGCTCGATCAACTACGGCGTGAACCAGTACGCCTCCAGCATCGTCCAGCCGCTGGCCGAAGCCTGCGAGGAATACGGCCTGGCGCCGCCGCGCGTGATCACCGAATGCGGCCGCGCGATGACCGCGCACCACGCGGTGCTGGTCGCGAACGTGTCCGAAGTCGAACAGGCCCCGGAAGGCCGCGTGCCCGACGAGCACGACGACGAGCCGGCGGTGATCCGCCACCTGCGCGAGATCCACGGCGAGCTCGACTCGCGTCCGGCCGTCGAGCTGTTCCACGAAGCGCAGCACCACCACAGCGAAGGCCTGTCCCTCTATGCGCTGGGCCAGATCGACCTGACCCACCGCGCCCGCATCGACGATCTGTTCTACGCGATCGCCCATGCCGTGCGCGCGCGCCTCAGCTTCGAGGAAAAGAGCCACCGCGACCTGCTCGACGAACTCAACGATCGCCTGGTCGACAAGTACTTCGTCAACTTCAGCGTGTTCGAATCGATGCCCGACGTGTGGGCGATCGACCAGGTGTTCCCGATCGCGCCGATCGACCGCCTGGACGAGCAGCCGACGCGGCGCGGCGTGATCGCCGACATGACCTGCGATTCCGACGGCAAGATCGACACCTACGTCGAGACCGAAGGCCTGGACACCTCGTTGCCGCTGCATGCGCTCAGGCATGGCGAGTCGTATCGGCTGGCGTTCTTCCTGGTGGGCGCGTACCAGGAAATCCTCGGCGACATCCACAACCTGTTCGGCGACACGGACGCGGTTGAAGTCCACATCGACGGCGACGGCTATGCGATGAGCCAGCAGCGTCGCGGCGACACCACCGACGTGATGCTGGACTACGTTGGCTACAAGCTCGCCGACCTGCGCGCGGCGTACCGCGGCAAGGTCGCAGCGGCGCACCTCGCGGCGGACGAAGCCGCGCGGATGGATGCCGCGCTGGAAGCCGGGCTGACCGCGTACACCTACCTCAGTGACGAACCGCTGGCGTGACCGCGGCGGACGACGCGGGCCTGAAGCGTTACCTGGTCCTGACCCTGCGCACGCCGCGGTTCGATCCCGGCGTGATCGCGCCGCACTACGCGCACCTGGACCGGCTGCGCGAACGCGGGCGGCTCGAGCTGGCGGGACCGTTCGGCGACAAGAGCGGCGGCGCGTACATCGTGCGGGCCCATGACCTCGACGAAGCCACGGCGATCGCCTTCGACGACCCGGTGCACACCACCGGAGCGTCGCAGGTCACCGTCTACGAGTGGCACGCGAAGTAGCGCGATTTTCCGCGCTGGCCATGAGCGAGGCACGCAACGAGCGCAGGAAAGCGCGCACAAGCGCCGCGGTTTTTGGCACGATGGCGCCCCTTCATCACGGACGAAATGCAATGCGACTGCCCGGACTCGACCTGCTACGCGCGCTCGCGATCGTCTGGGTGATGCTGTTCCACTCCTTCCTCGTCGGCGGCCTGGGCGAGCACTGGCAGTGGCTGTCGCGCTTCGGCTGGATGGGCGTGGACCTGTTCTTCGTGCTCAGCGGGTTCCTGATCGGCGGGCAGGTGCTGGCGCCGCTCGCGCGCGGCGAAAAACTGCAGTTCGGCGACTTCTACCTGCGCCGCGCGTTCCGCATCCTGCCGGCGTTCCTGGTCGTGCTGCTGCTGTACGTCGCGGTCGCGGATTTCCGCGAGGCGCCGGGGCTGGAACCGTGGTGGAAGTTCGCCACCTTCACCCTCAACCTGACGATCGACTACACCAGCAACCAGGCGTTCTCGCACGCGTGGTCGCTGTGCGTGGAGGAGCATTTCTACCTGCTGTTCCCGTTGCTGGCCTGGTGGCTGGCGCGACGGCCTTCATCGCGCAAGGTGTGGATCGCGTGCGCAGGCGTGGTGCTGGCCGGGATCGCGATCCGCACGAGCGTGTGGCTGCACGACGACGCGCTGGCGCCGGCGCGCAACTGGTTCGTGGAGGACATTTACTACCCGACCTGGTGTCGCCTCGATGGACTGCTGGCGGGCGTGATGCTCGCGCTGTTCAAGGTCTACCGCCCGCACGCATGGCAGCGCTGGGCGACCCGGGCGAACGGCGTGCTGCTGGCGGGGCTGGCAGTGGTCGCGCTGGCGATGTGGCTGTTCCGCGAACGCACGGGCCTGATGGGCAATGCGATCGGCTGGCCGGTCCTGTCGCTGGGCCTGGCGATGCTGGTGTTCGCCGGCGCACAGCGCACGGGCTGGATCGGGCGCTGGCGCGTGCCGGGCGCGGGCTGGCTGGCGGCGATTTCGTACAGCTTGTACCTGGTCCACAAGGCGGTGTTCCACCTGGTCGACCTGCAGTTCGGCGAAGCGCTGGACGGCAAGGGGCTGTTGGCGTTCGCGGTGTTTGCGGCGGCAAGCCTGCTGGGCGGTGCGATCGTGCATTACGCGGTCGAACGACCGGGGTTGAAGCTGCGTGGTTGGCTGTTGGACCGGAAACCGCTCCCCGCGGGTGCGGCGGTGGACGCGGCCTGACGTAGGGCGGGTCTCGACCCGCCATCGTGGCTGCCGGGAAGCACGGAGATTGATCTAGACCACGCCGTCGCGACTGCTAACCGGCGGGTCGAGACCTTGTCCTACGCCTCGCGCGCGACCTGGAAGCCGGCGAACGACTGGCTCACCGGCATCATTTCCAGGCGGTTGATGTTGAGGTGCGGCGGCAGGGTGGCGATCCAGTGGATCGTGTCGGCGATGTCCTGCGCGGTCATCGGTTGCGCGCCCTTGTACAGCGCGTCGGACGCGGCCTGGTCGCCGTGCGTGCGGACCAGGGTGAACTCGGTTTCGGCCATGCCCGGTTCCAGCGTGGTCACGCGCACACCGGTGCCGTGCAGGTCGCTGCGCAGCCCCAGCGAGAACTGGCTGACGAAGGCCTTGGTGCCGCCGTAGACGTTGCCGCCGGTGTAGGGATAAGTCGCTGCGGTCGAGCTGATGTTGACGATGGCGCCGCGGCGCTCGATCAGCGTCGGCAGCACGCGCCGTGTCAGCGTGACCAGCGCGGTGATGTTGGTGTCGATCATCGTCTGCCAGTCGCTGAGGTCGGCCTTCTGCGCCGGCAGCGTGCCCTGGGCGAGACCGGCGTTGTTGACCAGCAGGTCGATGCCGCGGAAGGCATCCGGCAACGCATCGATCGCGGCGTTCATCGCATCGGCATCGCGCACGTCGAAGACGGCGGCATGCGCGTTCGCGCTACCCAGCTCGTCGACCAGTGCCTGCAGGCGATCGGCGCGCCGACCGGTGACGACGACCCGCCATCCCGACTGGACGAAGCGCCGCGCCGTGGCGGCGCCGAAGCCGGAAGTCGCACCGGTGATCAAGGCGGTCTGGGTCAACGTCGTGCTCCTGAAGTGCCTGATTGAAACTAGCTAAGGAACCTCTGAACAACTCAAATGTCATCCCGGGCGTAGCGCGGGATCTGCTGCCTTGCTGGGGAAAACAGATCCCTCGCTACGCTCGGGATGACAGGACTAGGGTTGTTCAGGCCTTCCCGATCGAAACTGGCCAATTCAAGCCGGACGATTGAAACGTGTGACTTAAGTACCGGGTCGGCGACAACGGCGCCGTCGACGCGACGCCTTGTTACTTCACCTTGATCGCCATCGCCGGCAGTCCACCGGACGAGAGCTTGCGCTTGGCTTCGGCGAGATCACTGGCAGTGCCGTACGGCCCCATGCGCACGCGGTACACGGTCTTGCCGCTGATCTGCGCGGATTCGACGCGGGCGCCGAGACCGAGCAGGGCGATTTTCGCTTTCAGTTCCTCGGCCTGGCTGGATGCCTGGAACGCGCCGGCCTGGAGCAGGTAGCGGACGTTGGCATCGACGCTGTCGGGCTTGGCGGCCGTCGTGGTCGCAGAAGAAGCGCGCGACGGCGTGGCATCGGCGACCTGGGTTGGCGTCGGCGCGGTGTGCGGCGTGTCGGCGCCGCTGTCGACCGGCTTGGGCAGGGCGGCGTCGGCCGCATCCGGGTGCGCAGTGGTGTCCGCCTTGTCGGCGGCGGCGTCGCGCTTGGCCTGCGCGGCTTGGCGCTGGGCTTCGGCGTGCTCGGTGGCAGCCAGTTCGGCGTCGCTCAGCGGCACTTCCTTGCCGGGGAGCAGGGTGTAGAAGTCGTATTCGGGGCCTTCGTCCTTGGCGTCGCCCTTGTCCTTGCCGGACTTGTCGGGCTTTGCGGTGGGCACGCTGCCTTCGGGCGCCACGGCGTCCTCGTCGGAGGCCACCGGCACCGGCTGCGCGTCGGGATTGGGCTGCGGACGGAAGAAGCCGTCGCCGCCGCCGGCCTTGAGGTACTTCGGCGCGACCAGGATCACCACCACCACGAGCAGGCCGCCGAGCACCATCCACGCCCACGCGGGAATGCTGCCGTTGCCGCCACCGCCGTTGTTGCGTCGCGCCTGCGACTTGCCACGCTTTGCTGCCACTTTCGTCCTGCCCCAGGGCGTTGTCGCCCGTTGAAAATTGTTGGCATCTGCGTCCGCGGACGCGGCTACAGAATGCTGCTCAGATCACGCCGTCAATGGCGTCACGCCACTCACATGACTTCCGGCGCGCTCACACCCAGCAGTTCCAGCCCGTTCGCCAGCACCTGTCGCGTCGCCAGCGCCAGCACGAGGCGGGCGTCGCGCAGGTTGGCGTCGTCGACGAGGAACTGGTGGTCGTTGTAATACGTCTGGAAGGTCTGCGCGAGTTCCAGCAGGTAGACGGCGATCTGGTGCGGTTCCAGATCGCGGCCGGCCATCTCGACCACGTCGGGATAGCGCAGCAGCGTCGTCACCAGTTCGTGGGCGCTGTCGTCGTCCACGGCCAGCGGTTGCGCCAGGCCATTGGCCTGGTCGAATGCCAGGCCGCGCTCCCTGAGCTGGCGGGTGAGGCCATGCATGCGCGCGTGCGAGACCTGCACGTAGTACACCGGGTTGTCCATCGACTGGCTGCGTGCGAGGTCGATGTCGAAGGTGAGCTGCGAATCGGGCTTGCGCGCGATCAGGAACCAGCGCACCGCGTCGCGGCCGGCTTCCTCAACCAGGTCGCGCAGCGTGAGGTAACTGCCGGCGCGCTTGGACAGCTTCACTTCCTCGCCACCGCGCATCACCGTGACCATCTGGTGCAGCACGTACTCCGGCCAGCCCTTGGGGATGCCGCAGTCGAGCGCCTGCAGGCCGGCAAGCACGCGGTTCAGTGAACCGTGGTGGTCGGCGCCGAGTTCGGTGATCGCGCGCTCGTAGCCGCGCTGCCACTTCGACAGGTGGTAGGCGACGTCCGGCACGAAGTAGGTATAGGTGCCGTCGGACTTGCGCATCACGCGGTCCTTGTCGTCACCGAAATCGGTGGTGCGCAGCCACAGCGCACCGCCTTCCTCGTAGGTGTGGCCGTGCTTGATCAGCTCGCGCACGGTCTCCTCGACCTTGTCGCTGGTGTAGAGCGAGCTTTCGAGGAAGTACACGTCGAAGCCGACGCCGTAGGCGGCCAGGTCGCCGTTCTGCTCGCGACGCAGGTAGGCGACGGCGAACTGGCGGATTTTGTCGAGATTGTTCGCATCGAGGTCGTCCGGATCCTTCGCGCCGACCACGGTGTGGCCTTCGACTTCCACGCTGTCGCCGCGCAGGTAGGCATTGGCGACATCGACGATGTAGTCGCCGCGGTACCCGTCTTCCGGCCAGCCGGCGTCGTCGGGGCCGCGACCCTGCGCACGCGCCTGCACCGAGATGGCGAGGTTGTTGATCTGCGCGCCGGCGTCGTTGTAGTAGAACTCGCGCTTCACGTCCCAGCCGTTGGCATCGAGCACGCGCGCGATGCAGTCGCCGATCACCGCGGCGCGGCCGTGGCCGACATGCAGCGGGCCGGTCGGGTTGGCGGAAACGTATTCGACACCGGCGCAGTGGCCTTTGCCGGATTCGTTGCGGCCGTAGCGCGCGCCCTGCGCGAGTACCTCGCCGACCCGTGCACGCCACGCGCTCTCGGCGACGAAGAAATTGATGAAGCCGGGGCCGGCGATCTCGACCTTGGCGATCGCATCGTTCACCGGCAGTGCGTCGACGAGTGCTTGCGCGATAGCGCGCGGGTTCGACTTGGCCGGCTTCGCCAGCAGCATCGCGGCGTTGCTGGAGAAGTCGCCCTGGGCGCGGCTCTTCGGGCGCTCGATGACGAAATCGGGCGTGGCCAGATCGGCCGGAAGGGTGCCGGCGGCGCGCAGGGAATCGATGGCGGCCGCAACGAGGTCGCGGAGGGTGGATTTCACAGGGATTTCTAGCGGTAGAGCGGGTCGGGCATTGTACGCGAGGGTGGGAGGGGCCTACCTCGCCTCAGCCTGTCGTCCCGAACGCAGTGAGGGACCTGCTGTTAGCTGGCCCCGCAAACCATTCGGCCGCGAGGTCGACCCACTTAGGGTTGCCGCTCTCGATCAGCGCGATCTTCTTGTCCCGCCGCCAGCCTTTGAGTTGTTTTTCCCGGGCAATGGCCGTGTGGACATCGTCCGTCGCCTCGAAGTGGACGAGTCGATCAATGCGATATAGGGCGGTGTGGCCCGGCACGAGGTGCTGGCGGTGCTCGAAGACCCGGCGCATCAGGTCGCTCGTGACGCCGCTGTAGAGCGCGCGGGAGCGGCTTGCCAGAAGGTAGACGTAGTAGGTTCTGGTCATGAGCCGACGCTGCAAAGCAGGTCCCTCACTTCGTTCGGAACGACAGGGTTCACACCCAGCCGCGCGCCGCCAGCGACACCGGCGGGCCGTCGCCGATCACGAAGTGGTCCAGCAGCCGCAGGTCGACCAGCGCCAGCGCCTGCTTGAGCCGTGCCGTCACCGCTCGATCGGCGGCCGAGGGTTCCGGATTCCCGCTGGGGTGGTTGTGCGCCACGATCACCGCGGCAGCGTTGTGGCCCAGTGCGCGCCGGACCACCTCGCGTGGGTGAACCTCGGCGCCGTCCAGCGTGCCCTGGAACAGTTCCTCGAACGCGATGACGCGATGGCGGGTGTCCAGGAACAGCGCCGCGAATACTTCGTGCGGAAAACCACGCAGACGCTGGGCGAAGTAGCGGCCGGCCGATTGCGGATCGCCCAGGGCGGCACCGCGTTCCAGCTCGGCGTGGAGCATCCGTTGGCCCAGTTCCAGCGCTGCAGCCAGCGCACAAGCGCGAGCGGCGCCGAGTCCGCGCAGCTTCCGCAATTCTTTGGGCGGGCGTTCCAGCAGCGCGCGAAGGGGGCCGTGGGTGGCCAGCAGCTCGCGCGCGGTGGCGACCGCGTCGAGC
Source organism: Lysobacter fragariae (assembly GCF_054779775.1). Taxonomy (NCBI): domain Bacteria; kingdom Pseudomonadati; phylum Pseudomonadota; class Gammaproteobacteria; order Lysobacterales; family Lysobacteraceae; genus Lysobacter; species Lysobacter fragariae. The sequence continues at coordinate 13,291 of NZ_BAAGXP010000011.1, read as the reverse complement.
CCGCGCACGCCCGACCCCAGGAAGATCGCGATCAGTTCCGCGTCCGAGAGGGCGCCTGCACCGCGTGACAGCAGTTTTTCGCGGGGGCGTTCGGCGGCGGGCCAGTCGCGGATGTGCATGGGAACCGTCGAGGAGGAGGGGGCGATGAGGAAAGACCAGCGCCATCCCGGCGCGACGGGGATGGGCACCGGACAGGAGGGGTGTGCCGCGCCGGGATGACGTGTCCATCGTGCAGATGCGACGCCTTTAGGAGGATCGGGCGGATTCCCGGCTTCGGTTAAGCTAAACGCCCGATTCGCCGTAGGAATTTCCTGACCCGATGGCCGACCACCCCACCCGCCTTGCCGGCCAACGGATCCTGCTGTGCGTATGCGGCGGCATCGCGGCCTACAAGGCTGCCGAGCTGGTCCGCCGCCTGCGCGACGCCGGGGCGACGGTGCAGGTGGCGATGACGGAGGAAGCGACCCGCTTCGTCGGCACGCCGACCTTCCAGGCGCTGTCGGGCTTTCCGGTCCGCACGTCGTTGTGGGACGCAGCGGCGGAAGCCGCGATGGGGCATATCGAACTGGCGCGCTGGGCCGATCGGATCGTGATCGCGCCTGCCACCGCCAACACGTTGGCCAAGCTGACGCACGGGTTCGCCGACGACCTGGTCACCACGTTGTGCCTGGCGACCACTGCGCCGTTGACCGTATGCCCGGCGATGAACCATCGCATGTGGCTGCATCCGGCGACCCAGGACAACATGGCCACGCTGCGTTCGCGCGGCGTGCAGGTGGTGGGACCGGAAGACGGTCCCCTCGCCGAAGGCGAATCGGGCCCGGGCCGGTTGAGTGAGCCGGAGGCGATTGTTGAGGCAATCGTCGGGGCAATCGTCGAAGCGCAGTCCGGGACGAAGCGATGAGCCTGGCAGGACTGCGCATCCTGGTCAGCGCCGGGCCCACCTTCGAGGATATCGATCCGGTCCGGTTCATCGGCAACCGCAGCAGCGGCAAGATGGGATTCGCCATCGCCGACGCGGCGGCGCGCGGTGGCGCGGACGTGGTGCTGGTGGCCGGGCCGGTGTCCCTGTCGACCCCAGCCGGGGTCAACCGCATCGACGTGCGCAGCGCCGCGCAGATGCATGCGGCGGTGATCGGCGAACTGGGCGCGACAACGGCGGCGCCCTCCTGCGACATCTATATCGGCGCTGCCGCGGTGGCCGACTTCACCCCGCGGCACATGGCGCCCGGCAAGATCAAGAAACAGGCCGGCATGGACACGCTGACGCTGGAGCTGGTGCGCACGCCCGACATCCTGGCCGACGTCGCCCGCCACCCGCGCCGGCCCCGGCTGGTGGTCGGGTTCGCCGCTGAAACCGACCACGTGGAGCAATACGCGCGCGGCAAGCTGGAGAAGAAGCGACTGGACCTGATTGCCGCCAATCGCGTCGGCATGGCGGGCAGCGGCTTCGAATCCGACGACAACGCGCTGGTGGTCTACGGCCCCGGCGGCTTCGAACGCGCCCTGGGACCGGCGCCGAAAACCGAGCTGGCAGACAACTTGCTAGCTTTGATTGCGGCGCGACTGGTGTCCTGAATCCGACCGTCGGGGCAATGCCCGGCGACAACAACCTCAAACGACAGGCGCCAATGCACCACACGCTGGAACTGAAAATCCTCGACGCGCGATTCGGCACGCAATGGCCGCTGCCCGATTACGCCACGCCGGCAAGCGCGGGCCTGGACCTGCGCGCGGCGCTGGAGCAGGCGCTGACGCTGGCGCCCGGCGATGCCGCGCTGGTGCCCTCCGGACTGGCCATCCATGTCGGCGACCCGGCGATGTGCGCGGTGATCCTTCCGCGCTCGGGACTGGGTCACAAGCACGGCATCGTGCTGGGCAATGGCACCGGGCTGATCGATGCCGATTACCAGGGCCCGCTGATGATCAGCGTGTGGAATCGCGGTCGCGAGGCTTTTACGATGCAGCCCGGGGACCGCATCGCGCAGCTGGTAGTGCTGCCGATCGTGCGGGCGCGGTTGCAGGTGGTGGACGAATTCGAAGCCAGCGCACGCGGTGCCGGTGGCTTCGGGCATACCGGCGTGCGCTGAGCGCGACGGCGACGACAGGAAACGATGATGACCGACAAGAAATCCCTCTCCGCGGCGCAGACCAGGCTGCTGGGCATGATCGCCGCGGCGGTGCTGGCGGTACTGGCGCTGTGGTTCGGCTGGAGCGCCTACGTGCAATACCGCGACAGCATGCGCCGGGACTCGGTGGCGCAGGCGCGCGACGCGGCCGTGCAGGCTGCGCAGCAGGTCCTGGCCGCGGAGGAGAAGCAGTTCGCGGCCCAGCTCGCGCTGCCGGCGGTGCAGTCGGCGCTGGCGGCGAATGATTTCTTCCAGGCAGGCGAACAGCTGACCGCTGGCTGGGGCGGTGCCAGTGACGGCGAAGTGCTGCCACCTGACCTCGACCCTGCGTACGCCGGGCTGCCGAAGACCGGGTTCGGTCGCCTCGCTTCGATGGAGGCCGCCCTGGCCACCGACAAGCCGGTGTCGTGGGTAGTCCGCGATCCGGGCGGCAACAACCGCCTGGCGCTGGCGGCGCCGGTGACCCTGGCCGGCAAGGTGATCGGCGTAGCCAGCGTGCGCCTGCCGATGATCAAGGTCAGTGAGCGCATCGAACACGCCGCGGTGCCTGGCGATACCTACCTGGCCCTGCGCCAGGGCGGGTCCACCCTCGTCGAAGTCGGTGACACCTCGCTGTCGGGCGGCGCCGAGTCCATGGCCGTCAAGGTCCCGGGCAGCGACCTGCGCGTGGCGGCGGCCGTGTCGGACATCGCCGGCGGGCCATTCGGCCTGGGCTGGCTGGCCTGCGCGATCGCGATGGTGGTGCTGGGCCTGCTGGCGGCGCTGGCCTGGTTCTTCCCGAAGCTGGGCCACCGCCAAGCGGCGTCCGTGGAACTGATGGATGACGAACAGACCCTAGGCCAGATGGGCCCGGCCCTCGTGGCGCAGGCGCCCCCGCCGGTGCCGGAGAAGCCGGCGGAAAAGCCCACAGTCGTCATCGACAAGGGCATCTTCCGCGCCTACGACGTGCGCGGCGTGGTCGGCAAGAGCCTTGACGTGGGCATCGCCGAGCTGTTGGGCCAGTCGATCGGTTCGGTGATGCAGCAGCAGGGCCTGCTGGACATCGTGGTCGGCCGCGACGGACGCCTGTCCGGCCCGGAGCTCACCGAAGGTCTGATCAACGGTCTGCGCAAGGCCGGCCGCAACGTCATCGACATCGGCATGGCCCCCACGCCGGTGGTGTATTTCGGCGCGTACCACCTGCGTGCCGGGTCCTGCGTTTCGGTGACGGGCAGCCACAATCCGCCCGATTACAACGGCTTCAAGATAGTCGTGGGCGGTGAGACGCTCTCCGGCGACGCCATCACCGACCTCTACGAGCGCATCGCCGAGGACCGCCTGTACAAGGCGGATGCTTCAGGCAACGTGCGCTTCCAGGACATCGGCGAGGACTACGTCCAGCGTATCGCCGGCGACGTGCAGATCGACCGCCCGCTGAGGGTGGTCGTCGATGCCGGTAATGGCGTGGCCGGCGACCTGGGGCCGCGCGTGCTGGCCGCGATCGGCGCCGACGTGACCCCGCTGTACTGCGAGATCGACGGCACCTTCCCCAACCACCATCCCGACCCGAGTGAGCCGCAAAACCTGACCGACCTGATCCGCATGGTCGAGCGCCTGGACGCGGACATGGGCATCGCGTTCGACGGCGACGGCGATCGCCTTGGCGTGGTTACGCGCGACGGCCAGAACATCTTCCCCGACCGCCTGTTGATGCTGTTCGCCAGCGACGTGCTGGAGCGCAACCCCGGCGCACAGATCATCTTCGACGTGAAGTGCACGGGCCGCCTGCCGGGCCACGTCCTGCGCTACGGCGGCAGTCCGCTGATGTGGAAGACCGGCCATTCCCTCATCAAGGCGAAGATGCGCGAAACCGGTGCGGAACTGGCCGGCGAGATGAGTGGCCACTTCTTCTTCAAGGAACGCTGGTACGGTTTCGATGACGGCATCTACGCCGCCGCGCGCCTGCTCGAGATCCTGGCGGTGCAACCGGATTCGCCGACCAGCACGCTCAACGCGCTGCCCAATGGCATCTCCACGCCGGAGATCAAGGTCGATGCGCCCGACGGCGATCCGCACAGCTTCGTCGAGCGCTTCCGCGGCGCGGCGAAGTTCGAAGGCGCGCGACTGTCCACCATCGATGGCTTGCGCGTGGACTTCCCCGACGGCTGGGGCCTGGTGCGCGCGTCCAACACAACGCCGGTGCTGGTGATGCGCTTCGATGCCGACAGCCAGGCGGCCCTGCAGCGTATCCAGGCGGCCTTCCGCGAGCAGCTGCTCGCGCTCAAGCCCGACCTGATGCTGCCGTTCTGAGTCGAATGTCCCGCATGCGATTGCGTGCGGGACGCATTGATCGATGCCGTGATTGTTCGACAGCGTTCGCTGTGGGGGCATGCGGTGCCGGGCAGAGCTCGGCACTCACGGCTTGAGGGGAGTCGGCCAGCGCTTTCACGGCCGCGGAGGCGGGGGTGCCGGGCTGCAGTAGCTCCCGTAGTGCCGAGATCCGCCCGGCACGCGTTCAACAGCACGGCGCATGAGTGCGCCGGTCGCGGCGCACCCTGTGCATCCACTCAGCCTTGCGTCGACGTCGGTGCCGGACCCTTGGGCGCCTTCAGCTCACGATAGGTCTGCAGCGCGTGCTCGAGTTCGACGTCGATCTCGCTGCGATTCTGGCGGTGGGTGACCAGCATGGCCTGCTGGCGCATCAGCTCGGCGTGCTGCTTCTGGATGTTCCCGGCTATCGCAGCCGATACCGGCTTGCGGGCCAGTTCAGCCTCGCCGGCCTGGCGCAGCAGGCTGAGCAGGCTCTGGCGCAGGCCGCCAATGCTCAACTGCGACGCACGGATCGAGTCGTCGAGCAGTGCGATGCGCTCGCCGAACGCGCGGCGCAGGTCGTCCTCGGTGTTATAGGACTCGGCCATCGCATGTTCACGCATGCGCTGGGCGGCAATGGCCAGCTGCTCCTGCTCGGCGGTCTTGGCCTGCTGCGCAGCGGCAGCGCGCTCCTCGGGTGTCAATGCGCGGCTAACGGTGGCAGTGGCCAGCCCGCTCTTGGCGCTGATCTCGGTGCGCGCGGCGTCGGCCGCATTGGCCGGAAGGGCGTCGCCGCAGACCTTGCGGCCGCCTTCGTTCCAGCAATACAGCTTCTTGCCCTTTTCCTGGGCGACGGTCGGGGTTGCGGCGGTCATGGCCAGCAACGCCATCGCGACGGAAACCTGCAACTTGTTCATTTCAGCTCCCTGCCGCTTTTCGGCGGCTTGGATGGCAGCTTGCAAGTATCAGGCCATCGCCTTTCCGCCCATGCAAGGCGATTGCGACGGACGGATCGACGGGCGACCTGGGCGTCGGCTGCCTCGCTCGCTCCCTATCCGATGCAGCCGTATTGGGCGCGATAGGCAAGCAGCCGATCGCGCTGCGTGGCCAGTTCCGCACGGTCGCCGGCGAATGCGAGCAGGTCGCCCAGCGTGGCGACCGGAATCACCGGCAGACCTTGTTCGTCCGCGACAGTTTGTGCCGCGGAGCGTCGCGATACGCTGGGGTCAACCGCTTCCTGGCGATCCAGGGCTATCACTATCCCCGCCACGGTGCCGCCGGCGTTGCCGATGATGCCCAGCGCCTCGCGGATCGCGGTGCCCGCGGTGATGACGTCGTCGACGATCAGCACGCGCCGGCCGGTCAGGGGCGCGCCGATCAGGGTGCCGCCCTCGCCATGCGCCTTGGCTTCCTTGCGGTTGAAGGCGACGGGCAGGTCGCGGCCGCGCCGGGCGTACTCGCATGCCAGCGCGGTGGCGAGCGGGATGCCCTTGTAGGCCGGGCCGAAGACCAGGTCGAAATCCCCAATCGAGCCGGCAACGCCGTGCGCGTCGATCGCATCGGCGTAGCACGTCGCCAGTTCCGCCATCAGCGCGCCGGAATTGAACAGCCCGGCGTTGAAGAAGTATGGGCTCTGGCGCCCGGACTTGAGGGTGAAGTCGCCAAAGCGCAGCGCGTCGGCGCGCAGGGCGAGTTGCAGGAAGCGGGTGCGATGGTCGTTCAAGGTGGGGAACCGGGAGGGGCGTGGGGAAATCGTAAGGCAGAACGCGATCGCTCACGATGCATTCGTACGCCACACATGCGGTGGCGCTGTCGTGCGGCCATCGACTCAGCCACGGCTGTTTCGCACGATGGGCACGGGATGCCCGCATGGGGATCGGTTAGTCTCATTCCCTTCCCGATTTCCGATCGCCCATGCGCATCATCAGTTTCAACGCCAACGGCCTGCGTTCGGCCGCGACCAAGGGCTTCTTCGACTGGTTCGCCCAACAGGATGCTGACGTGCTGTGCCTGCAGGAAACCAAGGCGCAGGAGCACCAGTTGGCCGATCCCACTTTCCGCCCCGACGGCTACCGCGCGTTCTTCAAGGACGCCAGCACGAAGAAAGGCTACAGCGGCGTGGCGATCTATTCGCGCCGCGAGCCCGACGAGGTCCGCACCGCGATGGGCTGGGCGCCCTTCGACGACGAGGGCCGCTACATCGAGGCGCGTTTCGGCAACCTCAGTGTGGTGTCCTTCTACATTCCGTCGGGCTCCTCCGGAGAGGAGCGCCAGGGGTTCAAGTTCGAAGTAATGGACTGGCTGGCGCCGATCCTGCGCGAGTGGCTGGCTTCCGGCCGCGACTACGTGCTGTGCGGCGACTGGAACATCGTGCGCAGCCGCCTGGATATCAGGAACTGGAGCAGCAACCAGAAGAATTCCGGTTGCCTGCCCGCCGAACGCGACTGGCTCAACGGCCTGTGCGCCCCCGACGCTGGCTGGGTCGACGCCTACCGCCACCTGCACGAGACCGGTGAGGACTACACCTGGTGGAGCAACCGCGGCGCCGCGCGCGCCAACAATGTCGGTTGGCGCATCGACTATCAGTTCGTCACCCCGTCGCTGCGCGATCGGCTGAAGGCTTGCGCCGTCCATCCCGCGCCGCGATTCTCCGATCACGCCCCATTTGCCGTGGATTACCTGCATGAATGACGCCGCCAGCAAGCCGGCCAAGCCATCGGTGTGGAAGGCCTTCACCCAGCCGGCCGCATGGACGATGTTCTTCTTCGGCTTCGCCTCCGGGCTGCCCTTCCTGCTGGTCGCCGGCACGCTGGCGTACTGGCTCAAGGACCACGGCATCGAGCTGAAGGAAATCACCGTCATCGCCAGTGCGGGCATGGCGTACGCGCTCAAGTTCCTGTGGGCGCCGCTGCTCGACCACACGCGCCTGCCGCTGTTGGCGCGGCTGGGGCAGCGCCGCAGCTGGTTGTTGCTGGCGCAGATTGGCGTCGTGGTCGGATTGCTGCTGATGGCGCTGGTGACGCCCGCGCAACTGGGTGCGTTTGTCGCCTTCACATTGCTGGTGGCGTTTGCCGGCGCGACCCAGGACATCGCGGTGGATGCCTACCGCATCGAGATCGCCCCGCCGTCGTCGCAGGGCGCGCTGGTGGCGACCTATTCGCTGGGCTACCGCATCGCGCTGATCGTGACCGGCATGGTCGCGCTGATCATGGCCGACCACATGTCCTGGAGCGGCGTGTACCAGCTGATGGCGTTGCTGATGCTGCTGCCGGTCGCCGTCACCCTGGTCGCGCGTGAGCCCGATGTCATCCGCACCCGTCCTTCCAGCTGGTCGCAGTGGATGCACGAGAGCGTGGCCGAACCGTTCACCGACTTCTTCCGCCGCTACGGCTGGCAGACCGCGACGCTGACGCTGCTGTTCATCCTGCTGTTCAAGATCCCCGAGCAGGCGCTGGTCGGTGGGATCATGAGTCCGTTCTACATCGACATGGGCTTCACCAAGAGCGTGATTGGTACGGTGACCAAGGGATATGGCATCGGCATGGGCATCCTCGGCGTATTCCTTGCGGGCGCGGCGATTGCGCGCTGGGGCGTGCGCCGCCCGCTGATCAGCTCGATCGTGCTGTGCGCCAGCTGCAACCTGCTGTACGTATGGTTGACCGGCCACCATGGCGATATCGCCGCGCTGACCCTGGTGATTTCGGCGGAGAACCTCAGCCTGGGGTTCCTCGGTACCGCGGCGGTCGCGTTCCTGTCGTCGCTGGTCAACCGCCAGCACACCGCGACCCAGTACGCCTTGTTGAGCTCGATGGTGAACCTGCCCGGCAAGGTGCTGGGCGTGTTCGCCGGCGGGATAGTCGAGGCCACCGGGTACGGCAGCTACTTCATCATCGCCACGCTCGCGGTGCTGCCGGCGACGCTGCTGTTCGTCTACCTGTGGCCGCGCTTCCGCGGCGCCGACGAGGCCACCCGATCCGCGGGCTGAGCGGACGCCACCTGACCGGCGCCGCAACCGTCGGGGCGGTAATATCCCGGGGTATTGGCGCCACCGACAACCCGTGCCAGCATCAGGCAGATGACAGAAATCGTCCTTCGCGACATCGACCCCGTCCTGGCGGACCGCATCCGCCGGGTCGCCGACGCGCGTCGCTGGACCCTTCCGCAAACGTTGCAGCACCTGCTCGAGCAGGGCCTGTTCGTGGTCGAAGCCGATATCAATGTCCGCTTCAGCGATAACGACAACGACGCACTCAAGGCCGCGATCGCCGCGCTGGAAGGCGTCCCCAGCGACCCGGGCTTCGCCATGATCGGCCGGGTCGAGCGCCCGAAGGACCTGGACGAACCCAAGCTCGACATGAGCTTCGCGACGATCAACTTCCCGGGTCAGGAACCCGGGTAAAGCACGCCGAGCACGCGCGGTCCGCGCGCGCCGCTGACGCTGGGCAGGTTGCCCGGCAAACCTGCCAGCGCCTGCCGCGCCAGCCACGCGAAACCCATCGCCTCGACGAAGTCCGGGTCCACGCCGTGCGCGGCCGTGGATTCGACCACCACGCCCGGCAGGTTCGCGGCAATCGCGCGCAGCAGTCCGGCGTTGTGGACACCGCCCCCGCAGGCCATGACCCGCTGGGTTCCGGGCTGGGTCATGCGCAACGCATCGGCGACGGTGCGCGCAGTCAGTTCCAGCAGCGTCGCCTGCACATCGGCCGCGGCTTCATCACCACTCAGGCGCGAACGCACCCATGCCAATTGGAAGATCTCGCGCCCGGTGCTTTTGGGCGGTGGTGTCGCGAACCACGGCTCGGCCAGCAGCCGCGCCAGCAACGCCTCGTCCACGCGGCCCTGCGCCGCGAATTCACCACCGGCGTCGAACGCACGCCCGGTGTGCAACGCGCACCACGCGTCCATCAGTGCGTTTGCCGGCCCGGTGTCGAAGCCGCGCACGTCGCCCGTTCGCGGCAGCAGCGTGAAATTGGCGATGCCGCCCAGGTTGAGCACCGCACGATCCTCGTCGGCGCTGTGCAGCAGGGCGTTGTGCAGCGCCGGCAGCAGCGGCGCGCCGTGGCCGCCGGCGGCGACGTCGCGGCGACGGAAATCCGCCACCGTGTCGATGCCGCAGCGCTCGGCGATCACGTGCGCATCGCCGAGCTGCATCGTGAAGGGATGCGCACCATCGAATGCCGCGCCCGCCGGCCGGTGCCGCACGGTCTGTCCGTGCGAGCCGATCGCGCGAACCTGCTCGCGGCTAATGCCGGCATCGGCGATCAGCTGCAGCGCGGCCTGCGCGAAGTGTTCGCCGATGCGAACGTCCAGCGTGCCGATCTCGTCGATAGAATCCGCCGCGCCACCCTGTCCCAGCGCGACCAGCCGCACACGCAGGTCGTCGGGCCACGCGCAGGTGTGGCCATGGACGAGTTCGCAGTGGACATCGCCAAAGCGCACCAGTGCGGCATCGATACCGTCCGCGCTGGTGCCGGAGATCAGGCCGAGGAACAGCTTCGATTCATTGGGCATGCGCCGATTGTAGTGTCGGCCTCGATTGCTTTGCCCGACAAGGCGCGCCCGAAGCTCGCCCAACAAGTGCGCCCCTCAAAAGCCGACCAACAAAAAAGCGCGCCGGCCAGGCCGACGCGCTTGTGTCTGGGTTGCCGGCAGACCCGGCGGGTGTATCAGCCCTTCTTGCCGGACTTGCCCGAAGCCAGTGCGACCTGCTTCTTCGGCTCGGGCGACACGTCGGCGTAGATGATGTTCTCGACCTTGCGGATGCGCGTCAGCGCAACGTTGGTCTGCTGGCGGAACTGCGCCAGGGCCACGCCGCTGAGCGGCTCCGGCGGCGGCATCGTGATCGACAGCGGGTTGCGGTGAACGCCGTTGATTCGGAATTCGTAGTGCAGGTGCGGACCGGTAGCCAGGCCGGTGCTGCCGACGTAGCCGATCACCGTGCCCTGCGCGATGCGCTGGCCTACGCGCTCCTTGCCGAAGCGCGACATGTGCCCGTACAGCGTGGTGTAACCGCGGCCGTGATCGAGGATCACCACGTTGCCGTAACCGTTCTGCTTGCCGACGAAGGCCACGCGCGCGTCGCCTGCCGCCTGGATGGGGGTGCCGGTGCCGGCGGCGTAGTCGACGCCCTTGTGCATGCGCATGCGGCCCAGCACCGGGTGGAAGCGGTTGCCGAAGCCCGACGACAGGCGCGCATAGGGAATCGGCATGCGGATGAAGGTCTTCTTCAGCGGACGGCCGTCGCCGGTGAAGTACTCGGACTTGCCGTTGCGCTCGAAGCGGAAGCCGGTGTGCAGCTTGTCGCCGGTGGTGAAGGTCGCCGCGAGCACAGGACCGGTGCTCACCAGCTCGCCATCGCGCCAGAACTGCTCGACCACGACGCTGAAGCGGTCGTTGGCACCAACGTCCTCGTTGAAGTCGATGTCGTACTTGAAGATGTCGTCGGTCAGCGTGTTCACGTTGGCCGCGGTCAGGCCGACCTTGCGCGCCGAGCGGAACAGCGAACGCCCGACCTTCCCGCTGAGCACAACCGTGCGGGCCTGGGTCGCGCGCTCGATCACCTTCTCGGCGATGCTGTCGTCGGACAGGGTGAGTTCCACGCGGTGATCGGCGTCGCGATCGAAGCGGAAGGCACGCAGCTGGCCGCCGACCGGAAGGTCGATCGCCAGTTCGGTGCCGGGCTTGAGGCGGGTCAGCGCGTCCTTCGCACCCGGATGCTTGAGGATCCGGGCCAGCGTGGAGGCGGGAATGTCGTACTGCCGGAACAGCGCGCCCAGGGTCTGCCCGCGCTGCACGTGGACGACCTGCCAGCTGTCGCCGGTTTCGCCACGCAGGCGCGCCAGCGGCAACGGCGGCAGCGCCAGCGACATGGAATGGAACGGCGTCGCGGCCGGCGTGTCGTTGGTCGGGCCAAAGCCCGGTACGATCGCCGCAACGAGCATGCCGATGGTGGCGAACAGGCTCGCCTGGACCCACTGGCGACGCGACCAGCGGCCGTTGAAGCCGTCGGACAGATGGCGGGCCAGCACGGGGCGATGCAGGGCGGCTTCACGCAGCGCCGCGAGGCGCAAACGGCGTTCCGCACCGATTCCGGACTTGCTCATGGAATGTCATCCCCCAAAAGATCATGACCTGCCGCTGGACCGGATCGGCCTCCATGCCGTCAAATCCGCGGAAACAAAGCGTTTTTCGCACGTGAGATACGTGTTGAGGCCGTACCATAGACACGTGAGCTGTATGCGTCAAATCATTGACGGATAAAGGATTTTCGACGCGCGGCGCGGTTTAACACTGTGTTAACTTCGACCTAACGAAATTCACGCCAGCGGTCGCATTCAGACCGCTCCAAGGCCCTCTGGAATCTGAATCGTGTCTGAACAACCTTCAATCGAGGCCGCTTTGGGCCTGATCGCCCGCGGTGCCGACGAAATCCTCAAGCGCGAGGAGCTCGAAACCCGACTCAGGGCGTCCATGAAAGCGGGTGGCCGTCCGCTGCGGATCAAGGCGGGCTTCGACCCGACCGCGCCCGACCTGCACATCGGCCACACCGTGCTGCTCAACAAGATGCGGCAGTTCCAGGACCTCGGCCACCAGGTGATCTTCCTGATCGGCGACTTCACCGGAATGATCGGCGACCCGACCGGCAAGAACGTCACCCGCAAGCCGCTCACCCGCGAGGACGTGCTCGCCAACGCGCAGACCTACGCCGAGCAGGTATTCAAGGTGCTCGATCGCGACAAGACCGAAGTCCGCTTCAATTCGGAATGGTTCGGGCAGATGTCGGCGGCCGACATGATCAAGCTCGCCGGACAGCACACCGTCGCGCGCATGCTTGAGCGCGATGACTTCGCCAAGCGCTATGCCGCGCAGCAGTCGATCGCGATCCACGAATTCCTGTATCCACTGGTGCAGGGCTACGATTCGGTCGCGCTGAAGGCGGACGTCGAGCTCGGCGGCACCGACCAGAAGTTCAACCTGCTGATGGGGCGCGGTCTGCAGGAGCACTTCGGCCAGCCGCCGCAGATCGTGCTGACCATGCCGTTGCTGGAAGGCCTCGACGGCGTCAACAAGATGTCGAAGTCGCTCGGCAACTACATCGGCATCAACGAGCCGGCAATCGACATCGTCACCAAGACGATGAAGATCGACGACGCGCTGATGTGGCGGTGGATCGAGCTGCTCAGCTTCGAGATTTCCATGGACGAAGCGGCTTCGCTCAAGCGTGATATCGAAGGCGGCGTGCTGAATCCCCGCGATCTGAAGCTGCGCCTGGCGCGTGAGCTGGCGGCGCGCTTCCATGGCGCAGCTGCAGCGGAAACGGCTGTGGCGGGCTGGAATGCCGTCGTGCGTGGCGAGGGCGATATTGCTTCGCTGCCGCTCACTGATGTCGTGGTGCCGGCCGAAGGCCTGCGTATCGCCGCACTACTCACGGCTGCGGGCCTGATGCCGAGCAACTCGGAAGCCAATCGCAAGCTCAAGGAGCGTGCGGTGCGCGTGGACAATGAAATCTTCGAGGACGCGCAGCGCGTGTTCGCGCCGGGCTTTGAGGGTGTGCTCGCAGTGGGCAAGCGTACGTTCGCGCGCGTTCGACTGATTACGGCCTGATCGGAGACTCTTCCGTTCCCCCGCAAGCGATAGAGCAGGCGGGAGACGGAGTCCGCAGGGTGGATGAGTGCGACTAAATGCAATCACTGCCTTGCAAATCAGCAGGCACACAAAAAAATTTGCTTTTCCCCTTCCCAATTTGTGCGGAGCTGTGCACAATGCGCGCCCCGCCAACCGGGACGCTCTTTGGGGCAGAACGGCGAGGCAGGGGAGGCGAAAAAAGGGTGCGGTGAGGTGTTGACGGCCCGGAAATTCGCTGTATGATGTGC
>NZ_BAAGXP010000010.1:0-66543 GCF_054779775.1 Lysobacter fragariae | reverse complement strand
GGTCAGCGCTGCCGTCAGCGTGGTCTTGCCGTGGTCCACGTGGCCGATCGTGCCGACGTTTACGTGGGGCTTGGTGCGCTCGAACTTACCCTTTGCCATGGCTGTCGCTTCTCGTTGTGCTGCTTGGATGGGGGACGTGACAAAACCCCGCAGGGCGGGGTCCGTTACCCGGCCCCACCGAAGCGGGACCAGAAAAGATGGTGCTCACGAAAGGAATCGAACCTTCGACCTCCTCCTTACCAAGGAGGTGCTCTACCGACTGAGCTACGTGAGCAAGTTGTACAGGCAGTGGAAACGCTACGGCATCAATGGAGCGGGAGACGGGAATCGAACCCGCGCTAGTAGCTTGGAAGGCTACAGTTCTACCATTGAACTACTCCCGCACCGGAACAAGCACTTTGCAGATGCCGGGTTGGTTCGTACTTGAAGCGCACTGCCTTTTGAAGCGCCCGTTGCTGGTAAGGCATCGGGGTGTTGCATGTTACTTCCCCAGCGGTCCGATGTAACTGGAAATCTGTTGCAACCGGAAAACTGGTGGAGGGAGGTGGATTCGAACCACCGAAGGCGTAAGCCAGCAGATTTACAGTCTGCCCCCGTTGGCCGCTTGGGTATCCCTCCAAAGAGCCCGCTATTTTGGTGAGCGACCCTGAGGATGTCAACGCATTCCGGGAATCTTTTTTCAGGGTCCGAGTGCGCATTGGCGTGCCGGGACGAGACACGCGAGCCCGGCGTTTGGGCTCCCAGCGCGCTGCAGCGCTTTCGACGGCGCCGCAGCCTGGTTCAATCGCGGTGAATGCGCCCCGGCGAACCGGGACGTGGAACTCAAGCCCGGCAACCCGGCCTCCAGCGCGCTGCGGCGCGTTCGATAGCACCGCAGGCGAGCTCTATCGCGGCGCGGCGCGATCAGACGTTGAAGCGGAAATGCAGGACGTCGCCTTCCTGCACGCGGTATTCCTTGCCTTCCAGGCGCAGGCGACCCGCGTCGCGGGCACCGGATTCGCCCTTGTACTTGATGAAGTCGTCGTAGCCGATCGTTTCGGCGCGGATGAAGCCCTTCTCGAAGTCGGTATGGATCACGGCCGCGGCCTGCGGAGCGGTCGATCCGGCCTTCACGGTCCAGGCACGGACTTCCTTCACGCCGGCGGTGAAATAGGTCTGCAGGCCCAGCAGCTTGTAGGCGGCGCGGATCACGCGGTTCAGGCCGGGCTCGTCCAGGCCGAGGTCGTGGAGGAAGGTGTCGCGGTCGGCATCGTCGAGCTGGCTCAGCTCTTCCTCGATCGCGGCGGACACCGGCACCACTTCGGCGCCCTCGCCCACGGCGCGCGCGCGCACGGCGTCGAGGTGCGGATTGTTCTCGAAACCGTCTTCCAGCACGTTCGCCACGTACATCACCGGCTTCAGCGTGAGCAGGAACAGGTCGCGCACCTGCGCCTTGTCGTCGTCGGACAGGCCCAGCGCACGCGCCGGCTTGCCCGCGTCCAGGCCGGTGCGGACGCGCCCCAGCACTTCCGCGCGCGCCTTCGCGTCCTTGTCGCCGGTCTTGGCCGAGCGCTCGGCGCGCTGCAGCGCCTTTTCCACCGATTCCAGGTCAGCAAGCGCCAGCTCGGTATCGATCGTCTCGATATCGGCGATCGGGTCGATCCTGTTGTTGACGTGGATGACGTCGGAATTCTCGAAGCAGCGCACGACGTGCGTGATCGCGTCGACTTCGCGGATGTGGGCGAGGAACTTGTTGCCCAGGCCTTCACCGCTCGCCGCACCGGCGACCAGTCCGGCGATGTCGACGAATTCCACCGCGGTGGGAATGCACTTCTGCGGCTTGACGATCTCCGCCAGCGCATTGAGGCGCAGATCCGGCACCGGCACGATGCCGACGTTCGGCTCGATCGTGCAGAACGGGAAATTGGCCGCGGCGATACCTGCCTTGGTAAGCGCGTTGAACAGGGTCGACTTGCCGACGTTGGGCAGGCCGACGATGCCGCATTTGATGCCCATGGAAAACTCCGGGAAAGACAGCCTGGGGCTGTTGAAAAAAGCTTCGGGATTCGGGGCTGGAGACTGGCGACGTCGCCAATCCCCACTCCAGAATCACGCCTTGGCGGTATTGAGCCGCTTCATCGCTTCGTTGAAATCGCCGGACACCGCCAGTGGCAGCACGTCGATGGCGTCGTCGATGGCGCGCAGGATCGAGGCTTCATCGTCACTGCCGGGTTTGCCCAGCACCCATGACGTAACGCGGTCCTTGTGGCCGGGATGGCCGATGCCGACGCGCAGGCGCGCGAACTTGCCGTGGCCCAGCAGACGCATGATGTCGCGAATGCCGTTTTGGCCACCGGCGCCGCCGTCGAACTTCAGGCGCGGCGTACCTGAGGGCAGGTCGAGCTCATCGTGCGCGACCAGCATTTCTTCCGGCTCGATCTTCCAGTAGCGCAGCGCTGCGGTGACCGACTTGCCGGAAAGGTTCATGAACGTGGCCGGCTTGAGCAGCCACACGTTCTGGCCGGCGATGTCGACCTTCGCGGTTTCGCCGAACAGCTTTGGTTCCAGGCCGAAGCGCACGCCGGATTTCGCCGCAAGGGCGTCCACAAACCAGAACCCGGCGTTGTGCCGGGTCCGGGTGTGTTCGGGACCGGGATTTCCCAGCCCGACGATGAGGCGCAAACCAGCCATCGATGAAGCAAGCAAGCCGTACTGCTCCGGCGCGCGTGGACGCGCGCCGGGCAGCCGTGATTACTTCTCTTCCTTCTTGCTGACCTTGGCGGCCGGCACTTCGGCGGCTGCCGGAGCTTCGGCGGCCTCGACTTCTTCCTTGCCGTGCTTGGCGATCACGACGGCGACGTCGTGTTCCTTGCCCAGCTTGAGTTCCGGGATTTCCACGCCGGCCGGCAGCTTGAGCTGCGACAGGTGGATGATCTCGCCGATGGCCAGGGCCGACAGGTCGATCTCGATGAACTCAGGCAGGTTCTTCGGCAGGCAGCTCACTTCGACTTCGTTGAGCTCGTGCAGGACCAGCACGCCAGCGGTCTTGCCGGCCGGCGACTTTTCCTGGCCCAGGAAGTGCAGCGGAACCTTGGCGCGCAGCGCCTGGTTCTCGTCCACGCGCTGGAAATCCAGGTGCATGATGATCTGCTTGTACGGATGGCGCTGCATGTCACGCAGCAGCACCTTCTGCACCTTGCCGTCGATGTCGAGGTCGAGGATCGACGAGTAGAACCACTCGTTCTGGCTGGCGAGCCAGGTCTTCTCGTGCTCGAGCTGGACGCTCTGGGGGGCGGCGCTGCCGCCGTAGACGATGGCCGGGATGCTGGCGGCGCGACGCAGGCGGCGGCTCGCACCCTTCCCTGCGGCTTCGCGGCCAGTGGCCGAGATCTTGTGTTCAGACATTGTCGTTACTCACTTTGCTTGCAATGAAACCGCCTCGCGGCGGCAATGCCACTCACCCGCGACCAGATGAGTGGGTTGGGCCGAAGCCCGTGTCGATTCGCTGCGGTCGACTAGTCGACGTACAACGAACTGACGGATTCACCGAAGGCGATGCGGCGAATCGTTTCCGCGAGCAGCTCGGCGACGCTGAGCTGGCGGATGCGGCCACAGGCCCTGGCGGCTGCGCTGAGCGGGATGGTGTCGGTCACCACCAGCTCATCGAGCTGCGATTTCGTGATGTTGTCGATCGCCGCGCCCGACAGCACCGGATGGGTGCAGTAGGCGACGACCTTCAGCGCGCCACGCGCCTTGAGCGCGGCGGCGGCAGCGCACAAGGTGCCGGCGGTATCGACGATGTCGTCGACGAGCACGCAGGTCTTGCCTTCGACGTCACCGATGATGTTCATCACCGTGGCGACGTTGGCGCGCGGACGGCGCTTGTCGATGATCGCCAGGTCCGCGTCGTCCAGGCGCTTGGCGATGGCACGCGCACGCACTACGCCGCCGACGTCCGGCGAGACCACGATCAGGTTGTCGGTACCGTGCGCGCGCCAGATGTCGGCGAGCAGCAGCGGCGAGGCGTACACGTTGTCGACCGGCAGGTCGAAGAAACCCTGGATCTGGTCGGCGTGCAGGTCGACGGTCAGGACGCGGTCGGTACCGACGGCGCTGAACATCTTCGCAGCCACCTTGGCCGTGATCGGCACGCGCGCCGAACGCGGGCGACGATCCTGGCGGGCGTAGCCGAAGTACGGCACCACCGCGGTCACACTGGACACCGATGCGCGCTTGAGCGCGTCGATCAGGACCAGCAGTTCGACCAGGTTTTCCGCGCTCGGCGCATTCGTCGGCTGGATGACGAACACTTCCTGGCGACGGACGTTTTCCTCGATTTCCACCTGGACTTCGCCGTCGGAAAACCGGCTGACCAGGGCCTTGCCCATGCGGATGCCCAGCTCCTTGCATACCGCCTCGGCGAGCGGGCGGTTGGCGTTGCCACTGAAGACCAGCAGGTTGCGATCGGTTTGCATGGCGGGCCGGAGTCGGGAGGTGAAGTGGTTGGGTTGCGACAAGCGGGTGAACTGCCTGCGCACTCCGGGGATCGACGAACTCAATCGACGAATTTGATTGGCGAATCTGGGTCGGCGAATCTGGATCAGCGAGTCTGGATCAGCGAATCAGCGACTTTCGAAAAACTGGCAGGGGCGGAAGGATTCGAACCTACGAATGCCGGGATCAAAACCCGGTGCCTTAACCACTTGGCGACGCCCCTGTATTTCCGTCACTCCGAGGCGTGTTGGGAACCTGTTTCGTGCGTCGCCACAGCGTTGCGTGAAGCAGGTCCCTCGCTACGCTCGGGATGACGATTCGTGCGTTGCGAGCGCATCCAGCAGCGGCGATCTCGCCGCTCCCTCCGCCAGCCAGACCCGCAGGCCGGACGGCAAGGCTGCCAGTGCCGCTTCGGCCGATTCGCGTGTGGCGAATTCGACGAAGCAGCCGCTCCCGGACCCGGTCAATCGCGGTTCGCCGACCTGCGCCAGCGTCGCGAAGACCGCCTCGACGGCAGGTTCGCGCGCGCGCAGGACCGGCTCGAACGCGTTCCCGAGCCCAATTCCCGAAACGAAGTCGGATATTGTCGCGGGCGCCGCATTGCGCGTCAAATCAGGGGCTTGGAACAAGGCAGCCGTGGGTGCATGGACGCCGGGATCGGCCAGCAGGTACCACGCAGATGGCAGCGCCAGGGGCGACAGCCGTTCGCCCACCCCTTCGGCCCAGGCATTCTCACCACGGACGAAGACAGGCACGTCGGCGCCCAGCGCCAGACCCATTTTCGCCAGCCGTTCCAGCCCCAGGTCGAGGCCCCAGAGCCGGTCCAGCGCGACCAGAACGGTCGCCGCGTCGGACGAGCCGCCACCAAAGCCACCTCCTGCCGGAATGCGCTTTTCGATGACGATGTCGGCACCTTTGCCGGCCTTAGACTCATGTTGCAGCAATTTTGCCGCTCGGACCGCGA
This sequence comes from Lysobacter fragariae, assembly GCF_054779775.1. Classification (NCBI taxonomy): domain Bacteria; kingdom Pseudomonadati; phylum Pseudomonadota; class Gammaproteobacteria; order Lysobacterales; family Lysobacteraceae; genus Lysobacter; species Lysobacter fragariae. The sequence goes on along the minus strand of NZ_BAAGXP010000010.1, from coordinate 61,106 downwards.
GATCATCCGCCTCGGCGATGCCCGGCAGGGACGGACCGTGGCGCTGTATGACACCGTCGTCGCGCACCCGCAGTCGGATCGTGTCGCCCCAGTCGAGCAGGCGGAACACGGTCTGCAGCTCGTGGTACCCGTCGGCGCGGCGACCGGTGATGCGCAGGAACAGGTTCAGCTTGGCCGGGGCCGGCCACTGGGTCCACGCGTCGGTCGGGAGTGCGGCGGATGTGAGGCCGGGTGTCGCGGTCATGAGACCGATTGGTAAGCGTGAGGGAGGCGAAGGGTAAATCACCCGCCCCCTATCCAGTGTTGCGACTACAAGTCCTGCCGATGACCCATGGCCCACCTGCCGTGGCCAAAGCGAACCAGGCCAGGCGGGGACGCTACGGCGCGCGCGGGTTCCACTGGTCGATCACCAGCCGGATCATCGCGCCGTCGCGGCGCGCAACGATCCGTCGCGGCATTTCGACCCCGTGGGCGTCGGCCGGGTACCACTCGGGATATTCGATGACCCACCCGGCCTGGCTGATCTGGCGAAGGCGTCCGTCCGCGCTGAATTCGACGGCGTCGCGCGGCGCTCCGTCGGCATCCGGCGTTGCCAGGCCACGCACCCAGTCCGGCAATGACGCCACCGGAATCCGCCAGCCGGTCGCGTCCAGCAGCAGGGTTTCGGCGTCGTCGCCCTCGCGGGGACCGCCTTCGACACCCTCCAGGCGGACGGATCGGTCGTCGCCTTCCAGGCGCCAGCTCTGGCGCGTCACCGGGGCACTCAGGACGATCTGGTAACCCGGACCCCGCTGGTCCCAGTCGATGCGCCCACTGCCGCCGCGCTTGCCGGTGGACACCGCCAGGCGTCCGCTCAGCGACCAGCCGGGCTGCGCACGCAGCTTCGCCTCACGCGCCTGCTGAGCCTGCATCGCACCGGCGGTCTGGGCCGGGGTGGGCGGCACCGGTCGGACCTGTTGCGGCACACAACCCGACAACGCGACCGCGCACAGGCCGGCCGCGAGCAACGCCCGAACCGCCGACTTCATTCGCCGATCTTCTGCAGCACGCGTTGCAGCGCGCGATTGTCCGGATCGAGCTTGCGCGATTCCTCGAGGTACTTGCGCGCTTCATCCTTGCGGCCGAGCTCCCACAGCACTTCGCCGACGTGGGCGGCGATGTCCGGGTCCTTTTCCAGGATGAAGGCGCGGCGCAGCTCGCCCAGCGCTTCCTCGGTGCGTCCCAGGCGGAACAGCACCCAGCCGTAGCTGTCGATGATCGCGGCGTTGTCGGGCTCGGCCGCGCGCGCGCGGTCGATCAGCACCAGCGCTTCCTTGTAGCGCGTGGTGCGATCGGCGAGCGTGTAGCCGTAGGCGTTCAGCGCGGCGGTGTTGTTGGCGTCGGCGGCGAGGATCTTCTTGAAGTCGGCTTCGGCGCGGGCGATGTCGTCGCGGCGCTCCCAGCCCAGCGCGCGCGCATACAGCAGGTCGCCGTCATCCGGGAATGCCGCCAGGCCGCGCGCGTAGGCGTCGAGCTCGCCGTTGCTGTTCTTGTCGCGGGTGCGCAGTTCGGCTTCCAGGATGTAGCCGTCGCGCCGCGTCTCGTCGGACGCGGACGCATCGGCCTGCAGGTCGTGCAGCGACTGGTAGGCCTCGGGGCCGCGCTTGAGTTCATGCAGCACGTTGGCGGCACGCAGGCGTGCGGGCCAGCGCTGCGGACCGCCGGCAACGCCGCGGTACCAGGCGAGGGCTTCGTCGAAACGCTTGAGGAATTCGGCGATCTGGCCCAGCAGGAGTCGGCGTTGTGGATCCGGATTGGCCGAATCCACGCGCAGTTCCTCGTACAGCGCGGTCAACGCGGTCTTGTCCTCGCCGCGTGCGAGCAGCGAGGCGCGCAGGGAGTAGGTCTGGTCGTCCTGTTCGCCGCGCGACAGCACCTCTGCCGCCGCGGCGAAGTCGCCAAGCTGGTCGTATTGCGCGGCGACCTGCAGGCGGAAATCCGGCTGCGACAGGACCTCCGGGCCGAGCGCCGCGAGCACCTTGCGGGCTTCATCCGGTTTCCCGGCCTCGCGCAGCTGGCTGGCGCGCAGCAGGGCCACGCGCGGCTCGCCGGGGAAGCGTCGCAGGACCTCATTGACGATGCGTTCGGAGAGCGCGTCGTCATCGATGCGCTGCGCCAGCCCACCCAGGGCGAGCCAGGCGACCAGCTTGTCGGGCAGGACGTTGTCGTCGAGCAACCGCCCCAGCACGCGACCGGACTGTTTCGGGTCGGTGGCACCCACGCCCAGGACGCCAACCAGCAGTTGCCAGCCTTGATCGCTCTTTGTCGTGAGCAGCGGCTCGAACTTGCGCCGCGCGCCGCGCTCGTCCCCGCGACGCAGTGACAGCGTCGCGTCGACGGCCGCCTGCGCCAGCGGATCGCCACCGAGACGGCGCCACAGCGCGAGGGCTTCGGCCGTGCGCTTGTCGTCCTTGGCGAGCAGGGCGATGCGGGTGGCGCGTTCGGCGAGGGTGGCGTCGTTGGCTGCCTTCGCCGCCGCCAGGTAGGCCTTGGCGGCCGCGTTGAAGTCGCCCGCCTGCAGGGCGAACTCGCCGGCCATCGTCGGCTCGAGCGATTGCACGACCGGATCGGCCGCGGTCCGCTTCGAGCCGGCGCTGGCGGGCATGCAGGCCAGCGACATCGCCACGAGCAGCGCGGCAACGAGGGCGGTTCGGGTGTTGCTCAGCGAGGCATCTGGGCGCAAGTGGAACCCTGTTGGAGCAGCGGCCGTTAGAATGGCGACCTTCACAGCCAGCTTAGCGCAAGCCCCTGAACGGTCATCTGCCCTGACCGTCGCGAGCGGGGGCAAGTTCCCATCTAGATGAGCCTGTTCGTCCTTGGCATCAACCACCAGACCGCGCCGGTCAGCCTGCGCGAGCGGGTGGCGTTTTCCGGGGACGCGATTCCGGCGGCGCTGCAGGCATTGCGCGGACTGCCGTCGGTGAGCGAAGTCGCGCTGCTGTCCACCTGCAACCGCACCGAGCTCTACGCCATCGCCGACGACGACGGCCGCGCCCTGGCCGATTGGCTCGCCACGCATCCCGAAGACGCAGGCGATCTGCACGCCTACCTGTATCGGCACGCCGACGCCGACGCCGTCCGCCACCTGTTCCGGGTGGCGACCGGGCTGGATTCGCTGGTGCTGGGCGAACCGCAGATCCTCGGCCAGGTGAAGGACGCCTGGGCGACGGCGCGCAGCGCGGGCAGCCTGGGCACCCAGCTCGACCGCCTGTTCCAGCAGGCTTTCGCGACCGCCAAGCGCGCGCGCACCGACACCCGCATCGGCGCGAATCCCGTGTCCGTCGCGTCCACCGCGGTGCGCCTGGCGCAGGAATCCTTCGCGCGACTGCCCGACTCCACCGTGCTGCTGATCGGCGCGGGCGAGACCATCGAACTGGCCGCGCGCCACCTGGTGCAGGCCTCGGTGAAGCGGCTGCTCATCGCCAACCGCACGCTGGTGCATGCGCAGGACCTGGCGACGCGCCACGGTGGCTATGCATTGGCGTTGTCCGAACTCGACCGACACCTGGCCGAAGCCGACGTCGTCATCTCCGCCACCGCCGCGCGCGATCCGATCCTGCACAAGCCGCAGGTCGCCGCCGCACTCGCCGCGCGCCGGCACCGGCCGATGCTGCTGGTCGACCTCGCGGTGCCGCGCGACATCGCCAGCGACGTCGCGGAGCTGAAGGACGTCTTCCTCTACACGGTCGACGATCTCGAACGCGCGATCGAAGACAACCGCCGCAGTCGCCGCGAAGCCGCCGACGAAGCCGAAGCCATCGTCGACATGCAAGTGGCGCGCTACGCGGAAACCGTCGCCGCCAGCACCCGCACGCAACCGCTCAAGCACCTGCGCGCGCACGGCGAAGCCGCCAAGGCCGAAGTCCTGGCGAAGGCGAAGCAGCAACTCGCATCGGGCCAGCCGCCGGAAGCGGTGCTGGATTTCCTCGCGCACACGCTGACCAACAAGCTGTTGCACGCGCCCACCATGGCGCTGCGCGAGGCCGCACTGACCGGCAATGCCGAACTGGCACGCGCCGCGGACAAACTGTTCCCCGCGCTGCCCGATCCTGCCGGCGAAGACAGCGAAAGCGGCGAGCATTAGCTGGCATCCCGAGCATAACGGCTGTCATCCCGAGCGCAGCGAGGGACCGGCCCGCGACTCCACCCACGCACCAGTATTGTTGATGCCGCGCCCGCGGCCGATGACGGCAAACCACTGGCGCTTATTGGATGGACGCCAACAGCAGCCCCCTCGCCACGCTCGGAATGCAGCTTTTTTCGCCCCGCCGACCCCGAATCGCGACTCCTCGATAACGCCCTCATGACCCCCACCCTGCGCCGCAAACTCGAAGCCCTGGCCGAACGGCGCGAAGAACTCGAACGCCTGCTCGCCGATCCGGGCGTGATCGGCGACGCCAACCAGTTCCGCAAGCTGTCGCGCGAATTCGCCCAGCTCGAACCCGTCGTCAACGCACTGGCCGCCGAGGCGCAGGCACGGCGCGACCTCGATGCGGCGCAGGCGATGCGTAACGACCCGGAACTGCGTGAACTGGCCGAGGAGGAAATCGCCAGCGCCCACGAACGCCTGGAGAAACTCGACGCCGAACTGCTCGCGCACCTGATCCCCAAGGACGCCCGCGACGACGGCGACATCTATCTCGAAGTACGCGCCGGCACCGGTGGCGACGAAGCGGCGATCTTCGCCGGCGACCTGTTCCGCATGTATTCGCGCTACGCCGAGCGCCAGGGCTGGAAAGTGGAAGTCGAATCCGCCAGTCCCGGCGAACACGGCGGCTTCAAGGAAGTGATCGCCCGCGTCGAAGGCCGCGGCGCGTACTCGCGGCTGAAATTCGAATCCGGCACCCACCGCGTGCAACGCGTACCGGCTACCGAGTCGCAGGGCCGCATCCACACCTCCGCGGCGACGGTGGCGATCATCCCGGTGGAAAGCGAAGGCGAACCGGTGGAGATCAATCCCGCCGACCTGAAAGTCGACACCTTCCGCTCCAGCGGCGCGGGCGGGCAGCACGTCAACAAGACCGAGTCGGCGATCCGCATCACCCACGTGCCCACCGGGATAGTGGTGGAGAGCCAGACCGAGCGCAGCCAGCACGCCAACCGCGACAAGGCGATGAAGCGCCTGTCCGCGATCATCGCCGAAGCGCAGGCCGCCAAGGCCGCGGCGGCGCAGGCGGAAACGCGCAAGCTCCAGGTCGGCAGCGGCGACCGCAGCCAGCGCATCCGCACCTACAACTTCCCGCAGGGCCGCATCACCGACCACCGTGTCGAAGGCCTGACCCTGTACGACCTGCCCAACGTCATCGAAGGCAACCTGGACGCGCTGGTCGACCGGCTGCAGCAGGAAAACCAGGCCGACGAACTGGCGCGGCTGACGGCGAACCCGTGACCCTAGTGCCGCGCGCGAGCGATCGTGGGACGCAATCGTTTGCTTCCGCCACGCTCGACCTGCTAATCCGGGAATGCCTACAAAGCAGCATCCGCGTCTGGTGCGCTGACCGCTCAGCAGGCACGAGAAGCGTCGCGGTCAAACGATTCGCCTCCCCGCTCAACCTGAGCGTAGCGCCGCAGGCGCGAAGTCGAAGGGCGACGCTGAATCCGCGCGACGCTGCGGCGTGGCAGCTACTGCTCGATGGCGCGGCGCAATTCGTCTGCGACCAGGGCGCCGCCGGCCTGATGCTGGAAACCACGCGCGACAACGCACCGGCGCGCGCTGTACCGCGCCGCCGAGCGCACCGGCTACCAGGCCCCGGACAGCAAGCCCTACAAACGCGCGCGGCGACTGATCCGCGCGCTCGGCGATATCGACGCCTTGTAGTCAGTCTTCCTGCTGCACGTAGACCGGCAGCTCGGGATTGCGACGGAATTCGAAGATCAGCCGAGTCTCGATGTGGGAGACCTCAGCGCGTTCGGTGAATGCGGTCAGCGCGAAGTCGCGCAAGTGGTCGCTGCCGCGCACGCCGACGTGCACGAGGAAATCGTCGGCGCCGGCGACGTGATAGAAGGCCAGCACCTCGGGTAGGCGCAGCAGGTGTTCGTGAAAGCTGTCGACCAGCTCGCGCGAGTGTCGCGCCAGCCGCACCGAGATCATCGCCTGCAGCCCGATGCCGATCGCGGCCGGCGCTACTTCGGCATGGAAGCCGAGAATCGCCCGCGACTCGCGCAGTCGTCGGACCCGCTCAAGCGCCGTCGACGGCGCCACCCCGGCTTTCGCCGCGAGGTCCTTGTTGGGCAGCCGAGCATTCTTTCGCAGCAACCGCAGCAGGGTGAAGTCTATTCGGTCAAGTGCCGTCATTTTGCCTCCATACGAAATAATGTTCGAAATTGATATTACATTGCGAACCTCGTTCTAGGATCACACCTGTTTTAAAAATTGGATTGCCGTTATGCCCCGTTTCGATACCCGCGCCGTTCATGCAGGCCGCGAGGATTTCGGCGAACTGTGCGTGCATGCGCCGCCGCTGGACCTGTCCACTACCTATCCGGTGGTTGATTTGCACGCAGGCACCGCCAGCTTCGACGCGCTGGTCGGCGGCGAAGCCAGCGCCGCGAACCCGATCTACGCGCGTCTGCACAATCCGACGGTCGCGCGCACCGAAGGCGCGTTGGCGCAGTTGGAGGGCACCGAGGCCTGCGTCGCATTCGCGTCCGGCATGGCGGCGTTGACCGCGGTATTACTCGAACGCCGTCAGCACGGTGCACACGTGCTGGTGGTGCGGCCGCTGTACGGCACGTCCGACCATTTACTGGCCAGCGGGCTGTGCGGACTGGATGCCGAGTTTGTCGACGCTGACCAGATTGCGGCGCGCTTGCGCGCCGACACGGCGCTGATCGTGATCGAGACTCCCGCCAATCCCACGCTCGACCTGGTCGATATCCGCGCCGCCGTCGCCGCGGCTGGCGAGGTGCCGGTGCTGGTCGATTCGACCTTTGCCACGCCTGTGCTGCAGAACCCGGCCGAACTCGGCGCGGCTTATGTGCTGCACAGCGCAACCAAGTTCCTCGGCGGCCACGGCGACGTGATCGCCGGTGTGGTTTGCTGCAGCGAAGCGCGGGCACGGCCGCTGCGCACCGTGCGCGCGGCGACCGGCGCCTTGCTGCATCCGCTGGCCGCTTACCTGTTGCACCGAGGACTGCCGACTCTGGCCTTGCGCGTCGAGCGCGCGCAGGCAAATGCGCGCGTGCTTGCGTTGAAGCTGGCCGCGCACCCGGCGGTGGCGCGGGTGCACTATCCGGGGCTCGGCACTGTGCGCAACGCGTACTTGCTCGAGACGCAGATGCGCGGCCCCGGCACGCTAATCGCGTTCGAACTCGCCGGCGGCCACGACGCCGCGGCCGCGGTGATGCGCACGGTGCGGCTGATGACGCCGGCGGTCAGCCTGGGCTCGGTCGATACCTTGATCCAGCACCCGGCCGGCCTGACTCATCGCGTGGTCAGCGATGCGGCGAAGGCGGCTAACGGCATCACGCCAGGCTTGCTGCGGCTGTCGGTGGGCATCGAACACGCCGACGATCTGTGGAGCGATCTGGCGCAGGCGCTCGCGATGCCCGAACGTTGCGCCGCTGCGGCCTAGCGCTGCGGCGGCAGGCAGCTCCGGGTAAAGATCGGAGTTGTTCCACCGGAGACCGCTTCGCATGTACTCGCGCTATGCCGAGCGACAGCGCTGGAAGGTGGAAGGCGGCTTCAAGGAAGTCATCGCCCGCGTCGAAGGCCGCGGCGCGTACTCGCGGCTGAAGTTCGAATCCGGCACCCATCGCGTGCAACGCGTGGGGCCGCATCCACACGAAGCCGTGCCGCGGCAGCCTTGGCGGCCTTCGCTTTGGCGATGATCGCAGACGGCTTCGCCGATCCCTCGTGCCGAGCTGCCCGGCACGCCCCCATCCATGCATCCCCATCGTTTGTGCCGAGCAAGCCTGCGCCACGCAAGCGGGCGGCCTCGTGCGTCACCGCAAACAGCAACCCTGAACAAACGCAATCTCGCCCTCCACGGCTACGATCCTCCGATCACTTCCGGCCCGCGAGGACCCCATGGGCGTCACCCTGCACCGCGCAACACTCGACGATCTGGATCACATCGCGCCGCTCTTCGACGCCTATCGCCGCTTCTACCAGCAGCCCGGCGACATCGAACGCGCCCGGGACTTCCTGCGCGAACGTCTGCAACGCGACGAATCCGTAGTCCTGCTCGCGCTGCTGGACGGGCAGCCGGCCGGCTTCACCCAGCTCTATCCGATGTTCTCCTCGGTGCGCACCGCGCGGGTCTGGATCCTCAACGATCTCTACGTCGACGAAGGCGCGCGTCGACATGGCGTGGCGCAAGCACTGCTCGACGGCGCCGCCCAATTCGCCCGCGACCAGGGCGCCGCCGGCCTGATGCTGGAAACCACGCGTGACAACGTACCGGCGCGCGCGCTGTACCGCGCGGCCGGCTGGAACGAGGACGAAACGCAGTGGTACTCGCTTTCCGTCGCCGCCAAGGCGTAGGGTGGGTCTTGACCCGCCGTTGTCGACCGACCCCTCGTCCCTTCGACTTGATCCGGCCGCAGTCGAAATTGTTCTGCTCGCCGGTTCGACCCACCATCAACGCAAGCCGCTCGCCCCCTCGCGGCGGGTCGAGACCCGCCCTACACTGCGGCGATGACCGCTACCCGCGACTTCATTCCGCTGCGCCTGTGCGTGCTGACCGTGTCCGACACGCGCACGCTGGCCGAAGACACTTCAGGCGATTACCTGGTCGATGCGTTGACCACCGCCGGCCACGCCCTCGCCGATCGCGCCCTGCTGCGCGACGACCGCTACCAGTTGCGCGCGAAGGTGTCGCAATGGATCGCCGATGACGGCATCGACGGCATCCTCGTCACCGGCGGCACCGGGTTCACCGGTCGCGATTCCACGCCCGAAGCGCTGCTGCCGCTGCTGGACAAGCAGATGACCGGTTTTGGCGAGCTGTTCCGCGCGCTGAGCTTCGAGGAGATCGGCACGTCGACGCTGCAGTCGCGTGCATTCGCGGGGTTGGCCAACGGAACGTTCCTGTTCGCGCTGCCCGGTTCCACTTCCGCCTGCCGCACCGCGTGGGAGAAGATCATCCAGGCCCAGCTCGACGCGCGCACGCGCCCGTGCAACCTGGCCACGCTGCGCCCACGCCTGAAAGAGTGAAGGAGCAAAGGAGTGATCGACATGCCACTGGCTTCCACCCTGCGCCTGCTTGCCAAGGCCCGCGGCCTCACCACCGCCGACATCGCCACCGCCATCCCGCGCGCCGGCGTGGCCACTGTCAGCGCGTGGCTGCAAGGCGAGAAACTCCCGGGCCGCGACCAGTTGGACGCGCTGGCGCGCACCTTCGGCGTTCCCGCCGGCGCGTTGCTGGGCGAACTGGCCAGCACGCTGGATCCGTCGCGCACCAAGGGTGAGCACGAACTGCTCGCCGCGTACCGCGGATTGAACAGCAAGCAGCAGGGCGCGCTGCTGGAAGTCGCGCGCAGCATGCACCCCGCCCCGGCGAAACCGGCGGCGAAACCGCGTCGTCGAAAAGCTTGATCTCGACAGACGTCGCGAGGCTTGAACGCGACGGGTGTCGCGAGAGGTGATCGCGACATGCAATCGCGATTCCCCCGCGTTGCGACAACCCCCACGACCCGCACCATCACACCGGGAAGCCACATGGCCAAGTTGAAGCGCAAGGACTACGAAGCCCAGGTCGAAAAGCTGCAGCACGAGCTGGTCGCGATGGCGCGCTGGCTGCAGCACAGCGGCAAGCGCATGGTGGTGATCTTCGAAGGCCGCGACACCGCGGGCAAGGGCGGCGTGATCAACGCCATCGCCGAACACATGAATCCGCGCACCTGCCGCGTGGTCGCGCTGCCCAAGCCGACCGAGCGCGAAAGCACGCAATGGTATTTCCAGCGCTATGCCGCCCACCTGCCCTGTGCCGGCGAGATGGTCCTGTTCGACCGCAGCTGGTACAACCGCGCCGGCGTCGAGAAGGTGATGGGGTTCGCCAGCGAAGCGCAGGTCAAGACTTTCCTGCAGCAGGCGCCGATCTTCGAGAAGATGCTGGTGGACGACGGCATCCTGCTGTTCAAGTACTGGCTGTGCTGCGACCAGGAAGAACAGGAAGAACGCTTCGCCGAACGCCTCAAGGATCCGCTCAAGCGCTGGAAACTCTCGCCGATCGACGTCGATGCGCACAAGCATTACGAGGACTACACCCGCGCCCGCGAGGCAATGCTCAAGGCCACGCACACCACGCACGCGCCGTGGCGCCTGGTGGATTTCAACGAGCAGAAGCGCGGTCGCCTCGCGTTGATCCGCGACCTGCTGTCGCGCGTGCCCGACACCAAGGTGCCGCCGGCGAAGATCGCGTTCGAACCGTTGCAGGGCAAGCCGAAGAAGGAACGCTTCGGTGTGCTCAAGCCGATCCGCGTGTCGGACCAGGCGTCGACGCAATCGCGCCAACGCCCGCGCTGACGCCCCACCGCCATGCATCGGGGCAACCTGTTCGCCGACGCCAGCGCGCCTGCGCAGGGCGAGCGCTTCGAGACCCTGCTGTCCCATCGCAACCTGGTGATCGAACGGATCCTCACCTCCGGCACGCCGGGACAGGACGAGTACGTGCAAGCGCAGGACGAATGGGTGGTGTTGCTGCAGGGCGATGCCGTGCTCGAAGTCGACGGCGCGTCAGTGCAGCTGCAGTCGGGCGACTACCTGTTCCTGGCCGCCGGCGTGCCGCACAAGATGCTGGGCGCGTCGCAGGGTGCGCTGTGGCTTGCAGTGCATTTGCATGGTGCAGCACCAGACGGCGAGCCGGGATAGGACGGTGTCCCGGGCGTCCCTGAGGAACTCCGAACAAGTCCTTACGCTGTCATCCCGAGCGCAGCGAGGGATCTGTTTTTCAAAGCGAAACAGCAGATCCCTCGCCGCGCTCGGGACGACATCTGATTTGCCCGGACTTCCGGAGCTCTTCCGTCATCCCCGCAATAGCGGGAACCGATTGCCTTTCACAGCGACAAGCCCGCCATCGGCGGGCTTGTGCATCACCGGGTCGACCTGATCGCACCACCCTCCGCTTGCAGCGCGAATCCCGTGCCGGACAACACCGCCTGCCGCGCAATTACTTGAACACAAGCTCCCGGACCATCATCTCGCCCATGAGGTTGCGCATCACCACGCGCTTGCCCGAGGCTTCGTCGGCCTGCTTGTAGTTCATCTTCATGACCTTGGCCATGATCGGTTCCATCTTCTCGGTCATGCCATCGAACGCCGCCATGTTCGGGTAGCTCACCACCAGGTACATGTCCGGCTCGTTGGGGTTGTGGGCTTGCGCGCCGTAGACGTGGTACTCGGTGACGATGCCGGCAGCCTTGGACTCTTCCATGACCCGACGCCAGTTCTGGCCGAGGAACTCCATGTAGTTCTCGAACTGGCCATCCACGATCTTGACGGAAGTGACGATGGTTACGCCCCCTTCCGTGTAGGGGCGCTGCTGCGCCATTGCCGGGAATGCAGACAGGACAATCAGCAGCGACAAGCACCACGCGTTCACTCGTTTCATGACGGCCTCCTGGGCGAAGTGGCCGCGCGGCGACCGCGCGGACGTGACCGGCGGATTCCGCCGATCGCAACCAGCTGAACGCGCGCGTATTCGCCGAGAGGACAGCCATTCGCCGCCTGCACCCATCGGGGTGAGGCCTCGGTCAAGCGGCTTGGCTTTCTGCGGCGCAGTGGGTCACCGCCGCATCCCCGCATCGAAATTGCGGTCGCCGCGTAGGGCGGGTCTCGACCCGCCGCCGACGTGCCCACCACCCCACAACCCACCACCAGCCGCTTCCGCCACTGCACCGACAGCACAATGCAGATCGGTCCAAAGCGATTCCCGCCTTCGCGGGAATGACGAGCCGGATCAGCGAAGCCTCAACACCCTAGTCGTCCGGCAACGCCGCAAACCGCGCCACCAGGAAATCGATCAGCGTCCGCACTGCCGGCAACAGGCCACGCCGCGATGCATAGACCAGATGGATGATCTCGCTGCGCGGCGCCCATCCCGGCAGCACGTGCACCAGTTCGCCGCGTTCCATGTACTCGCCCGTCACCATCTTCGGGAGCTGCACCACGCCGACACCGGCGAGCGCGGCGTCGCGCAGCGTAGACATGCCGCGGGTGACCAGTCGCGGCTGGTGGTGGATCGCCATGTGCGCGCCCTGCGGACCGTGGAGGTCCCAGAGGTGCTGGTTCTGCGGCAGGCCCAGTTCCATGCTCGGCAGGCGCATCAGCTCGGCCGGGGTCGCGGGTGCGCCCATTGCCGCCAGCAGGGCGGGACTGGCGACCAGGCATTGCCGACGCTCGGCCAGCACGCGCAGCACCAGTTCCGAATCCTCCAGCGGCGGCGGCCGCACGCGCAGCGCCAGGTCCAGGCCCTCGCCGATCACGTCCACGCGCCGGTTGGTGGCGTCCAGGTGCAGCTCGACCAGCGGATAGTCGCGCAGGAAATCGGCCAGCATCGGCCCGACGCTGGCATCGAGCAGGGTCACCGGACACGACAGGCGGACCACGCCGCGTGGCTCGGCATGGGCGCGGCGGATCGCATCTTCGGCGGCGTCGGCTTCGACCAGCATCGCCCGGGCGTGGGTGTAGTAGGTCTGGCCGAGTTCGGTGACCGCGAAGCGCCGGGTCGAACGCTGGATCAGCCGGACTCCCAGCCTTTCCTCGAGCAGTGCGATGCGCCGGCTCAGCTTGGACTTGGGCACGCCCAGCGCCCGACCGGCCGGGGCGAACCCCGCGTGGTCGACCACCTGGACGAAGTAGTAGAGGTCGTTGAGGTCCTTCATCGTTCACCCAGCAGGACGATCTGACTGAATTATGCCGGCTACCGGGCAGTTCGTCCCGGAAATAGAGTTGTCGCCAATCCGGAACACCCCGGTCCCATTTCTGGAGCAAGCCATGAAGAAGGTCATTTCCACCCACAGCGCGCCCAACCGGCATTGGGTGGGCGACGGTTTCCCGGTGCACGGGATGTTCGGCTACAGCGGTCCGGACGTGCCCCAGCGCAGCCCGTTCCTGATGCTCGACTACGCGGCTCCCACGCAGTTCGATCCCACCCCGCACCGGCGCGGCGTCGGCCAGCATCCGCACCGCGGCTTCGAGACCGTCACGATTGTTTACGACGGCGAAGTCGAGCACCGCGACTCCACCGGCAATGGCGGGGTGATCGGACCCGGCGACGTGCAGTGGATGACTGCGGGCGCCGGCATCCTCCACGAAGAGTTTCATTCGCGCGGGTACGCCGAACGCGGCGGCCCGTTCGAGATGGTGCAGCTGTGGGTCAACCTGCCCGCCAAGGACAAGATGGCGAAGCCCGGCTACCAGGGCATCACCGATGCGCGGATCCCGGCGGTGCCGCTGGCCGATGACGCCGGCCGCGTGCGGGTGATCGCGGGGACGTTCGAGGGCTTCGAAGGTCCGGCCAGCACGTTCTCGCCGATGAACGTCTGGGACGTGCGCGTGAATGCGGGCAAGACCGTGCAATTGCCGCAGGAAGAAGGCTGGACCGTGCAGGTGGTGGTGCTGGCCGGCACCGTGGAGGTCAACGGCACCGTGCTGCGCGAGAAGCAGATGGCGACGCTGTCCACCGACGGCACCGGCGTTGCGATCGAAGCCAACAACGACGCCAAGCTGCTGCTCCTGGCCGGTGAGCCGATCGACGAGCCGGTGGTGGGTTATGGGCCGTTCGTGATGAACAGCCAGGCGCAGATCGCGCAGGCGATCGCCGACTTCAACGGCGGCAAGTTCGGCCAGATGCAGTAGTCCGCAAGCGCCGGTCCGTTCGGGCCGGCGCTGCTCGCGCGTGGCACCACGCCCCGACGCGACGGGTCGTCGCGTCGCCGCCGCATTCCCTGCAGCATTCCGATCGCGTAGCTTCGCAGGCAGCGCCCTGCGCAGGAGTCGCCATGAAGAAGGTCAACATCGCCTCGGTGCTGTCCACCGACACCCACTATCTGCACCACATCCACGTCGGCCATTTCGACCTGGACACCGACGAGCCCAAGGCGCTCGGTGGCCAGGGCCAGGCACCGGCGCCCTTCGACTACTACCTGGCTTCGCTGTCGGCCTGCACCGCGATCACGCTGCGCATGTACGCCGAAAAGAAAGGCTGGAACCTGGGCGAATTCCGCGCGGAGCTGGCGTTGAGCTTCGACGACGACGGCAAGGTGCACGTGCACCGGACCCTGCATTCCGACCAGCCGCTCAGCGACGAACAGTGGGGTCGATTGCTGGAGATCGTCGCCAACACGCCGGTGACGAAAGCGATGCGCGAAGGTGCGGTGATCACCAGTGAACGCGGCGCCTGACCATCCATGGGAGAAACAGCGAGCATGAGCACCGTTTACGCCAGCAGCGGCACGACGCACCACACCGTCACCCTTACCGACGACCTTGCGCACAGCTGGTTGGGTGACGAGCCCGCCGACAAGGGCGGCGCCAACCTGGGCCCCGACCCCACGCGGCTGCTGCTGTCGAGCCTAGGCGCATGCACGGTGATCACGCTGCAGATGTACGCCACGCGCAAGCAGTGGCCGCTGACCGGCGTGCAGGTCGAATTGCAGTTCAACCCGGCAGGCAAGCCGTCGAGCGGCACCGACATCACCCGGCGCATCGTGCTGCAGGGCGATCTGAGCGAAGAACAACGTGGGCGGCTGCTGCAGATCGCCAATGCGTGTCCGATCCACAACGTGCTGGTGGGTGACGTGCGCATTGATACGGCGCTCACGGGTTGAAGCGCGATGCCAAGACTGCAAGAACAAGACTGCTTGAATCTGCATCGCCCTCAACTTCAGTTCCGGCTCGGGCCTCTACCTGGCCTCGGCGTTCGCCTCCGGACAATTCAGATGTCATCCCGAGCGTAGCGAGGGATCTGTTTTCGCGGCGGAATAGCAGATCCCTCGCTGCGCTCGGGATGACGAACTTCCCGGGCCAACAGGACCGCATCAACACCTAGGAAACCCCATGACAAGAATCCTCGGCATCTCCGGCAGCCTGCGTGCTGCCTCCTTCAACACCGCGCTGCTGCGCGTCGCGCAATCGGTCGCGACCGCTGACGTGCAGCTGGACATCGCCACGTTGCATGGCATCCCGCTCTACGACGGCGACGCCGAAGCGCGCGACGGCCTGCCGCCGGCCGTGGTCGCCCTGAAGGACCGGATCATCGCCAGCGACGGCGTGCTGCTGGTGACGCCGGAGTACAACAACGGCATCCCGGGCGTGTTCAAGAACGCGATCGACTGGTTGTCGCGTCCCGGCAGCGACATCCCGCGCGTGTTCGGCAACCGTCCGTTCGCGGTGATGGGCGCATCGCCGGGGGGCTTCGGCACCATCCTGTCGCAGAACATGTGGTTGCCGGTACTCAAGACGCTCGGCACGCGTCACTGGTCCGGCGGCCGGCTGATGCTGTCGCGCGCGGGACAGGCATTCGACGCGCAGGGTGGGCTGCAGGATGACGCGACGCGCCAGCAGCTCGCGGCGTTTGTTGCTGGATTCGCTGCGTTCGCCGCGAAGTGATGTGCGGTTGGCACCGGCGTTCCGCGCGAGATCCTATTTCCGATCCGGACTCCCGGTCAGCTCGCAGTCGCCGGCCGGCGCGATAGGCGGAAGCAGTCGACCGCTATGCGATGTCGAAACCGTCGGCGTCGCCGGCCGCAGCATCGCGAGGATCGATATCGCTGCGCTCAACGTCATCGACGCGCGCCATGGGCGGCCCGCGCTGCAGCCATCGGGCCAACTGGTCGATGGCGGCAGGTTCGCCAACGGCCAACACTTCGACGCTGCCATCGGCGAGGTTGCGCGCATGTCCACGCAGGCCCAGCGCATCGGCCTGCTCGCGGGTGCTGGCGCGGAACCAAACGCCCTGCACCTTGCCCTTGACGATGAAACGCGCGGCCACGGTCATGGGACCCCCGCGACGCATCTGCGAATGCGATGCTCGAACGGCCTGCTCATGAAGCCATGCTCATGAAGCGGGCCCTGGCAAGCATGCTCAGCCCGCCTTCGGACCGCCGGCGGTGGCAATCACGCCTTCGATTTCCTTTGCCGAGATCGGGCCCATGAATTTCTTCACCAGCTTGCCGTCCGGACCGATCAGGTAGGTCGTCGGCAACCCGCGTGGCGTGGCGAACGATGCCGGCGGCTCGGACGTATCGACGATCGCGATCGGATAGGCGACAGGATGTTCCTTCAGGAACGCCTTGATGTCCTTGGGCTCGGAATCGTCGTAGGCCAGGCCGATCACTTCGATGTGTTCGCGCATCGTGTCGAGCGCGGACAGGTCGGGCATTTCGGCGACGCAGGGGCGGCACCAGGTGGCCCAGAAATTCACCACCACCCACTTGCCGCGATGCTGCGCCAGGTCGAATTGCTTGCCGTCGATGGTGGCGACGCGCAGCGCGGGCATGTCGGCATCCATCGACTGCGGCGCGTGCTGTCCTGCGGGCGGCGCCGGTTGCGCCGTCGTGGCGGCAGGCGTCGCCGGCTGCGCGGGCGCCTCCTGCGTGCGCTTGCAGGCCGCGAATAACAACGCGACGGGCAGCAGCAGGGCGAAATAACGCAGGGGCATGGTCAATCCTCGTGATCGGCGTGGATGGTGGAGACGCGACGCTTGAGCAGCGCGCGCAGCGGCACGCGCAGTTCGTCGATCGCTTCCACGGCTGCGTGGCCGAGTGAATCCTCGCGGCACGGCAGGTGGGCTTCGGCAATCGGGATGCGCAGCTGGCAGGCTTCGTACAGGTCGGCCATCGTGAGATCGTCGAGGTCGCGCGCCAGCAGCCACTCACCATCCTCGGCACGGCGCACCACGTTGATGTCCGACAACTGCGCGAGCATCTGCTGCACCAGCGCGTCGGTGAGCATGGGTTCGATCTGCTGGATCTGGTCGCTGTGCAGGCCACGGCCGCGCTTGCGGGCTTCGTTGAAACGGGCCAGCAGGCGAATCAGGCCATACATCTCGTAGCCGAGCGGCAGTCGCATCGCGGCGGGCTGGTAGCGGAAAGCGGAGATCGACGACGCCAGCGACGCACCCAGCAACACCGACACCCAGCTGAGATAGATCCACAGCAGGAAGATCGGCACCGCGGCGAGCGTGCCGTAGATCTTCGAATACGACCCGAAGCTCGCCAGGTACAGGCCCAGCCCCCACTTCACCGACTCGAACACCATCGTCGCCAGGAACGCGCCAGCGACCGCGTGGCGCCACTGGATCGTGCGGTGTGGCACGACCTTGTAGATCGCCGCGACCGCGGCCATCTCGATGAGCATCGGCGCAACCTGCAGCATCGCGCCCTGCAGCAGGCTGCCCGCAGCGGTCTGGAACACTGCCAGCGCGAAGAAACGCGCGGAGATGGCGAGGCTCGCCGCCGCCATCAGCGCACCGAGCGTGAACACGGTCCAGTACACCAGGAACCGGCCAAACTTCGGCCGCGCGGCCTGCACGCGCCAGATGCGGTTGAAGGTGGTTTCGATACTGTTGAGCGTGATCAGCAGCGACACCACCAGCGCGATCACGCCAGCCGTGGTGAGCTGGCCGGCATTGGCGGAAAACTGCTTGAGGTAGGTCTCCACCGAACGCGCCGCCGACGGCACGAAGTTGGCGAAGATGTAGTCGCTGAGCCGATCGCTCCACACGCCGAACACGGGGAACGCCGACAGCACCCCGAACACCACCATCGACAGCGGCACCAGCGCGAACACCGTGGTGTACGACAGCGCACCCGCCGCCTGGAACAGGCGGTCGTCGAGGAAGCGCTTGGCCAGGAAGCGGAAGAACGTCTTGACCCGCGCGCGATCGCGGATGCGGTCGGTCCAGCGATTGAGAGTATCGAGGGGCTCCATCGGCCGCAGGGTACCCGATAGGGTCTGGCGATGGGGTATCCGGATCGGATGCCTCATGCTTACTGGGACATGGCACCACGGCCTGTCACGCGAGGCGTCGGCACCGCGTGTGCTGCGCTCGTGCGTGGGCGTCCGCAGTCGGGCCGCGTATCCTGTCCGCCCTGATGGATCCGCTCCGATGGATCTGCCCTGATGGAGCCCGCGCGATGCCCGAAGTCCTCGTCCTCTACTACAGCCGTGGCGGCTCCGTCGCGCGCCTGGCGCGGCAGATCGCGCGCGGCATCGGCGAGGTGGAAGGCATGCAGGCGCGCCTGCGGACGGTGCCTCCCGTCGCCGCGGTGACGCAGCAGGCGGCGCCACCGGTGCCGGACGAAGGTGCGCCTTACGTGGAGGCCAGCGACCTGGAGGAATGCGTGGGCCTGGTGCTCGGCAGTCCGACCCGCTTCGGCAACATGGCCGCGCCGCTCAAGCATTTCATCGATGGCCTCGGCAGCCAGTGGGCGAGCGGCACGCTGGTCGGCAAGCCCGCGGGGGTGTTCACCTCGACCGCAACGATGCACGGCGGCAACGAAGCCACCCTGCTGTCGATGCAGGTCCCGCTGCTGCACCACGGCTGCGTGCTGGTCGGCATTCCGTACACCGAGGCCGCGCTCAACACCACGCAATCGGGCGGTACGCCCTACGGCGCCAGCCACGTCTCCGGATTGAAGGACGACCCGCAACCCAGCGACGACGAAGCCGTGCTGGCACGTGCGCTGGGGCGTCGCGTTGCCACGATCGCGAGGAAGCTGGCATGAGCGGGACCGGCAAGGGCGAAGCCGGCAAGAGCACGGGCGACGTCGCTGCTTTCGTGCGGAATTCGCGTCGCGTACTGGTTGCGGTGCTGGTCGCGCTGGTCGGGCTGTTCCTGTTCTGGTTCGGCAATGATTCGACGGCCGCGCTGGTGGTGTTCGCGGCGCCGCCCGCGCTGCTCGCGCTGGCCGCGCTGCGCGGCTGGCGGCAGGCCGGCTTCTGGTCGGGCGTGCTGGCGTTGGGATGGTTCAGCCACGGCATCATGGTCGCTTGGTCGCGCGCGCCCGAACGCATGTTCGCCACGCTGGAGATCGTACTGGCGCTGATAGTGGTCTTTGCCGCCAGCCTGCCGGGGATGCGCGCACGGTTCGCGAAGAAGCCGTAGGGCGGGTCTCGACGCCGTCGCCGCATCGCAACCCGCATCCCCAATCCGATCGCCAGCCGCTTCACCCACTCGATCAGGCCAGTTGGTGGCGACCCACTGGGGGGCACCGGTTCCCGCCGCACGCAGCCTGTCCCCCGGGCGACGGCGGGCCAAGGCCCGCCCTACAATTCGTCCCATTCCCCCACAGGCAGCCTTCACGCCATGGACAAGCTCTGCGTCGTCACTACCGGCGGCACGATCGACAAGATCTACTTCGACGACAAGTCCGACTACCAGATCGGCGAACCGCAGATCGGCAGCATCCTGCGCGAACTCGGTGTCGCCTTCGAGTTCAGCGTGATCCCGATCATCCGCAAGGACTCGCTGCATATCACGGAGCAGGACCGCGAACTGATCCGCGCCGCCATTGCCGCGCAACCCGCGGCGCACATCCTGGTCACCCACGGCACCGACACGATGGTGGAAACCGCGCAGGTGCTGGCCAGCCTTACCGACAAGACCATCGTCCTCACCGGCGCACTGAGTCCGGCGCGTTTCCGCGGCTCGGATGCCGAGTTCAACGTCGGTTGCGCGGTCGGCGCGGTGCAATCGCTGCCGCCGGGCGTGTACATCGCGATGAACGGCCGCGTGTGGGATCCGCGCAAGGTGCGCAAGAACGTCGCGGCCAACCGTTTCGAAGCGATCTGACGTGGCGGCGCCGCGGCTCAAGCGCGTGTACGACGCAGCCGCGGACGATGACGGCCTGCGCATCCTCGTGGACCGGTTGTGGCCGCGCGGAATCAGCAAGGACAAGGCGCGCGTGGATCGCTGGATGAAGGACGTCGCGCCCAGCGACGCGCTGCGCCGTCGTTACCACGCACAACCGGCCCTGTGGGAGGAATTCCGCGCGGCGTACGCGGCGGAACTGACGGGAAGCACGGCGCTGGAGGAACTGCGCGGACTGATGGGTGGCGGACGCGTGACGCTGCTGTTCGCCGCGCGCGATGTCGAACGCAACAACGCGGTTGCGCTGGCGGCGATCCTCGGCGGCTGACGCCGCTACGAGGCGAACGCGCGGTGGCGGCTTCGCGCAGTCGCCGCACAGCCCTGAAATGCCGAACCCAGCGCACTTGTGCTGACGTCAAATCACCTCGACGTCGCGGAATCGGGAACGGCCACGCCATAATCGACGTCGGTGCCCGGCCCCTGCCTAAAATGCCGCATCGAAATGGGACCCGCCATGCTCCGCCTCACCGACCTCAAACTCCCACTCGACCACCCGGAGTCCGCGCTGCGCGACGCAGTCCTGGCGCGGCTCGGCATAGCTACTGACGAACTGACCGGTTTCACCGTCGCCAAGCGCAGCTACGACGCGCGCAAGCGCGGGGCGATCGTACTGATCTACTCGGTGGACGTGGAGACGCCGCGCGAAGCGGAATTGCTGCGGCGGCTGCAGGAAACGGACACGCCGCATCACGTCATGCCGACACCGGATACGACGTACAAGTTCGTCACGCGCGCACCGGACAACCTGCCACTGCGTCCGATCGTGGTTGGGATGGGCCCGTGCGGGTTGTTCGCGGGGCTGGTGCTTGCACAGATGGGCTTCCGGCCGATCATCCTGGAGCGTGGCAAGGAGGTGCGCGAGCGCACGAAGGACACGTGGGGATTGTGGCGGAAGAAAGTGCTCAATCCGGAATCGAACGTGCAGTTCGGCGAGGGTGGGGCCGGCACGTTCTCCGACGGCAAGCTGCACAGCCAGATCGGCGACAAGCTGCACCACGGGCGCAAAGTGCTGCGTGAATTCGTGCTGGCCGGCGCGCCGGAGGAAATCGAGGTCGTCAGCAAGCCGCATATCGGCACGTTCCGGCTGGTGTCGATGGTCGAGCACATGCGCGCGACCATCGAGTCACTGGGCGGCGAAATCCGCTTTTCGCATCGCGTCGATGACCTGCTGGTCGAAACCGATGCCGCCGGCACGCGTCACGTCCGCGGGGTGACGTTGGCGAACGGAGAACAGCTGCGTGCAGACCACGTCGTCATGGCGCTCGGGCACAGCGCGCGCGACACGTTCTCGATGTTGCATCAACGCGGCGTGTTCCTCGAAGCCAAACCATTCTCGATCGGGTTCCGCATCGAGCATCCGCAATCGCTGATCGATACCGCGCGCTTCGGTCCTCAAGCCGGGCATCCGTTGCTCGGCGCGGCCGATTACAAGCTCGTGCACCATTGCCGCAACGGGCGTTCCGTCTACAGCTTCTGCATGTGTCCGGGCGGCACCGTGGTCGCGGCGGCGAGCGAGCCGGGGCGCGTGGTCACCAACGGCATGAGCCAGTATTCGCGCAACGAACGCAACGCCAACGCCGGGATCGTGGTCGGGATCACCCCCGAGGATTACGCGCCCTACGGCGAGGGGCCGTTGGCGGGCGTGGCCTTGCAGCGACATTGGGAAAGCAGTGCGTTCGTGCTTGGCGGTGGCGAGTACGAAGCACCGGGGCAGCTGGTCGGTGATTTCCTCGCCGGCCGTGCTTCGAAGGAATTCGGCTCGGTACTGCCGTCGTACAAACCGGGCGTACGCCTGGGCGACCTGGGCCATGCGTTGCCCGACTACGCAATCGCCGCGGTCCGCGAAGCGTTGCCGGCGTTCGACAAGCAGATTCGCGGCTTCGCGATGCACGATGCAGTGCTGACGGGCGTCGAGACGCGTACCTCGTCGCCGCTGCGCATCACGCGCGGCAGCGACGGCCACAGTCTCAATACACGCGGACTGTTTCCCGCCGGCGAAGGTGCGGGCTATGCCGGCGGCATCCTGTCCGCGGGCGTGGATGGCATCAAGGCCGCTGAAGCGGTGGCATTGAGCATCACGGCGCGGTGATCGACAAGCCGCGCACCGGTTCCCAAGCCTGCCTTCGCGCCGTGGACGTAGCTCTGCATCCACCGGCCGCACGATCGACACGATCCACCAACGACAAGTCTGATTACCAGATCGGTGAGCCGCCGATCGGCCGCATCCTGAAAAAACCGGCGTCGCCTTGCCACCCGCCGCAATGAAGAACCCCCGGCACCAGGCCGGGGGCTCGCTTGCATCGGCTTGGCTGAAGCAGAAGTCAGAAGGTAATCGACCAGCTGTTGATGTAGCCGGTATCGTTGGTTGCGTTGTCAGTGACGCGCAGCTTCCAGGTGCCGTTGAGCAACTCGCTGGAAGCGTTGACCGTGTAGGTGGCATTGACGTTGTCGGCGCTGTCACTGCTGCTGTAGTCCTTCAGCAGGTACAGCGAGCCGTCTGGCGCAACCAGCTGCACGCGCAGGTCGCCACGGTAGGTGTGGACGATGTTCACGTTGACCGACGCGTTGCCCGGTGCGTTGCCGCTGCGACCGGACACGGTGACCGGACTGTCCACCGTGGCGTTGTCGTTGATGGTGTAGTCCGAGGTGTTGCTGTAGGTCTGGGTCGTGGTGCCGCCACCGGTGTAGCTGCCGGTCAGGCTGACACCGGAGAAGCTGGTGTAACCGTGCACGAGCACGTAGTAGGTGCCGGCCTGGGCCGTGGTGATGCTGCAGGTCTCCGCCGTGGTGCTGCCGTCGGACTTGCAGTCGTAGGTGGCGGTGGTCGGCGCGCTGCCGTACCGCACGTAGATATCCGCATCGCCCGAACCGCCGCTGGTGACGAACTTGAGATTGGTCGCACCGGCCGGGACCGATAGCGTGAAGCTCTGGTCGCTGCCGGCCGCGCCGCACAGGTTGGTCTTCGCCACGCCATTGCCCAGCGCGCCAGACTGGCTGGTGCAGCTGCTACCCGATACCGCGTCCAATGCGGCCTTGGCGTTGATGATGCCGTTGCCGATCGGCTGGTCGATGCTGGCCGGGAACGGTCGCAGGGTGTTCTTGAGCGTGCTGAGCACCTGCGCCGGCGTCAACGTGCCGCCGGCCTTGGACTGCATCAGCGCGACCACGCCGACCACGTGCGGCGTCGCCATCGAGGTGCCGGACATGTAGCTGTAGCCCTCGGTCGACGGCGTGGTGGTGCCGGTGTTGATGGTCGAGAAGATGTTGCTGCCCGGCGCGGCGACGTCGATCATGCTGCCGTAGTTGGAGAAGCCCGATCGCTTGCCATAGCGGTCGGTCGACGCCACCGTGATCACGTTGGCACAGCTGGCCGGCTGGTAATACGACGCGTCGTCGTTGTCATTGCCTGCGGCGACCACCACGGTGGTGCCGCGGTTGACGGCGGTGTTGATCGCGTTCTGGTAAGTCGATGAGCACGAGCCCGATCCACCGATGCTCATGTTGATGACCTTGGCCGGATTGGCATTCGCCGGTGCACCGCTCACGCTGCCGCCCGCTGCCCAGATGACACCGTCAGCAATGTCCGAGAGCGAACCGCCGCACTTGCCGAGCACGCGCACCGGCACGATCTTCGCCCCGTGCGCGACGCCAGCCACGCCCTTGGCGTTGTTGGAGACGGCGGCGATGGTGCCGGCGACGTGGGTGCCGTGCCAGCTCGAGTTGCCCCCCGACGCGCCGGTGCCGCAATCGCCCGCGGCGTGGAAATCGCCGGCATCCGCAGCGCTGGAATCGCGACCGGTACCGTCGCCCGCGTTCCACGAATCGCTGATGAAGTCGTAGCCGGGCAGGACGTTGGCGCTGAGGTCACTGTGCGAGGTGATGCCGGTGTCGACCACCGCGACCACCACGCCCGACCCATTGCTCACGTCCCAGGCCTGGTCGGCGCGGATGCCGCCGGTGGTTTCGAAGTAATGCCACTGCTCGCTCGCGTAATAGCTGTCGTTGGGCGTCATCAGCGCGTGCAGCATGACGTCCGGCTCGACGTATTCGACGCGCGGATCGGCGGCGATTTCGCGCATCAGCGCTTCGGCCTCGACGCGGTCGAGCTTGCGACTGGCCTTGACCAGGTCGGCACCGACCGCCAGGCGGCGCTGGTACCCCAGCACGACCGATCTGCCGCCGGCCTGGACGGAGCGCTGCAGCGCTGCCTTCGCCTGGCCGACCTCCTTGCGCTGCGCGGAACCGTCGCGGTAGCGGACGATGAACTTGTCATAGCTCTCGTTGGCGCGCATGCCGCTGAGATTGACCTGGCCGGCGAGCGCGGGCGCGGCGAAAGCGGAAAGGGCCATCGCGGTGGCGGTGGCGAGGATGGAAACCTGGATCGACTTCTTCACGATGTGTCCCCTGTCTCTTGTGGCTTGCATACGGGTGGGAACCGGCGTTCGCGCCGGATGGAATTGCGTTGCTGGCCCGAGAGGAAACCGCTCCAGTGCTGGGCATCCGGACCGGTGCGCCGATCGGTGGCCGCCGTCGACGATTCCCGGTGTACGCAGCCGCCACCGATCGAAACTTCGTTGACGCACTCAAAAACTTCTCAAATTGACCTCTAAACGGGACGAAGCGCCGGTTTTGAAACGAGTTCGCAATCACTACGTGGTAGTGGCGGAGCGCTCACCGGGCAGCCATCACCCGATTCCGGCTATTTCCGTCGCGGCTCGACGGCGTACAGGGCGGTTTCGCTGCACTGCAACGCAGGTGTGCGCGAGGAAAGAGCGAT
Source organism: Lysobacter fragariae (assembly GCF_054779775.1). Taxonomy (NCBI): domain Bacteria; kingdom Pseudomonadati; phylum Pseudomonadota; class Gammaproteobacteria; order Lysobacterales; family Lysobacteraceae; genus Lysobacter; species Lysobacter fragariae. The sequence goes on along the minus strand of NZ_BAAGXP010000010.1, from coordinate 36,473 downwards.
GACGGTCACGCGTGATGCCAACGCGACCGCATCGGATTCGGCTGACGACAGTCGTGTATTGACGGCTGGAATGAAGTCGTGGCGCCGCGCCGCGGCCGCACACCAGGCACTGCACGCTGGCGGGTTACGGACCCGACGCGGTTTCGTTTACCCGACGCCTACCCGCGCCGCTGCACCAAGCGACGATCAGGAGCGCGCGGGATAGGCCGCAATGCCGGCCCCAGCCGTCGACGGGCGATCCTGCCCCGGCGCTTGCGACGGGGCTATCGCAATGCGCTTGCTCCGCCAGGCCACGAGTCGCCGCACATGAAAAAGGCCCCGACTTGCGCCGGGGCCCCGTGCTTCCATGCAGGACGTCCGTGTCCTCTGTTCAATCCGCGAATGCGGAGTTGCTCAGAGCGAGAGAACCCACGAATCGATGTAGCCGGTGTCGTTGGCGGCGTTGTCGCTGATGCGCAGCTTCCACGTGCCGTTGCGCTGCTCGGTGGACAGGTTCACCGAGTACGTCGCGAGCACGTTGTCGGCGCTGTCGCTGCTGCTGTAGTTCTTCAGCAGGTAGGTGGTGCCATCCGGCGCGACCAGGTCGATGCGCAGGTCGCCGCGGTAGGCGTGCTTGATGTCCACGCTGACCTGGGCGCTCGACGAACCCGCGCCCGTGGCGGAAATGGCGATCGGGCTTTCCACCGTGGTGTTGTCGCCGATCGTGTAGTTGTTCGTGTTGCTGCCGGACACCGTGCCGCCGCCACCGGCGCTGTAGCTGCCCGTCAGGCTGGTGCCGCTGAAGGTCGCGTAGGCGCTGAGCAGTACGTAGTAGGTGCCGGCCTGGGCGCTGGCGATGTTGCAGGTTTCCGCCGTGGTGCTGCCGTCGGACTTGCAGTCATAGGCGGTCGTCGACGGCTGTGAACCGAACTTCACGTACAGGTCGGCGTCGCCGCTGCCGCCGGAGGTGACGAACTTCAGGCCGCTCGCACCGGCGGGAACCGTCAGCGTAAATCGCAGCTGGGCGCCGGTGGCGCCGCACAGGTTGCCGGAGGCGACACCGTTGCCGAGCGTGCCGCCGGTGCTGTTGCAGGCCGGGGCGCCACCGGACAGCGAGTACAGCAGGCGATTGGGCGAGCCCACCGGATCGGTGACCTTGTTGGTCGAGGCATTGCTGGCCAGCGCATTGGCAACCTGGGCGGGCGTGGCGGTCGGGTTCGTCGCCAGGTACAGCGCGGCGACGCCGGCCACGTGCGGCGATGCCATCGAGGTGCCACTCATGCTGGTGCTGCCGGTATCGCTGCCGTAGGACGCCGAGGTGATCGACGAACCCGGCGCGAAGATATCCACGCACGATCCGTAGTTGGAGAACGAGGAACGCGCGTCGGACGAGGTGGTGGAACCGACCGTGATCGCCGACGAGGCGCGCGCCGGCGAGTAGTTGCAGGCGTTGTCGTTGTCGTTGCCCGCGGCCACCGCCACGGTGACACCCGAGGCGGTGAGTCGCGCGACGGCGTCGTCGGTCGCGGTATCGGCGCCACCGCCCAGGCTCATGTTGGCCACGGCCGGGCTGATGTGGTTGTTCGCGACCCAGTCCATACCGGCGATGACGCCTGAGTTGCTGCCCGAGCCGTTACAACCCAGCACGCGCACCGGATGCAGCTTCACGCCCTTGGCGATGCCCCAGGTGGTGCCGCCGACAGTCCCGGCGACGTGGGTGCCGTGGCCGTTGCAGTCCGAGGCGTTTCCGCCGCTGGTGACGGCGTCGTAGCCGTTGCCGACGCGGCCGGAAAACTCCGAGTGGGTCAGGCGCATTCCGGTGTCGATGATGTAGGCGTGCACCGAGGAGGCGGTGGTGTCGTAGGTGTAGCTCCCGCTGAGCGGGCGATCGCGCTGGTCGACGCGGTCGATGCCCCAGGTGGCGTTGGACTGGGTGGCGTCGGCGTAGACCACGCCGTCTTCCTCGACGTAGGCCACGCGCGGATCGGCGAGCAGCTTCTTCAGCGACGCCGCGTTGGCCTTCACCGCAAAGCCGCGCAGCACGGTGCTGTAGGCGTGCTTGAGCTGGGCACCGTGGGCGCGCGCCATCTCCTGTGCCACGGCCGCGGCCTTCGGCCTGGGCCGGGCGGTGCGTTCGTTGGACAGGGCGGCGGCATCATCCTTGAGCACGACGATGTACTGGCCGCTGATCTTCTGGCCGGATGCGTGGCGCAGCTCGGCAGCGTGGCCCGTCGGGATCGCCAGGACCGTGGCCGCCGCCAGCAGGGAAACTTTCAGCCTGGATCGCTTGTTCGAGGGCGCGGACTTCACGGGCAGATCCTGCATGTCGATGGATGGCCGATCGCTTCTCGACGTCCCTCGCGAGCAGCGGCTGCGGAGTTGCGTATTTGCGTTTCCGGAAAAGAAAGCCCCGCCCCGGACAGGTCCGGGGCGGGGCCGTCGACCGGTGGGCCGCCGTTCGACAGGCCGATTTAGGCCTGCCGAGTCCGCTATCGACCATTCCCTGCCACTCAAAAAAATCTCAATTCGCGTTCTTAACCGCGTTTTTGATCGATTTCGCTAACGTTCCGGTAACAGGAACCGGCTAAACGCGCGTTGCCTTATTCGCCCAGGGCATTTGAGGCGACCGGATCGCCTTATTACTTCATACCGCGGAAGTGTGAATCGTTGCACTGCAGCAGGGCGCTGACGCCGGCCAATATAGGATTCGCGCTCCGCCGGGTACGAGTGAAGCGACTTTGTCCGTTCCGATCCACCAACGCTGGCCCGCAGGGACGCGGCAATTGCAGATCGACGACGTGCGCGTCGACCTGCGCTATCGGCGCGTGATCCGACCGGACGGCGAGATGGAATTGCCGCAGCGGATGTTCGACCTGCTGCTGGTCTTCCTGGCCGAACCCCACGTGCTGCACAACCGCGCCGACCTGTTCACACGGGTGTGGCCGGGCGTGATCGTTGAGGACGCCAATCTCTCCCAGAGCATCTGGATGCTGCGCAAGGCCCTGGGGGAATCGCGCAAACACTGGATCCGCACCGTGGCCAAGGGCGGCTACGTACTGGAACCTCCGGGAACGATCGAGCCCGTCGTCGACGCCGCGGCACACGTCGATGCCAGGCCGCTCGCATCGTCTATTCCTATTAGTAATGAGTCGCCAGCCGCTTCGACGCTGGCCGAGCCCGGGTCCCACGACGCGTCGACGGTGCCCGCCGCCGTGCCGGACGCCCCCCGGACGCGCCCCTTCCCCTGGTTGCGACGGGTCGCGTTGCCCATTCTGCTGCTGGGCGCGGTCGGCGGCGTGGCGTGGCAACTGGCATCGCAACGACCCGGGTCGCCGCCGCCGACACCCATCGTGGCGACGCCACAGATCGCCATCGCACTGGTCAACGTCACGGACAAGGCCGCACCGGAAGACGCGCGTTGGCCGGCGACGGTGCTGCGCGCATGGCTGGGCTGGAAGCTGGGCGCGCTGCCGGAGGTGACGCTGCTCAACGAAGCGCACCTGGCCGCCGATTCGGAAGGCCTGTCGCCCACCGTCGTACAGCTCAGTTCCAGCGTGGATCCATCGCATCCGCAGCGCATGACGCTGGAGGCACGGTTCACGCAGGATGGTCGCGACCAGCGCATCGAGCGCAGTGGTACGCGCGCGCAGATGCCGACCCTGGTCGACGAGCTGTCGAACCAGCTGCTGGCGCGCCTGCTGCCAAAGCGCACCACGGAGAAATGGCCCGCCTTGAACCTGGACGTGCAGGTTGCGCCGCTCTACGCCAGCAGCGTGGACGCGGTGGAACGACGCGACTGGCCCAACGCGACCAAGATGCTCGACCAGGTGACCCGGCAGTCGCCGAAGTTCGGGCTGGCGCGGTTGCAGCTGGGCGGGGCCCTCGCCCGCCAGGCCAGTGGTTACATCGCCGTCGAACAGACGCAGAACGCCATCGACCTGCTGCATCCCGTGCCCGCCGACGTGGCCGAAATGCTCAACGCGACCCTGCTGGGCCGCGACCCATCCAAACACGCCGAATCCGCGCAGGCCTGGGGCCGGTTGGCGCGGCGGCATCCGGGCAAGGTCGACTACGTGCTGGAGCAGGCCCGCAAGCTGATCCGCGCCGGTCAATCGACCGAAGCGTTGCGCCTGCTCAACCAGCCCTACCTGGACAAGCAGCCCGTCGGCTACCGCCTGACCCGACTGCTCAACATTTCCACCGCCCACCTCAACATGGGCGATGTGGTGCGGGGACGCGAGTTCGCCCAAGCCTCCGAGCGGGTCGCCCGCAGTGCAGGCAAGGGCTGGGAGCTGGAGCTGGGCGAGGCATTGCTGTTGCGCGCGCAGGCCGACCAGGCCCAGTTCGGGGAGGACGCCGATCTGGCCACCTACGAACTCGCCGCGCAGCAATTTGAAAGCGCCGGCGACACCCTGGATGCGCTGTTCGCGCGTTACCTGGCCGAATCCGGCCAGGCCGACGCCGGCTCCCTGCAGCACCTGGACGAACTGCTGGCGCAGGCCAGGGCGCGCGGGTTCCGCAACCTGGAAGTCGACATGCTGCGTCTCACTGCCTTTCGCTATTACAGCCAGGGCGACATGGAGGCTTATCGCGCCCGGCTGGAGCAGGCCCTGGCGACTGCGTTGAGCCTGGACGATCCGGTCACCCAGCAGTCGCTGGAACTCGACCTGGCCAACGAGGATCTCCTGCGTGGCCGGCTCGACAGTGTCCAGCACCACCTGGCCAGCATGCAGGCACGCCGCCTCGAGGGCGGCGAGCAGGTCGAAGTCACGCACCTGAAGGCGGTGTTGATGTTCATCGACGGCGACCTCAAAGGTGCCCAGACGGCCGTCGAAGACGCCATCCGTAAGCAAGCCCTGCCCGGCGGCAGGCTCCCGGTCGCAGCCACCCAGCTCGCATGCGTGCACGCCGACTTGCTGATGAACCTGGGCGACGCACCGGGATCGCGCAACGAGTGGACACGCTGCGCCGACGGCGGACAACCGGACCTGCGACTGCAGAGCCAGATCGCCAACGGCCTCATCGACATGCTCACGGGCGAACGGACCTCGGCGCTGCAGACGCTGGCGCAATCGCACAAGCAGATGTCGCTCACGCCCGACGGTCCGGATCGCTGGTTCGGTGAGATCTGGCTGGCGAGCCTGGACACCCGCGTCGGCGATCCGGTCGCCGCGCAGCGCACCCTCATGCGCGTGCTGCCGCTGGCCGAACGCAGCGGCTACGGCTGGATCGCCACCCTTGCACGGGTCGCCCTGGCCGAGTCCGCCGCCGCCCGCGGCGACTGGGCGGAAGCCGATGGCTGGGTCGCCAAGGCACGCCAGGAGCCAGTGTCCCGGGTCTGGGTGGCGCGCTCGCGCCTGGACCTGGTCGAAACGGCCTCGGCGATGGCGCGCGGCGACCAGGCCACCGCCAACACCCTGCTCGCCGCCGTCCACCAGCAGGCCCACGACAAGGGCGACATCGGCAGCCAACTCGAAATCCACAGCCTGATGCGACCGGGCACCACGCTGGGGCAATGCGACGACGCGCACCGCGCTGCGCTGGTTGCCCGCACCGGCATGCGCGGCGCCACGCTGGACTGGTTGCGGGCCGGAATCAACGCCGATACGCGCCAACGGGCGAACCAGCTCCAACTCCACTAGGAAGGTCCGGGTAATTGCGCCATCCCCGCGAATGCGGGAATGACGGGCAAGAGGTGATTTGTTCAGACCCTGGCTCGTGGCGCCGGCAATGCACGGCGTCACGCTGGGTCGATGCACACAGGGAGGCTGCAGGCCTGGTCGATGCGCTGTGGCGCACACGGGGCTGGTCACGCGATCTGAAGGCTCGACACCGGCTGCACCGCAGGCGCAGCGGACCAGGCCACGGGCCGATCGCTCGCTGCGCTGTGGTCTTACAGCATCCCGGTTTCGAGCCGCGCGACTTCCGACATCATGGCGCGGTTCCACGGCGGGTCGAACACCAGTTCGACGTCGGCTTCCGCGACCGTGGGGATCATCTCCAGCTTGTCGCGGACATCGGCGACCAGGATGTCGCCCATGCCGCAGGCCGGTGCGGTCAGGGTCATGCGGATTTCGACCACGCGCTGCCCGGCCGTATCCGGATGCGGCTTGACGCTGGCTTCGTAGACCAGGCCCAGGTCGACGACGTTGATCGGGATCTCCGGATCGAAGCAGGTGCGCAGCTGCCGCCACACCAGTTGCTCGACGGCCTCGTCATCGGCGTCCGCGGGCAGTTCCAGCGGCTCGGGCGGTTCCTTGCCGATGGCGTCGGCATCCACGCCGGCGATGCGGAACAGGTTGCCTTCCACGAATACGGTCCAGCTGCCGCCCAGCGCTTGGGTGATGTAGCCGACGCTGCCCGCGGGCAGGCTCACCTTCTCGCCCTGGGGGACGAGGACGGCGGCGCAATCGCGCTCGAATCGGACCGGTTCGCTGCTGCGGGAGTACATGTTCGTCGGTGTTGCCTTGGTGTCGGAAAGATCGGGGCGAGCCCGTGCTGCAACAAGGGCGGCTGCAGCAAGGCCGGAATTCTACGTGGTTGCCGCCCTGCGGGGTCCGCCGCGGGCGTTGCGAGCGTGCCGTTCGCCGCGAAGCAGTGTTGCGCACGCGCACCCGCGCCACCGCTTCAGGCCGCAGCGACCCGGAGCGCCGCACTTGCCGCGCGACCGCGGATACCCGAACCGCTAGACTTGCCGGCTTCATGCCTGCCTCCCCCACACTTCCCTCACCGCAGCGCCGCTGGCTCGCCCACTCCTACCGGCTGGCGATGCTGCTGGGCGCCTGCGCCGGTTTCGCCGCGATCTGGGTCGTGATCGCCTGGACCAGCAATCGCCAGTGCGGCTGGCTGGCCGTGCTGGGCGCCTTGGATGTCGCGTGGATGCTGCGACTGGCCGGCTGGCCACGCGGCTGGCGTCGCGCCCTTGCCGGCGTGGCCGCGACCGCCGCGATAGTGGTCGTCGCCAACTGGTGGATCATCGCCGCGCAGGTCGGCAGCATGCTGGGGTTGCAACCGCTGGAATCGGCGCTGAAGCTCGGCTTCCACTACGGATGGCTGATGGCGCAGTTGGCCAACAGCACGTTCGACATCGCGATGATCGCGGTGGCGCTGGTGGTGGCGGCGCTGGCGTCCCGATAGCGGCGCGAGCGCGGCGCCCGCGAACTGGTCGCGCCCCGCACGTGCAGGCATCGTCCGCGTTGCAGGAACATCAGACCGCGCGCAAGGCGTCGCCGAACCGCTCCATCGCCACCGCTATTTCCTTCGGCGACAGTCCCGCATACCCGATCAGCAGGCCGACCCGGGGCGGCGCATGCAGGTAGCACGGACCGATGGCGTGCAGGCCGACGCCGCGCTCGCTCGCCGCCTTCGCCAGGTTGTTCAGTCGCGCTTCGTCGAAGCCGCGCAACCACGCGACCACGTGCATGCCGGCCTGGGAGTCGCGCACGTCGACCGTATCGCCGGCGTGCCTGCGCAACCCCTCCAGCAACGCTGCGCGCCGTGCCCGCAGCGTGTGCGCCGCGTGGCGCAGGTGGCGGTCGAAACCACGGTTGTCGATGAACTGCGCCAGCGCGCGTTGTTCGATGGCGGGACAGCCGAACGTGGACAGCAGCTTGGCGGCGCGGAAAGGCGCACGCAGCGCGCGCGGCAGCACCATGTACCCCATGCGCAACGCGGGGAACAGGGCCTTGGAGAACGTGCCGATATAGAGCGTGCGGTCGTGCGCATCGAGCGATCGCAACGCGGCCAGCGGCGCGCCGCCATAGCGGAATTCGCCGTCGTAATCGTCCTCGAGGATCCACGCGTCGTTGTCGCGCGCATAGCGCAGCAGCGCCAGACGTCGCGGCAATGACAGCACGCTGCCGAGCGGAAACTGGTGCGACGGCGTCACGCAGACCAGTCGCGGCGGCGGCGAAGGCATCTGCTCGCAGACCAGCCCCTCATCGTCCACCGGCACCGGCACGACCTGCGCGCCGTGCGTGGTGAAGATGCGCCAGAGCACCGGATAGTGCGGTTCCTCCAGTGCGACGCGTTCACCGTTGTCCAGCAGTACGCGCGCGCTGAGCGAGATGGCTTCCTGGGTGCCGGCCACGATCAGCACGTCGTCGGGCTCGGCCTGCACGCCGCGCCGACGCGCCAGGTAGTCGCAGACCGCACGACGCAGTTCCGGCAGGCCGGCCGGATCGGGATAGTCCGGGCTGGCGTACTCGGCAGCACGGGCGAGTTCGCGTCGCCACGCCGTGGTCAACGCGGGATTGGTGAGCGGCAAGCCGTACTGCAGGTTGAACGGAAGCGCGCGGTACTCGCCCACCGCCATGGGGCGCGGAAGGATGCTGACCAGGCGCTGCGCATAGGCGGACAGATGGACGGGCGCATGGGCTTCGACGCGCGGTTGCGGACGCGTCTCGATCGACGCGACGAAGCTGCCCGAACCGACCTTGCCCAGCAGGAAACCTTCGGCCGCCAGTTCCTCGTAGCTGGCCAGCACCGTATTGCGCGACAGCCCCAGCTCGGCCGCGAGTACGCGGGTGGCGGGCAACCGGTCGCCGCTGTGCAACCGACCGTCGAGGATCGCCGCCTTGAGCGCCCGGGTCAGTTGCGTCTGCAGCGAACCGCGACCATCAAGGGTGAGGAACATGCGCCATCCCCTGCGGGTGTGCCGCCTGGACATTCAAGCCTTCGTGCGGCAAATCACCGGCTGCCAGGATGCCGCGCGCCATGAATGGCTCCATCCATTTCACCGTCATGACCACATCGAGGGGGCCACTCTCGCGAGGCCGCCCGCCAGCGTCAAGCGCTGGAACGGGCAATTGGCTCCCTCTTCCGACATGGAATTGGCCCTCCCGGCGAGACCGGCCCTGCACCGACCATCGGTGACCCGCCGCATCCTGGAACGTCCGCCATGTCGCAACCCATGCCACTCGCCGGGCGCCGCGTAACCCCACCCTGGCAATACGTGCTCATGGGTGGCCTTGCCCTGGGCACGTTCGACCTGATCTTCGCCTGCTCATTCTGGGGCGCGTTGTTCGACGTGCCCCCGATCCGCATCCTGCAGTCCATCGCCGCCGGCGTGCAGGGCGACGCCGCGAGGCAAGGCGGCATCCCAAGCGCCGTGCTCGGCGCGGCGTGCCATTACTTCATCGCCACGGTGATGGTGGCCACGTATTACCTTGCCAGCGGTCGGTGGACCGCACTGGTCGCGCAGCCGCTGCGCCATGGCCTCGCCTATGGCGCTTGGCTGTACGTGGCGATGACCTGGATAGTCGTGCCGCTGTCCAATGCACCGCAGCCAAGCAAAACCTACCTGCCGTGGACCGTCGCCAGCATCCTCATGCATCTGGTCTTCGGCATGATGTGCGCGTGGTTCGCGCGCGCCGCGCGGCGGGTCAGAAGCTAGACACATCCAACGCCCGCGCCAGGAGATCCCGAGTGGTCACTTCCACCGCAAATGCCCTGTCCTCGCCCCGCGGCAACGCGTGGCACTGGATCCTCGTCGGCGGCGTCGTGCTCGCAACGCTGGACCTGTGCTACGTACTGCCGTTCTCCCTGCTCACCCGCGACATCCCGCCGATCCGCGTCCTGCAGTACATCGCGTCCGGCGCACTGGGCAAGGCCTCCTTCGATGGCGGTTGGGGCACGGCGGCGCTGGGCGTCGGCTTCCACTATTTCATTGCCACGCTTTACGTGTTCGCCTACTACCTGGCGAGCGGGCGCCTTCGCGCATTGCTGCAACGGCCGTTGCCCACCGGCATCGCCTACGGCCTGCTGATATGGCTGGTCATGAACTATGTGGTGCTGCCGCTGTCGCTCGTCCAGTCCTCCGCCAAGCCCTACCTGCCAGCGGTGGTCACCAATTTCGCGATGCACCTGGTGTTTGGCGTGATCTGCGTGTGGGCGGCGCGGAAGGCGCATCGCGCCGACAGTTGATCATCCAGGGCGCCTGCTGATGCTGCGGCGACCACTCGAGCTTCAACGCGACTTGCGCGGACAGTGCTCGCACCCAGCCATTGTTGGCGCATGGTCGAACGTCCGGATTGGCTCCATCAAATCCACCGGAACTGGCGCTGCCCGGCGACCACCGGTCGTCCTAGCCTGTCCTTGCCCATCAAGTGCAAGGAGCCTGCGTGATCATCGAGCGCCACCTTCTGCGCGTCGCCCAGACACTGGATCTCACCGGCGCGGCCAGTGATCGCCTGCACCTGCTGGAGGCGCAAGGCCGCGGTGCGGAGGCACGCGTTCCCCACGGCTGGTTGTCGCTGTGGCTGCCACTGCGTGGCGACATGGCATTCGAAGCCACGCCCAGCCTCTGGCAGGCGGCACCACGGCAGCTCCTGGTGTCGCGCGAGGCGCTGCGTGGTGGATCTCGCCGGATCAATACCTGGCTGGCGCTGGCGGGTTCCTTCGCCGCATGGAACACGTGGTTGCACGAGTTGCCAGAGCCGGTCCAAGCCAACGAGATCCTTGCGCGGCAGTGGTCGTGTCCACGGGCGCTGCAACGCCACTTCGTCCAGCTCGCACGCGCGCTGCGTTCGCCAGGCGATGGCGCCTGGTTGCGCGCAGCCGCGGAATCGCTTTGCGCCACCCTGCTCGACAGCCAGCGCGAACTGCAACCGCTGGTCGACCGCTGCAACGGACGTTCGGCGCAACGCCGGCGCCTGACCCTGCAGCGGCTGTTGCGCGTACACCAGATGATCGAACGCGACGGCGAAGGCCGCATGGACCTGGCGCAGCTCGCGGCCGGTGCGAACTATTCACCGTGGCACCTGATCCGCATGTATCGCGACGTCTTCGGCGAAACGCCGCACGAACATGCCGCGCGCCTGCGCCTGTCACGCGCCTGGCAACTGGTGCGTGGCAGTGCGATGCCGGTGTGCGAGATTACCGAGGCGCTCGGCTTCGAAAGCCAGAGTGCGTTCTGTCGTGCGTTCAAGAACGCCTATGGACTGACGACCACCCAGGTGCGGCACCAGCCCCCGGTGCGGATGACGTCGCGCCCGAAACCCGGGCGCACGCGAAAGCCTTCGGTGCTGACAGCCTGATCGGTGGACAACGGACTGCGCGGCCATACCGGCGCGGCCGTGACGTCAGCGGGAATTCCTGGGAAGCGTCTCCGGACGCAGGCCATCCCAACTCCGCGCGGACTGGATGCACAACGGCTGGTTGGCCGGTAGGCGGCGCCAGGTGACGCGCTGGGCACCGGCGTCCCGATTCCCGCTCCCGCTGGTGTCCTTCACCTTCCGGGCCAGGTAGTCGACGCTCACTTCGCGCGTGGCCAGCGTCGCGCGGTCCGTTTCGCCGTAGTCGTAACCGACCAGGCGGAAGCAGTTGTCCTGGTAGCGGAACGTGTACGTGGTTCGGGACGTTGTGCGTGTCCCGGCACCGCCAAAGCCGATGGTGAGCGCGAAGCCGCGTTCGGTCGCAGTCAGCCCGCCGGCCCCGAGGGGATCGGAGGCCGTCGGCGAGCCCTCGTCCGGAATCAGGCTGTCGTCGCTGAAGGACAGCGCATAACCACCGCGCTCCGCATCGGCCAGCGCGGCCGCGAGCAGGCGCGGATTGGCCACGGCCTCGGGTTCGCTCGATCCGTCGCCTGGCGATGCCTTGGCGGGAGCGGACTGTCGCAACAGGAGCAGGACGTCCTCCTGGCCGTCGCGATTGAAGTCGCGACGCTCGCTCCTTTCGACCGTCCAGCCGGACGGCACGAAACCTTCCGGCGTCGCGGCATGCGCCGGCAGTTGCGGTTCGTGCATGTATGGAATGTCATCCGCGTGCGCCGGCAGCGCAACCGCCACCATCACCAGCATCGCGACCAGCCACTGCCGCTCCCTGTGCATGCAATTCCCCCTGGCAAGTCGCACGTCGTCAGTGCCCGCCGCCGTCCAGCGCCTTGAGCTCGCTGACCAGCGCCGCCACCATGCCCGCGCCGTCGCCAAACAGCATCCGCGTGTTGTCGGCGTAGAACAGCGCATTCTCGATGCCTGCAAAGCCGGTGCCCTTGCCGCGCTTGATCACGATGGTGTTCTTCGAATTCACGACATCGAGGATCGGCATGCCGTAGATCGGAGAGGCCGGATCGGTCTTGGCCACCGGATTCACCACGTCGTTCGCACCGATCACCAGCGACACATCGGTGTTGGCGAATTCCGGATTGATGTCGTCCATGTCGGTGATCAGGTCGTAGGGCACGCCGGCCTCGGCCAGCAGCACGTTCATGTGGCCGGGCATGCGTCCCGCAACGGGATGGATGGCGAACTTCACCTTCACCCCGCGATCCATCAGCTTCTGGGTCAGCTCCCACACCTTGTGCTGCGCCTGGGCGACGGCCAGACCGTAGCCGGGCACGATCACGACGCGCTCGGCGTACGCCATCATCGCGGCGACGTCACCGGCTTCGATCGGCTTCTGCGAGCCACCGATCTCCTGCATCTGCCCGCCACCACCGAAGTTGGAGAACAGCACGCCGCTGATCGGACGGTTCATCGCCTTCGCCATCAGCTGCGTGAGCAGCGTACCGGCTGCGCCGACCATGGTGCCGGCGATGATCAGGGCCTGGTTGCCCAGCACGAAACCTTCCAGCGCCACCGCAAGGCCGGTCATGGCGTTGTAGAGCGAGATCACCACCGGCATGTCGGCGCCGCCGATCGGCAACGTCATCAGCACGCCCAGCGCCAGCGCAGCGACGAAGAACGCGATCACGAACGGCACGCCGAGCGAATGCACCACGATGCCGCCCAGCACCACCGCGGCGATCGCCACGCCGGCATTGAACACCTGCTGGCCGGGGAAGGTGTAACGCTTGTCCATGCGGCCATCGAGCTTGGCCCACGCGATCACCGAACCCGACAACGACACCGCGCCGATCAGCGCGCCGACCACGGCCAGCACCAGCGTGATCGTGGAAGGCTGGGTGACCTCACCCACCTGCTCCTGCACGCGTTCCACCGCGGCACCGGCCGGCGCCAGCGCGGAATACTTCAGCAGTTCCACCGCGCCGATCGCCGCCGCCGAACCACCGCCCATGCCGTTGTACAGCGCCACCATCTGCGGCATGTCGGTGATCGCGACTTTCTTGCCCGACACCCATGCCATCGCGGTGCCGATCACCAGCGCGGTGACGATCAACACCATGTTGTGCAGGCCAGGCAAAAGGAACGTGGCGACCGTAGCAATCACCATGCCCAGTCCGGCCCAGCGGATGCCGCTGCGCGCGGTAATCGGCGAGGCCATGCGCTGCAGGCCGAGCAGGAACAGCGTCGCGGCAACGAAATAGCTGCCCGCGGCGATCCAGGACGCGAAGCTGGCGAAGTTCATGCCTTGCCCCCGCTCTGCTTCTGGGAGGGCTTGAACATCTCAAGCATGCGTTCGGTCACCACGTAGCCGCCGGCGGCATTGCCCGCGCCCAGCAGCACGGCGAGGAAACCGATGACCTTCTCCAGCGTGGTGTCGGCGTGGCCGAGCACCACCATCGCACCGATCAGCACGATGCCGTGGATGAAGTTGGAACCCGACATCAGCGGCGTGTGCAGGATCACCGGCACTCGCGAGATGATCACGTGGCCGGCGATCCCCGCCAGCATGAAGATGTACAGCGCTACCAGACCGTCCGTCATTGTCCCGAGCCCAGGGTGATGTCCTCCCCATCATAACGATCCCTGAATGCAACCGGGACCGTGTCAACGCGCCGCCGGGTCGCGCGTTTCCACTCCTGCAGGCCGCCACGGGCGCATCCGCGCCAGGCCTGCCCGAGGAGGCGCAGATGAAGGCAATGCACATGAAGGCTTGGCATAAGCATTTCTGGTTGGGCATGGCGCTGGGCGTGGGCTTGCTGGCGAGCGCCGCCGCAAGCGCCAACGACCGGGGCGATCGCGTGAACCATCGTCTCGACCGCAGGGGTGATCGCATCGAGCACCGCCTCGACCGACGCGGGGACCGCATCGACCATCGCCTCGATCGACGCGCCGCTGCCGCGGAGCGCCACGGCCACGAGCGGCGCGCGCAACGCCTCGACCGCCGCGGCGATCGCATCGATGCCCGGCTGGACCGCCGCGGTGCACGCGCGGACGCGCGCTGGGACCGTCGCGGCGACCGCTTCGAGCGTCGCTGGGATCGCCGGCACGATCGCTACGAGCAACGCCGCCACAGTCGCCTGCGCTGAGCCTGACGGCGCATGCTTGGGCCCATGGCGATCGAGGTCGATGACAAGGTGCAACCGCATCGCGCCGCGCCAGTGGCGGACGCGGGCGCGGCGACGCTCGAGGCATTCCTCGCGGGCATCCGCGCGCGTGCCTTCCGCTTTGCCGAACTCGCCCTGCGCCACCGCGAAGACGCCCTCGACGTCGTGCAGGACGCCATGGCCCGGATGCTCGACTACCGCGAGCGTCCGGCCGCGGAATGGACGCCACTGTTCTGGAGCATCCTGCGCAGCCGCGTCGTCGACACGCAGCGGCGCGGGCTGTTCCGGCTGCGCTGGCTGGCACCGCAGGCGGACGTCGGCGACATCGACTGGAGCGACACCCACGCCGTCGCGCGCGATCCCGATCCGCAGCGGCACCACGACGGACGCGAAGCCTGGCGACGCATCGGCGCAGCGATGCGCGCGCTGCCCCGTCGCCAGCGCGAGGCCTTCAGCCTGCGCGTGCTGGAGGAACTGGACGTTGCAACCACTGCACGCGTCATGGGCTGCAGCGAGGGCGCGGTGAAGACCCACCTATCGCGGGCACGCGAGGCACTGCAGGAACAGTTGGAGGATTTCCGGTGAACGGCAACCATCACGACCACGATCACGACATCCCGAATCGGGACGTCCCCAATCGCGACCTCCAAAGTCGCGGCTTCCAAAGTCGCGACAGCCGGAATCTGTCGAGCACGGACATCGCAGGCGATGCCTTCGACGCACGGATCCGCGCGCACCACGCGCAGGCATTGGCATCGGTACCGCAACGCACGCTGCTGCAGCTGCGACCGCGCGATGCCGCGCGACAACCACGCCACATGCGCGCCTGGTCGCTGGCCGCGACGGGCGCGGTCGGCGCGATCGCGGTAGGCCTGTTGTGGCAGCGCCCGGACGATGCCACGCCGACGGCACCCGCAGCACCCGTCATTGCCTCCGCTGCGACCGCTCCAGCCGTGCCTGCAACCGCATCCCCGGGCCTGGCGACCGACACGGCGACCGAGGGCGACGACATCGACGATCCCTACGCCGCCCTCGACGAATCCCCCGACCTTTACCTGTGGCTGGCCTCAAGCGACGCCAGCGAGCTAGCCGATGGAGTAGCACCATGAACATCCCTTGCCGCTTCCTGTTGCCGGCGCTGCTCTGCGCGACGCCGGCGTTCGCGCAACAGCCTTCGGCCACGCCAGCGCGCAGTTTCCCTGCGTGGGAGCAGTTGAGCGCCGCCGAGCGCAATCTGCTGGTCGCCCCGGTGCGCGAGCGCTGGAACGCGAATCCGGCCGCGCGCGCACGGATGCTTGAACACGCGCGTCGCTGGCAGCTCATGACACCCGACCAGCGCCAGAAAGCGCACCGTGGCGCCAAGCGCTGGGAACGCATGAATCCCGAACAGCGCGAACACATGCGCGCCCTGTTCGCGAAGATGCGGACGATGACGCCCGAACAGCGTCGCGCCCTTCGCGAGCAATGGCGCGCCATGACCCCCGAACAGAAAGATGCGTGGATGCAGCGCAACGCGCCGAAGAACTAGTCGCACCGCGGATGGCTGGGACGGGAATTCGCCACACCCCGAACAACACGTCCCGACGTAGGGCGGGCCTTGGCCCGTCTTCCGATCCAACGAACCACAGTGTCCGCTCGCTGGGAGCGCAACTTGTGCGAGAGCGGCGGGCCAAGGCCCGCCCTACGACTCAGGACAAGTCTTGCCTCTGTCATTCCGAATGCACTCGGCGAAACAGCAGATCCTTCGCTGCGCCCGGGACGATATTTGAGTTGTTAGACCGCCCCTGATCGACAACCGCGACCACCGGGCGCTGCGATGCGTCCTAGGCGACGGCGCCTGCAGCGTCCTCGCGGCGCGGCCACACCGTCTTCGCCAGCAGCTCGTCATTCCAGTCGAACGCGATCGCGCCGTCCTTCACGAACAGGCTGGCGAAGTTGAACAGGTTGCGTGCGTACATTTCGCTCGCATGCACCGCGCCCATGCTGGCCAGGTTGAGCGGACCGGCGATGGCGACGCCGTTGTCGCTGTCGAAGGTTTCGCCGGGCCGGGTAAGCTCGCAGTTGCCACCGGTTTCCGCGGCCAGGTCGACGATTGCGCTCCCCGGCTTCATGCCGGCCACCATCGCGGCGGTGATGATCTTCGGCGCCGGGCGACCGGGCACGGCAGCGGTGCACACGATCACGTCAACCGTCTTGAGGTGCTCGGCCAGACGCTGCTGCTGCAGCGCGCGCTCTTCCTCGGTGAGCTGGCGCGCATAGCCACCTTCGCCTGCGGCGCTGACGCCCAGATCGAGGAACTTTCCGCCGAGCGATTCGATCTGCTCACGCGTCTCCGGACGCACGTCGAAGCCTTCCACCTGCGCGCCCAGGCGCTTGGCCGTCGCCACCGCCTGCAGGCCGGCCACGCCGGCACCGACGATCAGCACCTTCGACGGGCGGATCGTGCCGGCAGCCGTGGTCAGCATCGGGAAGAAGCGCGGCGCCAGCTGCGCCGCGATCAACGTCGCTTTGTAGCCGGCCATGCCGGCCTGCGAGCTGAGGATGTCCATCGCCTGCGCGCGGGTGGTGCGCGGCAGCCGCTCCAGCGGGAAGACGACCAGCGCGCGTGCCTTGATGGCGTCGCCACGCGCGACATCGGCTTCTGGCGCGATCATCCCGACGACGGCAGCGCCCTGCTTGAGCTGCGACAGCGTCGCGGCACTGGGCGGTGCGACGCACAACACCAGGTCGGCATCGGCGAGGACGTTCTCGGCCAGTTGTGCGCCGGCGGCCTCATAGGCGGCATCGGTGAAACCGGCCGTCAGCCCCGCGCCGCGCTGCACGCGCACCTGTGCGCCGAGTGCGACGAGCTTCTTGCAGGTTTCCGGCGTGGCGGCGACACGACGTTCGCCGGGCGCGGTCTCGCGCGCGATTGCCACGGTGACAGCTGCCATGCCCGCTCCCGCTGATCGATGAATGCGGGCATCGTAGCGAATGCATCGACGTGGCGCGATGGCCGGCTGCACGCCGGGCTGTCATCGCTCATGACCAGAACGACTGAGCAAAGAAAACGGCGCATGCGTGGTGCATGCGCCGTTCTGTCATTCGCGTGGCCGCGACCTGAGGTCGCGACCGCTGCCTCAGGCGGCTTTCAGGCGCTCGCGCAGGGTGCGCATGGCTTCATCGGTCGGTGCGCGTTCGGCCCCCACCTGCAGGCGACCGGCGCCGGCGAGCGATGCGAGTTCGGCAGAGGACGCCACCAGCACGCGCAGGCCACGACGGTTGACCAGCAGGAAGCGACCGGTGAGCGGGCTGATCCAAGCCACTTTCACCGCCACCGACTGGCCACTGGGATCGAGCAGGCGCAACCACTCGCCCGGCAGCAGGCGGCGCATGCGCGCGGCGACTTCCGGATCGTGCTTCACGCTGTCGGTGCCGCCGACCAGCCACAGGGCAGCCTCGTCGGCGCCGTTTTCCTCGTCCATCACCGGTGCGGGCAAGGCCTGCAGGTTGCGCGGCACGTCCGGCAGCGCCAGTGCGCGCACCAGTTCTGCCAAGCCCTGGCGCGCCACGTCCTCGTCCATGCCGGAGCTGGAGAGACACGAGGCGATCGAGGACTCCAGCGCCAGCAGGCGATCGGCAAGCTGGCGACCGTCACGGCCGGTGCGCGCGATGCGGTCGGCATCGAGCAGGGCATCGCCGAGGGCGAGGGTTTCCGTATGCGTCGGCGAACCCGCACCGTCGCGCAGCAGCGTCTGCACCAGGTGGTGGCGCCACGGACGCGCGAGGAAGTCGCCCACCGGGCCGGTCACCGGCTCGTTGAACAGGTAATGCAATACGTTGTCCGCCTGCGTGCGGGCTTCCTGCAGGCGCTCGCGGCCGAAGGTGGCCTTGGCGGCGCGCGATTCCTGCAACTCGACGCGACGGCGGTGCTGCTCAAGCAGCGATTCCAGCTCGGCATGCGCCAGGTTGAAGATGGCGACGTCTTCGTTGTAGTCGGCGACGATGCGCTGCGAGATCGCGGCACAGCGTTCGATCAGCTCGCGATCCTGCGGCGTCGCCGCGGAATTGCCTTCGCAGGCTTCGGTGATCGCGTCCAGCAGGCGCCGCGCGGGATGCTCGCGCTGCACGAATAGTCCGCCGTCCTTCAGTGCGACCTTCGTGTACGGCAGCACCAGGCGGCCGTACAGGCGACGCGCGTGGTCGAGCAGCGCGTAGCTGTCGAACAGCGATTCGAACAGCAGGCCGACCAGGTCGATGGCGTCGTCCTGCTCGGGGCTCATGCGGGTCTGTTCCGGGCTGTGGCCCAGGCGACGACCGCCTTCGACGAGGTGGAAACGGATGGTCTGCGCCAGCTTGCCCTTCGGACCCTGTTCGGCGAGTGCACGCACGAACACGTCCGGCGATTCGGGCTGCAGCAGCGAGGCCACGCTGACGACTTCCTCGACGCGCAGTTCGCGGCGGGGCAGTGCGTTGTTGGCGGCGGCCTGCGCCTGCCCGGGCAACTGCTGGCGCCAGGCGCGCAGTTGCGCACGCAGTTCGGCCAGCTCCGCGGCGGAAGCGGGATCGATCCCGGCCTGCATGCGCTGGCGGGTCGGGACGAGTTCGGGTTCGTCACCACGCCGGGTGACCTGGATGTTGGGCAGCGGTTGCGGTGTGGCCGGCTGTGCCCGCGCGGGACCCTGGCCATAGCCCGACGCCACCAGCAGCATGTTGACGCGGCTGTAGAGGTCGCCCAGGACGCGGGTGAGTTCCTGCTCGTAAGAGCGGAACATCAGCGGCTGCAGGTCGTGCGGCATCTGCGCGTCGCGGAAGGTCTCGATGAAAGCGCCCGCCAGGCGCGATGCGCCGATCGGGTTGGAACCGGGCGCGATCTGCAACGACGAGGACAGCTTGTCGAGGCGCTGGTTCATGACTTCCAGCGCGACGGAGTAACGGGACTCGATCGCCTCGGCGAGCTGCTGGCCGGCGAGATGGAAGGCCAGCTGGTTCTCGGCCACCAGCGCCAGCGGCAGGTCGCCGCGGTTGCGGATGCGCAGCGAACGGAAATCGTCGAAGCCCTGCGCGATCTGCTGGCGGTAGCGCATCACGTAGACGGAGCCCTGCTGGCGCAGCTTCACCAGCGCCTGCTGCTCGATGTGCCGCGGCTGGCCGCGCAGGGAGGACTCATGCAACGCCGCATCGACCGGTGCGAACAGGCCGTTGGGCACCGAGCCCAGCAATTCGACCGACAACCGCTTGATTTCCTCAAGCACGCGAGCCGGATCAGTACGCGATGCGCCTGGAATCTGATTGAACACGGGTTCCACCTATCCCCTTGAAACGAATGACGTCATGGGACGCCATACGACACTACTGGTCACTCTGCGGCAGCATAGTGGCACCATGGCGCCATGCTCTCCCCTTTCTCACTATCTGTGATCCATGTCTCATTCTCATTTTGACCCCTTCGGACTGGCGGTGCTGGACGGCCGCCGATCGGTCCCGTCCAAGCAACTCACAGATCCAGCCCCCGAAGCGGACACCCTGCTCCGCCTGCTCCAGTCGGCCGTCCGCGTCCCGGACCATGGCAAGCGCACGCCCTGGCGGTTCCTTTCCATCCGCGGGGAGACCCGGCACCAGCTGGGCGAGCGCCTGGCCGCCCGGGGGATCGAACGCGACCCCACCGCCGGCCAGGCAGCCGTCGAGAAAGACCGCCTGCGCTTCTCCCACGCACCCTTGGTGGTGACGGTAATCGCGCAACTCGGCCCGGACGAGAAGATCCCGGCGCAGGAGCGCCTGCTCAGCGCCGGGTGCGTCTGCTTCGCCCTGCTACAAGCGGCGCAGGCGGCCGGCTTCGGGGCGCAGTGGCTCACCGGCTGGCCGGCTTACGATGCACACGTGGCACAGTGGCTGGGACTGGGGCCGGAAGAACATATCGTCGGCTTCATCCATATCGGCACGCCGAAGCTGGATGCACCGGAGCGCGAGCGCCCCGACGCCGCCGACCTGCTCAGCGAACTGGCACTGTAGGCGGGCCAAGGCCCGCNCCCCGGCGTTCCCGGGCCGCAACTACTCCAGCCACAGACGGCGGGCCAAGGCCCGCCCTACCCACGAATGACCCAGCCCACGCTCTACCTCGTCGACGCCAGCATGTATGTCTTCCGTGCCTGGCATTCGATGCCGGCCGAATTCACCGATGCCGACGGCTGGCCGGCCAACGCGGTGCATGGCTTCGCGCGCTTCCTGCTGGAGCTGCTGGACCGCACGCGTCCGCAGCACATCGTCATCGCTTTCGACGAAGCGCTCGATTCGTGCTTCCGCAACGCGCTGTATCCCGCCTACAAGGCGAACCGCGACGCCGCACCGGACGAACTCAAGCGCCAGTTCGCCCATTGCAAGGCGCTGTGCATCGCGCTGGGACTGCCGGTGCTGGCGGACGAGCAGTATGAAGCCGACGACCTCATCGGCAGCGCCTTGGTGCGGCAGCGCGCGCACGGCTTCCGCGGCGTGATCGTGTCCGCCGACAAGGACCTGTCGCAGCTTCTGCAGGCACGCGATGAGCAATGGGATTACGCCCGCGACCAGCGCTGGGACGCGGAAGGCGTGAAGGAGCGCCACGGCGTGCATGCGCACCAGGTCGCCGACTACCTCGCGCTGACCGGCGATGCCGTCGACAACATTCCCGGCGTGCCCGGCGTTGGCGCCAAGACGGCGGCGGCGTTGCTGGCGCACTTCGGTTCGCTCGACGCCCTGCTCGCACGCGTGGAGGAAGTCCCCTTCCTGCGGGTGCGCGGCGCGGCCGGAATCGCGGCGAAGCTGCGCGAGAATCGCGAACAGGCGCTGCTGTGGCGGCAGCTCACCACCATCGCCCTCGACGCGCCGCTCGTCGACGGGCCGGACCAGTTCGGTCGCGGCGATGCCGACGCCGCGATGCTCGCCACGCTGTGCGAAGCAATGCGCTTCGGCCCGATGACGCGGCGCCGGCTGCACACAGCGGCCGGGCTGGAATACGCGACGACGTAGGGCGGGTTTTTAACCCGCCATCGCACATCCCGGCGCGGCGGCGGCGGGTTAAAACCCGCCCTACGAACACACCACGAAACGCGACCGCGCGCGGTAGGATCGGGGCATGAGCCAGGAACGCCACGAATCCGAAGACTTCCCGACCGAACTCCTCTACGACGGTCAGTGGCTGCGCATGATGCGCCGCGGTCACTGGGAGTTCGCCGAACGCAGCCACGGCAACGGCATGGCGGTGATCATCATCGCGGCCACGCCGGACGACGAGGTGCTCTTCGTCGAGCAGTACCGCGTACCGCTGGGCCGCCGCACGATCGAGATGCCCGCAGGCCTGGTCGGCGACGACCACGACACCGACACGCTTGAGTCGGCCGCCGCGCGCGAACTGATCGAGGAAACCGGCTGGGAGCCTGCACACACCCACGTGCTGCTGATCGGCCCGACTTCTTCGGGCATGAGCAGCGAGCGCATTGCCTTCGTCCGTGCCACGGGTCTGCGTCGCGTCGGCGACGGCGGTGGCGTGGATGGCGAAGGCATCACCGTCCACCACGTCCCGCGCGCGCAGGCGCCGGCGTGGCTGATGCGCAAGCAGGCCGAAGGCTTCGAGCTCGACCTGAAGCTGTGGGCGGGACTGTGGATGCTGGAGCGCAATCCGGATGGCTCGCCCGCGGGATGAGGCAGCGGGCGGGCCTTCCCGCGGCAACCGGGTAACGGCGCTGGGCGGATAAAATGCCGCCCCCTCCACCACTCGACCCGACATGTCCCTGCAACGCGCTTTCCTCGCCGCACTCATCACGCTCGCCCCGGCCACCGCATTCGCCCACCACGGGCAGGACTTCCTGATCGTCGAGAGTCCTTCGGTCGCGCATCCGGGCGACGTCTACTTTCTCGCCAATGCCGAAGCCGCGCTGGAATCGGATGTGGAGGAGCAGGCAGGCTTCGAGCCGGCCGTGCTCGTCGGCATCGCGCCGCGCGTTGCGCTGGAACTGCATGCGCACACCGAAAAACTGACGGGCGAGGACTGGAGCTACGAAGCCACCGCGCCGTCGGTGCACGTCCTGCTGACCGATCCCGAACGCCACGACGGCCTCAAGGCCGGCCTGAGCGCCGAATACGAGATCGCGCGCGAAACCGATGCCGCCAACCGTCTCGAACTGCGACTCTCGCTGGAGCAGCGCATCAACGCCTACAAGTGGGGCGGCAACCTGATCTATTCGCGCGAGCAGGACGGCGACGGCGAGTTCGGCCTGGCCATGGGGCTGCGGCGTGCGATAGGTGAACGCCTCGCACTGGGCGTGGAAGCGCAGGGCGCGTTCGACCACGCGGAAGGTCGCGAACTGCTTGGCGGCCTGTATTGGGAGCTGGGCGAAACGGTGACGCTGAAATTCGGCCTGGGCGGCATCCGCGACGACGCCGGCGGCACGACCGCACTCGCGCGGATCGGCGTGGTCGTGCGCCTGCGCGACTGAGCGCAGGCGTTGAAGCGCGGGCCGGTGATGCGGCCCGCGCCTCGTGTCAGGCGAAGCGTTCGGTCGCCGCCACCAGCGCATCCACGTTCTCGGCCTCGAACGCGGAATGTCCTGATGCCGGCGTGATCACCAGCTCGCCCTTCGGCCACTGCTTGTGCAGCTCCCACGCGTTCTGCACCGGGCAGACCACGTCGTAGCGGCCGTGCACGATCACGCCCGGGATGTCCTTGATCCGATCCGCATCACGCAGCAGCTGGTCTTCGACCTCGAAGAACCCACCGTTGACGAAGTAGTGGTTCTCGATGCGCGCGAATGCCAATGCGAACGCGGCGTCCTCGTGGCCGGAGACGAAATCCTGGTCCACGTGCAGGAAGCTGGTCGCGCCTTCCCACACGCTCCATGCACGCGCGGCGGCCAGGCGGGTGGCCTCGTCGTCGCTGGTGAGGCGGCGGTGGAACGCGGAGATCAGGTCGTGGCGCTCGACCACCGGAATCGCATCGATGTAGTGGTCCCACGCATCCGGGAACAGGCGCGAAGCACCTTCCTGGTAGAACCATTCCAGCTCCCAGCGACGCAGCATGAAGATGCCGCGCAGCAGCAGCGCGGTGACGCGTTGCGGATGGGTTTGCGCATACGCCAGCGCCAGCGTGGAGCCCCACGAACCACCAAACACCTGCCACTTGTCGATGCCGAGCTTCACGCGCAGCTTCTCGATGTCGGCGACGAGATCCCAGGTGGTGTTGTCGACCAGATCCGCGTGCGGCGTGGAGCGGCCGGAGCCGCGCTGGTCGAACAGCACGATGCGGTACTTGGCCGGATCATGGAAGCGGCGCATCTTCGGGCTGCACCCGGCACCGGGGCCGCCGTGCAGCATCACCACCGGCTTGCCGTTCGGGTTGCCGCATTGCTCGTAGTAGAGGCTGTGGCGGTCGTCGACCTGCAACGTGCCGGTGTCGAAGGGTTCGATTTCGGGGAACAGCGTGCGCATCGTGTGGGGTCCGTGCGGATTGAGGGGCGAATTCTAGCGCAGCGCCCGCGCGGCACTCGTCGCGGGCGCGCCGCAGCAGCGACAGCGCCAACGCGCGCAAACTTCCGGCACTGCGGGCACGCAGACAGTCGCGATCACCCGACCGGCAGGCATCCCAGGGTGACGCGATCACGGTCTTCCAGGTCGCGCAGCGTCTCGACTTCGGCAAAGCCCTCGCCTTGCAGCAGCGCACGCACCGCCGATCCCTGGTCCCAGCCATGTTCGAGCAGCAGCCAGCCGCCGGGAACAAGGTGCGCCGGCGCGTCGCGGACGATCACGCGGATCGCATCCAGCCCGTCCACGCCGGAAGACAGCGCCGACGCCGGCTCGAACCGCAGGTCGCCTTCGCGCAGGTGCGGATCATCCGTCGCGATGTACGGCGGATTGCTTGCGATCAGGTCGAAGCGTTCGCCCACCAGCGGCGCGAACCAGTCGCCCTGGCGGAACGCGAGGTTGGACATCTTCAGCGCGAGCGCATTCGCCTGCGCGACGGCGAGCGCGTCCACGCTCTGGTCGGTGGCGACCACCTGCGCACGCGGTCGTTCGTGCGCGATGGCAATCGCGATGGCGCCACTGCCTGTACCCAGGTCGGCGACGTGCAGCGCGCGCACGGTTGGCAGCCGCTCGAGTGCGAGTTCGACCAGCAACTCGGTTTCCGGGCGCGGGATCAGCGTGGCCGGCGTCACCGCGAGGTCGAAGCGCCAGAACCCGCGCGAACCGGTCAAGTACGCGACCGGCTCACCGTCCAGGCGTCGCTGCACCATCGCCAGGTAGCGATTGGCGACGGCTTCGTCCAACGCGAAATCGCCGTGCGTGAACAGCCAGCTGCGCGGACGGTCGAGCACGTGGGCAAGCAGCATCTCCGCCTCGCCGGATTCGAGCTGGGGGCGGACGTCGCGCAGCAGGTGGTCGAGTCGGGGCATCGGACCTTCGAATGGATGGGGGCGCGGCGGCGGAAGCAGACATGAAGCGGACAAGCACACCGGTCATGGTACGGAGGGCACCGGCGCTTGCCCAAAGGTCTTTGCCCAGCGGACCTGTCCCCAGGCGCATTGCCGCGGTTGACCCAGGCAGTTTGCGGCCGCTCCGCCCCGGCACCGCTTGATTAAACGATAGTCAATGCCTATCTATTTAATACCTGCAATCAATTTGCTTTATCTATCGCCAGTTCCTAGCATCCACCCCGTAGTTCGCATCCCCCATTCCAACCAAGGACACGCCAGACCCATGTCGCAGATCAATACCGAAGTGAAGCCGTTCAAGGCCACCGCCTACCACAACGGCAAGTTCGTCGAAGTCACCGAAGCCTCGCTGAAGGGCAAGTGGTCGATCTTCTTCTTCTACCCGGCCGACTTCACCTTCGTGTGCCCGACCGAACTCGGCGACCTCGCCGACAACTACGCCGAATTCCAGAAGATGGGCGTCGAGATCTACGGCGTGTCCACCGACACCCACTTCACCCACAAGGCGTGGCACGACACCTCCGACACGATCGGCAAGATCCAGTACCCGCTGGTCGGCGATCCGACCGGCACGCTCACCCGCAACTTCGACGTGATGATCGAAGAAGCCGGCCTGGCCGACCGCGGCACCTTCGTGATCGACCCGCAGGGCAAGATCCAGATCGTCGAAGTCACTGCCGGTGGCATCGGCCGCGACGCCAAGGAACTGCTGCGCAAGGTCAAGGCCGCGCAGTACGTGGCTTCGCACCCGGGCGAAGTGTGCCCGGCGAAGTGGAACGACGGCGAAAAGACCCTGAAGCCGTCGCTGGACCTGGTCGGCAAGATCTGACGCTCCACCGCCTCTCCCGCATCGCGGGAGAGGCCCGGGGTGAGGGCGGTCAAAACCGCCTCCCTCACCTCCGGGTGTTTGCACCAGCGGCCTGGGCCAGCCGGCATTCCCCTACCGGCTCCCTCCCCTCCGGCCCAGGCCGCTCCTGCAAGCATCCGCAAACCCCCTGCCCTGCCCGCGAAAGCGGTTGTCCTCGACATCGCCGCTGCGCGCGATGTCCGCACTCCCAAGCTTGTAACGACGTCGCCCGCAACGGCGATCCGCACGCGCGCCGTCACTCACGTCCCGCCAAGGAGCCCCCATGCTCGACACCGACCTGAAGGCCCAGCTCAAGGGCTACCTGCAAATGCTCACCCAGCCGATCGAGCTGGTCGCCGCGCTCGACGACAGCGACAACGCGCGCGAACTCGACGCGTTGCTGCAGGACATCGCCTCGCTGTCCGACAAGGTGTCGTTGCGCCGCGACGACAGTGACGCGCGCAAGCCATCGTTCGCGATCAACCGCGTCGGCACCGACATTGGCGTCCGTTTCGCGGGGCTGCCGATGGGACACGAATTCACTTCGCTGGTACTCGCTCTGCTGCAGGTCGGCGGCCATCCGTCGAAGGCCGCGCAGGACGTGATCGAACAGGTGCGCAACCTCGACGGTGACTATTTCTTCGAAACGTATTTCTCGCTGTCCTGCCAGAACTGTCCGGACGTGGTGCAGGCGCTCAATTTGATGAGTGTGCTGAACCCGCGCATCCGCCACGTCGCCATCGACGGCGCGCTGTTCCAGGACGAAGTCGAATCGCGCAAGGTAATGGCGGTACCCACCGTCTTCCTCAACGGCGAGGTCTTCGACCAGGGCCGCATGAGCCTGGAACAGATCGTGGCGAAACTCGACACCGGCGCCACCGAACGCGACGCCGCGAAGATCGCCGCCAAGGCGGCCTTCGATGTACTGGTCATCGGTGGTGGCCCGGCGGGCGCCGCTGCCGCCATCTACGCCGCGCGCAAGGGCATCCGCACGGGCGTCGCGGCCGAACGCTTCGGCGGCCAGGTGCTCGACACCATGTCGATCGAGAACTTCATCTCGGTGGACTACACCGAGGGCCCCAAGCTCGGTGCCGCACTGGAGCAGCACGTGCGCCAGTACGACGTCGACGTGATGAACCTGCAGCGCGCGCAAGCGCTCATCCCGGCGAACGAACCCGGCGGCCTGATCGAAGTGAAGCTCGCCAACGGCGCGTCGTTGAAGTCGAAGTCGGTCGTGCTCTCCACCGGCGCGCGCTGGCGGCAGATGAACGTGCCCGGCGAAGACCAGTACCGCAACAAGGGCGTGGCCTATTGTCCGCACTGCGACGGCCCGTTGTTCAAGGGCAAGCGCGTGGCGGTGATCGGCGGTGGCAATTCCGGCGTCGAAGCCGCGATCGACCTGGCCGGCATCGTCAGCCACGTCACCCTGCTCGAATTCGACAGCCAGCTGCGCGCGGACGACGTGCTGCAGCGCAAGTTGCGCAGCCTGCCCAACGTCACCGTGCTGGTCCGCGCGCAGACCACGGAAGTGCTGGGCGATGGCGAGAAGGTGAGCGGCCTGGCCTACAAGGATCGCGTCGGCGGCGATGCGCATCGCGTCGAACTGGAAGGCATCTTCGTGCAGATCGGCCTGCTGCCGAACACCGAATGGCTGAAGGGCACCCTGGAGCTCACGCCGCGCGGCGAGATCGTGATCGACGATCGCGGCCAGACCTCGCTGCCGGGCGTGTTCGCGGCCGGCGATGCCACCACGGTCCCGTACAAGCAGATCGTGATCGCGATGGGCGCAGGTTCGACGGCGGCGTTGAGTGCGTTCGACCATCTGATCCGCACCTCGGCGCCGGCGGAGCAACTGGCAACCGCGTAGGGCGGGTCTCGACCCGCCGTCGCTTTTGCGCGGCAACGACATCAACGCGGCTTCGACCGGTTTCGAGGGGTCTGCCGGCGTTCGAAGGGCCGGCGGGTCAAGACCCGCCCTACGGATTACCATCCCACCATGAACCTGCGCGACCTCAAGTACCTCGTCGCCCTGGCCGACCTCAAGCATTTCGGTCGCGCCGCGCAGGCATGCTTCGTCAGCCAGCCGACGCTGTCCACGCAGATCCGCAAGCTCGAGGACGAACTGGGCGTCGCGCTGGTCGAGCGCGCCCCGCGCAAGGTCATGCTGACACCCGCCGGGCGCGAGATCGTCGAGCGCGCGCGCCACATCGTGTCCGAAGTCGAGCAGATGAAGGAGCTCGCGCGCCGCAGCCAGGACCCGGAGGCCGGCACGGTGCGATTGGGCATGTTCCCGACGCTGGGCCCGTACCTGCTGCCGCACGTGGTGCCCGGAATCCGCAAGCGCTTCCCGCGGCTGGAACTGCTGCTGGTCGAGGAGAAGAGCCCGGAGATACTCAGTCGCCTGCGCAATGGCCGGCTCGATGCCGGGCTGCTGGCGCTGCCGGTGCACGACGATCAGTTGCACGTGGAGTTCCTGTTCGAGGAACCCTTCCTGCTGGCGGTGCCCGATACCCATCCGCTGGCGGCGCGCGAGTCGCTGTCGATGAAGGACCTGTCGCGCGAACGCCTGCTGCTGCTGGAAGACGGGCACTGCCTGCGCGACCAGGCGCTCGACGTGTGCCATCTCGCTGGCGCGTCGGAGATGAGCGGTTTCCAGGCGACGAGCCTGGAGACGCTGCGCCAGATGGTGGCGGCGAATGTAGGCGTCACCTTGTTGCCGACGCTGGCAATCAAGCCGCCGGTGGCGCGCTCGAACGACATCCGCCTGCTCGGCTTCCGCGACTCCACTCCCAGCCGGCAGATCGCAATGGTGTGGCGCCGCAGTTCGGCGATGCACGGTTTCCTCATGCAGCTGGCGCAGGTGTTCCACGACCTGCCGGGCGAACTGTTCACGCCGACACCCGGCCTGACGCCGGCGACGCGCGCGAAAACGAAATCGCTGGCGACCACGCGCGCCAAGCGCTCCCGTAGCCATTCGAAACCCCTATAGATTCGATCAGAACAAACGATTTCACCTATCCGCGTTCGTGCACGAAGCTGACCGTTGCTGTTGGATCCCCCGACCACAGGAGTGCAGTCATGTCCACCGAATCGAAGTGCCCGTTCTCAGGCAGCGTCGACAACCACGCCACGCGCCCGACCAACGCCGACTGGTGGCCCGAGCAACTCAACCTCGGTGCCCTTCGCCAGCATTCGTCGCGATCCAATCCGATGGACGAGGCGTTCGACTACGCCAGCGAGTTCAAGACCCTCGACCTCGATGCGGTGATCAAGGACCTGCATAAGGTGATGACGGATTCGCAGGACTGGTGGCCGGCCGACTATGGCCACTACGGCCCGTTCTTCATCCGCATGGCCTGGCATGCCGCCGGCACCTATCGCATCGGCGACGGTCGCGGTGGCGCCGGCAATGGCGAGCAGCGCTTCGCGCCGACCAACAGCTGGCCCGACAACGGCAACCTCGACAAGGCGCGCCGCCTGCTGTGGCCGATCAAGCAGAAGTACGGACGCAAGCTGTCGTGGGCCGACCTGATGATCCTCACCGGCAACGTCGCGCTGGAATCGATGGGCTTCAGGACGTTCGGCTTCGGTGGCGGCCGCGCGGACATCTGGGAGCCGGAGGACGACACGTATTGGGGCCCGGAGAAGACTTGGCTGGGCGACGAGCGTTACAGCGGTGACCGCGATCTCGCCCACCCGCTCGCCGCCGTGCAGATGGGCCTGATCTACGTCAATCCGCAGGGTCCCAACGGCAATCCCGATCCACTGGCATCCGCGCGCGACATCCGCGAGACCTTCGCGCGCATGGCGATGAACGACGAGGAAACCGTCGCACTCACTGCCGGCGGCCATACTTTCGGCAAGGCGCATGGCGCGGGCGACGCCGCCCTGGTCGGCGTCGAACCCGAAGGCGCGACGATCGAGGAGCAGGGCTTCGGCTGGACCAGCCGCCACGGCAGCGGCCTGGCCGGCGACGCCATCACCAGCGGCATCGAAGGCGCGTGGACGGCGACGCCGACGAAGTGGGACAACAGCTACTTCGAGACGCTGTTCGGCTACGAATGGGAGCTGACGAAGAGCCCGGCCGGCGCGCACCAGTGGAAACCCAAGGGCAGCAGCGGCGACGGCACCGTTCCCGACGCGCACGACGCCAGCAAGCGCCACGCGCCGATGATGACCACGGCCGACATGGCGATGCGCACGGACCCGGCCTACGAAAAGATCTCGCGCCGCTACCAGGCCAACCCGGCGGAATTCGCCGATGCGTTCGCGCGGGCGTGGTTCAAGCTGACCCATCGCGACATGGGGCCGCGTGCGCGTTACCTGGGCCCGCTGGTGCCCAAGGAAGCGCTGATCTGGCAGGACCCGGTACCCGTCGCGGATCATCCTCTGGTCGACGCGCAGGACATCGCCGCGTTGAAAGCGAAGATCCTCGCGTCCGGAGTGTCGATTCCGCAGCTGGTGGGTACGGCATGGGCGTCGGCCTCGACCTTCCGCGGCAGCGACAAGCGCGGCGGCGCGAACGGCGCGCGCATCCGCCTGGCACCACAGAAGGACTGGGAAGCCAACCAGCCGGCCGATCTGGCCAAGGTGCTGGCCACGCTCGAGTCGATCCAGAAGGAATTCAACGGCGCGCAGTCGGGCGGCAAGCAGGTCTCGCTGGCCGACCTGATCGTGCTGGGTGGCTGCGCCGCCGTCGAAGCGGCGGCGAAACAGGCCGGTGTCGATGTCAGCGTGCCGTTCTCGCCCGGCCGCATGGACGCCTCGCAGGCGCAGACCGATGTCGATTCCTTCGCGGTGCTGGAACCCAAAGCGGACGGCTTCCGCAACTACGCCCGCAAGGGAGTGGAGAGCTACGCCGCGGACCTGCTCATCGACAAAGCCAACCTGCTGCAGCTGAGCGCACCGGAAATGACCGTGCTGATCGGTGGCCTGCGCGCGCTGGATGCCAACAGCGGACACCGGCAGCATGGCGTTTTCACCAAGCGCCCCGGCACGCTGAGCAACGACTTCTTCGTGAACCTGCTCGACATGCGCACGAAGTGGCAGCGCTCGGCCAGCGATCCCGATGTGCTGGAAGGCCGTGACCGGACATCGGGCGAACTGAAGTGGACGGGCACCGTCGTCGACCTGGTGTTCGGCTCGAACTCGCAGCTGCGCGCACTCGCGGAGGTCTATGCGGCGAGCGACGCGCAGGCGAAGTTCGTGCGCGATTTCGTTGCCGCCTGGAACAAGGTGATGAACCTGGACCGCTTCGACCTGGCGTGAATGCAAGACGCGTGCAGTGGATGCACCGCTTCGACCTGGCACCGGACCATCCGGGCCGGGTCGGGGCCGACGTTGTTCCCGGCATTGCCAAGGTGAGCGCCGCACACGACAGCACGCGGGAGCCAGTGAACGCCATCCACACCCGGCCACGCCCGATCGGTTTCATTCCATGCGGATGAGCCTGCGACGCGGATTCACGGCGCTGGTCGTCGTCGCACTGCTGGCGGCGGGCGCGGCCTGGTTCCTTCGCACCACGCCGACAACGGCGCCGCCGGCCAGCGCGACACCCGCCGCGGTCGACTCCCTCAAAAACCACGACGACACCCGCGACCTGCGCCCGCCCGACACGACCGTGGCGCGCGATTGCCCGATGCCGTTGCTGGCCGGCTCGCTCGAACCGCCGCGGCAATCCCCGGTGCCCGCAGCGCTGGCGCGGTTCCGCGCGAAGTCGATGACACTCACGCCGCTGGCCGGCTTCAGCATCGACGCGCGCGTGCTCTCGCGCCGCGATTACGACAGCGGCCGCGAAAGCGAGATTTCCCCCACCGACCTCGCGCTGGGCTGGGGCCGCATGCGTGACGACGCGGTGTTGGCGCAATTGCAGATCACCCAGTCCGGCCGCTGGTTCCACTACCGCTACCAGAACAACCCGCCGATCCCGACCAATGAACTCACGCGGTCGGCGTCGAACATGCACATGGTTCCCGCCGACGCGGCGGTCGCCGATGCGCTGGACGATATCGAACAGGGCGATCGCGTGCGCCTCGACGGCTGGCTGGTGAAAGCCGACGCGCCCGATGGCTGGGAGTGGCGCAGCTCGACCACGCGCGACGACACCGGACAAGGCGCATGCGAGCTGGTGTATGTCTGCGCGGTGACGCGGTTCGCCCCACGACCAACGCGCAGAGCTGAATGATCGATGCCGCGGCGGCGGCCGATGGCGACAACGCGTCTGCGCTTGTCCCACAAACCTGGTTGCAACATCCGTAGGCGGGTCGACCGCCTTCGCGGCGATCGGCCGGCTTCTTGGGACTGCTGCTGGCGGGTTAAAACCCGCCCTACGCCTCTACACCGTATTTGTAGGGCGGGTCTCGACCCGCCTTCGCGGCGATCGGCCGGCTTCTTGGGGGCTGCTGCTGGCGGGTTAAAACCCGCCCTACGCCCCCACGCCCACCGGACAACTCACGCCCGTCCCGCCCAGCCCGCAGTAACCACCCGGATTCTTCGACAGGTACTGCTGGTGGTAGTCCTCGGCGAAGTAGAAGTGCGGCGCCGGAAACAGGATTTCGGTGGTGATCGTGCCCAGTCCCGCATCGCGCAGCTGCGCCTGGTAGCTGTCGCGGCTGGCGATGGCGGCTTCGAACTGCGCCCGGGTGTCGCAATAGATCGCGGAGCGGTACTGGGTGCCGGCGTCGTTGCCCTGGCGCATGCCCTGGGTCGGGTCATGGCTCTCCCAGAACACCTTGAGCAGTGTGTCGAAGCCGATCACGTTCTCGTCGAACACCACCTGCACCACTTCGGCATGGCCGGTCATGCCGGCGCAGACTTCGTCGTAGGTCGCGTTGGGCGTGTAGCCCCCGGCGTAACCCACCGCCGTGCTTTCCACGCCGCGCAGGGTCCAGAACTTGCGTTCGGCACCCCAGAAACAACCCATGCCGAACTGCACCCGCGCGAAGCCGGCGAATGCATCACGCAACGGGCTGCCGAGCACGTGGTGGCGGTTGTGCAGCGGCATTTCGGTGGCACGGCCCGGGAGGGCTTCCTCCGGGCGTGGCATGCGCTGCTTGTAGGCGCCGATACCGAGCATGGTCATCTCCGTCGGTGGGGGACCTTACCGAAGTGTGGCACCGCCAACGGCGGTTCAAGTCGCGCCTGTCGCGGCGGAGCTCCGTCGGTCGCCATGGCGGGAGGAATGCTGCGGGCGTCTGGACATCTGTGCGCAACCGGCGCGTGCGCTCCGCACCCATGACACAGGGCGAAGGACCTGAGTAATTCGGATGTCATCCCGAGCCCAGCGAGGGACCTGCTTGTTCTGCGGGAGGGAAAACAGATCCCTCGCTGGGCTCGGGATGACAAAACCGAGTTGTTCAGGCCTTCCCTGGCGCCGTCAGCCGCTTACGATCGGCCGTCGGCCGCGACAGTCACCGCCTCGGCCCCGCTGGCCTTCTGCCCGCGCACCAGTCCCAGGAAGATCCCCGCCAGCGACAACGCCAGGCCGACCATCTCCACGCCGCCCAGCCGCGTGCCGAACAGCAGCGCGTCCCAGACATACGACAGCAATGGCTGCAGCAGCAGGCACAGGCCGAGCACGCCGGCGGGCAGTTTCGGCATCACCTTGCCGATCACCAGCCAGCCGAACACCTGCGCGATCAGCGCGTAGGCCAGCAGCGCGCTCCAGTCGCGCACGCCGACCGGCTGCACCGATTCACCGCCCAGCAGCGTCATCGCCAGCAGCAGCGCAGCACTGAACACGCACATCCACCACAGCATCGCCTCGTTGGAGGTGTCGCCGCGGCGCGCCTGCCCGGCACGGAACGCGATCAGGAATCCCGCATACGCCAGCGCCGTCCCGAGCCCGAACGCGATCCCGACGCGGAAGCGCGCGTCGAACCCCTCCCATCCCGGCGCCAGCAGCATCGCCAGCCCGGCCAGCGCCATCAGCAATCCGGTCCACAACCGCCAGCCGCCGCGTTCGCCCAGCACGAATGCGCCGTACGCGGCCAGTGCGAACACCTGGAAGTTGCCCAGCAACGTTGCCAGTCCGACGCCGACGTACAGGATGCTCCGGTGCCACATCCACAGGTCGAGGGCGAAGAACAGCGCCGCGACCATCAGCAATCGCAGCACCGGTGCCGACGGCTTCCAGCCGGCGCGCACCGTCGGCCGCGCCGTCCACGCCAGCAGCAGCAACGCCGCCAGGCCCATGCGCCAGAACGCCGATGCGGTGGGCCCGACGCCCACCCATTTCACGAACACCGCAGAGGTGCTGATCAGCGCGGCACCCAGTGCCATCGCCGCCAGCGAGCCACGCGAATAGGCGGCGTGGTTCGCGCCGTGGTTCGCGGCAGTCTTGTTCATTGCGGCCTCGCTCATTGCAGCCTCGCTCATTGCGGTCTCGTCCCGGCGGCGTGCTACGCGGCGGTCTGGGTCACGCCAGCGCCAGCGCGTCGGTCGCCTCGATGCGTTCGACCTCCGCCGCCGCTGCAGCGCGCCATTCGCGCATCGCCGGCAGCGCGGTGATCGCATCGGCATAGCGGCGCGCGGTGTCGTCCCTCGCCACGCCGTAACCGAGGAAGCGCATCACCACCGGCGCGAACATCGCATCGACGATGCCGAAACCACCGCAGAGGAAGTCGCCCTGTGCACCGTGCGCCGCGCGAAGTTCACGCCACAGCGCCTGCACCCGGTCGATGTCGGCCTGCGCGCTAGCGTCCCAGCGGTAGGCGTCGGGCTGGCGCCGGCAGTTCATCGGCAACTGCTGGCGCATCGCGCGGAAGCCCGAATGCATTTCCATCGCCGCGGCGCGCGCGGCCGCCCGCGTGCGTAGGTCGGCGGGCCAGCCGCGTCCGTCGAGCCATTTCTCGTTGGCGTACTCGCAGATCGCCAGCGAGTCGGGCACGACCAGTCCGTCGTCATGCAGCGCCGGCACCGTGCGCGTGGGCGACCAGCGGTCGATCTGCGCGAAGAATTCCGGCGTATCGAGGTTCAAGCGCACTTCATCGAACGCCACCCCGAACTGGCGCAGCAGCAGCCACGGGCGCAGCGACCACGAGGAGTAGTTCTTGTTGCCGATCACGAGCTGGGGCATGGGGTCATCCGTCGAATGCCAGGGAAGCGGCCATTGTGACGCGACCGCGGTGGTGGATAGGTGTCGGAAACTGGAACGCAGTCGCGATTGCATCCGCTCGCGTCAGCATTCCTGGCAACGCGCCGGGCTCATGTCGCCAATTTCATATCGCCATGCCCATGCGCGAGACCGGAACGCGCACATCGCCCGGCAGTTCGAGTTCGAAGCGCTCGCGAACGACGAAGCCCGCTGCCAGGTAAAGCGGCTCACCCGGCAACGTGGAAACCAGTTCGAGCGCGTGGAAGCCCGCCTGCCGCGATGCATCCACGCACGCCTGCATGAGCTGGCGCCCCAGGCCGCGGCGCGCCATGCCGGGATCGACGAAGAACGCGCGGATGCGCGCCGGCTCGGTCGCCGGGTCAAGCCGCGGATCCGGACCGTGCTTGGCCTGGTCGCCGCCAAACAGCGTGCGCCGCCCGCTCCAGCCGCCACAGGCGACGATGCGGCCCGCGTCCTCGATCACGAAGTAGGTCTGGTCGTCGATCAGCTGCGTGTCGACGCCGAACACGTGGCGGGTGATCGCCTCGGCCTGCGCCGGTGTGTAGTAGCCCACGCTCAAGGCACGACCGGATAGCGCGATGAGGTCCTGGAGGGCGGGGATGTCCGCCGAGCGGGCGAGGCGAAGTGTCATGCGCGAATTCCCTTCCGGACTACGACGTGGCTTCCGGCTTGCCAGCCACCGTCGCTTGCTGACGGCGGGTCCAGGCCCGCCCTACGCAGGCAACCAGCCTTCATCGCCCAGCGCATCATTGCCCAGCGCATCGTCAGCCGGCGACGGCTCGTTCAACGGCAGCATGGCAACGATATCGCGCGCTTGCGGCCACACGATCTCCGGCACGCATACCGCGATCACACCGAACAATGGCAATTCGCCCATCCCGCCGATCAGTTGCTCGCCGCGCAGGAATACCGGGATTTCCGCGGCTTCCAGCGCATGCCGGACCAGGTGGGCGTCGATCAGGTTGGCGGCTTCGTAGACGACCTTCATCGCACGGCTCCCGGCTGCGCTTTCATCAACAAGCAGGATCAGCATACGCCTGGGACGGGAGCGCGGTTCGAAGGGTGCACGCAGCGCAGCGGCCGCTCGCACCACCCGTCACCTGGCCACTGTCGCCTCAACAGTGCAGCAAGGTCTCCAGCCGCACGCCATCCTTCCAGCGCGCGCGGCCGCCGAGCACATCGATCTCGATCACCACGGCGGCGCCGACGACGCGCGCGCCCACCTGTTCGAGCAACCGTCGCCCGGCCACCAGGGTGCCGCCCGTGGCGAGCACGTCATCAACGAGCAGGACGCGCAGGCCCGGCGCGATGCCGTGTGCGCCAATCTCCAGTCGCGCGCTGCCATATTCCAGGTCGTAGTCGATACCCACCGTCGGCGGCGGCAGCTTGCCGACCTTGCGCAGCGGCACGAAGCCGACCTGCATTGCCGACGCCATCGCCGCACCGAAGATGAAACCGCGCGACTCGATCCCGCAGACCACGTCCACCGCGGTGTCGCGCCACGGTTG
The DNA here is from genome assembly GCF_054779775.1 of Lysobacter fragariae. Classification (NCBI taxonomy): domain Bacteria; kingdom Pseudomonadati; phylum Pseudomonadota; class Gammaproteobacteria; order Lysobacterales; family Lysobacteraceae; genus Lysobacter; species Lysobacter fragariae. Next base: position 418 of record NZ_BAAGXP010000010.1, on the reverse strand, counting down.
GATCAGCGCGCCGATGCAGGTGGCGAAGCCGACGGGATCGGCCAGCAGCGGGCCGATGTCCTTGAACATGACGCCGGGCTTGGGGAAGTCGGGGACGTCGCGGATCAGGGAGTGGAGGGTGTGCATGGACCGTCGCCCGGAAAGGCTCCGATGGTATCGGGTGGCGGCCCTGCGGGCGGAATCGCGTACCCGGCATCAACACGCTTCCTGCGCGCGAACGCTCCGCCTGCGCTCCCCGGCGAATGTCTTCCCTCCCCCCACGCACCCTTGCGAATGGACCTTCGCACCCTTGCGAATGGACCTTCGCACCCTTGCCCGACCCCCTGCGCACCTTCGTTCGACCCCCTGCGCACCTTCGCCCGACCCCCTGCGCACCTTCGTTCGACCCCCTGCGCACCTTCGCCCGACCCCCTGCGCA
>NZ_BAAGXP010000009.1:0-3002 GCF_054779775.1 Lysobacter fragariae | reverse complement strand
CGGCGCCGTCGTCAATCAGATGGATTTCCTGGCGTTCGGCGCAAGGCGGGACTTTGATACGCAGACGGCGGGTGGTACGCCGCCCAGCCTGACCACGCGCGGTTTTACCGGGCACGAGACGGTGGATGGCGTGCTCGGCCTGATTCACATGAACGGTCGGATCTTCGATCCGGGCCTGGGGCGGTTCCTGCAAGCTGATCCCGTGATCCAGGCGCCGGATAACGCGCAGAGCTGGAATGCGTACACGTACTGCTTCAACAACCCGCTGACGTATGTCGACCCGACTGGCAGGATGTCGCAGAGCGTTAGGCAAGTTCTGGCGATAGTGATTATCGTCGTTGCCGCCATTACCCAGCAGTACTGGGCCATCAAAGGGGCTGCAGCGTTCTGGTATGCGGTGGGAACGGGGTTCCTGGCTGGATATGCATCGACTGGAACACTACAGGGTGGTTTGTATGGGGCGTTCTCCGGCGCGCTGTTCTATGGCATTGGGACATATTTCCAGAATGCACAATGGGCCCAAGCGACCGCGGCAAACAATGCCTTCGGATCGGGACTCACCTGGGGTGGCTATGGAGCCAAAGTTCTTGCGCACGGCACTGCCGGTGGCGTGATGTCGCGCTTGCAGGGAGGAAAATTTGGCAACGGATTTGCATCAGCTGGCGTGACAGAAGCATTTGCTCCAGCAATCGGCGGCATTGGAAACGGGGAAAGGAGTTACGCCCCTGCCCGAGTGGCTGCTGCAGCGATATTGGGTGGAACCACTTCCGTCATCGCTGGCGGAAAGTTCGCAAACGGCGCGATTACGGCTGCGTTCTCTAGGGCGTTCAACGACGAGATTCACGACAATTCCGCCTGGCCGGATGACGAAAATTACGATTCCAATGATCCGACTTATCACAAGTGGACTGAGGTAAACGCGATTTGCGATGAAAGTGCGGCCGGATGCAGCGTAGTGGAAGTGACACCGCATGCATTGAAATACTCATATCCAAGCGAGGGTGGGCGAGCTACAAGTCCTGGATATTTGGACGGTCGTCCGGTCGTCGTTTACGGCGCCAATCCGTTCTCGACTTCATTCGGCCCTCAGGATATGAATATCCCGGGAGGGCGAGTCATTCAACAGCAAATGGCTGCCGGCATTGTCCGAAACATCACTCTCAGGGATCACGTTTTCTATCCAGGAACCATTACCCGTGTCGTTGTTAGTTCGGGTGGAAAGGTCTGGATGGTGACGCATGGTGTTGGGATCAATACAGCCACACCAAGCACATATGTGAACATTCGACTTGGCGCCTTGAACGATAGCCGCGGCCCAATGCTGTTCCGGGCTCTCGACAGCGAAGTCCGCACATCGTGGCAGGAGATGCATTGATGAAAACAAGAATCCTATTTGTCGAAATTCTTGCTTCTTCTGTTGCAGGATGGATAGTAATTTTTGCGTTGCTGTTCGCATCAGGCGGGCTCAATACGCCTATTTCGTCGGCCTATATCGCGACCCTTTATGCGTTCCTATGTGTGCCAGGCCTTATTGGGGCGTGGATCACGTCATCTGCCCGCCGAGGCATTTCGTGGAAGGGGATATTCCTTATCGTCGTATTGATCAATGTGGCGTTATCGCTGTTGTTCGATTCGTCCCTTATCACTCAACGCACGAAGGGAGTTGGGATGCTTTTTGTTAGCGGCATCGTCACCACACTAAGTTGCAGCCTAGTTTTTCTTCTGGTGCTCGCAGGTGTGCGGCTTTTGCTATCAAGGAAAAAGGAGGTTGCCTAACGATCGCTCAAAGCCACAGCCTCTTCGCGACTCGGCATAATTCAGGCGGCCAATAGATGAGTCACGCCAGAACGGCGTCAGGGACACTTTCTGTAGCCGGCAATCGCAACGAGAACGAGATCGATGCCCGCGGCCGCGTCTGGCGTCGCACCGTCCGCAAGGCCAGTGCGAGCGTCGAGTCCCAGTCGACCTTCACCTTCGACACCGCCACCAATGGGGTGGGACAAGCCACCTCGGAAGCTATCACCGGTGTCTACGACGGCTGGGCTTCACTTGCCGTGACGCAGCCGCAGTTGAATCTGAGCTTCAGCCGCAGTTACAGCTACGACGCGATGGGTCGTCCGCTGGGCAGCACCACCACGATTGACGGTGCCAATTACGCGGTAGCGGTGCAGTACGACACGCTCGGCCGCGCCTGGAAGGCGCTGGATGCCTCCGGCCGATGGGCCAAGACGCTGTTCAATACCCGGGGCATGGCGACCGCCACATGCGCCAGCACTGTGGGCGACACGGCCAGCGCCTGTCCGAACGACAGCAACACCTACCTGCAGAACATCGAGACCGATGCCTGGGGGCACGTCATCAAGGAGCGGCGCGGCAACAGCACCTCGCTGGAGGTGACCCGCAGCTACAAACCCGATACCGGACGTACCTGGTCGATCTGCGCGGGAACGGCGTCCTGCAATCTCATGAGCGAAGGGTACGGGTGGGATGCCAACGGCAGCCTCACCTCGCACGCGAAGGAAAACCGGTACCTCGAGTCCTTCGCGTACGACGACCTCAACCGGCTGACGACGGCCACACTGACGATGCAGGACGGCGTCACGGTCAACCAGGTGGCTCAAACCGTCGAGTACGACCTGCTCGGCAACATCTGCCGACGCACGACCTTGGGCCAGGCGGCCATCGACTTTGCCTACGTCGGTCGGTCGGGGTGTGGGCTTGGCGGTGCGAACAGCATCCACGGCAGCGGCGGAACCGGACTGGCCAGCCCCCATCAGGTGAGCGGCATCGGCACGACGAATACCTATGCCTACGACCCGCGAGGCAACCAGACGGTCAAAGACACGGCTTCAGCGAGCTTCGACCGCACCATCAGTTACTCGCTTGACGACCATGCTCATGAGGCGGTCTCGGGAACGGGCGTGCGCGTGCGGTTCTGGTACGGATCAGACGGAGCACGCTACAAGCGCGAAGACGGCGGCGGAACAACCAAGACGCTCTAT
>NZ_BAAGXP010000008.1:0-3224 GCF_054779775.1 Lysobacter fragariae | reverse complement strand
CGCATTGCCGACGCCACCGGCGCCGTCGTCAATCAGATGGATTTCCTGGCGTTCGGCGCAAGGCGGGACTTTGATACGCAGACGGCGGGTGGTACGCCGCCCAGCTTGACCACGCGGGGTTTTACCGGGCACGAGACGGTGGATGGGGTGCTTGGCCTGATCCACATGAATGGTCGGATCTTCGACCCGGGGCTGGGGCGATTCCTGCAGGCAGATCCCGTGATCCAAGCCCCGGAAAACGCGCAGAGCTGGAATGCGTACACCTACGTCTTCAACAATCCGCTTACGTATACCGATCCGACGGGAATGATGTCGGCCGGCAACATTCTTCGGATCATCGTGGCAGCCGTGATCATGTATTTCACGGCGGGCGCAGCTAGCCTCTGGATATATGCAGGCGCCAGCGCAGCGTCCATCGGGACGGGGCTAGCCATCATGGCGGCGGGTGGATTCCTAGCGGGAGTCGTCACCACGGGGACTCTCCGAGGAGGAGTCTACGGTGCCTTCGGAGCCATGCTCACGGGCGGCATCATGGCGATGGGGTTCGGCGCAGTCGGCAATGTCGTCGCACAAGGTTTCAGCGGCGGCATCATGGAAAGCATCCAGGGCGGCAATTTTGGCAATGGATTTGTTGCGGCGGGCTTAACTGCCGCTGCCATGCCTGGTGTTGGTGCAATTGACAATGGCGTTGCCAGGACAATGGTTGGAGCAATAGTCGGCGGCTCAATTTCTGAGGCTACTGGGGGAAAATTTGCAAATGGAGCGATTGGTGGGGCCGTTCAAGCAGCGATGAGTGGTCCCAGTGAAGTTGACAGTGAGAGCGATGACGGGAGCGCGTACTGCAAAGGAGGAATAGGAAAGCCTACCGATGATCGCTATATGCTGGATATTCCCAATGAGGCTTGGAGAGATAAGCTCTTTGTCGTTGAGGAAAATGGAGTGATCACGGTCAAGGGACATTTGACGGTCTCTGGGTCGGGGTCAGAGTTCGCTGCACGCGACGCAACCGCGACTTGGGGCAATGCGTCGGGTCCTTATAACGGGACGATGTACCGGTCAGAAATCACAGTGTCGGCGGTCAAGTCCGGTGGTGACTGGCAAATTAAGGGCTGGAATAGGCGCGAATGGATGAAGCTGAACTCGAAATTGTGCAGCGGGATCGCTGGCGCAAAGAATGATCACGGCAGCTCAATTATGAGAGTCCCGCCCGACAGGCGAGTGTGGCAAGAGCCCGGTACAGCAGGGCACGAAATTGGACATGCATTTGGGCTAACTCATGCTCCCGCAGGGTCAGGAAGCATCATGTCCTATGATCCAGTCCGGGCAGTCACGGGACGTGACATCTACAATCTGGCGGAGACGTATCGATGAAGTCGATGCTTGTTGGCGCGACTCTTCTAGTGGCATCGCTAGTCTTTGGCTGCGCTGCTGGTCAAAAGGTTAACGGAGGACTTAGCGCGCGTGACATTCAAGTCGTTTTAGCCAAAGAAGGACTTTCTGGACGATCAGTCATTGAACAGCAGCCCCAGGATGCAGATACGGTCCTGCTCCTCGTTACAGGGAATTTTCGCGACACACATTTCTCTGGATGCTATGCCGATAGCACTGACCTTGAACTATCTCGATCGGCCTTGAACCGAGCTTGGCGTGTTAAGAGCAGAAACAACTTCGCCGAATTGTCTCTACTGCCATGTAGCGTAGCTGTTAGCTCAGGATTTGCCTCAGTTGAAGGAGGTCTCGATGATAAACAGCTAGAAGTCGCTGTTGGCCAACTCAAGCGATTATTGCAAGGCTCCCTGTCAGGTGATCGCCGGGTATCATTTAGCTCACCGGAACTCGATGGCGCTGTTGATCACGTTGGTCTAAAGGATCTAGAGAGCGTTTTCTTCCAGGCCAATGGTGACATTAGATTCCAGTTTGTGTGTAGTGAGTTATTGCCGCGCCTACTTAGAGTTCGAATTAGGATCGAAAACGGCGAGCTTGAGCGAATTGAGATAAGTGCGGAAGACGGTATTGAAATAATTGAGCGATAGCGCGCAACCAGTATCTTGGACGCCCTGGCGCAGTCGTAAATTTGGCAGCAGGCCCGCTAATGTTCCGCGATCAAGATGGAGAGCTTGCACAAGCTTGGAGGGACCGCTATGGACATTAGTCGAGTGTTGCGAACGGCGGTCAATGCATGGCTGCTACTCGTACTTTTGCTTGCAGCGTGGACCACGCACTTTCTGCTGTTCGTATATCCAGCAAGCAGTGATCCGTGGATATTTGCACAGGCTAGTAACGTTGCCAGCATGAATACCGCTGGATTGTTGCCGGCGGCCCTGGCAATGCTACTGCTCTCCACAGCGTTCAAGGCGCGAGCACTGGTCAAGATCGCTCTCCCACTTGCGACGTGGGGCGGATTGTTTTTCTGGCGCTTCGGCGGAACGTACGCGGATGCAATCCGCACGGCCGCAAGAGCGACAGGCTCACACGTGGGTATGTCGCCTCCCGTTTACGAATTGTTTTGGCTTTCGCTCGTCGCGGTCGCTTTTGTTGTGTCATTCGTGGCGCTGGAGAAGGCAGACCGCGGCCCATAGAAGTCGTGGAGCAGCGGGTTAGGCAGCCGTTGAGAGCGACAAGGCCGGCCGAAAAGGTTCCAGGTTCATTTTCGAAAAGGTTCCAGGTTCATTTTCATGTCGCCTGAGACTGACGAAATAGGAATATTCCGACGTAAGGGCGCGGAGTAACGCGATGGAGGCGTCGCGGGTGTGGGGCAGACGAAAAGGTTCCAGGTTCATTTTCATGCCAACGGCAGCCTCACCTCGCACGCGAAGGAAAACCGGTACCTCGAATCCTTCGCGTACGACGATCTCAGTCGGTTGACGACCGCCACATTGACGATGCAGGACGGCGTCACGGTCAATCAGGTTGCCCAGACCGTCGAGTACGACCTGCTGGGCAACATCTGCCGACGCACGACCTTGGGCCAGGCGACCATCGACTTCGCGTACGTCGGCCGGTCGGGGTGTGGGCTTGGCGGCGCGAACAGCATCCACGGCAGCGGAGGAACCGGACTGGCCAGCCCGCATCAGGTCAGTGGCATCGGCACGACGAACACCTATGCCTACGACCCGCGAGGCAACCAGACGGTCAAAGACACGGCTTCAGCGAGCTTCGACCGCACCATCAGTTACTCGCTTGACGACCATGCGCATGAGGCGGTCTCGGGAACGGGCGTGCGC
>NZ_BAAGXP010000007.1:0-342512 GCF_054779775.1 Lysobacter fragariae | reverse complement strand
GTTCCGGGCGCTCGACCGGAATGCTCAATCCGGCGCCAAGGCCGCGTCACTGCTGGCCTTGGCAATCTCGGTCTGACTTCATCCCTAGCCAACGCGAACAGAGCCAAAGAAAAGGGCCGGGAAAACCGGCCCTTTCCACATGACAGTTGGCGAACTCAGCCCTTCTTCGACGCGATCCAGCGGTCGATCTTGTTTTCCAGCACCGAGAGCGGCACGGCGCCATCCCTGAGCACTTCGGCATGGAACTCGCGGATGTCGAACTTGCCGCCCAGTTCCTTCTCCGCGCGGTGGCGTAGTTCCTGGATCTTCAGCTCGCCGATCTTGTACGCCAGCGCCTGGCCCGGAATGGCCATGTAGCGTTCGGCTTCGGCGGTGGACTGCGTTTCCGACTCGGCCGAATTGTCGAGCATGTACTTGATCACCTGCTCGCGGCTCCAGCCCTTGCTGTGCAGGCCGGTGTCGACGACCAGACGGATGCCGCGCCACAGCTCGTTCTGCAGGTAGCCGAAGTAGTCGTACGGGTTGGTGTAGACGCCCAAGTCCTTGCCCAGCGATTCGGCATACAGGCCCCAGCCTTCGGCGAAGGCGGTCTCGCCGCCAAAGCGACGGAACGCCGGCAAGTTGGTCAGTTCCTGCTGCAGCGCGATCTGGAAGTGGTGGCCCGGGATGGCTTCGTGCAGGTACAGGTCTTCCGCATCCCAGGTCTTGCGCGTGGGCAGGTCGTAGGTGTTGACGTAGAAGATGCCCGGACGCGAACCATCCTCGCTCGGCGACTGGTACTGGCCGCCAGCCGCGGACTGCGCGCGGAACGGTTCGACCGGACGGATCTCGAACGGCGACTTCGGGATCAGTGAGAACTGGTCGGGGATCTTCTGGTTGATCTTCGCTTCGAGGGCGCGGTAGTACTTCAGCAGCGCGTCCTCGTCCTTGAAGCTGAAGCGCGGGTCGGTCTGCATGAACTTGAAGAAGTCCTGCAGCGAACCCTTGAAGCCGACCTGCTCCATCACCTTGCGCATCTCGCCGTGGATGCGCGCGACTTCGCTCAGGCCGATCTTGTGGATTTCATCCGGCGACTTGTCGGTGGTCGTCGAGTTGCGCGCGTTGTAGGCGTACCACGCCTGGCCGTTGGGCAGGCCCTCCATGCCGGGGCTGGTGCGGGTCTTCGCCATGTACTCGTCGGCGATGAAGGTCCGCACCTTGCGGTAGGCGGGCATGATCTGTGTGCCGATCATCTCGCGGTAGGCAGCAGTCAGACGCGCCTTGTCGGCGGCCGAAAATTCCTTCGGCATGCTGGCGACCGGCCCCCAGAACAGGGTGTCCTCCGGCTTGTCCTTGATCAGCGCGTCGAACTGCGGGATCACCTTCACCATCAGCGCCCTGGGCTGCACGACGCCCGCTTTCATGCCTTCGCGCATGTTGGCGATCGCGGTATCGAACAGCACCGGGATGCGCTTGCCGCGCGCCAGCCAGTTGTCGTAGTCCTTCACGGTGCGGAAGGGCTGCGCGCTGGTGCCCGAACCCAGCTGCGCGGCGAAGCCGGCGATGTTGTTGAACTGGTCGATCGGCAGCATCCAGCCGGGGAACTGCTCGGCTTCCAGTGCCTGCTCGGCGTTGCGGACGAAGATCTCGTAGCTGATGAGCGCCTGGCCATCGAGGCCGTCCGGACCAATGTCCTTGACCGTCTTCAGCCAGCGCGCGGTGAAGTCATGGGATTGCTGGCGATAGTCGGCGGACAGGAAGTCCGGCAGCTGATCGTCATAGCGGCTGTCGCCCTGGAACGTTGCCTGGAGAGGGTTGAGCTTGAGGTTCTCTTCCCAGAACTGGCCGTACAGCGCTTCCAGCTTTGCAGCCTTGGCCGGTTGCACCTGCATCGATGCAGGCGGATCGGCGGCCAGGACCGGCGTCGAGACGGCGGCGAGCGCCAAGGCGAGCGAGAGTGCGATGGGACGCAGGTGCATGGCGGTTCCTGGGGCGGTTCGCTAAAGGAGCCCGAAGCATCCCCGACCGGGCCCGCGCGCGCGCCGGTCGAAAGTCATGCGCAGCGGGATGGAGGCTCCATTCCGTCGTGCCGCAGGCTCCCGGTGGGCGTATTCATGTCGCCCGTCGTCAGTCGCCTGTAGAAGCAAGACTGGAACGCGAGGTCAGCTCGCCGCTTCGTCGCGTAGCTGCTCCGCTCGCGCCTCGCCCAGGTACGACGTGAGCACCCGGCGCATCACATACAGCAGCGGGATCATGGCGACCGCCGCGAGCATCTTGTAGCCGTAATTGACCGTGCTCACTGCAAGGAACAGCGACATCGGCCAATGCTGCGGGCCGATCACGAAAGCGATATAGAGCACCACGAAGCTGTCGACCAGCTGCGACACCGCAGTCGATCCCGTCGCGCGCAGCCACACGTGCTTCTCGCCGGTAACGTTGCGGATGCGGTGGAACACGGCCACGTCGATGAGCTGCCCGAGCATGAAGGCCACCAGCGATCCGGCGATCGTCCACAACCCTTGCCCGAACACCGCGGCGAACGCCGCCTGGTAGTCGGCCACGCCCTGTGCTTGCGCCGCGTTCACCCACCAGCCCGCCGGTGCCAGCGCGATCGCCGCGAACGCGAACGCGAATCCGTAGGTGATCAGCATCGCCGCCAGCCACGAAATCAAGCGGACGCCGCGTCGGCCGTAGAACTCGTTGACGACGTCGGTCATGAGGAACACGACCGGCCACAGCAACGTGCCCGCGGTGAAGCTCAACGAACCGGACTGGCCGAACAGGTTCCACTGCAGTGGCGCGATGCCCAGCGTGTCTTCGAGCGCGAAGATCTTCACGCCGATGAATTCGGCCAGCACTGCGTTGACGCAGAAGAAGGCGGCGAGGATCACGAACAGGCGCAGTGCCTTGTCGTCGAGCGTGCGCATCGGGACGACGTGCTGGAAGGTTGCGCTGTTGTCGTTCATGGGCGGCCTGTCCGGGTTGGATGCTCAAGTCGGAGCAACTGTGGAACGGTTTGTTTTCTTGCTTGCCGACGTCCCTGCTGGAGCGAGGGACCTGGTCCTGACGATCTCGGGGTGGTTTGCCATCGCGGGCCGCCCGCGCGGCCTCGTTATCTTCACGACCGGGATCAATGGTGGGCGGGATCAGTCGTGGGCGGGCGGGCTAAACGGGATCGAATCCGGCGACACCGCGCCACCGGAAATGATGAAGCTCATCGCCTGGTCGACGGTCCAGTCGGTCGGGGTGATCTTCTCGACCGGCACGATCTCCAGGTAGCCGGAGGTCGGATTGGGCGTGGTGGGTACGTAGACGGCGGCGAGTTCGCGGCCGGTGCCCTGTTCGTGCAGCACGCGCGTCACGAAGCCAATCGACTTCATCTGCGTGTGCGGGAAATCGATCAGCACCACGCGCTGGGTGCCATCGGGTTTCGTCTGCAGGATGTCGAGCAGCTGCCGCGCGCTGCCGTAGATGGTGTTGGCCAGCGGGATGCGCTTGATCAATGCCTCGAACCAGCGCAGCAGGCGTTGCCCCAGGACCACACGGGCCATCACTCCGGAGAGCAGGATCACGCCAACCGTGGCAACGACGCCGATCGCGGTCTGCACCCAGGGCTGCACCAGCCAGCCGAGCGCGTTCGGCAATGCCGTGGATAGGTTCTCCAGCAGCGGCCCGATTACCGGGCGGCTGGTATCGGAAAGCATCACGAAGACGAACTTCACCACCACCCAGGTGAGCCAGATGGGCAGCAGGGTCAACAGACCGGTGATGAAGAGTTTCTGGAGGCTGGGGCGGGTAGGGGCTGACATCCGCGGATTGTAAGCGGTCAACCGCCAAACCCGTCCGTATGCCAGCCGTGTGTTGCGTGCGATGCGACACCAGTCGTCGGCGCCGACGACACGCCGAATGCGTCAGCGCGCGCTGCACGAACGCCTCGCGTACCGCTTCGCCACCGGCGACGGTGCCGCAGTCATGCCACGTGAGTCGCCGCTTACAGGTCGCGCACCAGGCGGAATCCGACGTCGTCATAACCGCGATTGGCGACCAGCGGACGCTGCGCGTTGCCGCTGCGCCACGACTTGCCACTGGCCACGCGAGAAGCGCAGCTGCCCGAGCAGTCGCGCGACCACAGCGACACATCGCGCCCACTGCCTGCCGCGGCGGTCTGGCGCGCTTCGGCGGCGGTGGGAAGGCGCCAGCGCTGGCCGGTCTGGCGGCTGTACCAGCTGGCATAGGCTTCGGCGTCCTGCAGTGAAATGCAGACCACCGGTTCGCCTTCGCCCTGGAAGAAGCCGGGCGACTTCCAGTCGCGAGGCGCCAGCACGCGCAACAGCGAGACGCGTTCCCGGCACAGCGCGGGGGGGCGGCCGGACGACTTGGCGAAGCGTCCGTACTCGGCGCGCGTCACCGGCTTGCGGCTCACGGCCACGGCGGTGCCCTGGGTGGTTTCGTGCAGCACGCCGCCATCGGGCAGGGTCTGGCCGGCGCGCGGCAGTGTCTGCGCGCGCTGGGCGAGGTCGGTCCCCAACTGCGCGGGCAGCCCGAAGTCGCCGACCAGCTTGGCGACGCGTTGCGCATCGTCCTTGTCGTAGCGCTTGGCGGCGGCTTCGAAGCGCGCCTTGATGGCGGCTTCCGCCTTTTCCTGCAGATGCTGGTGCGCTGGCGAGGCCGCCGTGGCGGTCTGCTGGCCCAGCGCCGTCGCCATCGCGTAGATCTCGCGCGCGCGGGCGTCGTTGCCATCGCGGATGTTGGATGCGATCGCATCGGCGAAGGCTTCGGTCAGTTCGTCGGCGACGATGGGCACGTCGACGTTGGTGCTGTCCGCGTTCCAGGCTTCGAGCACGCTGGCGTAGGCGTTGCCTTCGATCGGCGTGGTCAGGCGGCCGCCTGCGATGTGCCGGCGCGCGGTTTCCAGCGCCTTGCGCGCCGGTGATTCCGGCAGCGGCTTGAGCATCGCGGCGGTGACGTCGTTGTGTGTTGCCGCGTCGATGGCCGAGGCCTGGATGTCCTCGGCCTTGGGCTTGCCCATGTATTCGATCGCCAGCACGCCCACGCCAATGAAGGCGAGCAGCGCGCAGGTGGCCCAGATGGGCTTGGCGTACTGCTGCAGGTGCGCCAGCCGGCCGAGGCGGTCGCGCAACGCCGGCATGATGCTGCGCTGGGTGGCCGACTCGATGCCCGCACGCATGTGCGCGGCGTCCTGGTAACGCTGCCCCGGCTGCTTGGCCAGCGCGCGGTTCATGAAGCCCTGCCAATGCGCGAGGTGTGCGGGCAGCTTCGGGATGGGGTCCTGCGCGTGCATCACCGCCATCGACAATGCGTCGGCGGCTTCGTAGGGCAACTTGCCGACGAGCATTTCCCATATCAGCACGCCGAGGGCATAGAGGTCGGCGCGACCGTCGACGACTTCGCCGCGGGCCTGTTCCGGCGCCATGTACGCGGTGCTGCCTACGGCGAGGCCGGCGGTGGTCATGCGTGCACCGCCCCAGTCCTTGCGCAGGGCGATGCCGAAGTCCGCCAGCAGCGGGCGGTCAGCGTCGTCGAACAGCACGTTCTCAGCCTTCACGTCGCGATGCACGATGTTGCGCGCATGCGCATAGGCGAGTACGGATAGCAGGATCTGCGCGATCTCGACCGCGCGCTTTTCGCTCTTGCTGTAGTTGCGCTGGCCGAGGTGGCCACGCGCCATGTAGGGCATCACGTAGTAGGGCAGGCCTTCAGCGGTGCGGCCGACTTCGTGGATGCGTACGACGTGCGGATGTTCCAGGCGCGCGATGGTGCGCACTTCGTTCTCGAAGCGGCGGCGGCTGACTTCATCGCCCAGGGCCTGTGGCGACATCACCTTGATGGCGACGTCGCGGCCAAGCGAGTGCTGGCGTGCCAGGTACACCGTCGACATGCCGCCGTGGTTGATCACGCGCAGCAGGCGATGGCCCGGTACGTCCGGCAATGGCGAGCCGTCGTCGTGAGTCGGCGTTTCTTCGGCCATGTGTCCCGCATCCCCTGTAGCAGCGGCGCCAGCATACCGCCCTGCGCGACTCAGGCTAGCCGGATTTCCGGGGGGGCTGGAAGCAAAAAAGCAAATTAGTGAAGCGCGTTGCGAGCGGCGATGAAGCCACTGTCGCAATGGGGAGATGACTGACGTGGACCGTCACCGCTTTTGTCACTTTTGAACCTGTCCGGGCCGCGCTTGCGTGGCATCAGCTGGATGTGGCTTGCCCCTGGGTTGCTTCACATACGGTGTCGTCGGATGTGGATTCCCGGCTGCGCTTGCGACGCACGTAGAGCTGCTTGCGCACGCGCGCGACGACGTTGCCTGCGTCGTCCACGACATCGGTGTCGAACCAGCGCAGGTATTTCCCGCCATTGGCGGTGGCTGCGCGGATTTCGTCCAGGATCGCGTCATCGAGCCGGAAGTCCGCCCGCACGGTGCCACGGCCGGGCTGCACGAATTCGATCGAACCGGCCTGGTCCCACACGATGTAGTCGCGACCAAGAGTGTGCATCGTGAGCAGCATCCAGAACGGATCGGTCATCGAGAACAGGCTGCCGCCGAAATGGGTGCCGACGTAGTTGCGGTTCCACGGACGCATGCGCAGTTCGACCCTGGCGCCGCGCCAGTCGTCGGCGATGCAGACCACGCGCACGCCGGCGAAGAGGAAGGGCGGCCAGAGGTTCAGGACCCGGCGCAACAGGCTGGGGGTGACTTTGGACTTCATGCGGGAGGCCGTGGGGAAGCGGGCGAAGCATCGCCATACGCATGCGTATAGTCAAGCCCCGTCATGGCGGGATACGCGGTTATCCGCCGGTACGGGGCGTTGGATCTGCGCTTGGGCGGGCTGCCTGCTCGTCCGATTGGGCCGACCGACCGTCAGAACAGCAGCGATGACATCTTGCGGCGGTAGGTGCCGACCAGATCCTCGTCTTCGATGATGCGGAAGGCGTCGATCAGCGCCTTGCGCGGCAATCCGTCCGAATAGGTCCGGTCGCGGCGCAGCAGTTCGATGAACTGGTCCAGCCCGGCCTGCGACTCGCCGGCGACGATGCGCTGCATGCCGAGCAGGTGACGGGCGCGCAGGTCTTCCGGGTTGCTGGCGATGGCGGCTTCCAGCACCTCAACCGGCGGCGCGTCCTTCAGCTGCGCAGCGAATCCCAATCGCGCGCGGGCGCGCTGGGTGCGGTCGTCGTGGGCGAGGTTGGCGGGAAGGGCGTCCAGCAGCTGCTCGGACTCGTGCGCTGCGCCGGTGCGCAGCAGGGCGATGGCGAGTTCCAGCTTCAGTTCGTCGTTTTCCGGCGCTGCGGCGACTTCGCCGCGCAGGCGCACGACTTCGGCGTGCGGGTCGATGGCGGCGGGGGTGTCGTCCGCAGCGGGTTCGTCAGGCGTCGTCTCGGCCAGTTCGGCCGGCTCGATGCCGTGGTGGGTCAGGAATTCGCGCAGCTGTCCTTCAGGCAGCGCGCCTGGGAAGCCGTCCACCAGTTGTCCGTCCTTGACCAGGAATACCGTCGGGATCGAGCGCACCTGGAAGGCCGCGGACAGTTCCTGCTCTTTGTCGACGTCGACCTTGGCCAGCCGGAAGGCGCCGTTGTACTGGTCGGCCAGCTTTTCCAGCACCGGCCCGAGCTGCTTGCACGGGCCGCACCATTCCGCCCAGAAATCCACCAGTACCGGGGTTTCCTGCGACTTGCGCAGGACGTCGGCTTCGAAATTGGCGGAAGTGGCATCGAAGACGTGTTCGGACGCGGACATGCGGAACCTTGGCTGGGGCGGGATAGGCCGAGAGATAGTGCTTGCTGGAAACGAACCCAAGGTCATGTAAATAATTCTTTACATCTGGTCAAATGACAATGTAAAGTATTTTTTACATAAAGACGAGGGAGGAGTCATGGCAAAGACCGGGAAGATTCAAGGAAACATGGCACCACTCCTGTTGCTGGCAGCGATGGTGCTGCTGGCGGTGTTGACGCCGATGCTGGAACCCCGTCGCGCGCTGCTCGCCGGTTTGGGGCTTGCCTGCCTCGCGTTCATCGCGATCAGCGTGCGCAACTCGGGACTGGAGCGACGCGAGTTCCTGTCCTGGCTGCGGCTGCTTGCACTCGCGACCGGCGTGACCGTACTCGGCGTCCTGTTGTTTGGCGAAGCCGAATTCTGGCGCGTGGCAAAACCGGGATGGAGCCTGGTGGAGCGGCTTGGGGGAATGGTCATCGCGCTGGTGTTCGTGGGTGCGGTCTGGGTACGCGTGCGCAACGGCGCGGCGCCGGACGACGAACGCGATCGCCTCATCGCCGCCCGTGCCACTTCGCTGGCGATGTGGAGTGCGTCCCTTCTGCTGCTTGCGGTCGCGGTCGCATTGGGCAACGGAACCTGGGCCGCTCGACTGGCGACGATGCCGGTCGACTGGTTCGGTTCGCTGCTGGTGTGGATGGTGGGGCTGGGGTGGTTGCTGGAAGCCGCGTTCCGCGTGGCCTTCTACGTGGGCGATCGCCTGCATGCCGCTCGGCCATGAGCGACGGGACATGACCGGCACTTTCGTCCGCAACGACATCCGGCGCCTGCGCCAGGCGCGCAGCGAAATGACCCAGGAAGCGCTGGCCCGCACCTGCGGCGTCACGCGCCAGACCATCATCGCGTTGGAAGCAGGTAAGTACGCGCCTTCGCTGGAATTGGCGTTCCGAATCGCGCGCGCTTTCGGGATGGGGGTCGAGGACGTGTTCCATTGGGAGCAACCATGAAGAATCCGCCCGTGCTTACAGCCGCCTGCGCAGCGTTGTCGTTCGCGGTCGCAGCGTTGGCCTTTGGCGCGATGCAGCCAGGCTACGACCACCTGCAGCATCCGCTTTCCGTGCTCGGTGGCCGCGGTGTTCCGTACGCGCAGGCGTTCAACCTCGCCGCGTTCGTATTGCCCGGTGCGCTGCTCGCGTGGGTGGGGTGGCGGCTTCGTGCATCGCTGGGCGAAGGCGCCGGCTGGTGTCCGCGCATCGGCGCGCAGGTGGCGATGCTGGCGGCGCTCGCTTTCGCGGCGCAGGGGCTGCTGCCGCTGGATCCGCAGGACCTGGATGCCACCACAAGTCGCCTCCACGCCACGACGTGGGTGCTGTGGTGGATTGCTGCCGTCAGTGGCTGCGGGCTGATGGCGTTCGAGCGCCGCGCGTCGCTGCGTTGGCGGCTGGCGTGCGCGACCACTGCGGCGCTGGTGCTGCTGTGCGCGCCGTTGGCCGGAAGCATCCTGGCCGTCGCACCCAGCCAGCGGGTGGCGCTGGTGGCGTGGTTCGCGTGGTGGCTGCTCGCCGTCCGTGAGATGGGGAAGCGGCGTCAGCCGTAGCGCAGCTTCAATGTCAGGATCGATGCCGACAGCAGCAGCGTGACCGTATTCGACAGGATCATCGGCCAGGAGTGCAGGTACAGGCCGTAGCCCAGCCAGAACGCGACGCCGACCGTGAACATCGTGTACATCCACAGCGAGATGCCGTGGGTTTCCTTGGTCCGGATCGTCTTGATCGCCTGCGGCACGAACGACAACGTGGTCAGCGTCGCCGCCACGTATCCCACCCATTCGAGGTTCACTCGCTTTTCTCCTTGGCTGGCTGCTCCTGAAGCGGTTTTTCCTGGAGCGGCTCGCGCGTGCGCCACAGCGTCTTCCATTCGTCCGGCATCAGCCCGGCGCAATGGTCCATCACGCTGTAATCGGCCAGGTGGAAGCGTTCGCCGTCGAACACCCAGTTGGCGAATTCGCCGCAATCGCCCAGTCCGCGCCCCTTGGCGAAGTGGCTCAGCGTCGCGGTTTCCGGGTTGTAGTCGGCCATGGTCAGCATGTCCTGGGCGCGGATGGCGCCGACGCCTTCCAGTACGACGCGTTCCGCCTGCTTCGCGTTGCGGCGAGGCGTCCGGAACAGCACGCTGGTGCCCTGGTACGCGCCGCGCATGCATTCGACCATCACCAGCGCATCGCTGTCGGTCAGCGCGTAGGCGTTGTCGAATTCGCCGTCGTCGCTGGTGCAGTCCTCCTTCTCCAGCAGCGCGCGCTGCGCCTTGCGGACGCTGGCGGCGAGGCGGCGGGCATCGGACTCCTTCAATGGCCTCGGCACCGGCGCGTGTTGCAGCGACGGCAGCGACGCGGCGGCGGGGACCGTGGACTCCGCCTTGCTGCCGCGCCGGACCAGGGCTCCCTTCGTTCCCAGCCGGCCCTGGGCTTCGTCCATCAGCAGCAGCGCGGCGGACAGGCCCTGCAGGGAGAGTTTCGGGTCGTCCTCGCCGGGGCGCGCCTGGGTAGCCAGCACCTTGCCGTTGCGGATCGCATCGAGGAAGGCCTGCGTGGCGCCCAGTTGCCGCGTCTGCACGACCCAGGTTTCCTCCGCGCCGTTGCCGGCCTTCCACGATTTCGGCGGCAGGGCGACGGGGCGGCCGTCGACGAACATCCGCCGCGCGCCCTCGAAGCTGCCGAACACCGTCGTCCGCGTGGACGTCGCCGGGCCAGCATCACGCTCGATCCGCACCACCAGGCCGCTGTCCTCGTCCACGCCCACCGCGACACAGGTGCGGACGTTGTCGCAGCCCAGCGTCCAGTCGGTGAAGGTGCGGTTGATCGGCTCCGCTGCGTGAGCGTCGAAGCTCATGGCGAATGCAAGAAGGGTCGCCTCCAGGCGCATGTTCACAACTCCGGTTTGTAGTTGGTTCCATTCCCGACCCGGATCCAACTCGCCGAATGGGCGTAGCCGCCGGCCGATGCAGGGAAGGGGGCATTGAAGCATGGCGCCGCGTTCGCGTAGCCGTCCGGAAATTTGCCGGTCAGGGATGCAGGTCCGGGGATGTCCGCCAGGGAATGTCGGCCCAGGAGCCGGGTCCAATCCATCCCTGCCGGGCGGGGTGCAGGGTTTTGTGCGCTGCGGTAGGCTTTCCGGTCTTCCCCGTACTGTTGCCGACCGTGTCCAACGAAGCCGTCCAGACCGAATCCGCCGCCGCCGCCCCCCGGGCCTACGACCCGCAAGCCGTCGAAGGCGCCGCCCAGCGTTTCTGGACAGGGACGAAGGCCTTCGAGGTCGACGAGACTTCCAGCAAGCCCAAGTACTACTGCCTCTCGATGCTGCCGTACCCGTCGGGCGCGCTGCACATGGGCCACGTGCGCAACTACACCATCGGCGACGTCATCAGCCGCTACAAGCGCATGACCGGCCACAACGTGCTGCAGCCGATGGGCTGGGACGCGTTCGGCCTGCCGGCGGAAAACGCCGCGATCAAGAACAACACCGCGCCGGCGAAGTGGACCTACGCCAACATCGCGCACATGAAGGCGCAGCTGCAGCAGATGGGCTACGCCATCGACTGGTCGCGCGAGTTCGCCACCTGCCGTCCGGACTATTACGTGCACGAACAGCGCATGTTCGTACGGCTGATGAAGAAGGGCCTCGCGTACCGCAAGAATTCGGTCGTCAACTGGGATCCGGTCGACCAGACCGTTCTCGCCAACGAACAGGTGATCGACGGCCGCGGCTGGCGCACCGGCGCGCTGGTGGAAAAGCGCGAGATCCCGCAGTGGTTCCTCAAGATCACCGACTACGCGCAGCAGCTGCTCGACGGCCTGGATCACCTGCCGGGCTGGCCGGATGCGGTCAAGACCATGCAGCGCAACTGGATCGGTCGTTCCGAAGGTCTGGAAATCCGCTTCGACGTGGTCGATGGTGCCGGCGCTGCAGTCAACTTGCCTGATTCGAGCCGGCCTGATTCGAGCTGGCCTGATTCAGGCGGCTTGACCGTCTTCACCACGCGTCCGGACACGCTGATGGGCGTGACGTTCGTGTCGATCGCGGCTGAGCATCCGCTGGCGCAGTACGCCGCAAAATCGGACGCCGACCTCGCCGCCTTCATCGCCGAACTGCGGCAGGGCGGTGTTTCCGAAGCCGAGCTGGAAACCCAGGTGAAGCGCGGCCGCGACACCGGCCTGCGCGCCGTGCATCCGGTTACCGGCGAACACGTGCCGGTCTTCGTTGCCAACTTCGTGCTGATGAATTACGGCACCGGCGCGGTCATGGCCGTTCCCGGCCACGACGAGCGCGATTGGGAATTCGCCAAGTCGTACCAGCTGCCGGTGAAGATGGTGATCGTGCCCGATCCGGTGCGCGATGCCATCGCGGAGATCGAGAGACACGTTGCGCAGCGCGACGACGCGATGAGCAGCGCGCTCGGCAAGGGCGGCGCGATCGACGTCTACGACACCGGCGCGGCCGTGCAGGTGGTCGAGGAGTTCCAGCGCCGCATCGAGGAGGGGAGCCCGTACACGGAACGTGGCTGGCTCGTGAATTCCGGCGAGTACGACGGCATGGACTTCCAGCAGGCGCTCGACGCGTTGGCGGAGCGTTTCGCGCAGGCAGGCCGCGGCCGGCGCCGCGTCAACTTCCGCCTGCGCGACTGGGGCGTGAGTCGCCAGCGCTACTGGGGCTGCCCGATCCCGGTGATCCTGTGTTCGAAGTGCGGCGACATGCCGGTGCCGGAGGACCAACTGCCGGTGGTGCTGCCCGAAGACGTTGCCTTCAGCGGCGTGACCTCGCCGATCAAGTCCGATCCGCAATGGCGCAAGACCAACTGCCCACAATGCGGCGGTGCGGCCGAACGCGAGACCGACACCTTCGACACCTTCATGGAGTCGAGCTGGTACTACGCGCGCTACACCTCGCCGGGCGCCACGCAGCAGGTCGATGACCGCGCCAAGTACTGGACGCCGGTCGACCAGTACATCGGCGGCATCGAGCACGCGATCCTGCACCTGCTGTACTTCCGCTTCTACCACAAGCTCCTGCGCGACCAGGGGCTGGTGAATTCGAACGAACCGGCGATCAACCTGCTGTGCCAGGGCATGGTCATCGCCGAGACCTACTACCGCGACAACGCGAACGGTTCAAAGGACTGGATCAATCCCGCCGACGTCGAAGTGGAGCGCGATGCGCGCGGCCACATCACCGGTGCCAAGCTCAAGTCCGACGGCAAGCCGGTGCACATCGGCGGCATCGAGAAGATGGCGAAGTCGAAGAACAACGGCGTCGATCCGCAACTGATGGTCGGAAAGTTCGGCGCGGACACGGTGCGCCTGTTCTCGATGTTCGCCGCGCCGCCGGAGCAATCGCTGGAGTGGAACGAAGCGGGCGTCGAAGGCATGGCGCGCTTCCTGCGCCGCTTCTGGCGCGAAGTGCTGACGCATGTGTCGCAGCCTGACCATCCGGATGTCGCCGACCTGCTGAAGAACGGCGCGCAACTGGACGCCGCGCAGAAAACCCTGCGTCGCCAGTTGCACGAGGCGATCCAGAAAGTCGGCGACGACTACGGCCGCCGCCACAGCTTCAACACCGCGATCGCCGCGCTGATGGAACTGCTCAACCACGTGTCGAAGTTCACCGACATGAGCGACGCGGGTCGCGCCGTGCGCCACGAGGCGCTGCAGGCGATGGTGTTGCTGCTCAATCCGGTCACCCCGCATGTATGCCATGCGTTGTGGCAGGCGCTGGGCCACGCGGAAACTTTGCTGGAGGACGTGCCGTTCCCGGTCGCAGACCCGGCCGCGCTGACGCGTGACAGCGTGACGCTGGCAGTGCAGGTCAACGGCAAGCTGCGCGGCACGATCGAGGTGCCGGTCAATGTCACGAAGGAAGACGCCGAGCGCCTGGCGCTGGCCGAACCCGGCGTTGCCCAGTTCGTTGCCGGTCAGACGGTGAAGAAGGTGGTCGTGGTGCCGGGGAAGATCGTCAACATCGTGGTGGGGTGAGCCGCATCGTGGGTGATTCCCTGGGCCTGCGACACGCGCTGGGGTGCTTCATGGCGAAGAATGGCGGCGGTGCGCCAGTGCATCCCGACCCAGGACTCGCCCTCGTCGTGGTGGCGGGTAGCATCCTGGTGTTGTGGTTCCTCGTGCCCCGTATCCTCGATACCAGCGAGCTTGTTCCGCGCCACAACCTGCCAGTCGGAATGATTTTCAGCGTGCTGGCCATGACGATGTTCGGCGCGTTGCTGTTCGAAGGATTCACCGATGGTTCGCTGCATGTTCCGGGGCGGCGTCGGCACGGGCACGAAGTGGTCGCCCTGTGTGATCCCGGAACTTTCTGGACGTTCGCGACCTTCTACTACGGCATGCTGCTCCTGCTGCTCGCCGTGTTGATCAGCCTGGTCATCCGGTTGCGCGAGCCGGGCGTCGGACGCGACGAACTCGTCTGACGTCCGGATAGGCCCGCATCCCTCCTTCCGCCGCAACGCCAATCTGAACGCGCCGGCTTGCCGCCCGCCCCACGCTCGTCCAGACTTCGGCCCATGATTCCACGCCTCCTTGCGCGCCTGGCGCCGCTCGCCCTCGTCCTGGCCCTGTCGGCCTGCGGTTTTCATCTTCGCAACGCGATGACCCTGCCGCCCGACCTGGGGCCGATCCGGGTCCAGTCCGTGGACAAGTACAGCCCGCTGCCGAATTCGCTGGCGCTGTCGCTGGAACGAGCGGGCGCGGAGATGGCGCCGGAAGGGGACAGGAACGGCGCGGTGCTGGACCTCCTGCAGGAACGCTGGGGCGATACGCCGATCAGTGTCGACCAGCTGGGACGGTCACAGGAATTCAGCCTGCGCTACGCGGTGACCTTCGAGCTGCGCCGGGCCGACCAGACCAAGCTGGTGCCGCGCCAGACCATCGAGCTCTCGCGCGACTACATCTCCAATCCGATCAGCACCATCGGCACCGAGGGCGAGCGTGACCTGCTTGCACGCGAACTACGCCGCGAGATGGCGGCGTCGATCATCCGTCGCATCGATGCGGTGACCCGCAACGGTGGCGAACCCGCCCTGCCGAAATCGCGCCTGGACGAACCCGTCGCGGAAGACGCTGCGAAGTCCGCTCTCGAAGCCGCCGACCAGGCACCGCCGCCGCCTCCGCCGCCGGCCGACAAGCCGCGCTGATGGAACTCAAGCCGGAACAGCTGTCCGCGCAGGTTGCCGCCGGGCCGCTGCGGCCGGCCTACCTCATCGCCGGCCCTGAGCCGCTGCGCGTACTGGAAGCCGCCGACGCCCTGCGCGCTGCGGCGCGTGCACAGGGCATTGGCGAGCGCGAGGTCTTCGAAGCCGAAGGCAACCAGCGCGAACCCGACTGGAACGCGATGGAAGCCAGCTTCCGCGCCCCGAGCCTGTTTTCCAGCAAGCGCCTGTTCGAACTGCGCCTGCCCACCGGCAAGCCCGGCACCGAAGGGGCGCGCGTGATCAGCGAGTTCTGCGCCGATCCGCCACCCGACATCACCCTGCTGGTCACCGCGGGCGACTGGAGTCGCCAGCACGGCGGCAAATGGAGCGAAGCGATCGCGCGGGTCGGACAGGTGGCCGTCGCCTGGGCGATCAAGCCGCACGAACTCCCCGGCTGGATCGAGCAGCGCCTGCGTTCGCGTGGACTCAAGGCGGATCGCGACGCCGTTCAGCTGCTCGCAGATCGCGTCGAAGGCAACCTGCTCGCCGCCGCCCAGGAAATCGAGAAGCTCAAGCTGCTCAGCGACGGCGCAGTGCTGGACGAGGCACGCATGGAAGACCTGGTTGCCGATGCCGCGCGCTTCGACGTGTTCCGCCTGATGGACGCGGCGATGAACGGGCAGGGCGCGCAGGTCTCGCGCGTGCTGCGCGGCCTGCGCGGAGAGGGTGAAGTGGTGCCCGCACTGCTGGGCATGGTGATCCGGGAGCTGCAGACCGCCGGTGCGCTGGCGCGCGCGGGCAACCTCGCCAGCGCGTTCAAGGCGCAGCGCGTGTGGGATGCGAAGCAACCGATGTACAAGCGCGCCCTGGCGCGGCATGAGGCGCGGCGCTGGGATGAATTCCTCGCCCAGGCCGGGCGCGTGGACGCCATCTCCAAGGGCCGGCCGCGGCGCGGTCAGGAGCCCGAGGATCCCTGGCTGGCGCTGGAACGGCTCCTGCTGGCCGTGGCGGAGCCCCGCGCGGCACGCCTGCTGCGCGCATGACCGGGTCAATTCGTTTCTCCCACGGTGACGCTTGGGCCTGAGCATCTACTACGGCGGCACCTTCGACCCGGTCCACAACGGCCACCTTGCCGTCGCCCACGCGGCGCGTGAGGCCACCGGTGCCCGGGTGTGGCTGCTACCGGCCGCCGATCCGCCCCACAAGGGACCCACCCTCGCAGATGCAGACCAGCGGGCGCGCATGTTGGATCTCGCGCTCGCCGGCGAACGGGAGCTGAAGGTCGATCGCCGCGAACTGCGCCGCGCCGGCCCGTCCTACACCCTCGACACCCTGCTGGAACTGCGCGCGGAACTGGGTGCGGCGGCCCCGATCGCCTGGCTGGTCGGCGGCGATTCGCTCAATGCCCTGCACACCTGGCACCGCTGGCGCGAATTGTTCGACCACGCCCACATCATCGCGGTGCAGCGGCCTGGATCAGCCATCACGGCGGCGGCGCTGGCGGACCGGGCGCCAGAGGTCCATGCCGAGATCGCGGGGCGCTGGCGCGATCTTTCCGCGCTCTCCGAAGCCCCCGCAGGCGGTTTCGCGGTCCTCCCCATGCAGGAACTGCGCCCGGAATCCTCCACCGGACTGCGCCGTCGCATCGCTTCGGGCGCCGCGTGGCAGGACTGGGTACCACCGTCTGTCGCCGGTTACATCGAACGGCACCATTTGTACTCGACAGGCGCCCCTGAGTCGGCTTCCCTATAATTGTCCGGCACCCCACGAGCTCCGCACCCTTGACCAGCCAAGCCCAAGTCATCAAGACCCGTCTTCCCACCCCGCCGCCGTCGGCCGATCTGCTGCTGAAAACGGTCCACGCCGCGCTCGAGGAACTGAAAGCCAAGGACGCGGTCGAGATCGACGTACGCGGCAAGAGCAGCGTCACTGATTTCATGGTGATCGCGTCGGGTACCTCGACGCGCCACGTGAAGTCGATTGCCAACGAAGTAGTGAAGTTCGCGAAGAACCTCGACATCCAGCCGCTCGGCGTGGAAGGCGAACGCGAAGCCGAATGGGTACTGGTGGACCTGGGCGACGTCGTCGTCCACGTCATGCTGCCGCGTGTGCGCGAGTTCTACGCACTGGAACGCCTGTGGACGGTCGGTGACCAGCCGCCGTCGTACCGCGACGCGGATGACTTCGAAGGCGAAACCGGCTCCGAAAGCCGGTTCTGATTCGTCCGTCGTTTCGAACGCAGTGAGAGACCTGCTGTCTCGGTGATCTGACGGGTTCAACAACCGGTCGCCATTGCGCTCCGGTCAACACATGAAGCAAAGACGGCGCCACCTGCGGCGCCGTCTTTATTTGCGCTGTTGCGCGCGCTGCTGCCTGACGATGACTGTTTTCGCGCTGAGACCGCGCCGACGAACACTGCGCGTCGCATCCACGCAATCTCCCCGCAACATAAGGCACGCAGGCTTCCCGCTTCCCCAGGGCGGAGATCCCACCATGCGCCAAACCCTTCTGACGTTGTCCTGCGCGGTCGTCACCGTGCTCGCCGCAGCCCCGAGTTCCGCCGAAAGCCCGAAGCAGTGGTACGAGGACGGCGCGCGCGCCGCCCACAACGGCGCCACGCAGCGCGCCAACAACCGCCCGGCGAAGAACGTGATCCTGTTCGTCGGCGACGGCATGGGCCTGTCCACCGTGGCTGCCGCGCGCATCCTCGAAGGCCAGCTCAATGGCCAGACCGGCGAAGAAAACTCGCTGAGCTTCGAACGCTTCCCGTACGTCAGCCTGTCCAAGACCTATTCGGTCGACGGCCAGACGCCGGATTCCGCGCCGACCATGAGCGCGATGATGACCGGCATCAAGACCAACCAGGGCGTGCTCGCGGTGACGCAGTCCGCGCGCTACAACGACTGCGCCTCCGCACGCGGCCAGGGTGTGGCGACGCTGCTGGAAATGTCCGAAGCGATGGGCCTGGCGACCGGCGTGGTCAGTACCGCGCGCCTGACCCACGCAACGCCGGCGGCCACCTACGCGCACACGCCCAACCGCGACTGGGAAAGCGACGCCGAACTCACCACCGAAGCCAAGACCAACGGCTGCAAGGACATCGCGCGCCAGCTGATCGAGTTCCCGTTCGGCGACGGCATCGAAGTCGCCCTCGGCGGTGGCCGCAGCTACTTCCTGCCCAACACCTTCAATGACCCGGAAGACACTGGCAGCAAGGGCCGTCGCAAGGATGGCCGCAACCTCGCTGAAGAATGGGCGGGCAAGCCGCAATCGGCGTACGTGTGGAACAAGGCGCAGTTCGATGCGATCGATCCGCGCAGCACGCATCACCTGCTCGGCCTGTTCGAGCGCTCGCACATGGAATACGAGTACGACCGCCCGACCGACGCTGGCAAGGAGCCGAGCCTGGCCGAGATGACCAGCAAGGCGATCGACGTGCTCAATGCCAGCGGCAAGAAAGGCTTCTTCCTGATGGTGGAAGCCGGTCGCATCGACCACGGCCACCACGCCGGCAACGCCTTCCGCGCGCTGACCGACGCGGTCGAACTTTCCGAGGCGGTGCGCGCCGCGGTGCGCAAGACCTCGGGCGACGACACGCTGATGATCGTCACTGCCGACCACAGTCATGTCTTCACCGTCGCCGGCTACCCGGATCGCGGCAACGACATCCTCGGCAAGGTCGTCACCAATGGCCAGGTCGCGCGCGACGCCAACGGCAAGCCGTACACCACGCTCGGTTATGCCAACGGCCCGGGTTACCGCGCGCCGGGTCCACGTCCGGACCTGACCACCGTCGAGACCAATGCGCCAGCCTTCCTGCAGGAAGCCGCGGTGCCGCTGGATTCGGAAACCCACGCCGCAGAGGATGTCGCGATCTACGCACGCGGCCCCGGCGCCCACGCGTTCCAGGGTGTCGTCGAACAGAACACGATCTTCCACGTGATGGCGCAGTCCGAGCAGGGCGTCGCGCCGTTCCTCTGCTACCTGTTCGGCAACTGCGGCAAGGCCGCGAAGACGGTCGTGCCGCCGCTGATGGTCAGCGACCTGCTCGAAGGCATGTCCAAGCGCAGCAGCAAGTGATGCGCCGTGCCCTGCTGATCGTGTTGTTCGCACTGGGAGCCGGCCCCGCGAGGGCCGGCTCCGATGCGGTCGTGACGCCCGCGCCAGCGGTCGCATGGGTGGCGCAATACACCGTGCATGACGCCGCCGGCGATCGCACGCTGGTACTTGTGCGCGGGGATGACCGCGTCGAATACCGGCTCGCCGGCGAACCCATCCGCGTCTGGAGGCAGGGCGCGGACGGCCTGGTGCATCACGAGGTTTTCGTCGACGCGGGTCGCGTCGTCACTTATGCGCCGGGCGACCTGCGGGCGCTGGGTCGTCATCCGCAATGGTCGCAGCTTTCGCATCTGGTCGATCCGACGCTGCGCGCAAAGCTGGCATCGCGCGGAACCGTGCACGTGCAGGCTGCACATGGCGCGGACGCGCAGCGCTATCGCGGTGACGTCGGCGGCATCCCGGTGGCAATGGAATGGCTGGACGCGGCCGACCTGCCGGCGACGTACCGCAGTGGCGAAGGCAAGGCGGCCTACCGGCTGGAATTGCGCGCGCTGGAACAACGCCCGGTCGCGCAGGCGTTCACCGCCTTCGACGGGTTGCGCGAAATCGACTATGCCGACATCGGCGACATGGAGCTGGATCCCTTCGCGCGGCAGTACATCCGCGAAGGGGCGGGCGTGGCGGCTGGACACTAGGTCCACAGCCGGCGCGCCTGTGACCAACGCGCTGTAATCATCAATGTCACCCCAAGCATGGGAGGGACCTGCTCCACGCGGGTGACACTCCACGCGGGTGTAAAAGGTCCCTTGCTGCGTTCGAGACGTCAGATGCGATGCGGTCGTCTACAACGCCGTCCGCTACCATGCCGCCCATGAAAGCCAGACTCATCGCCGTAGGCGAACGTGCGCCGCATTGGGTGGCCGAAGGCTTCGGTGAATACCGCAAGCGCCTGTCGCATTGGTTGCCGGTCGACCTGGTCGAAATCGAGCCTGGCCTGCGCGGCAAGGGCCGCGACGCCGCGCGCGCGACGCAGGACGAGGGTACGCGCGTGCTGGCCGCGTTACCGAAACAGGCGACGGTGGTGGCGTTGGACGGTCGCGGCAGGATGTGGTCGTCCGAGCAGCTTGCGCAGCGGCTGGAGCACTGGCGCGGGCAGGGACGTGATCTCGCGTTTCTGATCGGTGGCCCGGAAGGGCATTCGCCCGATGTTATCGCTCGTGCAGATGAGCAGTGGTCGCTGGGCCCGCTGACGCTGCCGCACATGCTGGTGCGGCTGGTGCTGGCCGAGCAGTTGTATCGCGCCGCGGCGTTGCTCGCGAACCATCCCTATCACCGCGCTTGAGCACACCGAAGTTCCCGTACGCGGCACCGAGATACGAACACAGCCTGTTGAACGGAACAGAGTCGGACCAAAAAAGCGAAGCCCGGTTTCCCAGGCTCCGCCAATCACCACCACGAACAATCCATCTGAAGGCAATCAGCCCAGCTTGAAGATGATCGGCACCATGCCGATGGCCTGGATCGGTTGGCCATCCTGCACTGCCGGCTTGAAGCGCCACTTCGACTCCACCTGGCGCTTGGCCGCGTTATCCAGCGTGCGATTGCCGCTGCTGCGTTCGATCTGAACGCTGATCGGACTACCGTCGACATCCACCAGCACCCTGAGCAGCACCTCGCCGGTGACGCCGCGACGCATGGCGTCCAGCGGATACGCGGGCGGCGGCGCGAAGGCCGTTTCAAGATGCGCTGCGGGAAGCGGCTCGGTGATTTTCAGCGTGTTCCCGATGTTGGCGTCTGCGACCAGCTTGGCCTGTTCGAAAATCGTCGCGTCGGGTGTCGGATCGACGACGATTTCCTGCTTTGACTCCACCTGCTGTTGCACCTGTGGCGGTGTTTGCGGGTGGATCGGTGTTTGCTTTACTTCGACGACGGGGGGCAATTCCGGCGGCTTGGGCGGGTCGATACGCTGGTACTGGACAAACTCCTGCAGCGGCTCCACTGCGGGCGGCGGTGCACTCAACGGCGCCAGCAACAGCAGCAGGGCCGCGGCATTGATCGCGATCGCGCCCGCCTCGGCGGTGATGCGGGTGAAGTCCAGCTTCGCCAGTTGCAGCCCACCGCCGCGGACAGCGCCGGCCTGCAGCAGCCCGGAGTGAAGATCGAGAACCTGAGCCATTTGCCACCTCCGCATGTTGTTGGCATGGGTTCACAACGCATGGCGGGTGGCGGTGGGGTTAGGCGCTCGCGGCGTTCCGCGCATCGGAGCCCACGATGGGGGCTGGGTTCGACGAATGCCACGTGCCGGCAGCGGCACCTTCGGGGTGTCCAGTGGCGCGTGGAGCGCGCGGCCGGCGTACTAGGTACGGCCTCCACCGCGCAGTCGCCGGTGTCGAGCGCAACGTCAGGTTGTTCCGCGCCGACAGCGCGGCCTAGCGGATTTTCGCCAACTGCGCCCAGTTCAGCCGAGTCACCTTCGGCACCGGAACCGTTTTGGCGTCGTTTGTCTGCACAGAGACACGATTGGAAGAGGAGACACGCAAACGAGCGAGGCCCGCATTGCGCGGCCGTTCTGAATCTGTGGGAGCGCTCAGCGCCCCAGTTCGAACACGATGTCCAGGTTGACGTTCAGCGTGTTCTCGCCCGGCGATACGGAGGTTTCCGCGCCCGCGTCCATGGCCTTCATGCTCATGCGCACCATCGGCATCGGCGGGGAGAAACCGCCGCCTTCGCTGATGCTGACGATGCGGCGCACCTTCATGCCCAGCGACTTCGCATACATGTCGGCGCGGGCCTGCGCCTTTTCCAGCGCGTCGCGGCGCGCTTCATCCGTCGCCTCGTCCTTCTTGTCGACGTCGAAACTGGGCCCGTTGATCTGGTTGGCACCGACCGAGGCCAGCGTGTCGAGGATCTTGCCAAGCTTGCCGATGTCGCGAACCACCAGGCTGACGGTGTTGTTGGCCTCGTAGCCGGTGATGGTCGGGGGCTGGTTTTCGCGGTACTGGTAGCTGGGGTTGAGGCTGATGCCGCTGGTCTGCACGTCCTTGTCGGCGATGCCGGCGGCCTTGATCGCCGCGACGACTTTGGCCATCTGCTCGGCGTTGGCGCGCATCGCGGCGTTGGCATCGGCCGCGCGGGTGACCACGCCGGTGGAGATGTGGGCGATGTCGGGGACCCGCTTGGCTTCGCCCTGGGCGGACACGTTGAGCAAAGTGCCGTCGGTGGCGACGTAGGGCGAGGTCTGGGCGTTCGAGGACATGGGCGAGCAGGCTCCAAGGGCAAGGACGGCAGCCAGCGCCAGCGGGCGCACGGCGATCCGGGTGAGGTTCTGGAAGCGGGGCATGACAACTCCTGTCGTTTGGGGGTTCGGGCTACGGTAAACGATCCGTGAGTCCGAACAGGGTTGCGTGACGCGATCGGAGTCGGCGTCCAGTCAGCGCGGGTTATCCTTTCGCGGATGCTCTATCTCGCCTCCAAATCCCCGCGCCGACGCGAACTGCTGGGTCGCCTTGGCCTGCCGTTCGGCATCATCGACCTCGATCTTCCCGAAGAACGCGTCCCGGGCGAGCCCGCGGAGGACTATGTCCGCCGCGTCGCCCGCGAGAAGGCCGGCGCGGGCCTGCTCCAGGTCATGGGCAATCCCACCGCGATTGTCGTGGGCAGCGACACCGAGGTCGTCCTCGACGACGAGGTCTTCGGCAAGCCCCGCGACGCGGAGGATGCCGCCGCAATGCTGCGACGCCTGTCCGGACGCACGCACCAGGTGATTTCGGCGGTGTCGCTGGTGTCGCCCGGGCGCGAGGCCCAGGTGGTGTCGATCTCCGAGGTGAGCTTCATGGGCCTGAGCGAAGCGCAGATCGCCGGGTACGTCGCGGGCGACCAGTGGGACGGCAAGGCAGGCGCCTACGCCATCCAGGGTTTCGCCGAAACCTTCATCACCAGGTTGAGCGGCAGCTACTCCGGCGTGATGGGGCTTCCCCTGCACGAAACCGCGCAGCTGCTGCGGCAGTTCGGTGCACTTTGAAACACTTCGACACGGACAGGCAGATGACCATGGATCAGCGGACGAAGCAGCGGGTTGTGGTCGCAACGGTGCGCCCATGACCGAGGAGATCCTGGTCAACGTCACCCCGCGCGAGACGCGCGTCGCGGTGGTCGAGAACGGCATGTTGCAGGAGCTGCACATCGAACGCGGCTGGCGTCGCGGCGTGGTCGGCAACATCTACAAGGGCAAGGTCCAGCGCGTGATGCCCGGCATGCAGGCGGCGTTCGTCGAGATCGGGCTGGAACGTGCTGCATTCCTGCACGCGGCCGACATCGTCAAGCACGCACCGGTAGTGGCCGAAGGCGAGGGCGAAGGCGATGCCGCCCCGCTGCCGCCCACGCCGACGCGACCGATCGCCGAACTGCTGCGCGAAGGCCAGGACATCATCGTCCAGGTGGTGAAGGATCCGATCGGCAGCAAGGGCGCGCGGCTTACCACGCAGCTGAGCATTCCCTCGCGCTACCTGGTGCTGCTGCCGCGCAATCGCGTCGTCGGCGTGTCCGCGCGCATCGAGGACGAAGCCGAGCGCGCGCGCCTGAAATCGCACGTCACCGCACTCGCGCCGGCTGGCGCGCAGCACGGCTACATCGTGCGTACCAATGCCGAGGGTCAGCCGGAAGAGGCCCTCGCCGAAGACGTCGCCTACCTGAGCCGCGCGTGGGCGCTGATCGAAGAAAAATCCGCCAGCTCGCGCGTGGGCGAGCGCGTGTACGAGGACCTCAGCCTGCCGCTGCGCGCGGTGCGCGACCTGATGCGCAAGGACGTGGAGAAGGTGAAGGTGGATTCGCGCGAGACCTGCGACCGCCTGCGCACGTTCGCCGCGCAGTACATGCCGGGCCTGGCCGAGAAGATCGAGCACTACACCGGCGCGCGCCCCATCTTCGACCTGTACGGCGTCGAAGATGAAATCCAGCGCGCACTCGTGAAGGAAGTGCCGCTCAAGTCCGGCGGGTACCTGGTCATCGACCAGACCGAGGCGATGACCACGATCGACGTGAACACCGGTTCATTCCTGGGCCAGCGCAACCTCGAGGAGACCGTCTATCGGACGAACCTCGAAGCCGCGCAGTCGGTCGCCCGTCAGCTGCGCCTGCGTAACCTTGGCGGCATCATCATCATCGACTTCATCGACATGACCGACGCCGAGCACAAGCGCCAGGTGCTGCGGCAGCTGGAGAAGTCGCTCACCCGCGACCACGCCAAGACCACGGTGTACGACTTCTCGCCGCTGGGCCTGGTCGAGATGACGCGCAAGCGCACCACCGAGAGCCTGGAGCGCCAGCTCAGCGAGCCCTGCCACGAATGCGGCGGCCGCGGCACGTTGAAGACGCCAGAGACCGTGACCTACGAAATCTTCCGCGAGATCGTCCGCCAGGTGCGCCAGTTCGACGCCGCGCGCCTGCTCGTGATCGCCTCGCCGAAGATCGTCGCGCGCATCACCGACGAAGAGTCCGCGTCGGTGGCGGAGCTGGAAGAATTCCTTGGCAAGTCGATCCGCTTCCAGGCTGATGAGCAATACGCGCAGGAGCAGTTCGATGTCGTGCTGCTTTGATGCCGCAACTGCTCCCTCCCCGTCGCGCGCATCGCGAGGGTGGGAGTAACCGCATGCCCACGCCCCTTCGCCGCCGCTTCCGGATCGCACGCCGTAGCTTCAGCTACGCGGTGGCGCTCGTGCTCGTTCTGGTGGCGGTGGTGCTGGGTGTGGCGAGCCAGGTGTTGCCGCTGGCCGAGCGCCATCCCGATCGCGTGGCCGCGTGGCTGAGCGAACGCGCCGGCCGGCCGGTGGCGTTCGATCGGCTTGAGACGCAGTGGACGCGGCGTGGTCCGGTGCTGAAGCTCGATCGCCTGCGCATCGGCGAGGGCGCGCAGGCGTTCACGGTCGGCGACACCGAGATGCTCGTATCGGTCTATGCGGGCCTTCTGCCGGGACATTCGTTCTCCGAGCTGCGCCTGCGCGGACTGGATCTGACGCTGGAACGTGCCAGCGACGGTCGTTGGCAGGTGCGCGGCCTGCCCGGCCAGCAGCAGCCCGGCAGCGATCCGTTTTCCGCGCTGGAAGGACTCGGCGAACTGCAGGTGATCGGCGCCAAGCTGGCGGTGATCGCACCGACGCTCGGCGTCGATGCGCACCTGCCGCGCGTCGATGTACGCCTGAAGGTGAACGGCGATCGCGTGCGTGCCGGCGTGCGTGCGTGGCCATTGACCCCGCGCAAGGGCGCAACTGTCGCGTCGTTGGACGCGGTGCTGGATTTCGACCGGAAGAAGGGCGATGGCAGCGTCTATGCCGGCGCGAAGCAGGCCGATCTCGCCGCATGGTCGCCGGTGTTGCGCCTGCAGGGCATCGCGATCGAAGGCGGCAAGGGCCGTGCGCAGG
Organism: Lysobacter fragariae; assembly: GCF_054779775.1. Lineage (NCBI taxonomy): Bacteria > Pseudomonadati > Pseudomonadota > Gammaproteobacteria > Lysobacterales > Lysobacteraceae > Lysobacter > Lysobacter fragariae. Next base: position 317,144 of record NZ_BAAGXP010000007.1, on the reverse strand, counting down.
CATGGGCGCAGCTGCGCGGCAAGCGCGTCGCGCAGGTCACCGTGGATGTCGCGCTCGACAACGTCGCCATGCGTGGCGTGCCGCTCGAAGCCGGCGCTGCGCCGCCGCGCAACCGCTTCGCGCGCGTGCAGGCGCTGGCGCGCTGGCAATCGATCAAGGGTGGCTGGCGATTCGATGCGCCGCGACTGCGCATCGGCAATGACGACGCCGCGCAGAAGCTCGACGGATTGTTGATCGCCGGCGGTGACCGCTTCGTGCTGCAGGCAAAACGCATCGACGCCGCCCCGCTGTTGTCGGCGCTGGCGCTCAGCGACAAGTTGCAGCCCAAGCTGCGGCGCTGGCTGCAGGAGGCGCAACCCTCGGTTGCTCTGGGCAACGTGGAAATCGCCGGTCGCCCGGGTGGCGCGCTGCACGTATCCGGGCACATCGCCAACCTCGGCTTCAGGCCCGTTGGCAAGTCGCCGGGATTGCAGGGACTCACTGGCGACATCGATGGCGATGCCGATGGTTTCAACCTGCGCTTCGATCCCGATGCCAGCGTTACGTTCGATTGGCCTACCGGTTTCGGCGTGCCGCACGTAGTGAAGCTGCGCGGCGACGTCGGCGGATGGCGCGAAGGCGCGGGCTGGCGCATCGGCACCACCGCACTGCGCCTTGATGGCCCGGAGCTGGGTGTCAGCGCACGCGGCGGACTGTGGTGGCAGGGCGATGGTTCGCGTCCGTGGATCGACATTGCCGCGCAGATCGACGACGTGCAACTCCCGGTTGCCAAGGGTTTCTGGATCCGCAGCGACATGTCGCCGCTCACGATCAAGTGGCTCGACACCGCGCTGGTGGCGGGCACGTTGAGCGGTGGTCGCGCCGTGGTGTCGGGCGACCTGGATGACTGGCCCTTCGGCGGCGAACGGCCGGGCTATTTCGAAGCTACGGGCCACATCAACGATGCGATCGTCCGCTTCAACGAGGAATGGCCGCCGGCGCAGGGCGTCGCAGCGGACGCGGTGTTCACCGCGCAGGGCTTCGACGTCGATGGCACCGGGCACCTGGGCGATGTCGCCATCACCCAACTGCACGCGGGCATCGACAAGTACCGCGGCGGCTCGCTGACGGTCGACGCGCAGGGGCACGGCGATGCCGCGCACCTGCTGGAAGTGCTGCGCCACAGTCCATTGCAGAAGGAACACCCGGAGACCTTCGCCAGCCTGTCCGCGTCCGGTGCGGCAAACGTGGATTTCCGCCTTGGCATGCCTTTGCACGGCGCGGCGACGACGATCGATGGCAACGTCGTGCTGAAGGACGCGAAGTTGTCGGACAAGCAGTGGAAACTCGCGTTCGACCAGGTCAACGGCCGTGCCGTGTATTCGCGCGGCGGCTTCAAGGCCGATGACCTGGCCGTGCGCCACGAAGGCGAGCCCGGCAAGTTGTCGCTACGCGCGGGCAGCCAGTACGTGCGCAACGCCGCGCATGTGTTCGAGGCTGGGCTGGATGCCAGCCTGGGCGCTGTGGCGCTGGTGGATCGTGCGGAAGACCTGGGCTGGCTCAAGCCTTACCTGGGCGGCCGTTCGACATGGACGGTCGGCATCGCAATCCCGAAGTCGGCACCCGGCAAGACTGCACCGACGCTGCTGCAACTCAGCACCAACCTGGTCGGCACCAGCGTCGATCTGCCCGCGCCGCTGCGCAAGGCCGCGTCCACGCCGCTGGCGACCACCATCGAAACACCTTTGCCGGTAGGAACGGGCGACATCCGTGTCAACCTCGGCAACGTGATGGCGCTACGCGCGCGCAGCAGCAACGGACAGACCGGCATCCGGGCGGTGCTGGGTGCCGACCATCTCGACGAGGCCGCGCCGCCGTCCGGCCTGATCGCGACTGGTCGCGCGGACACGCTTGATGCCGTGGACTGGATCGCGCTGGCGCGTGGCGGCAATGGCGACAGCAAGCTGTCGTTGCAACGCATCGATGTCACCGCGCACAAACTGCAATTGCTGGGCGGAACCTTCGCCGACACGCACCTGATCGTCGCGCCGGCGGCGCGTGGCGCGATCGCGGTGCAGGCCGAAGGCGCCGCACTGCAAGGCGCGCTGCTGGTGCCGGCGAGCGAGAGCGAAGCAATCGCCGGCCGACTGCAGCGCGTGCACTGGCGTCCTGTTGCCAAAGCGACCGCATCGGCCGCTGCCGCAGCGCCGGTTGCCGGCGCAGCACCTGCAGCGGGCGCCGATCGTGGTGACGACATCGATCCGGCGAAGATTCCCGCGCTGACCTTCGACATCGACGACCTGCAGGTGGGCGATGCCATGCTCGGTGCCGCCAAGGTGCGGACGCACCCGACCGCTTCCGGCATGCGCTTCGAACAGTTCCAGTCGCGCGCCGCGAAGCAGCGCATCGACATGAGCGGCGACTGGAACGGTCGCGCCGCCGCTTCCACCACGCGGCTCGACCTGAAGGTGGACAGCGATGACTTCGGCAGCCTGTTGTCGGGTTTCGGCCTGGCCGGCCGCATCGGCGGCGGGCAGGGCACGGCGCATTTCACCGCAGGGTGGCCGGGGACACCGGTCGGATTCAGGCTCGATGGCCTGGATGGCGCGCTGGTGCTGGACGTGCGCGATGGCCGCCTGCTTGAAATCGAGCCGGGCGCCGGTCGCGTGCTTGGCCTGCTCAGCCTGGCCCAGTTGCCGCGCCGCCTGACTCTGGATTTCAGCGACTTCTTCTCCAAGGGCTTCGCATTCAACAAGCTGGGCGGCAGCGTGCGTTTCGGCGGTGGCCAGGCGCGCAGCGAAGGCCTCGTGATCGACGGTCCGGCGGCGACAATCGACATCAGCGGCGCGGCCAACCTGCGCGCGCAGAGCTTCGACCAGACCATCGAGGTGCGGCCCAAGGCCGGCAACCTGCTGACCGCGATCGGCGCGGTGGCCGGTGGTCCGGTCGGCGCCGCCATCGGCGCGGCGGCGAATGCGATGCTGAAAAAGCCGCTGGGCGCGCTGGCGGCCAAGACCTATCGCGTGACCGGGCCGTGGAAGGAACCGAAGGTCGAGGTCATGACACGCGAACAGAGCCGCGCCCCGGCCTCGCCGACCCAGCCGCCGCCGGGTTGAATCGCGGGGCGTTGGGCATCATCTTGGGTGGCAGATGCGGCCCGCTGCACTGCCGGGACGCCGGCATTGTCGATGCCGCGCCCGCGGCCATGGCAGTGAGCGACGGCGTTCAATGAACGCTGGAAACCAGGTCCCTTGCCCGGGCCACTGCCAAAAGTCCCCATCCCCTCTTCAATCGGCCTTCCAATGACCCTCCCCATCCAGCTTGCCGAATCCCGCCTCCTGTTGCCTGCCGGCCTTGATACCAGCGGGCTGGAGCGCGCCTTCGGCACGTTGCTCGGGCCCGGCGTCGATTTCGGCGATCTCTACTTCCAGCACGCGCGCCGCGAGAGCTGGACGGTGGAGGACGGCATCGTCAAGGAAGGTGCGCATTCGATCGAGCAGGGTGTCGGGGTGCGCGCGATCAGCGGCGAGAAGACCGGCTTCGCGTATTCCGACGAGATCAACACCGCGGCGCTGCTGGAAGCATCGAAGTCCGCGCGCGCCATCGCCCGTGACGGCTCCATGCACACTTCGCGCGCCCTTGCCCGCAGCAACGGCCGCTCGCTCTATCCGAGCGACGACCCGATCGATTCGCTCGGCAACGAGGAAAAAGTCGAAGCGCTACGTCGCATCGACCGCTACGTGCGCGCCGCGGATCCGCGCGTGCAGCAGGTGATGGTGACGCTGTCCGGCGGAGTCGACACCGTGCTGGTCGCGCGCAGCGATGGCGTGCTCGCCGCCGACGTCCGACCGCTGGTGCGCTTCAACGTGCAGGTGATCGTCGAGCAGAACGGTCGTCGCGAGAGCGGGTATTCCGGTGGCGGTGGTCGTTACTCGTATGCGCAGCTGCTTGCCGACGGCAAGCCGGAAGGCTTCGCGCGCGAGGCACTGCGCCAGGCATTGTTGAACCTGGAAGCCATCGACGCGCCTGCGGGCGTGATGCCGGTGGTGCTGGGCAACGGCTGGCCGGGCGTGCTGCTGCACGAGGCCGTCGGCCACGGACTGGAAGGGGACTTCAACCGCAAGGGCACTTCGACGTATGCGGGTCGCATGGGCCAGCGCGTCGCGTCGCCGGGCGTCACCATCGTCGACGACGGCACGCTGCCGGGGCGCCGCGGTTCGCTCAACGTCGATGACGAAGGCACGCCGACCAACTGCACGACGCTGATCGAAGACGGCGTGCTGGTCGGCTACATGCAGGACACGCTGAACGCGCGCCTGATGGGCATGGCACCGACCGGCAATGGCCGCCGCGAGTCCTTTGCGCACCTGCCGATGCCGCGCATGACCAACACCTACATGCTCGCCGGTCCACACGATCCGGAAGAAATGATCCGCTCGGTGAAGAAGGGCCTGTACGCGGTGAACTTCGGCGGTGGCCAGGTCGACATCACCAGCGGCAAATACGTCTTCTCCGCCACCGAGGCCTACCTGATCGAGGACGGGAAGATCACCGCGCCGGTGAAGGGCGCGACGCTGATCGGCAACGGCCCGGAAACCATGCAGCGGGTGAAGATGATCGGCCACGACCTGGCGCTCGACGAAGGCGTCGGCGTGTGCGGCAAGGATGGCCAGAGCGTGCCGGTGGGCGTCGGTCAGCCTTCGCTGCTGATCGATGGCCTGACTGTGGGCGGGACGAAGGCCTGAGTTGGGACGGTCGAACGGCCACCGCGTGTCTCTATCGTGCCTGCCGCGTCGGCGGGCATTCGTGCGGCCGGCATCAGTGCGGCCGGCATCAGTGCAGCCGGCCCGGTCTGTCGCTCAGGACTCGTGGTCGTCTTCTTCGGCGGCCATGTCGGTGCCGGAGTCGACATCATGCGATGCGGCATCGCCCAGCAGCAGCTCCCGCAGCTCGCGATACAGCTCGCGGAACGCACGCGGCGGCTTGTTGCGCTTGCGTTCCTCCAGCGTGTTGCGCACCAGTTGGCGCAACACCTGGCGATCGGCGCCGGGGTATTCGTTCAGCAGCTCCGCGAGGGCGTCGTCGCCTTCGTCCAGCAGGCGCTCGCGCCAGGATTCCACGCGATGCATCGCCGCGATTTCGCGTCGTGCGGCCTCGCCCTTTTCATCCAGCGCGTCGCGGATGGCTTCCAGGATCTCGTCGTCCTCGCGGCGCATCTGCTTGGCCAGGAATTGCAGCTGGCGCTTGTGCGCGATCTGCGCAGTAATGCGCTTGCACTCGCGGATGTGCGGCAACAGCGATTCGGGTACGGGCAGCTTGGCGAGCTGGGCTTCGGTCAGCGATACGAGCTTCTCGCCCATCGCCAGCACTTCCAGCGCGTCGCGCCGGTTCTGGCTGCGGCTGGGGCCCAGGAATTCGCCGGTTTCGTCGTCACGACCACGCATCGCACATCACCCATTCCGTGGTGCCGGGCTTGCCCGGCACGCAATTGCACAACGGCGCCGGGAATCCGCCGCCAAGACCAAAGGATAAGGCATTGAACACCCTAGCCCCCGTCCACGACGACAGCCAGGCCCGGCTCGACCGCCTCGCCGGAACCTCCCAGCTGCTGCTGGAACGCTGCCGCGCGCATGGCGCCAGCCAGGCGGAGGTCTCCTGTTCCGAGGAAACCGGCCTGAGCGTGAACGTGCGCATGGGCGAGGTGGAAACCGTGGAGGCCACGCGCGACCGCGGCATCGCGGTCACCGTTTACTTCGGCCAGCGCAAGGGCACCGCCAGCACCGCCGACCTGCGCGAGGAGAGCCTGGACGCGACCGTCGAACAGGCCTGCGCCATCGCCCGCTACACGCAGGACGATGTCGCTTCGGGGCTCGCCGAACGCGAACTGATGGCGACCGACCTGCGCGAATTCGACAGCTGGCATCCCTGGGCCATCGAGGCCGACCAGGCCATCGAACTGGCCCTGGCCTGCGAGGCCGCGGGCCGCGAGGACCGACGCATCGAGAACTCCGACGGCGCTTCGCTGGGCACCGGCAGCAGCTTGAGCGTGTATGCGAACTCGCACGGCTTCATCGGCCGCGAGCGCAGCACCAACCACAGCGTTGGCTGCGCGCTGATCGCCGGCCGTGGCGACGCGATGCAGCGCGACGGCTGGTACAGCTACGCGCTCGCCGCCGACGACCTCGAAGCCGTCGCCGCGATTGGTCGCAAGGCGGCCCAGCGCGCGGCATCGCGGTTGTCGCCGCGACAGGTTGCGACGGGTGAATATCCGGTGCTGTTCTCCGCCGAAGTCGCCCGTTCGCTCATCGGCCACTACATCGGCGCGGTGTCCGGCGGCGCGCTGTATCGCAAGGCGAGCTTCCTGGTGGACAGCGTCGGCAGCACGCTGTTCCCGCAATGGCTGTCGATCGACGAACTGCCGTTCCTGCCGCGCGGCCTGCGTTCGGCTGCGTACGACGCCGAGGGTGTGGCGACGCGCGAGTCGCCGCTGGTCAGGGACGGCGTGGTGCAACGTTACGTGCTGGGGAGCTACTCGGCGCGCAAGTTGGGTCTCAAGACGACCGCCAATGCGGGTGGCGTAAACAACCTGCAGGTGTCGGCGAATGCCGGCGACCAGGACGCGATGCTGCGCGGCATGGGACGCGGCCTGCTGGTCACCGAACTGATGGGGCAGGGCGTCAATACCGTGACCGGCGACTACTCGCGCGGAGCGGCGGGATTCTGGATCGAGGGCGGCGAAATCTCCTATCCGGTCGACGGCATCACCATTGCCGGCAACCTGCGCTCGATGTTCGCTGCGATCGAAGCCGTCGGCACCGATGTCGACCCGCGTTCGCATGTGCGTACCGGGTCGATCCTGGTGGGCCGCATGACGGTGGCGGGTGAAACGGCTTCGGATTGAGTCGCCCGACTGAAGTGCAGGATTGGCGCGTCGGACGTGCCGGATCGACCTGCACGGAAGCTGCGGCATGCCTCCGTCCCGAGGGATGACGCCCGCTCCCGCGACACAATGCTAGAGTTCGGAAACGGCGTACGGCCGGATCACGGGGAGACATCCATGACAGAGAACCAGGATCAGACCAGTGGCGTGGTGGACAGTGGAACGTCCGCGCAGGACCGCCAGTGGGCCATGTTTGCGCACCTTTCCGCTCTTGTGGGCGGCATCCTTACCTCGGGCTGGGCCGGAAGCATCGGTTGCTTCATCGGTCCGCTGATCATCTGGATGGTCAAGAAGGACACGTCGTCCTTCGTCGATGACCAGGGCAAGGAAGCGCTGAACTTCAATATCACCGTCGGCCTCGTGTTTTTCGGGCTGCTGCTGCTTTCCATCTTCACGCTGGGTCTTGGCCTGATCATCGCCATCCCGGCCTGGATCGTCATCGGTATCGCCTGGCTGGTCCTCACCATCATTGCGGGGATCAAGGCCAACGAAGGCGTCGCCTACCGCTATCCGTTCACGCTGCGCCTGATCAAGTAATACGCGCGGTTTGAACAGACAGTCGCGCTGAACAAGCTGCACCTGAACGAGAACGCCGGCCATTGGCCGGCGTTTTTCTTTGCCAGTTGAAGCGCGGCTTCAATTGCGTTGGGTGTACCGCTCCAGGCCGGCATAACCGCGACGATCGATGCGATCCATGCGATCGGGCAGCGACGGGTGCGTCTTGTACAACTGCGCCAGGCTGCCGCCGCTACTGCCAAGCGCGGCCATCTTCTGTAGCACCGCGTAGAACGCCATCGGGTTGAATCCGGCGCGGGCAAGGTAGATTTCGGCTGCCTCGTCGGAACGGTACTCCGCGTCGCGATCCAGGCTGGTCAGCATCACCGTGGCGCCGTGGCGACGCACGTAATCCTTGGCCATGCTGCCGGCGACGCCACCACCCACCGTGACCTGTCCCGCAGCGACATTCTGCAAGGCCGACTGCTGTTCCTGCTTGCGGATGACGTTGTAGTGGTCGCGCTGCACGACATGGCTGATCTCGTGCGACAGCACGGCGGCGACTTCCTCATCACTGCCCAGCAGCTCATACAGGCCACGCGTCATCAGGATGTAGCCGCCGGGCGCGGCAAACGCGTTGATCTCCGGCGAGTCGATCACGCCGAAGGTCCACGGCAACTCCGGTCGGTTGGTCTGCGAGGCCACCCAGCGCCCGACGCGATTGACGCGACGCTGCGCGGCATCATCGGCCAGCAACGGCGCTGCGCCGAGGATGCGGCCGGCGATTTCCGGGCCCAGCGCGAGTTCTTCGGCGGACAGTTCTTCTTCGGATTTGCCGGCGGACGCATCGGCGACGTCGGCAGCGGAACTGGTAGCGGCATTGCCGCCGCCCAGCGCGGACAACAAGCCGCGCGCGATCGCCAGGCCGCCGCGCTTCTGCGCCTGGGTCGCGCGGCCCTTCTTCGCACCCGGCGTGGCCTTGGCTTCGGTCGCGTAGGCAACCGTGCTCGACTTCCAGCCGGATTTCTTCGCATCGCTGCTGGCGGTCTTTTCGCTGAGTCGATAGGACTCCAGCCTGGCGAACTGGACGGCGTCGAACGATGCCGACTTCAGGTCGCTCTCGTCGATGCCGCGCACGCCCGCGGTTTCGCTCACGCGGCCCTTGCCGGCCTTGCCGGTGAACAACGCGCGCGTGTTGGCACCTTTCTCGACCTTGGCCGACGCCATGCGCACGTCGTTGATGCGCACGTAGCCGGAGGTGCCAGCGGGCAGCGAGACCTTGAACCAGAGGCCTTCCTGGCCGGCGACCTTCACCGGATCGTTCTGGCGGAGCGTGGCAACCGTGGGCGCCTTGAAATCCGGTGCGCTGTGCACGTCGACGGAGGGCTTGTGCACCACGGCGGCGGAATCGGTGATCGTCGCTGCACTTGCATCGGCAGCTGCCAATGCAAGCAGCAGCGGCACGATGCAGGTCAGGAAGCGGAAGGCTCGGTGCATTGCGGGTCTCCGGGAGTGTCTACCTGAAATACGCAGTTCTTGGCCGAAAGTGGCCATTCTTCACGTTGCTCCAGCACGCGGCCGAAGGCCTCGCGCAGGCGCAGGCGCTCGCCGCGGTCGGATTCGTCGGCATCGTCGTCGATCTCCGCGGTGACGAGGCTGGCTTTCACCATGCCATCGTCGTCCAGGCGATCGTCGTATTCATTCAGGTGAACATGCAGCGCGTCGAGATCGTGCTGGGCCAGTTGGCGCGCGGTGGCTTCGTCCGGCCCCTTCCACACCATCAGCATCAGGTCGTCCAGCGTGGCGTGCAGCCAGCTCTTGCGCTCGACGACGCCTTCCATCATCACTGCATTGGTACCCGCATACAAGAAACGACGCAGGCGCCGGCGGTATTCGCGACGACGCCGCGACGCCGCGGCCTTGTCCAGCGACGGATAAGGAATGAAGCGCAGCCGCACCAGCACCAGCCAGCGATCGGTCTGCGGCTGGAATTCCGGCAGGAAATCCGCGATGCCCACGGCACGGCCGCGCTGCACGCCCGCATACGTGCGACACAGGCCGAAGCACAGGCTGACGAAGCCGATGCTGGCGAAGATGTCGAAGAACACGCCGAAGAACGTGAGCCCCGCATAGGCCAGGCTGAGCAGCAGCAGGTTGATGGCAACGAAGATCGAATCGATGTCGCCGGCGGGTTCGCCGCGATGGAACGCGAAGGCGGTCAGCAGCACCAGTATGCCTGCCAGTACGTATTTCAACGACGCGGGAGGCATCCAGATCGCGCTGCCGTCTATCAGCGCGGCGGTGGCTTCGGCCTGGACTTCCACCCCAGGCATCACCGGGTCGACGGGTGTCGGCTTGGCGTCGTTGAGGCCCGACGCGGTGTAGCCGATGAGCGCGACGCGGCCCTTCAGCGACGGCGCCTTCCCGCCCTTGTCGAGGCAGACGGGTTTTCCCTCGATCAAGTCGGCTGCGCTGATGTAGGCGATGCGTTCGTGGCTGCGCCAGTTGATGCGCACACTGGCCGGGAACGACGAAGCCGCACGCTTCGTGTCGAAAGCCGCAAGCCGCAGCGCCATCGACGGAATTGCCCAGTCGCCTTCGTTCGAGCGCAATGGGATGTCTCGCAGCACGCCATCGACGCTGCGGGTGACATCGAGCAGGCCGGCATGCTGCGTCATCGCCTTGCCGTAGGGCAGCAGCAGGGCGATGCGCGGTTTGTGCTTGTCCGCACCCGCCGCGAGGGCGAACGCGCCCGGCGCCGTGGACGCAGGAATCGCGCCGGCGGACGCATCGAAGTCGGCGTGCACGCGCGAGGCGCCGAACACGAACCGGCCCCCGCCGCCCTCGGCCATCGCCTCCAGGGTGGCGTCGCCGATCGGATCGTCGCTGGACGGATCGGTGAACATGATGTCGAAGCCCGCGGCGCTCACGCCGGCGCGATCGAGCGCGTCGAGTAGATCGGCGTGGCGCTGTCGACTCCACGGCCAGCCGCCCTCGCCGAGGTTGCGGAAATGGTCGATGGAGCAATCGTCGATTTCGACCACGACCACGCGCTTCGACGCGATTGGCTCGACCGGCCGGCGCTTGATGACGGTGTCGAAGATCGCGTCTTCAGCCGAGTTGAGCGAGCGGTCGTGCGTCCAGTCCCAGCCCAGCCAGGCGATCGCGCCGATGGCCAGCAGCGGATAGAACGCGAAGCGCAGCCGGTACGCGAACTGCGAAAGCGGGCGCTTGTACAACAGCTCCAATCGGCCCCAGCGGTCGATGAAGGTCTGGGCGGAAGCGGCCATCACCGCATCGAGCCACGACAGCACAGTGCGTGCCGGCCTGCGTTTTCTCACCATGGCTCCCCCAGGTTGCGGTCCAAGCCTACGACGAAAGCGCGACGGATTCGAATTGCAGGTGCATCGGTTGCTGGCTGGGGCAAGGTGCGGGGAGGCCGGGCCGGGTCTGCGGAGGAGTCAGGGAAGATCTGAGCAATAGCTTTTGTTCGTCATTTCCGCGAAGGCGCAAAGCGCTTCACGACGGCGAGGCCGTTGGTCCCGCGTCTTTGCTTCAATGAAGTCGCTGGATGACCGGCCTTCGGCTGTTGTGGGGCGCTTCCCGCCTTCGCGGGGATGACGGCAGGTATTCCCGCATTCGCGGCGAGATGGCACCAAAGCAGGACCGGAGCAAGACGCCTGCCACGCGCCACGCATCCTCGCTCCTCAATGCGAACGTTCGACTGCCTTGCGTCCCAGCTCCGCCAGTGCGGTCGTGCGCTCGCCGAAGGGGGCCAACGCTTCGCGCATCGTGGTGGACAGCGTGCGTAACCGCTCGCGCGATGCCTCCACGCCGAGCAGTGCGGGGAACGTGGCCTTGGCCTGCGCGACATCCTTGCCGGCGGTCTTGCCCAGCGTGGCGCTGTCGCCTTCGATGTCGAGCAGGTCGTCGCGGATCTGGAAGGCCAGGCCCAGTGCGTCCGCGAAGGTGTCGAGTCGCGCCAGCGTGTCCGCATCCACCTGCGCGGCCAGCGCGCCCATGCGCACCGAGGCGCGCAGCAACGCGCCGGTCTTCAGTGCATGCAGTCGCTGAAGTTCAACCGCATCGATCGCGTCGCCGTTGCCGGTGGCGTCGATGTCCAGCGCCTGGCCGCCGCACATGCCACGGGCGCCGGCAGCTATCGCGAGTTCGCGCAACAAGGCGACCTGCGCCGTCGCAGGCAGTTGCGCCCCGTCGGCGATGATTTCGAACGCGAGCGACTGCAGTGCGTCGCCGGCGAGGATCGCGGTGGCTTCGTCGAAGGCGATATGCACCGTCGGCTTGCCGCGACGCAGGCTGTCGTCGTCCATCGCGGGCAGGTCGTCGTGGACCAGCGAATAGGCGTGGATCAGTTCGACCGCGGCGGCGGGCGCATCGAGCGCCGTCAGATCGGCGCCAAACGCAGTGCCGGTGGCATACACAAGCAGCGGTCGCATGCGCTTGCCGCCGTCGAGCACGGCATGGCGCATCGCGCCGTGCAGGCCCTGCGGGGATTCAAGTGCTGGCGGAAGCGCGCGTTCCAGGACCGCTTCCAGCCGCATGCGCCATGCGGCGAAGTGGCGGTCAGGCATCGGGTGCGGCGAAGGGTTCGGCGCTGGCGGGGTCCTGCGGATCGCTGAGCAGGCGCACGCGCAGTTCGGCCTGCTCCAGCGCGCCCTGGCATCGGCGATAGAGGCCGACGCCGCGTTCGTACGCCGCGAGCGATTCCTCAAGACTCATCTCGCCGCGTTCCATCTGTTCGACGAGTTGTTCCAGTGCGCCAAGCGACTGCTCGAAGTCGGCGACGGGGGAGGCATCGGGGGTGTTGGCGGGTTTTCGGGCCATGGGGAAAGTGTGAGGGGGCCGGGAGGGGCGGTCAAATTCGCTGGTGGCGCGGCGCCACGTCATTCCCGGGATGGCTGCCAGACCAGCCGCGCGCCCCGCCCACGCAGCCAGGTGTCGAAGCCATCCGACAGTGCGAGATCGCCCGCCGCCAGCAGCGTCCCTTGCGCATCGGACAGCACCGGCAGCCGCTCGCGTTCCCACGGCGGGATGCCCAGGTCCAGCAGCACCTGCTTGAGCGCATGGGAGTGCGTGCGGCCGGGGAGGGTGATGCGTTCACCGCCTTGGCGTGCGTGGACAGTGAGCGAGGCGTCAAAGCCCGGTGCGCCGTGAAGGTGCAGCACGTCGCCTCCCGGCAGCAGCAACGGTGCCGTACCGTCCCAGTCGCAGCGCCAGTCGGATGGCAACGGCGCGCGCTGCGGTCCGGCATGGAGCAGGTCGCGCCAGGCGCACACGACGGCATCGCGCCAGGCGAACCGGGGATCGGCATCGTCGCGCGCGTCCAGCACGTCGGATTCGATGCGCGCAACGCCCTCGGCCGGAAGCGGGGGGAGCCCCACGGCATCGATCCAGCGTCGCAGCACCCGCGCACGGCGCGCGGGTGCGAGCGCGCGCAGCCCGTCGCGCGAGAGCACGCGCGGGTCGGTCGTGCGCACGCTCGCAAGCGCGAGGACGTCGCCTTCGTCCAGTAGGTCGCCTGCCTGCGCGCACAGGCTCGCGCTGCGTGCGAACGCGGCATCGGCATGCGGCCAGCGTTCGCGCAGCAATGGCAACACCTGCTGGCGGAGGAAGTTGCGGTCAAAGCACGCATCGGTGTTGCTCGGGTCTTCGATCCACCGCAGGCCGTTCGCTTGCGCATACGCGAGCAGATCCGCGCGCGCATGGCCGAGCAGCGGTCGCCACAACCAGCCGCGTCCGAACTGCCGCCAGGCCCGCATCGCACCCAGTCCATCCGGTCCCGACGCGCGCAATGCGCGCAGCAGGAAGGTTTCCGCCTGGTCGTCGCGATGATGAGCCAGCGCCAGCACTTCGCCATCACCCAGCGCCGCGTCGAAGGCGGCGTGGCGGGCCTGCCGCGCCGCGGCTTCGAGGCCTTCGCCAAGGTCGCGGTGGACTTCGACGCGTGTCACCTGCAACGGCACGTCGAGCGATGCGCACAGTTGTTCGCAATGCGCGACCCAGCGGTCGGCATCGGCGTGCAGGCCGTGATGGACGTGCACGGCACTCAGGCCACGTTCGCGCGCCCGTGGCGACGCCGCCAACGCGTGCAGCAACACCACCGAGTCCAGTCCGCCGCTGAGCCCGACCACCAGCGCGGCATCGCCCGTGCGGTCCAGGTCGGTGGCGGAAATGAGCAGAGATGCGGTCATCGCGGCCATCCTATCGCGACGGCGGTACCGCGTTGCGCGGACGCGGGAAACGGTTGCAGTGACCGATGGCACGTCGTGGGTCGTGGCTTCGGCGACACACTATCAGCGCGACTCCAGGAGGAATCCGATGCGACTGAAATCACGGCTGTTGGAATCACCCCGCTTGAAATCACTGCCCTTGAAATCACTGCTCTTGACGATGTTCGTTGCGATCGTGGGCAGCCTGTCCGCGCACGCGGCCGCCCCGGCCACGCCGACGGCGAAGCCCTTCTCCCGCGACGATGCCCGCGCGATCGTCGCGCAGAGCCGCAAGGTGGTTTCGCCCATGGGCATCGAGGATGTCCGGGCGGTCGAGATCAACGGCATCCGCCAGTGGATTTCGGTGCGCGGCAACGATCGCCGCAATCCGATCCTGCTGTACCTGCACGGCGGCCCCGGCGCGGCCGAGATGGTCGAGTCGTACGGCTATCAGCGGCCGTGGGAGGACTTCTTCACCGTCGTGCAATGGGACCAGCGCGGTGCCGGCAAGACGTTTGCGTCGAACACCCCCGAGGCGATGGCGCCGGGCATGACCCTCGACGGCATGGTCGCCGATGCCGAGGCAATGGTTCGCTACCTGATGGCGACCTACGGCAAGCGGAAGATCTTCGTGCTTGGCCATTCATGGGGCAGCGTCATCGGCGAGGAGATCGCGCGACGCCATCCGCAATGGCTGCATGCCTACATCGGCACTGGCCAGATTGCCAACATGCGCGAGAGCGAAGCCATCGGCTACCAGTGGGCACTCGCGCAGGCGAAGGCGGAAGGCAACAAGAAGGCGATCGCCGACCTCGAAGCGCTCGCGCCGTATCCCGGTCCCGTCGGCCAGCTCACCATCGAGCGCATCGGCGCGCAGCGGCAGTGGGTGATGTACTACGGCGGCCTGGCGTGGGGGCGCACGGAGTTCAAACCGTTCGACGACGCCCGCAAGCTGTCGCCCGATTACACCGATGCCGAACTGGCCGCGATCGACCAGGGCAGCCTGTATTCGTTGACGCACCTGCTGCCGCTGCTGGAACCCGTCGATTTCGCGAAGAACACCCGCTTCGACTGCCCGTTCTTCCTGTTCAACGGCCGCCACGACTATTCCACGTCGCACGAGGTCGCCGCGGCGTGGTTCGCCAAGGTGCACGCGCCGGTGAAGAAGCTGGTCTGGTTCGACGATTCGGCGCACATGATGATGCAGGAGCAGCCGGGCCGCTTCCTGATGCACCTGGTCAACGACGTGCGTCCGCTGGCGGTGCGTGCGGGCGACGCGCCCGAAGCCGGTACGCAACGGAAATGGCCATGAAAGAAAAAGCCGCCGGTGCGATGCCGGCGGCTTTCCTGAGTCTGTTGCGGCTGTGCCACAAGGGACACAGCGTCGTAGTCCTCGGTCTTACTCCGTCTCGATCTCCAGGCCGCCGACAAATCGCGCGGCGAAGTTGAAGAGGAACGACTGCAGCGCTCCGCCGATGAAGCCACAGATCCCGTACACGATCGGCAGGATCACGATGGCCAGCACGCCCATGCCGCCCATCAGCGCGGCACTGGAGCCGACTGCGAACCGGCTGCTGCCAGTCCGCCCATCAGCGAGAACAGCGACAGGATGACGCCCGCCAGCAGTCCAAAGCCCGCGCCCAGTGCGGCGCCAATCTTCGCTGCGGAAAGTACCCCGATACGACGAATCACCATGTGCGTCCCCTCCCCACCGGCGGTGCGCCGGGTTCGGGGCGATGGTAGTACAGGCTCCGGGGCCTTGCCGGATGCGGGCAGGTGGTATTCGCCCACCGCAACATGGGGAATGTTGCGCGTGCCGACTGCCTGAGGCAGGTCGTTTGACAGTCGATAACCGCGAACGTCCAGGCCCCATGGGACTGGACATCCGCGGAGGCGCGTCAGGCCGCTTCGTACGCGCCGTAGCTGCGCAGTCGCTTGTAGCGACGATCCAGCAGATCCGCCACAGGCACATCCTGCAGCGCGTCCAGCTCGTTCATCAGCACGGCCTTCAGGCGCTTGGCCATCTGGGTGGGATTGCGGTGCGCGCCACCAATGGGTTCGCGCACGATCTTGTCGATCAGGCCAAGGTCCTTCAGGCGCTTGGCGGTCATGCCGAGCTGTTCGGCGGCGTCCTTCGCCTTCTCCGCGGTCTTCCACAGGATCGAGGCGCAACCTTCCGGCGTGATCACCGAGTAGGTGCTGTATTCGAGCATCAGCGTGCGGTCACCGACGCCGATCGCGAGCGCGCCGCCGGAGCCGCCTTCGCCGATCACGGTGCAGATGATCGGCACCTTGAGTTCGGCCATCTCCATCAGGTTGCGCGCGATGGCTTCGGACTGGCCGCGCTCCTCGGCATCGATGCCCGGCCATGCGCCGGCGGTGTCGATGAAGGTGAGGACGGGCAGGCTGAAGCGTTCGGCCATCTTCATCAGGCGCAGCGCCTTGCGATAGCCCTCGGGCTTGGGCATGCCGAAGTTGCGGCGGACCTTCGCCTTGGTGTCGCGGCCCTTCTCGTGGCCGATCACGACGACGCTACGGCCGTCGATGCGGGCAAGGCCGCCGACGATGGCGTTGTCGTTGGCGAAGGCGCGGTCGCCGGCGAGTTCCTGAAACTCGTCGCAGATCACGCGCAGGTAATCGAGGGTGTACGGCCGCGACGGATGACGCGAGAGCTGCGAGACCTGCCACGGGGTCAGGTCGCGGAAGATGTGCGCGGTGCGCAGGCGCAGCTTCTCGCGCAGGGCATGGACTTCGGCATCGACATTGACCGCCGGCCCGTGGCTGGCGTGCAGCACTTCCTGGATGCGGGATTCCAGGTCGGCGATGGGTTGTTCGAAGTCGAGGTAGTTCGGATTCATGCGTGGGCCGGGGCCGGTGAAGGCGGGAAGTTTAGCCGAGGTAAGCGAAAGGGGCCGTACGGGGGTGTTTGTTGGGGCTGGGAAGGGGCGGAACTGCGACGCACGGCTCGTTGGGACAGGCTCCGCGTTTTCTGGGGCGTTGGGCACCAAGGGGGCGCCGGACTCGCCTGTGCCGCGACCCATCTGACCTGATCAGACCTCCCCGCTCATCCTGAGCGTAGGCGCACAGCGCCGAAGTCGAAGGATGCTGGCGAGGGATTCCGCGCGGTCCTTCGACTTCGGCGCAAGGCGCCTACGCTCAGGACGAGCGGAATCTCCTCACGCGAGAGATCGCTCAAAACGGTACTGAAGGGATCCCTCCACTTCGGCGCTGCGCGCCTACGCTCAGGACGAGCGGTAACCTCTTGCGGCAGGGATCAACTCACCACGGCCTGGAGAACGCCAGCTTCACCGTCCGTACGCCCGGCTGCGAGCGCAGCGTGCCCGGCAGGTCCGCATCGACACGGATGGAATTGGCGCCGTTGATGTCCAGCATGCCCGCCGCGCCGTCGCGCAGCAGGTCCAGCCGCAGCGGGGTCGTGCCGGGGCGATGCTTCGCCAGCAGGGCGTCCACGCGCGACCACGTGCCGGGTACGCGCAGGTCCAGGCGCAGCGACAACCGTTGCGCGTGTTTCGCGCACAGCTGGGAGTAGTCCCAGCAGCGCTGCGCCTTCAACGCGAAGCCGCCGCTGAAGGCGTCCTCGCGCAGGCCGCCCTGCACGATGAGCAGGCGGTCGCGTGCGATGAGCTGCGCGAACTCACTATAGGTCTCGGCGAAGAACGCGCATTCCAGGCGGCCGTTGCCGTCCTCGATCTGCACGAACATCTGGCTGTCGCCCTTCTTGCGCATGCCGACGACCTGGCCGGCGACGACCGTTTCCAGCTCCGGCCGCCAGCCGCTGCGCGCGCTTTCCGGACGCGAATCCCAGATGCGTTCGAGATCGCCCAGATCGTGACCGACGAGTGCACGCAGTTCCTCGCGATACGGATCGAAGGGATGGCCGCTGAGATAGTGACCAAGCGTGTCGCGTTCGCCGCTGAGCAGCTGCACCAGCGGCCACTCGTCGGTTTCGCGCAGTTCGATGTGGATCGAAGGCGTCGCCGATTCCATGCCGCCGAACAGCGAGACCTGGCCGGCTTCGCGTTCGCGCGCGAGTTGCTCGGTGGCCTTGAGCACTTCCGGCAGCTGCAGTGTCAGGCTGGCGCGATTGCTGCCGAGCGCATCGAGCGCACCGGCCTGGATCAGGGCTTCCAGCGCGCGCTTGTTGAGCTTGCCGTTGTCGACGCGCTTGCAGAAATCCAGCAGGTCGGTGAACTCGCCGGCGCGCCGGGTTTCGACGATGGCTTCGCACGCACCGCGACCGACGCCCTTCACCGCGCCGATGCCGTAGCGGATCGTGCCCCGATTCGCTTGCGAATCGGACGGGCCCGGCGCCACGGCTTCGAACATGTACGCCGACGCATTCACGTCGGGCCGCAGCACGGTCAGGCCCATCACCCGCGCTTCGTCGAGGAAGCCCACGACCTTGTCGGTGTTGTCCATGTCCGAAGACAACACCGCGGCCATGAATTCGGCCGGGTAATGCACCTTGAGCCATGCGGTCTGGTAGGCAACCAGTGCGTAGGCGGCCGAGTGCGACTTGTTGAAGCCGTACTCGGCGAACTTCTCCATCAGGTCGAAGATCGGGCTCGCCTGTCGCGCCGGGATGCCGCGTGCAAGACAGCCTTCCTCGAACTTGGCGCGCTCCTTCGCCATCTCCTCGGGCTTCTTCTTGCCCATCGCGCGACGCAGCATGTCGGCGCCGCCGAGCGTATAGCCCGCCAGCACCTGCGCGATCTGCATCACCTGTTCCTGGTACACGATCACGCCGTAGGTCGGCGCGAGCACCGGTTCCAGCGATTCGTGCGGATAGGTGACGGCGGCATTGCCGTGCTTGCGATCGACCCAGTCGCGGTCCATCCCCGAACCCAGCGGGCCGGGACGGAACAGAGCGGCGAGCGCGATGATGTCTTCGAACGTGTCGGGTTTCGCGCGCTTGAGCAGTTCGCGCATGCCGCGCGATTCGAACTGGAACACCGCAACCGAATCGCCGCGCGCGAACAGCTCGTAGGTGAGCTTGTCGTCGAGTGGCAGCGTGGTGATGTCGAGCGCCTCGAGACCTTCGCGCGCGCGCCGCACGTTGATCGCCTTCACCGCCCAGTCGATGATCGTGAGCGTGCGCAGGCCGAGGAAGTCGAACTTCACCAGGCCGACGGCTTCGACGTCGTCCTTGTCGAACTGGGTGACGGGATTCCTGCCGCGACCTTCGCCGTCGTGTTCGGCGAACAGCGGGCAGAAGTCGCTGAGCGGCGACGGTGCGATCACCACGCCACCGGCATGCTTGCCGGCGTTGCGGGTGAGATCCTCGAGGCTGCGCGCGAGGTCGAGCAGGTCGCGGACGTCGTCCTCGGCGTGATAACGCTGGATCAGCTCCGCGGACGCGAGGTTGCTGTCCTTCTTCGCCGCCTCCGACTCGCCCAGCGCATCGTCCAGCGAAATGCCCAGCGTCATCGGGATCAGCTTGGCGATGCCGTCGACGAAGCCGTACGGATGGCCCAGCACGCGCCCGGAGTCGCGCACGACCGCCTTCGCGGCCATGGTGCCGTAGGTGATGATCTGCGAGACGCGATCGCGACCGTACTTGCGCGCGACGTAGTCGATCACCTCGTCGCGGCGATCCATGCAGAAGTCGATGTCGAAGTCGGGCATCGACACGCGTTCGGGATTGAGGAAGCGCTCGAACAGCAGGTCGTACGGCAGCGGGTCGAGATCGGTGATGCCGAGCACCCACGCCACCAGCGAGCCTGCGCCCGAACCGCGCCCGGGTCCGACCGGGATGCCCTGCGCCTTACCCCAGTTGATGAAGTCCGCAACGATCAGGAAGTAGCCGGGGAACCCCATCTTGATGATGACGTCCAGCTCGGTTTCCAGGCGCGCGTCGTAGTCCGCGCGGGTCTTGTCGGGGGCGAGCGGCGCTTTTTCCAGGCGTGCGTTCAACCCCTCGCGCGCCGAATTGCGCAGCCACGATTCGATCGTGTGGTCGCTCGGCACCGGGAAGGCGGGCAGGGCGTACTCGCCCAGCTTCATCGTGACGTTGCAGCGCGTGGCCAGGGCGACGGCGTTGTCGACCGCGTCGGGTATGTCGGCGAACAGCGTCGCCATGTCCTGCGACGACTTCAGGTACTGCTCGGCGCTGTACTCGCGCGGCCGCTTGGGATCGTCGAGCACGCGGCCCGAGGCGATGCACACGCGTGCCTCGTGCGCCTCGAAGCCTTCCGGGTCGAGGAAGCGGACGTCGTTGCTCGCCACCAGCGGGATGCCGCGTCGGGTCGCGGCGTTCACGGCGAAGGCGTTGAACGCGTCCTCGCCATCGCGACCGCTGCGGGTGAGTTCCAGGTGCAGGCGGTCGCCGAAGATCTCGCGCCAGTCGGCGAGCGAGGCCTCGGCGAGCTCGTGCCGATGCGTCGCGACCAGTTGCCCGGCCAGGCTCTTGCGGCCGGCGAGCGCGAACAGGCCCGCGTTGTCCTCGCGCAGCCAGTCGGGGCGGATGGCGACGCCATCGATGCGGTGGCCTTCCATCCAGGCCCGGGAAAGCAGGCGCGAGAGGGTCAGGTAGCCGCTGCGGTCGCGGCACAGCAGGGTCATGCGCGCCGGCGTTTCGTTGCCGTCGGCCAGGCCGATGTCGGCGCCGATGATCGGCTTGATGCCCGCGCCTTCGGCCGCCTTGTAGAACTTCACCGCCGCGAACAGGTTGTCGATGTCGGTGACCGCCACCGCCGGCTGGCCGAGCTTCACGCAGCGCTTGACCATCTCGCCGATGCGGATCGTCGAGTCGGCGAGCGAGTACTCGCTGTGCAGGTGGAGGTGGACGAAACGGGCGGTCATGCGGGCCGTCGGATGCTGGTGGCGCAGGTTAGCAGCCGCGGCGGGGGCCCTACGATATTGACTTTTCGCGGGGTGGTTTCCGGCGCCGGGCGGCTGGTCAGCGAGCCCCTGGATAAACGTCGTCATCCCCGCGAAGGCGGGGATCCGGTGACTTCAAGCCATTGAAGGCAAAGGCGCTGGAATGACCGGCTTCGCCGTCGGCAGGCATGCCCGGACGGCGGGCCAAGGCCCGCCCTACATCCGGTGACACTGCTTCCTGCTTGAGCAGCTTTGCTGTCGAAAGCGGCAGGAATGACGAGGCCTTGAGGACTTTTCGTATGCCCGGGAGGCATCGGGTGGTATCTCGGGAGGTATCGGGCGATACCTCGGAGTCGTTTCGGGAACCCTCGCGGTCGTTGCGCGATACCTCGCGAGGCTCCGGGGAACCCTCGCGGTACATGCAGCGATAGGTCGCGAGGTATGTGTCGATATAGCGCGATGGTTCCGGAATCCCTCCGCCTCCTTTCCGGGACCCTCGCGAGGTATCCCGCCATACCTGCGGAGGGGTGCGGAAAGGGTCGCGAGGTATGCATCGATACCTCGCCACCCCTGCCGAAACGACTCGGAGGTATGCGGCGGTATCTTCGGGACGCCGCAGCGGCGTGAGGGCGGGCCTCGGCCCGCCTTCAGCAGGCATGCCCGCCTTCCCTTGCGAAACGGCGGGCCAAGGCCCGCCCTGCCTCAGGTCACGCGCAGCGGTCCTTCCGGCGTGCGGCCGTTGGCGAAATGTTCGTCGCTGATCCGCGCGTTCTGCCGCAGCAGTTCGATTTCGGCCAGGCGGTCGTGCAACCAGGCTTCGCGTTGCTCGGTCGGCGAGCCCACCGGATGCTCGGACTGGCGGTAGTTGCAGAAGTCCGCGTATTCGTCGGCTTCCTCGGCGAAGGCCGGCCACGCCAGTTCGATCAGCAGCACGTCGTCGAGCTTTCCCAGCAGGGGCAGGCTGTCGGGGATCAGGTCGTCCTCGCGGTCGACGTAGTCCAGCAGCTTGCGGATCCGCATGCGCGTGGCGTCGTGCGGGTCCCAGGCCGGATCGCTGAGGATCGCGCGCAGTTCGTACAGGCGTTCGAGCCGCGCTTCCAGTTCGACGTGGGCCCGGTCTTCCGGCAGCGACAGCAGCCACGCCGCCAGCTGCTGCAGGCGCGGTTGGTCGACGCGGGCAGCATCGGGATAGAGCTCGTGGACCAGGTTGTCGAAGTCGGTAACGGCGGGCCCGGACAGGGCGATCTCGGCGAAGCCCGCCGGCGCGCCAAGGGCATCGACCAGGCCGCCGCGGAAACGCTCGAACGGCAGCGGGTTGGCGGTGGGAGTGGGGTGTGGAATGCGCATGGGGCACCTCGCATCCGACCGGGAGGTTTCTCCTGGGGAAAGCCGTGCGCCGGCCGGTGCACTGCACGGCCTCTCGTCTATGGAGTTGCAGTCCCATGATGCGCCGATGACGGCCGTGTGGCGGGTGCACCCGACAGACGGCGTCGGGTGGTTCATGGGGCGTATTCACGCGGGCCGCGAGGCCGTGCGCACCGGGAGTAGCTGACCTTCGGAAACAGACAGGCCGCCCCTGGGGCGGCCTGTGCAATTGCCGTGTTCTGGCAGATGGCGCGATGTTCAATGCACGCAGAACCGCGGCGCCAGCGCCGGCAGGTAGGAACCTTCGCGGATGCAACGGCGCTGGATTTCCAGGTCGGCTTCGGCGCGGTGTGCATCGGCCCAGTCACGGCGGTCGAAGGTGAAGTCGCCGATGCCGCAGCCGCGCAGCTGGGCTTCGATCGAACGGATGCGGCAGAAGTCCAGGAACGCGGCGACCTCGCCCTGCAGCGTGGGCCACGCGGCTTCCACCACCAGCGCGTCGTCCAGGTGGCCTACCGTGGGCAACGAGTTCGGCAGCAGCTGGTAGCGGCCGCTGGCGTAGTGCATGACCATCGCGGCGTAACTGCCGGCCTCGTCGTCGGGCACCCACTGACTGTCGTCGAGCATCTGCGCGGCCGCTGCGAGCCTGTTCATGCGTTGCAGGATGCAGGCAGGTTCGGTGGTATCGGGTTGCGCATCGCGCAGCTGGCGGGCCGCGGTGGCCAGCCGGTCGCAGTCCAGCGGCGCGGCGCGGCGGCCCAGTCGGGCCAGGAATGCATTGAAGCGATCGACGGCGGCCGCGCTCAGGTGGAAGTCGTCGATGCAGTGGCGACGGCCGGGGCCGAACGGCGAGGGCTGGTCGAGGATGGCGGGCAACGGGATCGCGGTGGCGAGCATGGCGTTCATGGCATTGACTCCGACGGCGGGGGGAAACGCCGGTCATCCGGCGTGGTCCCAGCATCCGTTCGAGCGCGATCGGGGTCATGACGACGACATGATCGTTCCCGGATGCTTGCGTGACGCTGCGGTGTCATTCATGAGGTTTTGCTGATGGAGGGCCCGGGCGCCACGATTTCCGGCCCGGCCGGCGGC
This sequence comes from Lysobacter fragariae, assembly GCF_054779775.1. NCBI lineage: Bacteria > Pseudomonadati > Pseudomonadota > Gammaproteobacteria > Lysobacterales > Lysobacteraceae > Lysobacter > Lysobacter fragariae. The sequence goes on along the minus strand of NZ_BAAGXP010000007.1, from coordinate 294,203 downwards.
GAGTGCTTCCGTTTTGGCAACGTCGTGCTGGACGCATCGGCGCATACGCTGGCCCGCGACGGGCAGTTGCAGGCGGTGGAACCCAAGGCCTTCGCGGTGCTGGAGTTCCTGCTGCGGCATCCGGGCGAGCTGGTCCGCCATGGCGACCTGCTCGACGCGGTGTGGGGGCATCGCCACGTCACCCCGGGTGTGCTGACGCGCGCGATCGCACAGCTGCGGCACGTGCTGGATGACGATTCGCAGAACCCGCGCTACATCCAGACGCAGCACGGGCTGGGCTACCGCTTCGTCGGAGAGCTGCAGCCGTCTTTGCCGGTGGACGCTGGCACCGAGCCAGTCCCATCCGTACAAGCGCCCGCCACTGACGCCATCGCGGTGGCTTCACCAGCGGGTGACACCCATTGGGTGGAGACGGATGCGCCGATCGCCGGTGATAGCGTGGCGGCCTCGTTGTCGCCTGAATCGGGCGCGACAGTCGCGACGGTCGCGATGTCGCGGCGAAGGCGCGCGTGGTGGCGTCCTTCGCCGATCGCGGCGCTGGTGCTGGTGGTGGGAATCGTGCTGGTCGCAAGCGCGGCGGTGTGGTGGGCCAGTCGCGAACGCGCCGGCGCGCCGCCCGCGGAAGCAACGATCGCCGTGCTGCCGTTCACCAGCATCAGCAACGACAGCAACGACAGCTACTTCGCGGAAGGATTGGCCGTGGAACTGCATGACGCACTGGCAGGGATTCCGGGATTGAAGGTGGCGGCCTGCCGCACCGACAGCGTGTGCGGGACGCGCGGCGCGGACGTGCGCAAACTCGGTCGCCTGCTGGGCGTGGCGACGGTGCTGGATGCGGAAGTCCGTCGCGAAGGCAAGCGCGTACGCGTCAGCGCCCACCTCACCGACACGCGCACCGGATACACGGTCTGGTCGGGCAGTTACGACCGCGAGCTGGCCGGCGTCTTCGCGCTGCAGACGCAGATCGCCGGCGAAGTCGTGCATTCACTGCTGGGCGACCAGCCTGGTAGCGGCGATGCCCTCGCGCGCCGGCTGCAGCCCACGCGCAACGTCGCGGCCTACGACGCGTACCTGAAGGGCCTGCAACGGCTTTCGGATCGCAAGGAAGGAACGACGGCCGCGATCGGGTTCTTCAACGAGGCGCTAGCCGCCGACCGCGGCTTCGCACGCGCACAGGCAGGCGTGTGCCGCGCGCAGATCGACGCGTTCACCAGCGGTCGCGATGCCGCCGCGTTCGAACGTGCCCAGACGGCCTGCAAGCGCGCCGAGCAGATGGATCCGGCATTGCGCGAGGTGAGCCTGGCGTTGGGCGATCTGCACCAGACGCGCGACGAACCCGCCCAGGCGCTCGTGCATTACCGTCGCGCCTTGCAGGACAACGCGCTCAAGCCCGATGCCTACCTGGGCATGGCTCGCGCCGAAGCCGCGCAGCACCACGACGATGTCGCCCTGGGTTACTTCGAGCGCGCGCGCCAGCTGCGACCCGGCGACGCGACCGTGTACCGCTCGCTGGGCTTCCACTACTACGTCGGCGGCAACCTGCCCAAGGCGATCGAGACCTACCGCGTCGCCACCACGCTGGAACCCAACGACGAGGAAACCTGGGCCAGCTACGGCGGCCTGTGCCTGCTCAACCACGACAAGGCCTGTGCGAACGACGCCTTCATGCGTTCGCTGGCGATCAAACCCAGCTCCGGCGCGCTGATCAACCTGGGCGTGCTGCGCTTTGACGAGGGCGCCTACGAGGAATCGGCCAGCCTGTTCCGTCGCGCGACGCAGCTGGACCCGGGCGACTACCGCACGTGGGGCAACCTGGGCGACGCCCTGTCGGCGACGCCCGCGACGCAGGCGCAGGCGCGCGAGCCCTACCAGCGTGCGGCGCAGATGGCGCAGGCCTACGTCGACCTCAAGCCGCAGGACGCGCACGCGCTGGCCGTGCTGTCGTGGTACCGGGCCAACCTGAGTCAGGCACAGGAGGCGCGGACGTTGCTGGCGCGCGCGGAATCGCTGGGCGCGGAGCCGGGCGAAGTCGCGTACTGGGGTGCGCAGACGCTGGCGCGCCTGGGCGACGCTGCCGGCGCCCGTGAGCGCATCCAGCGCGCACTGGCCGGCGACATCGGCCGCGAACGGCTTTCGGCATCACCGGTATTGCATCCCCTGCTCGACAGCAGCACGGCGACGCAGTGAATCCCGCCCCCTCGGCATGAGATGGAGGTTCCATGAAAGTGCTTCGTCGCGTCGTGTTGCTGGTCGCCGTCGGCTTGTCCGGTTGCGCAACCCAAGGGAGCAGCCAGAAGCAGCTGGCGCCGGTTGATACCGACACCGCTCCCGGAGTCGATGGGGTCTGGTGTGGTGATGCCGGCCACCTCAATCACAACAAGGTGTATGTGAACATCAAGTACGCCAACAACGGCAAGCCCTCGGCCTCGCCGGACACCTGCGATGTCAAGCAGGGGAGCACGGTGACCTTCCGTGGCCCGGAAGGCGAGTCGGCGAATTTCATCCTCGATTTCCCCAGCGGCCCGCCCGGCGACGGCGAACTGGCGTCCGTGGTCGGGAAAGGGCGTCACAAGGTAGTACTGGATGCCACCGAACCACCGGGCACCTACAAGTACGGGATCACCGCGAACGGCCATCATGTCGATCCCGACCTGAAGATCAAGCCGGGTGGCGGGTGATGGAACGCGGCTGCCGCAGCGGTGATTGTCGGGCTATGCCGTAGGAGCGCCCGATAGCGCGACAGGCGTTGTGGCTAGTCCCGGTGCACTGCCGCGAGTATCGGCGCCGGATCGTGCGGCGGTGGCAGAGGATGCGCGCGGCGTCTGGGTGCCGGACACTTGAGAAAGGCGGGCTACGCGAAACACGGGGCTATCAGGCGCCCGTCGTGAACAGGTCGCCCTGACCCTGGCGCACCGGCGCGAAACTGCGCCGATGCTGCGGGCAGGGCCCGTGCGCGGTGAGCGCGGCCAGGTGCGCGGGCGTGCCGTAACCCTTGTGCTCGTCGAAGCCGTAATGCGGCCATTGCGCGTGCAGGGCGAGCATGTGCCGATCGCGAGCGACCTTGGCGAGGATCGATGCGGCCATGATCGAACGGTCGCGCGCATCGCCGCCGATCCACGCTTCGGCAGGGCAGGGAAGCGAGGGTGGCACCTTGTTGCCATCGATGCGGGCGATGTCGGCGACGTGCGCGACGGCTTCCAGTGCACGCCGCATGCCGAGCATCGTCGCCTGGAAGATGTTGATGCGATCGATCTCCTCGACGTCGACGAAGACGATGCTGTGCGCGATAGCACGCTCGATGATGCGGTCGAACAGCTGCTCGCGGCGCGTGGCGTCGAGCTTCTTGGAGTCGTCGAGTCCATTCACCGGCGTGCGGCCGGGCGCGAACACCACGGCTGCGACAACGACCGGCCCGGCGAGCGGGCCGCGGCCGGCTTCGTCGATGCCGGCGATGCGCAACAGGCGGACGTCATCTCCGGCGTGTTGCGCGACGGATTGCGTGGGCGGTAGCAGGCTGTCGGACATCGCGGTTCGTCCGTCTCAGGCGCCTGTGCGCGCGCTGGCGGGTAGCGGCTCATGCAGCAGCTGCGAGACCGCGTCCGCGGCGCGTGCCGAAGCGTCCTGGCGCAATTGCAGGTGCAGCTCGCGGAAGCGCGGTTCGATGCGTGCGGCCACGTGCGGATCGCGCAGCATCGCCAGCGTCGCCGCGGCCAGGTTTTCCGGCGTGCATTCGTGCTGCATGAGTTCGGGCACCACGTCTTCGCCCGCCAGGATGTTGGGCAGCGAATAGCGGTCGACCTTGAGCATCCCCAAGCCCTTCACCAGGTAGTAGGTCAGTGGCGCGACCTTGTAGCCGACCACCATCGGCCGCTTGGCCAGCATGCCTTCGAGCGCGGCGGTGCCCGAGGCGAGCAGGATCGCGTCGCTGGCGGCCATGAGCGTGCGGGCGTGGCCGTTGAGCACGCGTAATGCCGGGCGCAACGCTTCCGCATCGGCATGCGCGGCGAGCACGCGCCGGAACGCCGCATCCGCGTGCGCGTTGGCCATGGGCACCACGACCTGCAGTTCGGGTATCTGCTGCAGGACGCGCGCGGCCGCAGCAAGGAAATCCGCAGCCAATCGTTCGATTTCGCCCACGCGCGAGCCGGGCAGCAGCGCGAGCGCCGGTCGGTCGGCATCCAGTCCCAGTTGCGCACGTGCGGCGGCACGATCGGGTTCCAGTGGCATCTCGTCGGCAAGCGGATGGCCGACGAAGCGCGCGTCGACGCCGTGCCTGGCGTAGATCGCCGGCTCCATCGGGAACAGGCACAGCACGCGGTCGGCGCTGCGGCCGATCTTCTCCGCGCGCTTCTCGCGCCAGGCCCACACCGACGGGCTCACGTAATGCACGGTGCGGATGCCGCGCTGCTTGAGCCACTTCTCCATGCCCAGGTTGAAGTCGGGCGCGTCGATGCCGATGAAGACGTCCGGCTGCCATGCCAGCAAGCGTCGACGCAGCGCGCCGCGCAGGCGCAGCAGGCGGGGCAGGTGGCGGAGGACTTCGGCGAAACCCATCACGGCCAGTTCGTTGGCGTCGAACCACGCGTCGAGCCCGGCCGCGCGCATCGCATCACCACCGATGCCGGCGAATTGCGCGTCGGGATGGCGCGCACGCAGTTCGCGCACCAGCCCGGCGCCGAGCAGGTCGCCGGAGGCTTCGCCGGCGACGAGGGCGATGCGCACGGGGCGGGGAGCGGTCGTGTTCAAGGAATGTTCGCGGGCTGAGTAGGTGTTCAGCGGTCACCCCGAGCGTAGCGGGGGACCGTCGGTTCATCCACCCCGGCAGGAAGCGGTTGCGGGCGGCCTGTCCGGGACGCGTGCTTCAACGCAGCAGGGGACGTTCGCCGCTCTCGATGAAATCGAGGAAGGCACGGACATCGTCGCTGTCCTTCGCGATCTCGGCGAGCTTCGCGCGGGCCTCATCCAACGGCACGCCGGCAATGTACAGCGCACGGTAAGCGCGCTTGATCGCACTGATGCGCACGGAATCGAAGCCGCGGCGCTTGAGGCCCTCGCTGTTGATGCCGCGCGGCTTGCCATAGCCTTCCTGCGCCACCATCAGGAACGGCGGCACGTCGCCGTTGACGAACGCGCCCATGCCGATGAACGCGTGCGCGCCGATGCGGCAGAACTGGTGGATGCCGGCAAAGCCGCTGAGGATCACGTGGTCGCCCACGGTGACGTGGCCGGCGAGCGTGGCGTTGTTGGAGAACACGCAGTGGTTGCCGACGTGGCAGTCGTGCGCGACGTGCGTATAGGCGAGCAGCCAGTTGTCGTTGCCGATGCTGGTGATGCCGCCGCCGGTGCCGGTGCCGCGGTTGACGGTGCAGAACTCGCGAAAGAGGTTGCGATCGCCGATGACCAGCTCGACGCGTTCGCCGGCGAACTTCTTGTCCTGCGGTTCGCCGCCGATGGCGCAATGGCCGATGAAGCGGTTGTCGCTGCCGATCCGCGTTGGACCCTGCACGCTGCAATGCGGACCGAAGGTGGTGTTGTCGCCGATCTCCACGTCGCTGCCGATGTAGCAGAACGCGCCGACCTGCACGCCGTTGCCGAGCTTCGCGCCGGCTTCGACGACGGCCGTCGGGTGGATCACCGCCGGGGACGACGCATCGTTCATGCTCAGGCCTTGACCTCGGCGCAGAGGATGTCGGCGCTGGCGACCTCATGGCCATCGACGCGTGCGACGCCCGAGAACAGCGCCATGTTGCGGATGTTGCGCTTGAGGGTGACGTCGAGTTCGAGCTTGTCGCCCGGTACGACCATCTTGGCGAAGCGCGCGTTGTCCACCTTCACCAGGTAGAACAATTTACCGTCACAGTCGGTCTGGTTGGACAACTGGGTGAGCAGGCCGCCCGCCTGGGCGAGGGCTTCTACCACCAGCACGCCGGGCATCACCGGGTGGCCGGGGAAGTGGCCGTTGAAGAAGGGTTCGTTGCAGGTGACGTTCTTGTACGCCAGCACGCGCTTGTGCGGTTCCAGTTCGACGACGCGATCGACCAGCAGGAACGGATAGCGGTGCGGCAGCACCTTCTGGATGGCGGTGACGTCGAGGGGAAGCTGCACGGGTTGGGTCATTTTCGTTTCCTGGTGCGCGCGTGGCGCAGCGAAACCGCAATTATCCGCTTTCCCTGCTACATGCGCGTCCGTACGGGATGGAAGTGTCGCGCGATTGCACCCGCGCGGCATCTTCCCGGACAGTGTCAATCGTCCTGTGACGAGCGTCCCAGCTTCCGCGCCATCGCGTCCAGCTGCTTGAAGCGCGCGGCGCTCTTGCGCCAGCTGCGATTGTCCATCAAGGGCGTGCCGGACGAATACTCGCCGGGCTCGCGGATCGAATGGGTGACCAGGCTCATCGCCGTGACGATGACCTTGTCGCAGATCTCCAGGTGCCCCAGCACGCCGGCGCCGCCGCCGACCAGGCAATAGCGGCCGATGCGCGCGCTGCCGGCTACCGCCGAGCAGCCCGCCATCGCCGTGTGCGCGCCGATGAAGGCGTTGTGGCCGACCTGGATCTGGTTGTCGAGGCGCACGTCCTCTTCCAGCACCGTGTCTTCGATCGCGCCGCGGTCGATGGTGGTGTTGGCGCCGATCTCGCAGTCATCGCCGATAACCACGCCGCCCAGCTGCGGCACGTTCAACCACCGGCCGCTGCCGTTATCGGTGAATTCCATCGCCAGTCCGAAGCCGGCCGCACCGATCACCACGCCTGGATGCAGCCGGACACGCTGGCCCAGGCGAACCCGGGTGACGAGGGTGACGCGTGCGATGAGTTCGCTGCCGGCGCCGACGACGCAGTCTTCGCCGATCACGCAGCCCGGACCGATGACCGCGCCGGCGTCCACGCGACTGCGCGCGCCAATGCTGGTGAACGCGCCAATGTGCGCTGTCGGATCGACGACGGCGTCGGGATGGATGTCGGTGCTGGGATGGATGCCCGGTTCGCGCGCGGGCAGCGGTTCGAACAACGCGGAGATCTTCGCGAAGGCCGCGTAGGGATCGCGGGCGACCAGCGCGGTGCCGCCATGCGTGGCGGCGTCGTCCGCGCGCATCACCACGACCGACGCCTGGCTGTCCGCCAGTTGGCCGCGGTACTTGCTGTTGGCGAGGAAGGCGAGCTGTCCGGCGGTTGCGCGGGCCAGCGTGCCGACGCCGCGCACCTGGGTAGCGGCGTCGCCCTTGAGTTCAAGCCCGAAGCGTTGCGCCAGTTCGGCCGCGGTGAAGGCAAGTCCGCTCACGGCGCAACGATCCGGGCCGCGATCAGAACGTGCCGCCGAAGGTGAACTGCAGGCGTTCGATCTTGTCTTCTTCCTTCTTGTTCAGCGGCGTGGCATAGCTGATGGAGATCGGACCCATCGGCGAACGCCACATCAACGACACACCAGCCGATGCGCGCAGTTCGCCCGTATCGAAACTCTTGGTGTCCTTGAACACGTTGCCGAAGTCGACGAACAGCGAGGGGCGCGCGGAAGCCGTGTCCAGCAGCGTCGGGAAGTAGAACTCCAGCGAGCCAACGGTCTTGACCGCGCCACCCACGGGCTGCGGGGCACAGCTTGCACAGGGCTTTTCGCGCGGCCCCAGCGTGTTGTCGACGAAGCCGCGAACCGAACGCACGCCACCGGCGTAGAAGTTCTCGAAGAACGGCAGTCCGTCCGCGGTCACCGTCTGCTTGTAGTCCGGCGATGTCGTGAGGCACGGGTTGCTGGGCGGCGTGACCGGTGAAGGGATGGGGTTGGGATTTTCCGGGCTTGCTGGGTTCGAAGGAACCGTGGCTGTGAAGCAAAGGTCGCGTGTGACGGCATTGCCGTAGCTATCGCCATAGCCCAGCTCGGTGCGCGTGTTCATCACCACATGGCGCGACAGCGGCCAGAACTTGGAGAAGCTGTAGTTGAGCTTGTAGTACTCGACCGTCGAACCCGGCAGGGTGGTTTCAAGCCAGATGCGCTGGTTGGTGCCGCGGCTCGGGGTCAGCAGGCTGTCGAGCGAGTTGCGCGACCAGCCCGTCTCCAGGCGCCATGAATGGAATGTGCGTTGGCCCAGCGCATTGATGTAGTCGCGGATCGGCTCCGGAGTGCCGCCACTGATCAGGATCTGGTTGCTGTCGATGCCGAACAGCGCGGAGACCGAGTCGGTCTCGGTGATCGGCAGGCCCAGCACGACCTGGGCCGCGCCGCTGTTGCTGTTGTACTGCGCGGTGTTGAAGTCGGAATAATCGAGCTCGCGCCACCACAGGTTGTAGCCGAGCGACAGGCCGTTATCCAGGAAGTACGGGTTGTAGAACGAGAAGTCGTAGCGCTGCTGGTAATTGCTGCGCTGCGCCTGCACCGATACGCGGTTGCCGCTGCCCAGGAAGTTGTCCTGCGATACCTGGATCTGCGTGCTCAATCCCGACAACTGCGAGAAGCCCAGGCCGAAGACGAAGCTGCCCGACGAGGTTTCCTTGACAGTGACGACCACGTCGACCTGGTCATTGGTGCCGGCGACGGGTTCGTTGTCGATGTCGACCGATTCGAAGTAACCCAGGCCCTGCAGGCGGATCTTGGAGCGATCGACGGCCGCCTGCGAATACCAGCTGCCCTCGAACTGGCGCATCTCGCGGCGCATCACTTCGTCGCTGGTGCGGGTGTTGCCCTTGAACACGATGTTGCGCACGTTGACGCGCGGGCCCGGCACGACCTGGAGGTTGATGCCGACGGTCTTGGCCTGGCGGTCGACGTCGGGGATCGGGTTCACCTGGGCGAAGGCGTAGCCGACGTTGCCCAGCGCCGCGGTGATCGCATCGGAGGTGATCTCCAGCATGCGGCGCGAGAAGATGCTGCCTTCCCGCACCAGCACCATGTTCTGCACCCGCTCCTTGGGCAGGATGGTGTCACCGGTGACCTGCACCGATGAGACCTTGTACTGGTCGCCCTCGGTAACGCCGGCGCTGATGAACATGTCCTGGCGGCTGGGGCTGATCGCGACCTGCGTGGAGTCGACGTTGAAGTCGACGTAGCCGCGGTCGAGGTAGTAGTTGTTGAGCTTCTCCAGGTCTCCGGAGAGCTTCTCGCGCGAGTACTGGTCGTCGCGGCGGTACCAGCTGAGCCAGTTGTGCTCGCGCGATTCCCATTGGTCGAGGATCTGCTTGTCCTCGAACTTCTCGTTGCCGACCAGGTTGATGTGCTGGATGCTGGCGGCCTTGCCTTCCTTGATCGCGATGGTGACGTCGACGCGGTTACGGTCCAGGCGGGTTACGCCGGGGGCGATCGTCGCGTTGTACTTGCCGCGGTTGTTGTACTGGCGGCTGAGTTCCTGGCTCATGCGGTCGAGGACCAGGCGGTCGAAGGTGTCGCCTTCGGCCATCCCGTTTTCCTTCAGGCCGTGCATCAGGTCATCGGTCTTGATGTCCTTGTTGCCGGTGATGGTGATCTTGTTGATCGCCGGGCGCTCGGCCACGGTAACGACCAGGATGCTGCCCTGGCGGTCAAGGCGGACGTCTTCGAAGAAACCGGTCTTGTAGAGCGCGCGGATCGCCGCCGCAGCCTTGGCCGAGTCCAGCGTGTCGCCACGCTCGACTGGCAGGTAGGTGAACACGGTACCCGCGGAGATGCGCTGCAGCCCGTCGATGCGGATGTCGCTGATCGTGAAGGCGTCCGGCGACACCGCCTCCGGGGCCGGTGCCGCGCCTCCCAGAGAAAACGGATTGGCGGACTGCGCCATCGCGGGCAGGGCCGTTGCCTGTGCCAGTGCAGTCATGAGGGCAAGGGCAAGCAGGCGGCGATTGGGGAGTCGCGTCATCATCACATCCGGTTGGGGGTTGCCGCGCCAACAGGCGCCGCAGGGCGAATCGTTGGTCGGACAAGTCCTTCCTGAACTGGTTCCCGAAGCGCTTTCCATCAGCGCGCCAGGTTGTTCACGATGTCGTTGTAGAACGCCAGGCCCATCAGGCCGACGATCAAGGCAAGGCCGACAAAATTGCCGGCGGCCTGCACCCGTTCGCTGACCGGGCTGCCTTTGACCAGCTCGATAAGGTAATACAGCAGGTGACCGCCGTCCAAGATCGGGATCGGCAGCAGGTTCAGGATGCCCAGGCTGAGTGACAGCAGGGCGAGCAACCACAGGTACGTGGCGACGCCTTCGTTGGCCATGGCATTGCTGGCCCGGGCAATGGTGATCGGCCCCGCCACGGTGTTGCGCACCGACACTGCGCCGGTGAAGGCCCGGCGCAACATCGAGAAGAACTCGCCGGCCTGGTGCGTGGCCTCGTCGAATGCGGCCGGGATGGCGTCGATCGGGCCATAGCGCAGCACGGCGTCCTTCGGCGGTGGCTTGTTGGAGCCCATCGTCACGCCCAGGCCCCAATAGGACTGGCCGGAAGGCGATGTGAGCCGGCGCGGGGCCAACGGGAAGGCCAGGCGGTCGCCGGCCCGCTGGACTTCGACCATGGCCTCGCCGCCGCGTTCGCCCAGCTGCTTGAGCAGGGGCGCGATGTCGTCATAGGCGCGGACGGGGTGGCCATCGATCGCGGTGACCCGGTCGCCTTCAGCCAGTACGCCCCACGCGGGCTTGCCGGACTCCACGCGGGTGACGATGGCCGGGACCATCTGGTGGCGGGGCTGGATGCCGATCGAGCCGATGGCCGCGATGTCGCTCGACGTGCGCGGGATGGTCGAGGCCCGAAGCTCGCGGCTGGCCTCCGTGCCGCTGGCCTGGCGGACCCGTATGGCGACGTCCGCGCGGTCCAGCGCGACGGAGATAAGCGCCATTTCGGCTTCCTTCCAGGTCGGCGTGGCGCGGCTGCCGACGGCGAGCAGGGTGTCGCCAGCGTGCAGTCCGGCAGTCGCGGCCAACCCTTGGGCCCTGCCAACCACGGGCGCGTAGTCCGGGCGCCCGATCACGAACATGCCCCACAGCAGCAGCACGCACAGGATCAGGTTGGCGGCCGGACCGGCGAAGGAGATCGCGATGCGCCTGAACACGGACGCCTGATCGAGGGCCTGCGCCTTGAGTTCGGCGGGAACCGGGCTGTCGGGCTCCTCGCCGAGCATCTTCACGTAGCCGCCCAGCGGGATCCATGCGACGCAATACTCGGTGCCGTCGCGGCCACGGCGTAGCCACAATGGCTGGCCGAAGCCGATCGAGAATCGCAGCACCTTCACGCCGCAGCGGCGCGCGACCCAGAAATGGCCGAATTCGTGGAAGGTGATCAACACGCCGAGGCTGACCAGCAGCCACCAGATCGAGCCGAAGAATTCACTCATGGGCAGTGCGGCTCCGGCTTACGCGGCGGACAGGCGGGGGATGGCGGCTTGGGCATGCGCACGCGCCGCCGCGTCGGCGGCACGCAGGCTTTCCAGTGAATCGGCTGACGTGGACGGCAACGCATCCAGCGTCGACTCGACCAGTTCGGCTATCGACAGGAACGCAATCCGGCGCTGAAGGAAGGCTGAAACGGCGACCTCGTTGGCCGCGTTCAGCATCGCCGGCGCGGTGCCGCCGGCTTCCAGCGCCTGGAATGCGAGGCGCAGGCACGGGAAGGCGGCCAGGTCGGGGGCCTCGAAGTCGAGCCGGCCGTGCTGCAGCAGGTCCAGGCCACCGACGCCGGAACTGATCCGTTCCGGCCAGCCGAACCCCACTGCCAACGCGGTGCGCATGTCCGGCAGGCCCAGTTGCGCCAGCGTGGACCCGTCGACGAATTCGACCAGCGAATGCACCAGGCTCTGTGGGTGCACGAGCACGTCGATGCGATCGCGACCGACACCAAACAGGTGGTGGGCTTCGATCACCTCGAGGCCTTTGTTCATCAACGTGGCCGAATCGACCGAGATCTTCGGACCCATCGACCATTTCGGGTGCGCGACGGCCTGCTCGGGCGTGACCGCGAGCAGTTCTTCGCGCCGACGACCCCGGAACGGGCCGCCGGACGCCGTCAGCAGGATGCGCTTGAGGCCGCGATGCGCGTGGGCGTCAGGCAGGCACTGGAAGATCGCGTTGTGCTCGCTGTCGATTGGGACGATGGTCGCGCCGCTATCGTGCGCGGTGCGCATGAGCAGTTCGCCGGCCAGCACCAGTGATTCCTTGTTCGCCAGCAGCAGTCGCTTGCCCGCGCGCGCGGCGGCGAGGGTGGACGGCAACCCGGCTGCGCCGACTATCGCGGCGACGACGGTATCGCAGGCATCGCTGCCGGCCAGTTGCTCGACGGCGGCATCGCCTGCGTGCGCCTGCGTGTCCAGGCCGGCGGCGCGCAGGCCTTCGCGCAGGGCGTCGAACTTCGATGTATCGCTGATCACCGCGTGCAACGGCCGGTGCCGTTGGCATAGCGCGACCAGCTCAGCGACCTTGCTTCCGGCCGCCAGCACCGTCGCGCGCAACTGCTGGGGGTGGCGCGCGATGACGTCCAGCGCCGAGGCGCCAATGGAGCCGGTGGCGCCGAGCACGGCGATCTTGCGGGTGGGAAGCTGGGACATCAGGGGATTATCGTCGCCGTGGAGGCTTCACGCCCGTGGCGGTGGTTGGGGCGGTGAATGGAGCGGGGAGCGCAGGGCACGCCATGCGGGCGCGAGGCTTCAGAAGCCGAACATCGCCTTGCCCAGCGCGAACACCGGCAGCGCGGCGAGCACGCCGTCCACGCGGTCCAGGATGCCGCCGTGGCCCGGGATCAGGTCGCCGGAATCCTTCACGCCGGCGTGGCGCTTGAGCAGGCTTTCGAACAGGTCGCCGACCACCGAAGCCAGTATCGCCACGAAGGCCACCAGCGCCACCAGCGGGAGCTTGGCTACCGGCGCGCCGGCGAGCATCGCCCCGGCGACCCCGACGATCAGGCCGGCGACCACGCCACCGATGACACCTTCGATCGTCTTGTTCGGGCTGACCGTCGGCGCCAGCTTGCGCCGGCCCAGCTTGCGCCCGGCGAAGTACGCGCCGCTGTCCGCGGCCCAGACGATCGCCAGTGCGGTGAAGAGCCACAGGTGGCCATTGGGCTTGGACGCATGGATCCAGCCCAGTGCGCACCAGGCTGGAATCACCGCCAGCGCGCCGGCGGCGAGCTTGAACATGCGCGCCCAGGTCTCGTGGTCGCTGGCGAAGGAGAAATGCCTCAGCCACAACAGCGCCAGCAGCCACCAGACCACGCCGAGCACGCAGGCCAGCTGGAACAGGACGTAGCTGTAGCCCGTCGCCGAGCGCGACGCCCACACGATCGCGACCATCATCGCGAGGTTGGCCGCCAGCAGCACCGTGCGCGCGAGGGTGTCCTCGATTCCGGTGAGTTCGAACCATTCCCACAGGCCGATCAGGAAGACCACGGCTGCCAGCGCCATCATCCACGGCGAAGCCATCAACAGGATCGCCGCGATGGCGATCGGCGCCATGATCAGGGCCGCGAGCAGGCGGGTTTTGGTCATTCGATGTTCCCAGGAGGCCGTGGCCCGGCGACCTGATCACCCGTGAGGCCGAAACGGCGCTCGCGATTGGCGTAGTCGTCCAGTGCGCGTCGCAGTGTGGCTGCATCCAGCTCCGGCCACAACGTTTCGGTGAACCACAGTTCGGTGTAGGCCAGCTGCCACAGCAGGAAGTTGCTGATCCGCATGTCGCCGCCGGTGCGGATGAACAGATCCGGTGGCGGCAGGTCCGCCAGCGCCACGTGGGCGGCGAGCAGGGTTTCGTCGATGGCTTCCGGATCCAGTCGTCCGGCGGCGACTTCGCGGGCGAGCACGCGCGCGGCGCGGGCAATGTCCCAGCGGCCGCCGTAGCTCGCGGCGATGGTCAGCTGCAGTCGCGTGTTGCCTGCGGTCTGCGCTTCGGAGGCGTTCATGCGGGCGACGATGGCGTCGGCGAAGCGTTCGCGTTCGCCGATGAATCGGATGCGCACGCCGCGGCGGTCGAGTTCGTCGACTTCGCGTTCGAGCGCGCCGAGGAACAGCTTCATCAACGCACCGACTTCTTCCTCGGGGCGCCCCCAGTTTTCGCTGGAGAACGCGAACAGCGTCAATGCCTCGATGCCGGTTTCCAGGCAGAAATCGATGCAGATGTTGACGGCGCGCGCGCCGGCGCGGTGGCCGATCATGCGCGGACGGCGGCGGCGCTGCGCCCAACGTCCGTTGCCGTCCATGATGACGGCGAGGTGGTGGGGAACGGGCGTGGACGCTGGATCGGAAGACATGGGGCTGTCGGAAGTTGGCGGTTGCTGGCTGGCGGTTGTCGGTGGGCCGTGGCTGCCGACAACCGGCAACTGACAACTTCCTCAGACCGCCATCAGTTCCTGTTCCTTGGCCTTCACCACGTCGTCGACGTCCTTGATCGCGCCGTCGGTGATCTTCTGGATCTCGATTTCGGTGCGGCTGACTTCGTCTTCCGTGATCTTCTTTTCCTTCAGCAGTTCCTTGACCTGGCTGTTGGCGTCGCGGCGGATGTTGCGGATCGCGACCTTGGCGTCCTCGCCTTCACCGTGGACGTGCTTGGAGAGCTCCTTGCGGCGTTCCTCGGTCAGCGCGGGCAGGTTGAGGCGGATCACGGTGCCGGCGGTGTTGGGGGTCAGGCCCAGGTCGGAGGCGAGGATCGCCTTCTCGATGGCGCCCACCAGCTGCTTCTCCCACGGCGTGATCGTCAGCGAACGCGCATCGGCGACGGCGACGCTGGCGACCTGGCCCAGCGGCATTTCCGAGCCGTAGTAGTTGACCTTGATCGAGTCGACCAGCCCGGCGGAGGCGCGGCCGGTGCGGACCTTGACCAGGTCGTGGCGCAGCGCGTCCACGCTCTTGGCCATGCGGGTCTGGGCGTCTTTCTTGATGTCGTTGAGCATCGCCGGCTCCGGCTGCAGGTTCAGTAGGCGCGGGATTATAGCGGGAGGGGAGGATTCGGGGTCCGGGCCGGGTTGAGCCCGCCCTACGCGGGTTACGAGTTCTCAGGCGAACATTCCAACCAGAGTCGTACCCACGGATGTCTGGCCAAGCCGGGCGCCACCTCAGCGAACGCATGCATAAACACCTCTCTCACGGCCATCAACATCTCTTCAAGATCCTCGCGATCAATGTGTTCGACCGCAGGATTCGGTTGCCAGATGGTTCGACTTGTACATGTAGCTACATAGCGGCCGTCCGTAGGCGAGAACGTGATTGCTCGCTCGATACCTTGTTCATAGAAGTCAATCTCAGCGGTCGCGCCCACATTTACAGCCCGAAGGGCATCAGGTAATTGCTCCAGGAGGACGGGAAGATCAGTGCCCACATCGACCGGCCAACGATCCTGACCAAAGCCCGACACCACAAGATCGCTTCGCCGCTCCATCGCTCGGCAGACGTCCATCAAGATGGACCGGATATCGTTCTCATCGGGATCGTAGGCACGGGTGGCAAGTTCTGACGCCGGGGACTCTCTCAGCCGCAATTCGATTCGCATAACCGTCATGGTCCTACGATGGGATAGGCAGTGCGAAGGCCGGCACCTCTTGGTACGGGCCGGTGGCCCCTCAGTGATGCGGCGCGCGATCGTGCTGGTCGTGTTCGCAGCCGGTGCCACGCTCCACCTGCAGTGTCGGATGGTTGATGCCGAAGCGGTGGTCGAGGTCGTGGGTGATGCGATCGATGAATGCATCGTGGTCGGCGTCGTCCGGGCGGACGAGGTGCGCGGTCATCGCGATCTCGCCGGCACCCAGCGACCAGATGTGCAGGTGGTGCACCGCCGCCACGCCCGGCTGCGCCTGCAGGAACTCACTGACCTGCGCCTGGTCGATGCCGCGCGGCACCGCATCCATCGCGGCGTTGAAGCTCTCGCGCAGCAGGCCGAACGCGCCGATCGCGATCACCAGCCCGATCAGCAGCGCGGTCACCGGGTCCAGCCATTCCCAGCCCTGCCACCACATGCCTGCACCGGCGAGCACCGCGGCCAGCGACACCGCAGCATCGGCGATCAGGTGCAGGAACGCGCCGCGACGGTTGAGGTCGTGCGCATGCCCCTCACGCACCAGCCACGCGGCGCCGAGGTTGACCGCGATGCCGAGCGCCGCGACCACCATCACCGGCAACGCGGGGATCTCCGGCGGTGCGCTGAAGCGGCGGATCGCTTCCCAGCTGAGCGCACCCGAAAAACCCACTAGCAGCAGCGAATTCGCCAGCGGCGAGAGCAGGGTGGCGCGACGCCAGCCGTACGTGTGGCGCGTGGTAGGCGGCCGGCGTGCGATGACCGCGGCGCCCCACGCAAGGGCCAGGCCGAGTACGTCGCCCAGGTTGTGCAGTGCGTCGGAGAGCAGCGCCAGCGAGTTGGTGGCGAAGCCGTACCCGGCTTCCAGCGCCGTGTAAGCCAGGTTGATCAGCGTGACGACGGCAAAGGCACGCGCGGTGCTGGCGCCGTGGTGGTGGTCATGACCGCCATGGTCGTGCCCGTGGCTCTGGTCGCGGCCTTGGCCGTGCTGGTGGAGTAATCCCATGGATCGATCCTGCCACGCGGCCTTCGCGCAACGCTATTCCAAGGTAGGCGGCTGCAAGCTTTGCCGGCTCCCGGGTGGGTGGCCGGATGGGCCTTGCAGCCGCGGACAGCTCGCAATTCCCGCTTACAGCCCCGGATTCCGGCCCCGCACCAGCGTGCCGATGTTCTCGCCGCGCAGCACCTTCAGCAGCACGCCCGGCTGGCTCATGTCGAAGATGCGCAGCGGCAGGTCGCTGTCGCGGCACAGCGCGAAGGCGGCCGTGTCCATGACCTGCAGGTTGCGCGAGATGACTTCGTCGTAGGTGAGCTTGTCGAAGCGCACGGCATCGGCGTGCTTCTTCGGATCCTTGTCGTAGACGCCGTCGACCTTGGTCGCCTTGAGCAGCAGGTCGGCGCCGATCTCGATCGCGCGCAGCGCGGCGCCCGAGTCGGTGGTGAAGAACGGGTTGCCGGTGCCGGCCGCGAAAATCGCGAGGCGGCCCTTCTCGAGGTGGCGCACGGCGCGGCGGCGGATGTAGTCCTCGCACACGTCGTTGATCTTCAGCGCGCTCATCACGCGGCACTTGGCACCGAGCTTCTCCAGCGCGTCCTGCATCGCCAATGCGTTGATCACGGTGGCGAGCATGCCCATCTGGTCGCCGGTGACGCGGTCCATGCCGCCAGCGGCCAGTCCGGCACCGCGGAAGATGTTGCCGCCGCCGATCACCAGCGCGACTTCGGCGCCGGCCTGCTGCGCTTCGATCACCTCGCGCGCCAGGCGGGTCAGCACGGCCGGGTCGATGCCGTAGTCCTCGTTGCCCATCAGCGCCTCGCCGGAGAGCTTCAGCAGGACACGACGATAGGCAAGCTGGGACATGGCGACCTCGGGGTTGGGGGTGCGCTGGATGTTGCGCTGGGGCGGCGGGATTGTAGCCGATGCGCCCGGGATGCCGGCTGGCCGCGGCGCAGTCGACCCGCCTTCGCTGCGTCAGGTGCAACCCCTATGATCCATGGCCAATCGTTGACCCGATCCATTCCAACCAGCAGGGAGAAAGCAGTGGCGATCAGGAACCTGAGCGAGTTTGTCGAGGAGTCGAAGCAGAAGGATCTCAGCCAGGACGTGTTCGAGCTGGAAAGCTCGCACCTGTTGGAGGTCAAGCTGAGCGGCCGGGTGTGGGCGAAGGCCGGCTCGATGGTCGCCTACCGTGGCGGCGTGAAGTTCACCCGCCAGGGGATGCTGGAACAGGGCCTCGGCAACCTGTTCAAGAAGGCGGTGAGCGGCGAAGGTACGCAGATGATGAAGATGGAAGGCAACGGGCGCGTCTACGTCGCCGATGCCGGCAAGAAAGTCACGCTGCTGCGCCTGGGCGGCGAGGCGATCTTCGTCAACGGCAACGACGTGCTCGCCTACGAGGACGGCATCCAGGCCGACATCAAGATGATGCGCAAGGTGTCGGGGATGATGTCCGGCGGCCTGTTCAACATGCGCCTGCAGGGCAATGGCGTGGTCGCGATCACGTCGCACTACGAACCGCTGACGCTGGCGGTGACGCCGGACCAGCCGGTGTTCACCGATCCCAACGCGACCGTGGCGTGGTCGGGCAACCTGAGCCCCGACATCGTCACCGATATCTCGCTGGGCACGCTGTTCGGTCGCGGCTCCGGCGAGAGCGTGCAGCTGAAATTCGCAGGCACCGGCTGGGTGGTCGTGCAGCCGTACGAGGAGGTCTATTTCCAGTCTGGTGGCAGCGGTGGCGGCGGGTTGCTGGGCGCCCTGACCTGATTGGGGAATGCTGAAAAAGCTGGAAAAAGCTGGGCCGGAAGGGCGGGGAGGCCCTTCCGGTGTCCTGGGTTGGCGGTTGCGTGTGTTGACGTCGCGAACAAGAAGCGCGCGTCGTGCTCAGGCCAGTCCCAGGACTTTCTTCGTCGCAGCGGTCAGGCCAGCGGTGAACGAAGCCTGCGACTGGGTGACTTCGATCACCAGCTCGGGCGACGCTTCGGTGGGGTCGCCCGAGTGGAGCGGTGGCTGCGGCGCGTACTGGTTGCGCAGCTGGCTGAGTCGGGCCTGTTCGACGTTGCCGATCACCTCGATCAGGCGCAGTGCGAGATCGAGTGAGGAAGAAATGCCGCCGCCACTGAAGCGGCGACGCGCTTCGTCCACGTGCCAGCGCGGGTAGCCCGGCACCACGGTGATCTCCGGGAACATGGCCAGCACCGACCGCGCGCTCCAGTAAGTCGTCGCGGCGCAACCGTCGAATGCGCCCGCGGCGGCGAGTATCAGCGCGCCAGTGCAGACCGATCCGACCCATTCGGCCGTGCCTGCCTCGCGCTTCAGCCATGCCTGGAAGAGGGGATCGAGCATCGCCGCACCCACGCCCGTGTCGCCGCCACCGGGCACGAACACGATCGACAGCGGCGGATGGTCGTTGAAGGTTGCGTTCGGATTCACCGTCACGCCTTCGGTGGTCGCGATGGGATCGCGATTGGCGGCGATCCACACCGGCTTGAATACATCCGTGTAGGCGAAGATCTGCGTGGCGCCAGCGAAGTCCAGCAACGTGCAGCCGGGATACAGCGCGAAACCTACGTTCATGGGCGAGGACATCCGTGTCTCCTGTCAGGAAATGAACCCGAGCCGCGCAAGGCGACTCTGGTCGGAAACGGAGGTCGGAGTGAGCCAGGATGCTGGCCCGGTTGTCGCAGCATCGGCCGACCTCCTGTCGCCGCCGCTGCAATCCCCGTGAGGGGCACGGGACGGTAACCGTTCCGCGGTGCTTCATTCAACAAAAAAGCCGCGGTTCCCCGCGGCTCTTTCGTGGTCCGGCCAGATTGCGCCGGAATCGTTCGATCAGGATCAGTCGATCAGGATCATTCGATCAGATCGGTCGATCAGATCAGCCGATCAGACCTGCATCGCCTTCTGCACTTCGGCGGCGTAGTCCTCGACGACCTTCTCGATGCCTTCGCCGACGACCAGGCGCTGGAAGCCGACCACATCGGCGCCAGCGGCCTTGACGGCCTGTTCGACGGTCTGGTCGGAGTTCAGCACGTACGGCTGGCCGTACAGGGTGACCTCGTTGACGATCTTGGCGATCTTGCCGCTGATGATCTTCTCGAGGATTTCGGCCGGCTTGGCCTTGTCCTTCTCGGACATCTTGGCCAGCTCGATTTCCTTTTCCTTCGCGACGAAGTCGGCCGGGACGTCGGCAGCCTTGTTGTACGGCGGGTTCATCGCAGCGACGTGCATCGCGATGCCGCGGGCCAGGTCGGCATCGCCGCCCTTGACCTCGACCAGCACGCCGATCTTGCCGCCGTGCACGTAGGCAGCGACGTTGTTGGCGGTGTCGACGACGACCATGCGGCGGATCTGGATGTTCTCGCCGAGCTTGGAGATGGCGGCAGCGCGGGTTTCCTCGATGGTTTCGCCCGAGCCCAGCTTGACGCTCTTCAGCGCCTCGACGTCAGCGACACCGGAAGCCAGTGCGGCCTGGGCGACGGCATTGGCGAAGGCGAGGAAGTTCTCGTCCTTGGCGACGAAGTCGGTTTCGGAGTTGATCTCGACCAACACGGCCTTGCCGCCGTTCTGGGCGACGGCGATGCGGCCTTCGGCGGCGACGCGGCTGGCCTTCTTGTCGGCCTTGGCGAGGCCCGACTTGCGCAGCCATTCGGCCGAAGCGTCGATGTCGCCGTTGTTCTCGGTGAGCGCCTTCTTGCACTCCATCATGCCGGCGCCGGTGCGCTCGCGCAGTTCCTTGACCAGGGAAGCGGTGATTTCTGCCATGGGGGTTACCTCAAAAGAATGGTGGGCGGGCTCTTGATAGGCATGGGCCCGCCGGATCGGCGCGGCGGGCCAAGGCCCGCCTGCGAAATCGACAACGCAGCCGCGCAGCATGGCGCGGCCACGTGACGAGGGTCTTACTCGGCGGCTTCGGCGCCCTTGGCCGGGGCCTTCTTCGCCGGCGCGCGGCCGCGCGGAGCCTTGTCGCCCTCGGCAGCGCCTTCGACGAACTCTTCTTCGCGGACCATCTGGGCCTGCGGGGAAGCAGCCTTGCCTTCCAGCACGGAGTCGGCGGCGGCGCGGGCGTACAGCTGCACGGCGCGGATGGCGTCGTCGTTGCCCGGGATCGCGTAATCGACCAGTTCCGGATCGTAGTTGGTGTCGACGACCGCGATCACCGGGATGCCAAGCTTCTTGGCTTCCTTGATGGCGATGTCTTCGTGGCCGACGTCGATCACGAACAGCGCGTCGGGCAGGCGGTTCATTTCCTTGATGCCGCCCAGCGAGGCTTCCAGCTTGTCGCGTTCGCGGCGCAGGGTCAGCACTTCGTGCTTGACCAGCTTCTGGAAGGTGCCGTCGGTTTCAGCGGCATCGAGTTCCTTCAGGCGGGCGACCGACTTCTTCACCGTGGCGAAGTTGGTCAGCGTGCCACCCAGCCAGCGCTGGGTCATGAACGGCATGCCGCAACGCTCGGCTTCTTCCTTGATCGCTTCGCGCGCGGAGCGCTTGGTGCCAAGGAACAGGATGACGCCGCGCTTCTGGGCAACGCCCGAGATGAAGTTCATCGCGTCGTTGAACAGCGGAACGGTCTTCTCGAGGTTGATGATGTGGATCTTGCCGCGGGCACCGAAGATGTACGGACCCATCTTGGGGTTCCAGTAACGGGTCTGGTGGCCGAAATGGACGCCGGCTTCCAGCATCTGGCGCATGGTGATCTGGGGCATTGCACTACTCCTGATGGGGAACCGGCCGCGTAAGTAGTGCGGCTCGCCAGTCGCTCCGGTTGGAGCGTGGCGACGGTTCCGGGGTTGGGCCTCCCCGCTGCTTCCGTGGCCGAACTTCCAGGTGGTTGGACCTTGGAAGCACCCCGGCACGGGCTGTGGCAGCGGGTGTGGATTCACCGATGTCGCTCGGTGTGGGCGGCACTACGGCCTAGCCGCAGAGCCCCGGAATTATGCCGGGATGGGCGGATCCGGGCAACCATGGGCCACTGACGGGTCACCAGCGGGCCGGAACCCTCCGGATCGGGGCTCGCGGCGGGTTCATGCCGCATCGTTCTGCCGGTGGCGGGCCTGTCTTCGCCCCGGATGGGCGATAATTCGCCGATGCCCATCACCATCAAGACCCCGGACGAGATCGAGAAGATGCGCGTCGCCGGCCGCCTGGCCGCCGAGGTGCTGCAGGTCGTCGCTCCCCACGTGAAGCCCGGCGTGACCACGGCCGAGCTCGACCGCATCTGCCACGACCATATCGTCAAGGTCCAGAACGCGATCCCGGCCAACGTCGGCTACAAGGGGTTCCCGGCAACCATCTGCACCTCGGTCAACAACGTCATCTGCCACGGCATCCCGGCCGAATCCAAGGTCCTCAAGGATGGCGACATCGTCAATATCGACGTCACCGTCATCAAGGATGGCTGGCACGGCGACACCAGCCGCATGTACGTCGTCGGCACGCCGTCGGTGATGGCCAAGCGCCTGGTGGACGTGACCCGCGAGGCGATGTTCCGCGGCATCCGCACCGTCAAGCCGGGCGCGACGCTGGGCGACATCGGCAATGCGATCCAGCAATACGCCGAGGGCGAGCGTTTCAGCGTGGTGCGCGAGTACTGCGGCCACGGCATCGGCCGGATCTACCACGAGGACCCGCAGGTGCTGCATTACGGCCGCGCCGGCGAGGGCCTGGTACTCAAGGCCGGCATGACCTTCACCATCGAGCCGATGATCAACGAAGGCCAGCGCCACACCAAGCTGCTCCCTGACGGCTGGACCGTGGTTACCAAGGACCGCAAGTTGTCCGCGCAGTGGGAGCACACCGTCGCCGTCACCAACACCGGCGTGGAAATCCTGACCCGCCTGCCCGGCGACGACAACGACCTGTGACGGGCAGCGGCGTCGTTCCGGCTGACGTTGCTGCCGGTCCGGCCGCGTCCTGGCAGGCACGATCCGCTGTCCCAGCCTGGCGAAAAGAAAACCGAACGCCATGAGCGAAGCCGGTTCCATGCCCCCGATGAGCGCGTCTTCGCTCGATGCGTCCGCGATCGTGTCCCGGACCGATGCGCAGTGGGCCGCGACCACGCGCCAGGCCATCGCCGAAACCGATGCCGCACTCGCCGCGCGCTTCGACGCCAACGGTGACATCGATCGCCTGCTCGCCGCGCGTACGCAGGCGATCGATGCCATCGTCCGTGAAGCATGGTCGCACTGTGTCCCGCAGGATGCCGAACTCTCGCTGTTCGCCGTCGGTGGATACGGTCGCGGCGAGCTGTTCCCGCAGTCCGACATCGACCTGCTCGTACAGGCCGAAGCCACCGCGCAATCGCTGCACACCGATGCGCTGGCGCGCTTCTTCGCGATGCTGTGGGACGCCGGGCTTCCCGTCGGCCACGCCGTGCGTTCCATCGACGAATGCACGCAGGCCGCGGCGCAGGACGTGACCGTCCTCACCGCGATCCTCGAAGCGCGTCCGCTGCTGGCGGACCTGGATACGGCTTCGCAACTGGCGGAAGCGATCTCGCCGCACCGCATCTGGCCGCCGCGCGAATACTACGCCGCCAAGTGCGATGAACAGCGCGCACGCCACGCCCGTTTTGGCGATACCGCGGACAACCTGGAACCCAACCTCAAGGAAGGCCCCGGCAGCCTGCGCGACCTGCAGACATTGCGCTGGCTGGCGCTGCGCCTGCTGGGCACCTGGGACCCGGAGTCGATGATGGCCATCGGCCAGCTCGGCGTCGACGAATTCGCCACGCTCGAGCGCGAACGCCGCGCGCTCTCGCGCCTGCGCTTCGGCCTGCACCTGGTGGCAGGCAAGCGCGAGGAACGCCTGCGCTTCGACTACCAGAAGCTGCTCGCTGCGCGACTGGGCCACGTCGACAACGCCGACAACCTGGCCGTCGAGCAGATGATGCAGGGCTTCTACCGCAGCGCCGCGCTGGTGCTGCGCATCGGTGATCGTCTGTTGCAACGCTTCGAGGAGCAGCTCGAAGGCGATACGACGCCGCAGCCCATCGATGCCGACTTCGAGCTGCGCCGTGGCTACATCGCCGCGTCCGCATTGGCACAACCCGGTGCATCGTGGCCGCGCGACACCGCGGATCTTTTCGCGTTGTTCGCCGTGTGGGCCTCGCGCGAGGACGCACGCGGCCTGCATTCGCGCACCGCGCGCGCGTTGGCCGAAGCACTGTCGCGCATCCCGGCCTACCACCAGGCCGACGCCGAACTGCGCCAGCGCTTCATGCGCCTGCTGCGTGGGCCGCAGGCGGTGGAGACGCTCAAGCGCATGGCGCGACTGGGCGTACTGGGACGCTGGATTCCTGCGTTCGCCAACGTGTCCGGACGCATGCAGTTCGACCTGTTCCACGTGTTCACGGTCGACCAGCACACGCTGGCGGTGCTGAAGAACATCGCGTCGTTCGCATCGGGCGAGCCCGACGAGCGCTTCGCACTCGCGCACCAGGTGTGGCCGCGCCTGCGCAAGCCGGAAGTGCTGCTGCTCGCGGGGCTGTTCCATGACATCGCCAAAGGCCGCGGCGGCGATCACTCCGTGCTCGGCGCCGTGGATGCGCGCGAATTCTGTATCGCGCACGAGTTGTCCGAAGGCGACACGGCATTGGTGGAGTGGCTGGTCCGACAGCACCTGCTGATGTCGGTGACGGCGCAAAAGCAGGACATCGCCGATCCCGACGTGATCCATCGATTCGCGACGCTCGTGGCCGACCGCGAGCGCATGGATCATCTTTACCTGCTTACCTGCGCCGACATCGCGGGGACGTCGCCCAAGCTGTGGAACACGTGGAAGGACCGCCTGATGGCGGACCTGTACACCGCCACGCGCCTGGCACTGCGACGCGGCCTGGAAAACCCGGTGGCAGCGGAGGAGCGCATTGCCGAAACCCGCGACGCCGCGAGCGCGATGCTTGCCGCGTTCGGCGTCCACGAAGACGAGATCGAAGCGCTGTTCGCGCGCATGCCACGCATCGGTTTCGAGCGCAGCCGCCCGGACCAGATCGCCTGGCAGGCGACGTCGTTGCGCGATGCCGACGCTGGCGGCTGCGTGCGCGCGCGACCGTTGACGGGTTTCGAGGGTGCGCTGGAAGTCTTCGTGCATTCGCCTGATCGCGACGGTCTGTTCGCCGCGATCGTGGCGACGCTTGATCGACTCGGGCTGGCGATCCAGCAGGCGCGCATCCTCGATGGTCCGCACGACATGGTGTTCGACAGTTTTGAAGTCGTGCCCGCCGATCCGCGCCACGCGCCAACGACCGAGGACGTTGAGAGCCGACTGACCCAGGCATTGGCGGGGGCATTGGAAAGCATCCGCCCCGCACGACGCACGCAACCGCGGCACCTGCGGCACTTCCGCATCGCCTCGCAGATCGGTTTCGATCGCATCACCGGTGGCGCCGCTGGTCGCACCATGCTCAGCCTGGTGTGCAACGACCGCCCCGGGCTGCTCGCTGACGTGGCCCAGGTCCTGCGTGACCAGCATCTGCGCGTCCACGACGCGCGCATCGCGACCTTCGGCGAACGCGCCGAGGACGTGTTCCAGATCACCGACCGGCGCGACCAGCCGCTGGACGAAACGCAACAGCAGGCACTGCGCGACGCGCTGCTCGCCTGCATCGACGGAGACAGGCAATGACCGCAAAGAAGAAGGCTGCGACGAAGAAGGTCGCCGCGAGGAAGTCCTCGGCGAAGAAGGCCGCGAATGGGCCGGGTATCGAAGAGCTGAAGTTCATGATCGACAGCGCGTTCGAGCGTCGCACGATGCTGAGCATCGACGAAATCGACGGTTCCACGCGCCCGACGGTGGAGCGCGTGATCGAAGGCCTGGAAAAGGGCGAGTTCCGAGTCGCCGAACCCGACGGGAAGGGCGGCTGGACCGTCAACGAATGGCTGAAGAAGGCGGTGCTGCTGTATTTCCGCGTCAACGAGATGCAGCTGGTGGATGCGCAGCCAGCGCCGTTCTGGGACAAGGTCCCGGCCCGGTTCGAGGGCTACGGCGAGAACGACTTCCGCAAGCTCGGCGCGCGCGTGGTGCCGGGCGCCATCGCGCGTCGTGGCGCGCACATCGGCAAGGACGTCGTGCTGATGCCGAGCTTCGTCAACATCGGCGCGCACGTCGGTGAAGGCACGATGGTCGACACCTGGGCGACGGTGGGTTCCTGCGCGCAGGTCGGCAAGCATTGCCACCTCAGCGGTGGCGCCGGCATTGGCGGCGTGCTGGAGCCGTTGCAGGCATCGCCGACGATCATCGAGGACCATTGCTTCATCGGTGCGCGATCGGAAGTCGTGGAAGGCTTCGTCGTCGGCCACCACAGCGTGATCGGCATGGGGGTGTTCCTGGGCCAGAGCACGCGCGTCTTCAACCGCATGACCGGCGAGATCAGCTACGGTTCTGTACCGCCTTACAGCGTGGTGGTGTCCGGGCAGTTGCCGGCGAAGGATGGCTCGCACTCGCTGTACTGCGCGGTGATCGTCAAGCAAGTCGACGCGAAAACGCGATCGAAGACGTCGATCAACGACCTGCTGCGCGGATTGGCCGAGTAAGGCGTCGGGGCGAAACCATGGAACAGATTTCCTCCGGGCAGACATTCTTCATCAAGCGGCTGTTTCCGATGCTGTGGATAGGCTTCATCGGGTTGTTCCTGGTGATTGGATTCACGACTGGCGCCTGGCGGCAGAATCCAGTGTTCATCATCCAGCCGATCGCGATGCTCGCGATTGGACTGGTGTTGTTCCGCATGCTGTTCTGGAATCTTGCGGATGAAGTTCGTGATGGTGGCGCCTTCCTGATCGTGCGCAAGGGCGGGGTGGAGGAGCGCGTGCAGCTCGCCAACGTGATGAACGTGGCGATGAGCCAGTTCACCAATCCACGACGCATCACCCTGCGCCTGCGCACTCCGGACAAACTCGGCGACGAGATCGTGTTCATCCCGAAGTCGACGTTCCAGCTCAATCCGTTTGCCCGCAATCCCGTTGCCGAGGCGCTGATCCAGCGCGTCGACCGGGCTCGCAACCACGCCTGAGGTTTTTCGTGACCACGCTTTACGGCCTCAACAACTGCGACACCTGCAAGAAGGCACGCAAGTGGCTCGACCGCTTCGGTGTCGCGCATGTCTTTGTCGACTATCGCGATAACCGGCAGGCGCCGGAGACGCAGCTCGAATGGCGCGATGCGCTCGGCGGCTGGGACGCGATGATCAACAAGTCCTCGACCACCTGGCGCACGTTGCCGGAAAACCGCAAGGCTCCCGGTTCTGACGCCGAGTGGAAGTTGCTGCTGAAGGAGTATCCGCAGCTGATCCGCCGCCCCGTGGTCGTGACCGACGATGGCGCTGTCACGCAGGGCTTCAGCGACAACGCCTTCAAGCTGCGGTTCGGGGTCGGAAAGTGAACGAAACGGCGATGAGCGAAGTCCTCAACCTCACCAAGGAACTGATCCTGCGACCGTCGATCACCACCGACGACGCGGGTTGCCAGCAGCTCATCGCACAGCGGCTGAAGCACGCCGGGTTCTGGTGCGAGCACCTGCGCTTCGGCGAGGTGGACAATCTCTGGGCGACGCACGGCCAGGGCGAGCCCACGCTGGTGCTGCTGGGCCACACCGACGTGGTACCGCCAGGCTCGCGCGATGCGTGGGACAGCGATCCCTTCGTGCCTGAAGTCCGCGATGGCGTGCTGTACGGGCGCGGCGCTGCGGACATGAAGGGCAGCGTTGCGGCGTTCGTCATCGCGCTGGAGCGCTTTGTCGCCGCGCATCCCAAGCATCGCGGCCGCGTTGCATTGTTGCTGACCTCAGACGAGGAAGGCGATGCCATCGACGGCGTGCGCCGCGTGGCCGACCTGTTCCGCGAGCGCGGCGAGCGCATCGATTGGTGCGTCACCGGCGAGCCTTCCTCGACGGCGAAGCTCGGCGACCTGCTGCGCGTGGGACGACGCGGCACGCTGTCGGCGACGCTGGCCGTGCGCGGTATCCAGGGTCACGTCGCGTATCCGGAAAAAGCCCGCAACCCCATCCACCAGGCGATGCCCGCGCTGGCCGAACTTGCCGCGCGTCGCTGGGACCACGGTTACGAAACTTTCCCGCCGACCAGTTTCCAGATCAGCAACATCAATGCCGGCACCGGTGCGAACAACGTCATCCCCGGTGAACTGAAAGTGCTGTTCAACCTGCGCTACAACCCGAACTGGCGCGCGGCGCAACTGGAAGAGCAGTGCGAGGCCGTGCTCAAGCAGCATGGGCTCGAATACGCCGTGCACTGGCATCGCGGCGGCGAACCCTTCCACACACCCGAAGGTCCGCTGCGTGCGGCCGCACGTGAAGTGCTGGCCAGGTTCGCCGGTGCCGCACCGGAAGAGAGTACCGGCGGTGGCACCTCCGACGCACGATTCATCGCGCCGCTGGGTGCGCAGTGCATCGAGATCGGCCCGGTCAATGCGAGCATCCACAAGGTCAACGAGCATGTCTCGGTCGCAGACCTGGAGGCGTTGCCCGACTTGTACCTGCAACTGATCGAACGATTGTTGGCGTAGGGCGGGTCTCGACCCGCCGTTTCGTTGCTCGGCCAATCTCTCGTTCGCTTCGGTTGCGTTGATCGGAATCGGGGGCGGCGGATCAAGACCCGCTCTAGTCACCACTCCCATGCAGCAGCTATGAGGTCGGCGATGCCATCTGCTGGACGGCATCGCAGCCACGCTACGGTCGTTCGCCATCGTCGGCCGCCCGCGCGGCATTCATCCGTGTCGCCCCTAATTTTCGCCGTGGGCGGGTCGCATCCGCAGCGTGTGTGTCGCCTCACCCGGCAGGAACGGCGTCGGCCTGCCATGCACCCAGTCATCGTGGCCCGCGCCCCAGAACGGCGACAGTGGGTTGCCGCTCTGGCCGCCGGGCATGTGGATGTAGCCCTCGGCTTCATGACCGGGCGACACCACCATGCGTTCGGAAGCACCGAAGTCCGGTTGTTGCACGCGCGGCATCGCCACGTCGCCGGGTAACTGTTCGAACGGCATGCACAGCGCGCCGCGCGCGAAGCCCGGCAACGCGGCGGCCAGCGGATGGCATATGTGCGCGGTGTTCTGTTCGCCCCAGGTGCGCTGCGCCAGCGGTCCTTTCGCCTGCAGGTCGGCTTGAACCTGCTTCGCCGCGTCTTCGAACAGTGCGTCCCAGTCCTTGAAACGCGGCGACAGCAGGTTGATGGGTCGCTGCGTGACCATCGGCCAGACGAAGCCTTCCTGTTGCTGCAACCCGGGCATCACGAAGTCCTTGCCCATCGCCACCTGCGCCGGGCCGGTGAGTCCATCCAGCACGCGCGCCTGTACGGCCGTGCGCCACAGGCGCACCAGTCGATAGCTGACCGACTCCGTGCTCGCGCGACCTTCCCATTTCGCGGCGGCACCGGACAGCGCGGTGAGCGCTGGCAATTTCGCCCGCGTCGCCGTGTCGCGCAGCAACTGCCACCACGGTGCCAGGAACAGCGCGCGGTCGTCGAGCTGGATCGTCAGCAGGTCGCGTTCGCCCAGTTGCTGCTTCGCGAAGAGATCGTCGCGGATCTGCGCGGCGCGTGCGCCCAGCGTGGAGCCGCCGTCGCCGGCCAGTCGCAGCGTGTCGCCGCTTACGACGCGGTTGTTGCCGGTCCACAAACGTCCTCGCGTCGGCATGAGCAATGGTGCCGCCGACGAACTCACCGCCCACGGCTTGCAGCCCGGTACTTCGGCTGAAGGAGCGGCATCCACGCTAACCGGCACGGAACCATCGCAACCTGCGCCGCGCATCGCGATCGGACCCAGCCAGCGCCAGCCGATCGCGCCGTGGCTGTCGGCGATCAGCATGTTCTGCGTGGGGATGGCGACGTTGCGCGCGACGTCCACGGCTTCGGCGACCGTCGTGGCGTGGGTGATCGCGCCGAGGTTGAAGTTGAGCGAGCCCGGCAGGTGCGCGACCCAGCGCAGTGCCAGCACGCGGCCATCGGGTTCGTGCGACAGGATCGGGCCCCAGCGTGTCTCTTCGATGTCGAAGGTTTCCGCCGGCGCGCCGGCCACCGCGATCAACTCGGTGTGGTGGCTGACTTTTTCGCAACCGGCCGCCGTGGCACTCGCGGGTGCCTTCGCATCGCACACGCGCTGCAGCGCCCAGTCGGCGGTATCGATGTAGCTGTTGGTGTACGCCCACGCGACGTGGCCGGTGCTACCAACCACCACGAAGGGCAGGCCGGGCAGGGTGAAGCCGCCCATGTCCACGCGACCACCCGGCGCGCCGGGATCGGCGTAGCGCAACTGCGCGCGGAACCAGATGTTCGGCGCGCGCAGGCCCAGGTGCATGTCGTCGGCGACTATCGCGCGGCCATCGCGCGTGACTTCACCAGACACGGCGAAGTTATTGCTGCCGATCACGCGCGGCGTTGGCGCGGCATCGCCGAGGGTTTTCGGATGCGGCAGGTTGCGCAGGTCGACCACATCGGCGCCGGGCAGGACGGCGTCGCCGATCGGACCACCGGTCAACGGGGCATCCCAGCGCGTGCCGCCATGGCGTAGCAGCTGCATCAGCGGCGCGGGCAGGTGCGACTGCATGCGCCACAACGCCAGTTCGCGCGCGTTGCGGTCGTCCTGCAGGTCGAAATACATCGCGTAGGCCACCAGCGCCGAGTCGCTGATCTTCCACGGCTGTGGTTCGGTGCGCAGCAGGAGATAGGGCCACGGCCGCACCTTGAGCGCGAACAGCCCCGCGTTCACGCCGTCCACGTAGGCCTGCATCTGTGCGCCACGATCGCCGACGATCTTCTTCAGGTCGGCGTCGACGCGGGCGCGGAAGCGGTGGACGCGATGCAGCTTGTCCAGGTCGACGGCGATCGGTCCGAACAGTTCGGACAACTCGCCTGCGCCGGAGCGCCGCAACAGGTCCATTTCGAAGTAGCGTTCCTGCGCGTGCACGTAGCCGAGCGCGCGCATCGCATCGATCTCGTTTTCGGCCTGGATGGTGACCACGCCCAGCTTGTCGCGCTGGATGGTGACGGGCGCGCGGAGTCCATCCAGCGCCAATTCGCCATCGAGCCGGGCGAGGCTGCCGTGCATCAGCCACCACGCCGTCAATGCCAGCAACAGCAGCAGGGCCAGCACCGCCAGCACGCCGCGTCTCAACCACCTGCCCAGCCGCCCCCTGGAAGTCCTCGTCGCCATGTCCGTCTCCCCCAGGCCACCGCTCCCCGTGGGTGGCCGCTGATCCCAGCTTAGACCTTGTCCCGGCCGGCGTGGCCAGTGTTTTCGCTCGCTTGGTGGGAAGTACGCCTCATTCCATCGGGTGACTTGCCAAACCACCCCGGCGTGCAGCAGGATCGACTGATGGCCTCCGTCTTCGCCACCTTCCAGCAGACCTGCGCCGCGCTCCGCGGCCGCCTGCCCGTGGCCGGCGCGGGCCTCATCCAGCACGTCAATAACAACCGCAATAACGCCAGCCTTCCGCGGGCCGGCGATTAGCGCGCGTTACTTACCGCTCAATCGCTCACGAAGCCCGCGCCAACAGCGCGGGCTTCGTCGTTTTCGTCCACGAAAAAGTTCCAGACCACCACCAGGAGACCTCCCATGTGTTCCATCCTCGGCATCTTCGGCCTGCAGGCCGGCGACGACATCCACGCCCTGCGCCGTCGCGCGCTCGAGCTTTCGCAACGCCAACGCCATCGCGGCCCGGACTGGAGCGGCGTGTACCTGGACGACGGCGCCATCCTCGTCCACGAGCGCCTGGCCATCGTCGATCCCGCTGGTGGCTCGCAGCCGCTGCGCTCGGGCGACGGCGAACTGGTGCTGGCGGTCAACGGCGAGATCTACAACCACCGCGAGCTGGAGAAACGGCTCGCGCAGCCCTACGCCTTCCAGACCGGTTCCGACTGCGAGGTGATCAACGCGCTGCATCGCGACGACGGCGACATCGCCACGTGGCTCAACGCGCTCAACGGCATCTTTGCGTTCGCGCTATGGGATCGCGCGAAGCAACGCTACCTGATCGCCCGCGATCCCCTCGGCGTGTGTCCGCTGTATTGGGGGCACGACCGCGATGGCCGCCTGTGCGTGGCCTCGGAGATGAAGGCGCTGGCCGATGTCTGCGCGGATGTCGCGCAGTTTCCGCCTGGCCACTATTTCGACAGCGCGCGCGGGGAATTGGTTCGCTACTACGTCAAGCCCTGGCGCGACTATGCGGCGACGCAGGGCGTGGAAGTGGCGAAGCAGGAGCTGCGCGAAGCCCTCGAGCGCGCCGTGCATCGCCAGCTGATGACCGACGTGCCCTACGGCGTGCTGTTGTCGGGCGGGCTGGATTCCTCGCTGGTGGCCGCGGTCGCCGCGCGTTACGCGCGCCGTCGCGTGGAGGAGGACGACACGTCGGAAGCGTGGTGGCCGCGCCTGCATTCCTTCGCGATCGGGCTGGACGGATCGCCGGACCTCGCCGCCGCGAAGGTCGCTGCCGAAGCGCTGGGCACGGTGCACCACGGCTTCACCTACACCTTCGAGGAAGGCCTGGACGCGTTACCGGAAGTGATCCGCCACATCGAGACGTATGACGTCACAACGATCCGCGCATCCACCCCGATGTTCCTGCTGGCGCGGCGGATCAAGGCGATGGGCGTGAAGATGGTGCTCTCGGGCGAAGGCAGTGACGAGGTGTTCGGCGGCTACCTCTATTTCCACAAGGCGCCCGATGCGCGTGAATTCCATGATGAGACGATCCGCAAGCTCGACGCGCTCCACAACTACGATTGCCTGCGTGCCAACAAGTCGATGATGGCCTGGGGCGTGGAACCGCGCGTGCCGTTCCTGGATGTCGAATTCCTCGACGTGGCGATGCGCATGGATGCGACGTTCAAGATGGCGCGGCCCGCACCCGGTGGTGTGAAGCCCATCGAGAAGGCGATCCTGCGCGAGGCGTTCGAGGGCTACCTGCCCGATTCAATCCTGTGGCGGCAGAAGGAGCAGTTCAGCGACGGCGTCGGCTACGGCTGGATCGACGGCTTGAAGGCGCATGCGCAGGCGCAGATCAGCGATCGCGTCTTCGCCGCTTCGGCGAGCCGTTTTCCGGTCAACCCGCCGCAGACGAAGGAGGCGTACCTGTATCGGCACATCTTCGAGCAGTTCTATCCGGGAGTGGCGTGCGCGCAGTCGGTGCCGGGCGGGAAGTCGATCGCGTGTTCTTCGCCGGCAGCGATCGCGTGGGATGCGGCGTTCGCGAACGCGGCCGATCCGTCGGGTCGGGCGGTGACGGGCGTGCATGAGGCGGCACTGGGGTGACGGCACCCGGTTCCTGCACCCCAGCCTTTCCCCCGCCAACGGGGAAGAGTTGCCAGTGCCGGCCCTGCAACTGGGCTCTCTCCCCCGCAAGCGCGGGGGAGGGTTAGTGTGGGACATATCGCACAATCAGATCTCCACCGGCGCTCCCAGCTCCACCAGTCGCGTAGTGGGAATGCGGAAGAAATCCGTTGCCGGCGCGGCATTGCGGTGCATGAAACCGAACAGGTGGTCGCGCCAGAGCGGCATGCCACGCTTGCGGGTGGCCACGATGCTCTCGCGGCTGGCGAAGTAGGTCGTCTCCATCGGATCGAAGCACAGACCGCTGTCGTCGCCGCAGCGCATCAGCGCCAGCGGCACGTCGGGGCTTTCCATGAAGCCATAGCGGATCGTCGCGCGATGGAAGTCGTTGCCGATGGTTTCGATGCGCAGGCGATCGGCCGCTGCGACGAACGGAACCGCCCTCGTCTCCACGGTCAGCAGCACGTTGCGTTCATGCAGCACCTTGTTGTGCTTGAGGTTGTGCAGCAACGCCTTCGGTGCGATGCCGGTCTGCGCGGTCAGGAATACCGCGGTGCCCGGGACGCGTACCGGCGGTGCGAGCATCAGGCCGGGCAGGAACGTGTCGAGGCGAATGCCATCCTTGAGGATCTCCGCTCGCAGCAGCTGCCGACCGCGTCCCCAGGTCCGCAACACGGTGAACACCACCACGCCGAGCAGGATCGGGAACCACGCGCCGTCCATGAACTTGACCAGGTTGGCGAACAGGAAGGCGACATCGACCAGCACGAACAGCGTCGCCAGCGGCCAGAACAGCATGGGCGGGACCTTCGAGCTCGCGCGCATCGCCACGATCAGGATCACGCTGGTGATCAGCATGGTGCCGGTGACGGAGACACCATAGGCCGTCGCCAACGCGGTTGAACTGCCGAAGCCGATCACCGTCGCTATCGTGCCGGCCATCAGGATCCAGTTGATCGCGGGAATGTAGATCTGGCCGATGGTGAGGCGCGAGGTATGGCGGATCGCCATGCGCGGCAGGTAGCCCAGCTGGATGGCCTGGCGCGTGGCCGAATACGCGCCGCTGATCACCGCCTGCGAGGCGATCACCGTCGCCGCGGTGGCCAGGCCGACCATCGGGTACAGCGCCCACGTGGGCAGGCCCAGATAGAACGGATTGCTCACCGCTGCGGCATCGGACAGCAGCAGCGCACCCTGACCGAGATAGTTGATGGTCAGCGAAGGCAGCACCAGGAAATTCCACGCGTACTGGATCGGTCGACGGCCGAAGTGCCCCATGTCGGCGTACAGCGCTTCGCCACCGGTGACAGCAAGCACTACCGCGCCGAGGATGAAGATGCCGTGCCAGCCGTGGTCGAGGAAGAAACGCAGTCCCCACATCGGATTGAGCGCATGCAGCACCTCCGGGTTGCCGGCGATGTTGTGCGCGCCAATGGCCGCCAGGGCCAGGAACCACAGCACGATCACCGGGCCGAATGCCTTGCCCACCAGGTCGGTGCCGAGGCGCTGCGTGGCGAACAGCACCACCAGCACGCCGATCGTCAGTGGCAGGATCCAGCTGTGCAACGCGGGTGTGGCGATCTCCAGGCCTTCGACCGCCGACAGCACGGAGATCGCTGGCGTCAGTACACCATCGCCGAAGAACAACGCGGCGCCGAACACGCCGAGGATGCCGATGATGTAGGCCGAACGGGACGCATTCGGCAGCGTGCGCTGTGCGAGTGCGGTCAGGGCCATGATCCCGCCTTCGCCCTCGTTGTCGGCCCGCATGATCACGGCGACGTACTTCACCGTGATCACCACCACCAGCGACCAGAACACGAGTGACAGGATGCCCAGCACGGTCGCATGGTCCGGCGTCAGCCCGTAGTGCGGCGAGAATGCTTCCTTGATCGTGTAGAGCGGACTGGTGCCGATGTCGCCGAAGACGACACCGATGGCGCCCAGTGTCAGCGCGCCGAAGGACGCCGTGCCGTGGGAGGCGGGAGTGGAGCCGGCAGGAGCAGTGGCAGTGTTCATGGCAAGGCCGCGTGGAAATCGATGCGTAGTGTTCGCCTGCGAGGCATAAACGCAGAAGGCACGGAAGCCGCTGCACGCGTAAATTCCGCGTAAATTCCCTCGCCCTCCCGGGATCTTCACCGCGTGTCGCACCCACGGCTGCGCGGGTTGCGCGACAATGCCGGCGCGATGCCAACGACGAACTCGAGCCCGGAGCCGGTTTCCCCAACGTCCATGCGCGCGGCGGGCAGCACTGTGGGCTATCTGTTGGCGCTGCTCGGTTCGATGCTGGCCGTCATCGCCGCCGCCATCGCAGAGCGGTGGGTCGGCCTGGACGACCTGTCGCTGGTGTTCATGCTCGCGGTGATGGCCGTGGCTTCGCGCACGCACACCGGGCCTGCGGTGGTGACGGCGGTGTTGTGCTTCCTCGGCTACAACTATTTCTTCATCGAGCCGCGCTACACGTTCTACATTAGCGCGCACCACGGCGTGGCCACGGTGGCACTGTTCCTTGCGGCGGCGCTGCTGGCGGGACGCATGGCGTCGCAGTTGGCGATGCAGGTGCAGGCGTTGCGCGTCGCGGGGCGGCATGCGGCTGCGCGGCAGGAGCTGGCCCAGCGGTTGACCGTCGCCGCCAGCGAAAGCGATGTCCTGGACGCCGCAAGCGACGTGTTCCGCGCGGGGCTCGGTGCGGATGTCTGGGTGCGACTGGGTGGCCGTGAAGCCGGCATCGACCCGTCGTCGCAGAACGTGCTGCGGCGCGTGGCGGATGATCGGCATGCGGAGACCGTCGAGGAATTCGGCTGGTGGTTCCTGCCGTTGCGTGCGCCGCGACAGGAGCTGGGCGTGATTGGCATGAAGCTCGCCGCGACGACGCAGTCGCTCGATGAAGGACAACGCCAGCTGGCGCGCACGATGGCCGACGACATCGCGCAGGCATTGCTGCGTACGCGACTGGTGGCCGACCTGCAATCCGAACGCGTCGCGAGCGAGACCGAGCGCCTGCGCAGCGCGCTCCTGTCATCGGTGTCGCACGACCTGCGTACGCCGCTGGCCGGGATTATTGGCGCCGCCGAGACGCTGGACAGTTATGGCACGGCGATGAGCGAGGCTGATCGCCGCAGCCTGCTCGACACCGTGCGCGAGGAAGGCCAGCGGCTCGACCGCTACATCCAGAACCTGCTCGACATGACCCGTCTGGGGCAGGGTGGGATGACCTTGCGGCGCGACTGGATCGGCGTCGACGAACTGGCGGGCTCGGTCATCGCGCGGCTGCAGCGGTATGCCCCTGCTGCGCGATTCCAGGTAATCGTCGATGACGCGATCGGACCGATCTGGGTGCATCCGGCGCTGGTCGAGCAGGCGCTGTTCAATGTGATCGAGAACGCGGTGAAGTTCTCGCCGCCGGGTGAGGCGGTGGTCGTCGATGCGCGCCGCATCCCCGGCATCGCACCGCAGGACGAATGCCTCCAGATCGACGTCAGCGACCGTGGTCCGGGCATTCCGCCGGATGAGCGCAAGCGCATCTTCGAGATGTTCTACAGCGTTGAACGCCGCGACCGGGGACGCAACGGCACGGGCCTGGGCCTGGCGATCTGCATGGGCATGATCGGCGCGCACGGTGGCAGCGTCGAGGCGCTGGCGGGCGAGGGCGATCAGGGCACTATGATCCGCATCACCATACCGCTGCTGCGTCCACCGACCGGAGGTGACGCATGAGTGATCCTGCAGCACGCGATCCTGCAACCCATGCCACATCGCTTGCGGCGCGCATCCTCGTCATTGATGACGAATCCCAGATCCGCCGCTTCCTGGACATCTCCCTTCGAGCACAGGGCTACCGCGTCGCATTGGCCGACACTGCGCAAGCCGGACTGGACGCACTCGCGAGCGATGGCGCGGACCTTGTGATCCTCGACCTGGGACTTCCCGATCGCGACGGCCATGCGGTGCTGGGCGACATCCGCGGATGGTCGCAGGTGCCGGTAATCGTGCTCACCGTGCGGGCCGACGAGTCAGGCAAGGTCGCGGCGCTGGATGCGGGCGCCAACGACTACGTCACCAAGCCGTTCGGCGTACAGGAGCTGATGGCGCGCGTGCGTGCGCTGCTGCGCGCCCATGCGACCCCGGAAGGCGACGTGCCGCCCGTGTACGACGACGGTCGCCTGCGCGTCGACCTGGCTCGCCGCGAAGTGGCGCTGGACGGGGTTGGGCTGGCGTTGTCGCGCAAGGAATATGCACTGCTTGCACTGCTGGTGCGCCACGCCGGACGCGTGGTCACCCAGCCGCAGCTTCTGCGCGAAGTCTGGGGGCCGACTCACCAGCAGGACACGCATTACCTGCGCATCCTGGTGGCGAAACTGCGACAGAAGCTCGGTGACGATGCGGCATCGCCGCGCTGGATCGCCACCGAGCCTGGCGTCGGGCTGCGCTTCCGCGCCGTGACCTGAAATCTAGGCGCCGACGCCTGGTGCGTTCGACGCTGTCGCATGCAACGCAACGCGCGTGCGTTGCTGCGGATCGTGCTGCGGATCGTTGCCGTAAATCGGCGCTACTCGACGGACAGTCCCTCGACCTTCTGCCAGCCACGCGGCAACAGGCCGCCGCGCGTCGCGCGAGCGCCCACGTACGCGTCGAGGTCCT
Source organism: Lysobacter fragariae (assembly GCF_054779775.1). Taxonomy (NCBI): domain Bacteria; kingdom Pseudomonadati; phylum Pseudomonadota; class Gammaproteobacteria; order Lysobacterales; family Lysobacteraceae; genus Lysobacter; species Lysobacter fragariae. Next base: position 256,853 of record NZ_BAAGXP010000007.1, on the reverse strand, counting down.
TGAACGACAGCGACATCGTGCGTGAGCCGGACTTCACCACCAGCGTCGAACCGGCTGCCACGACCGCCACCGCGACGACGCGCTCGGTGCCGAGCTTCGCCTTCGGGATGTCGATCAGCTTGTTGCCCTTGCCCTTGTCGAGCTCCGGCAATTCCGACAACGGGAACGCGAGCAGGTGGCCGACGTTGGTCACCGCGACGACACGATCGTTGTCGCCCGCCGCCACCTGCGCAGGCTGCAGCACCTTCGCATTGGGTGTCAGCGAAAGCATCGCCTTGCCGGCCTTGTTGCGGCCGGTGAGGTTCTCGAAGCGGGTGACGAAGCCGTAGCCATGCGTCGAAGCCAGCACGAACTTGGTGTCGTTCTCGCCGGAAGCAATCGCCTGGAACGATGCCCCCGATGCCGGCGCAAAGCGTCCGGTGAGTGGCTCGCCATTGCCGCGCGCCGACGGCAGCGTGTGCGCCACGGTCGAATACGAACGGCCTGTGGAATCCAGGAAGGCGACCTGTTGCGTGCTGCGGCCCTTGACTGCAAACAGCAGTCCATCGCCATCGCGGTAGCTGAGCGAAGACGCATCGACGTCGTGGCCCTTGGCGGCGCGGACCCAGCCCTTTTCGCTCAGGACTATGGTCATGGGCTCACTGGCGACCAGTTCGGTTTCCGACAACGCCTGCGCTGCGCCGCGCGCGACCATCGGCGAACGGCGTGCGTCGCCGAACTTCTTCGCGTCGGCGATCAGTTCGTCCTTCACCAGCTTCTTTAGCTTGGCTTTGCTGTCCAGCGTGGCCATGATGCGGTCGCGTTCAGATTCGAGTTCTGCCTCTTCGCCGCGGATTTTCATTTCCTCCAGGCGGGCGAGCTGCTTCAGCTTGGTCTCGAGGATGTATTCGGCCTGGTCGTCGCTCAGCTTGAAGCGCGCGATCAGCACGTCCTTGGGCTCGTCCTCGGTGCGGATGATGCGGATCACCTCATCCAGGTTGAGGAACGCGATCAGCAAACCTTCCAACAGGTGCAGGCGGCGCTCGACTTTGTCGAGGCGGTGCTTGAGGCGACGCGTCACCGTGTCGATGCGGAAGCGCAGCCATTCGCTGAGGAACGCCTTGAGTCCCTTGACCTGCGGACGGCCGTCGAGGCCGATCACGTTGAGGTTGACGCGGTAGCTCTTCTCGAGATCGGTGGTGGCGAACAGGTGGCCCATCAGCTGTTCGGCATCCACGCGGTTCGAGCGCGGCACCAGCACGATGCGCGTCGGGTTGGCGTGGTCGGATTCGTCGCGGATGTCTTCCAGCCACGGCAGTTTCTTGGCGCGCATCTGCGCGGCGATCTGTTCGATCACCTTGCTCGGCGAGGCTTGGTACGGCAGCGCGGTGATGACGATGTTGTTGCCGTCCTTCTGGAACACGCCGCGTGTGCGCACGCTGCCAAGGCCGGTCTCGTACATCGATAGCAGTTCGCTGCGCGGCGTGATGATCTCGGCGGGGGTCGGGTAGTCCGGGCCGAGGATGTGCTCGCACAGGTCGCGCGTGGTCGCGTCCGGGTCGTCGAGCAGGCGCACGCAGGCGCTGACGACTTCGTTGAGGTTGTGCGGCGGCACGTCGGTGGCCATGCCCACGGCAATGCCGGTGGTGCCGTTGAGCAGCAGGTGCGGCAGGCGCGCCGGCATCCACGTGGGTTCTTCCAGCGTGCCGTCGAAGTTGGGATCCCAATCGACCGTGCCTTGGCCGAGTTCGCCCAGCAGTACTTCGGCGATCGGCGTCAGTTTGGATTCGGTGTAGCGCATCGCGGCGAACGATTTCGGATCGTCGCTGGAACCGAAGTTGCCCTGGCCTTCGATCAACGGATAGCGATAGGAGAATGGCTGCGCCATCAACACCATCGCCTCGTAACAGGCGCTGTCGCCGTGCGGGTGGTACTTGCCGATCACGTCACCGACGGTGCGTGCCGATTTCTTCGGCTTGGACGCGGCGTTGAGGCCAAGTTCGCTCATCGAATAGATGATGCGGCGCTGCACCGGCTTGAGCCCGTCGCCGAGGAAGGGCAGGGCGCGGTCGAGGACCACGTACATCGAATAGTCGAGGTAGGCGCGTTCGGCGTATTCGCGCAGCGGGATCTGTTCAAAGCCATGGAAGGCCGGGCGTACGGTTTCGTTCATCGTGCTCTGTGCGGTTGGATGCGTCAGACAGTGGCGGTGCCTGCGGCGTTGCTGTCCTCGGACGAAGTCAGCTGACGCAGCGCGGGCTGGTCGGGAGGTGTCGCGTCGTTGTCGCTTTCGATGGCGACACGGTTGCGGCCGGCGCGCTTGGCGGCGTAGAGGGCCGCGTCGGCGCGACGGAACAGGTGTTCAAGGTCGTAACCCGCGTCGGGCGTGGCGTGGGCGATGCCGATGCTCACGCCCAGTTGCGCCAGCGTACTCTGCTCGTTGGCCTGTTGCGCCACCGCGCGGCGGATGGACTCGCCCAGTTCGCGCGCCAGCGGCACGTCGTGGTCGATGGCGGCCACCAGGAATTCGTCGCCGCCGAAGCGGCCCAGCAGGTCGCCGCTGGTGAGGTTCTCGCGGGCGACGCCCACGACCATCTTCAACGCACCGTCGCCGGCGAGGTGGCCGTGCTGGTCGTTGATCTGCTTGAAGTGGTCCAGATCCAGCACCAGCAGCGCCACCGGTCGCCCGTAGTGGCTGGCATGCTGCAGCAGGTCCTTCAGCCCGGAAGCGAAGGCTTGGCGCGTGAGCGCACCGGTCAATGTGTCCTGCACGGCCTGGCGGCGCAGCTGGTCGGATTCGGCCTGCAGGCGCGTATTGATGGTGTGCGTGCGCTGCTGGGTACGCAGCAGGTGCTCGGCTTCGGCCGCCAGTTCCGCGGCGTGCTGGCGCGTACGCCACCACGCGAACCCCAGCACGCTGCACAGCGCCGCGATGAGCCACGGCCAACGCGGGAGGGATTCCGTCGCCGGTCCGGCGGAGCTCGCAACGGTTGCCGTGTTGGACGGCGAAGGGTTATTGCCGACGGGCGCGGTCGAAGCAGCTTGCGTGGATGCGCCCTCCAGCGGCCTGACCTGCAACAGGCGGCTGGTGAAGCGATCGCGGTAGGCATCGGCGCGCTGTCGCCAGAAAGTGGCGCCGGCACTGTCACCGAGCTTGTCGCTGGCTGTCGCCAGTTGCGTGGCGGCGTGCTGGCCCAGGCGCTCGTCGTCGTTGGCATCGGCAAGCGTGATCAGTTCCTGCAGCGGAACCAGTGCTTCGGCGGTGCGCCCACGTTCGTCCAGTACGCCAGCGAGGTGTTGCAGCGCTGCAGCGAGCACGTCGGGATCCCCGCCGCGTGCCTGGACGAGGTCGCGGCGGGCGTCGTCGAGCGTGGGGTCCGTCGCTACCTGCGTGTTGGGTGCGGGCGGGGTTGCTGTCGTCGCGCCTGAGGATTGCATCGGCTCGGCTGCATGGAATTCCGGCGCTGCTTCGCCCTCGGGCGGCATCGGTGGCGGAGGCGGCGGCGGAAAAAATGGCTCGCCCGGACGCGGTGGCGGATGGCCGGGCGGGGGCGGCGGTGGTCGTCCCGGTGCCTGCGCAAGCGCTGCCGCCATCGTCGCGGACACGACGACAGCCAGCACGAATTGCGTAGGCGCGGGTCGGCGCATTCGATCGATCACGGCGCGTGGGAACAGCGCGCAAGCTAGCACGCGCGAAAACAAAAAACCCCGCATCGCTGCGGGGTTTTCTGATGAAATCGTTGGTGCCCAGGAGAGGACTCGAACCTCCACGGTTTTACCCGCTAGTACCTGAAACTAGTGCGTCTACCAATTCCGCCACCTGGGCATCGCGCGGTTGCTTTCCGTGAGGAAGGCCCCCTGCGAGGCCGCGTATGTTGCGGTGCGTCGGCAGGATTGTCAAATATATTTTCGGTTCGCGTTCGAAGGTTGGCAGGTGTTCGGGCAGGTGCGTCCTGGACATGGTTCGGAAGGTTGGTTTCAGGCGTCTTGTTCAGGGCATGTGCCCCGCAAACCGTCGAGACCGCCCGCATCCCGGCGGCCGACGGTTCTACGTGACTTGTCGCCGCGACATGCGACCATGTCCTGATGAAGAAGACCTCCAAGGGCAGCAAGGGGTCGCGACGACCGGGCGAATCCGCCCCGTCGCGGACAGCGAAAGGCGCGGGACAGAGCGGCAAGGGGCCGGCAGGTAAAGGGGCCGGCAAGGCGGCGAAATCGGCGGGGACGTCTGCCAAGTTGCCCGGATGGATGCCCGAGCCCGCACCGCGGTCGGCCCGGGGGGGCGGAAGTCCGCGGCCCGCGCAGGGTTCACGCGGCCCGGGGCATGCCCCCACCCAGCGGATCCCGTATCGCGTCCCAGCGACTACGCCCGGTGATCTGAACGATCCCCATGCCGAGCGCGAAGCCAACCGTTACGAACAACCCATCGCCAGCCGGGAACTGATCCTGCGCCTGCTGGGCGACGGCCCGTTGGCGGCCGATGCACTCGCACAAAAGCTCGACCTTGCCGCGCCGGACCGTTTCGACGCGCTGAACAAGCGCCTCGCGGCGATGGTGCGCGAGGGCCAGCTGCTGCTGAACCGGCGTGGCGAATTCGCCCCGACGCAGCGCCTGGATTTGGTGGCCGGCACCGTGATCGCCAATCCGGACGGATTCGGCTTCCTGCGCACCGAGGCCGGTGGCGACGACCTGTTCCTGCCGCCCGCGGAGATGCGCAAGGCGATGCATGGCGACCGCGTGCTGGCCAGCGTCACTGGCGTGGACCGTCGTGGCCGCCGCGAAGGCGCGATCGTCGAAGTGCTGGAGCGGCGACTCACCCGCCTGATCGGCCGCTTCGAAGTCGAATCCGGCATCAGCTATGTCGTCCCCGACGACCGCCGCATCCAGCGCAACGTGCAGATCCCGCCGGACGCGCGCGGCGACGCGAAGCACGGCCAGCTCGTCGTCGCGGAAATAACCCAGCCGCCGGATTCCTGGCGCCCGCCGATCGGTCGCGTGCTCACCGTGCTGGGCGAGCGCCTGACCGCATCGCTGGCCGTGCAGGCGGCGATCCACGGGCACGACCTGCCGCATGAATTCCCGCAGCCTGTGCTCGACGAAGCGTCCGCGGTGTCGCTCACCGTCAGCGCCGCCGAAGCCGCGGGCCGCGTCGACCTGCGCAGCACGCCGCTGGTCACCATCGATGGCGAGGACGCGAAGGACTTCGACGACGCGGTCTATTGCGAGCCCAATCGCGATGGCTTCCGTCTTGTCGTCGCCATCGCCGATGTCTCGAATTACGTGCGCCCCGGCGCTCCGCTGGACGATGAAGCGCAGACGCGCGCGACCTCGGTGTACTTTCCCGGTTTCGTCGTGCCGATGCTGCCGGAGACGCTGTCCAACGGCATCTGCTCGCTCAATCCGAAGGTCGACCGGCTGTGCTTCGTCTGCGACATGCAGGTGGACCGGAACGGTGAAGTAACCCAGTCGAAGTTCTACGAGGCGGTGATGCATTCGCATGCGCGCCTCACCTACACGCTGGTGTGGAACGCGGTCGGCGACGTGCCCGATGACGTGAAGGCCGAGGCGCGCACGCAGATTGGTAGCGCCGTGTTGCCGCACGTCGAGCACCTTCACCAGCTTTATCGCGTCCTCGCCAAGGCGCGTGCGCAGCGCGGTGCGATCGAGTTCGAATCGTCGGAAGTGCGCTTCGTGCTTGGCAGCAAGGGCGAAGTGGTCCAGGCCGGCATGCTGCAGCGAAACGATGCGCACAAGCTGATCGAGGAATGCATGATCGCGGCGAATGTCGAGGCCGCGAAGTTCCTGCTCTCGCGCCACATTCCCGCGCCGTACCGCATCCACGAGCGCCCGCCGGAAGCGAAGTACGCGGACCTGCAGGAATTCCTGAAGGAGTTCGCGCTGCGCATGCCGCCGTGGGCGAAGGTGGAGCCGCGCGATTTCACCGCACTGCTGAAGAAGATCCGTGAGCGGCCCGATGCCACGTTGCTGGAGTCGGTATTGCTGCGCAGCCAGTCGCTGGCGGTGTATTCGCCGGACAACGTCGGCCACTTCGGGCTGGCGCTGGAAGCGTACGCGCACTTCACCTCGCCGATCCGCCGCTATCCGGACCTGCTGGTGCATCGCGCGATCAAGCATGGGCTGAGCGGGAAGAAGCCCGAGGCCTTCGCCTATGCGCCGCACGAGATGGCGGCGTTGGCGCTGCAGTGTTCGGAGCGCGAGCGACGCGCCGACGAAGCCGAACGCGAAGTCGACGAGCGCTACCGCGCCGCGTGGATGGAGCAGCACGTCGGCGGGCAGTTCGCCGGCGTGATCAGTGGCGTGACCAGCTTCGGATTATTCGTCGAGCTGGACGACTCCAAGGTCAACGGCCTGATCCACGTGACCCAGCTGCCCAGCGATTTCTACCACTTCGACGCGATCCGCAAGACGCTGTCCGGCGAGCGCACCGGTCGCGAATTCCGCCTTGGCGACCGCGTCGACATCATCGTGATGAAGGCGAGCGTCGAGGACCGGAAGATCGATTTCCGCCTGGTCGAGGAGCGTGGTGCAAAGCCTTTGCCGCCGCGTGGACAGCCGGCGAAGCGGGTGAAGCAGAAGTATTGAGATAATGGACACCCTTGCGTAGGGCGGGCCGTGGCCCGCCTTGCGGAATGCCAATAGGGCGGGTCTTGACCCGCCAACTGGGCAAGGCACGGAACAACGTAGGGCGGGTCTTGACCCGCCAATCAATACAAGACACACAGCGGCGGGTCGAGACCCGCCCTACGGAAGACCAGATGAGCACGAAACAATGGATCGCCGGCATCAATGCCGTCTCGGCCGCCGTCGAACACGACGCGGAAAACGTCCGCGAAATCCTGATCGAGGCGGGCGCCAAGAACCCGCGCATCACCGAGATCGAAACGCAGGCGCGCCGCAAGGACATCGACGTGCGGCGCGTCGCCACCCAGGCGCTGGACGGCGTGGTCGGCAACCTGCGCCATCAGGGCGTCGTCGCGCGCTATGCCGCGGCGAAGACCTACAGCGAAGGCGACCTGCAGGGCCTGATAGAAGCAGCCGAAGGCAAGGCGCTGGTGCTGGTGCTCGATGGCGTGCAGGACCCGCACAACCTCGGTGCCTGCCTGCGCAGCGCAGCGGCGGCGGGCGCGACGGCGGTGATCTTCCCCAAGGACAAGGCGGTGCAGGTCAACGCGACCGTACGCAAGACCTCCGCCGGCGCTGCCGACAGCATCCCGGTGATCCCGGCGACCAACCTCTCGCGCACCCTGCGCGACCTGCAGCAGTTGGGCGTGTGGATCTACGGACTCGCCGGCGATGCCCAGGCGTCGTTCTACTCGCTGGACCTGCGTGGCAACGTCGCGCTGGTGATGGGCGGCGAGGCCGACGGCCTGCGTCGACTGACCCGAGAGAACTGCGACCAGCTGGTGACGATCCCGATGCCCGGCGCGGCCGGCAGTGGTGTCGAAAGCCTGAACGTTTCCGTTGCCGCGGGCGTGACCTTGTTTGAAGCGGTGCGCCAGCGCGGGTAGGATGCCGCCCGCGACGATGCGATTTCATCGGTTCGTCGCGTGAATTCAGTCCCGGCACCGCCGGGACACCTCACCAGAAGCGGAGACGACTCCGCCTCTCCACCATCAACCGGGGACGACCCCGGCCTGATTGCTGGAGACACCTCATGCCCTGGACCATCCTTCTGCTCGCCGGCCTTTTCGAGATCGGCTGGGCCATCGGACTCAAGTACAGCGACGGTTTCAGCCGTCTGTGGCCGTCGGTTTTCACTATTGCCGCGATGGCGGCGAGTCTGGGTCTGCTCGCCGTGGCGATGAAGTCGCTGCCTATCGGCACTGCTTACGCGGTATGGGTGGGCGTGGGCGCAGTGGGCACGGTGATCCTCGGGATCGCGCTGTTCGGCGAACCGCTCAACGCGCTTCGCGCGGGCAGCGTCGCGTTGATCGTTGTCGGCTTGGCGGGGCTGAAGCTGGCGGCGTCGTAGGGCGAAGCGCTTCTCAACAACGGAGCTGGTCAACCCGCGAAGCGGATTCCGCCGCTCGAACGACTCTTCTGCGCCACATGGGCGAATCGAACGCCATCGCATTGGGATTGACGGCGGAACCCGCTTCGCGGGTTGACCAACGTCGCTGTTGAAATGCGTCTGGTCTGCGACGCCGGTGAAAAGTGCTTGCCGTTCGAAACCGGGCATCGGCTGGCGGCAGCGGCGGATCCGCTTCGCGGGTTCCGCCCTACTGCTTCGCCCTACGGCTCAGTCGTCAACCGCGACGTTGGATCCCGTGCTTTCGCCTCGGGTATCGCGCGCGTCCGGCCAGCTGTTGACGATCCGGCAGAACAGCTGGGCGGTGCGTTCGGTGTCGTAGACGGCCGAGTGCGCTTCCTCGTTGTTCCACTCCATGCCCGCCGCCTGCACCGCGCGGGAAAGCACGGTCTGGCCGAACGCCACACCCGCCAGCGTCACCGTGTCGAACACGCTGAAAGGATGGAACGGGCTGCGCTTGTGGCCCACGCGCGCGATCGCGGCGTTGAGGAAGTTGAGATCGAAGTGCGCGTTGTGGCCGACCAGGATGGCGCGCTGGCAGCCGTGCTTCCTCATGGCCTCGCGGACGGGCGCGAAAACCAGGTCAAGCGCGGCCCGTTCCGGCTTTGCATCGCGGAAGGGGTGGTCGAGCACGATGCCGGTGACTTCCAGCGACTTGGGGTCTATTTCCAGGCCCTGCGCCGGGATGACGTGGCTGCTGGTGATCGTTCCCACGACCAGCTGTCCGTCGTCGTCCAGGTCGATGGGCGCCACCGCGATCTCGAGCAGGGCGTGGCGGTTCCAGTCGAAACCGCCGGTTTCCACGTCGACGACCACGGGCAGGAAGCCGCGGAAACGCGTGGTGAGTCGGGACGTGGTGGGCTTTGCTGCGGTGTCGGGCATCGTGGCAGTTTAGCTGGCGCGCGGGTTTCGTGTTTGCTGAGCGCACTGGGGCCTCAGGTACAGGAAGAAGCTGCGCTCGTCCGGAGTAAGCGCGTAACGGGCTTCGTGTTTGCTGAAGCGCACTGGGGTGTCAGTCAGCACCCGCTCGTCCTGAGCGTAAGCGCGCAGCGCTGAAGTCGAAGGACGTACCCACCTGCCAGCGCCGGCATTTGTTGAAGACGCGGCTTCCAGCGTGCATCCGGCAGCGATGTTGCCGATCAGTGGTTTACACAAGCGTCCTTCGACTTCGCGCCTACGGCGCTACGCTCAGGACGAGCGGAGAGAAGGACTCGGCGCGATGCGGCGCTACGCTCAGGACGAACGGAGAGGAGGGCCCGGCGCAATGCGGCGCTAGGCTCAGGACGGGCGGAGGGGCCGGACGGGTACGGGTCAGCGCACTGGGGAGCGCCCAGGCAACTAGGGATGTGCCGTGATCGCCGCGCCCAGCACTACGCCGCTATGGTGGAGTTGCTCGAGCAGCGTGGCGCCCTCGCGGAGGAAGGCATCGACTTCGCCCGCGTTGGCTTCGCGCGCGAGCGCCACCAGCTGGTCACGCCCGCTGAGCGCCGGCTCGTCGGACAGCCGCTGCAGGAGGCGGAACGCCAACGGACTGAGCTCGGAGAAGCGCACGTTGCCGTCGGCCTCGCGTCGCAACAGCAACAACGTGGGGGCCGGCGGTGGCGTGTCGGGCTGGAACTGCGGGCCCAGGCGATGGACCGGCCACGCATACGCCAGTGGCCACGCCAGCGGCGAAAGCACGGGTGCGTTCGCGAGCAGATCGCCGGCGGGCTCGAATTCGACGTCATCCAGTGATGCCTGGCTGAGCTGCAGCGCCAGCTCCACCCATTCGTAGTGCGCCAGTTCCAGCAGGAAGGGTGGATCGAGTTGCGGCTGCGCTTCCAGGTAGCGCAGGAACTCGCGCGCGATCTCGGTGAACAGCGGCGTCTGGCAACGGTGATCCCGGTAGAAGGCGCGGGCCATCGCTTTCCAGCGCGATTCGCCCAGCAGCTGGCGGATCACCGGGAAATTGCCCGCCAGCAGGCTTTCGATGTTGTTGAACAGCAGGTCGCGGTAGATCGCCAGGCGGCGTTCCTCGATCCCGTCGGGCGCGGGCACGCCGTCGGGGTCGCGCAGATGCCGGGTGAGCTCCAGCTGCTGCGACTGCAGCTCGCTGTGCGGCGATGGCGCCGTGGACGCTGCGTCAACCACGGGCCTGCAGTCCTTCGCGCGGCATCAGGCCACGGATCGTCTCCACTTCGGCCAACAATTCGGCGAATGGCGGAAAATTGAAGTCGCGCTCCAGCAGCGTCGGGCGCGGGCCGAAGCGCGCGTACGCCGCCGCGAGCAGGGTCCAGACCTCGTCCTTCACCGCGGCGCCATGGGTATCCACCTTCAGGTCTGGCGCTTCGTCGTAGTGGCCGGCGACGTGGATGTAGGCGACGCGCTCGCCGGGCAGGCGCGAGAGGAAGTCGTGCGCGTCGTAGCGATGGTTGATCGCGTTGACGTAGATGTTGTTGACGTCCAGCAGCAGGTCGCAGTCGGCTTCCTGCAGGACGGCATTGATGAAGTCGATCTCCGCCATCGCCTGGTGTGGCGCGGCGTAGTAGGAGACGTTTTCCACCGCGATGCGGCGACCGACGATGTCCTGCGTCTGGCGGATGCGCGCGGCGACGTGATGGACGGCTTCGTCGGTGAAGGGGATCGGCAGCAGGTCGTACAACTGGCCGTCGTCCGAGCAGTAACTCAGGTGCTCGCTGTAGATCGGCACGCGATGGCGCTCAAGGAAGCGGCGGACGCGCAGGAGGAAGGTTTCATCCAGCGGCGCGAAGCCGCCCAGCGACAGCGACAGGCCGTGGCAGACGATCGGATGGCGCGACGCCAGTTCGTCGAGGGCGTCGCCAAACCGACCGCCCACGCCGATCCAGTTTTCCGGCGCGCATTCCAGGAAATCGAAGCTGCCCGGCGCTGCCGATTGGAAAGCATCCAGCAGGGAGCGCCTGAGGCCGAGGCCGGTGCTGTTTGGGGAGAGGGTCATTCGCAGGGTGCGTGAAATGGGCGGTTCGCTTGCGTCGCGGTGATCCGTAGTCCTGGGCGTCAGTGGGAAACTGCTTCATCGGATGTCGGAAGAAGCAGGTCCACGCGCGCTCGGGACGACAGCTCGGGAACGGAACGGAGGTGCGCTTCCGTTCCGTTCCCGGTGATTACCCGATCAGGCCATGCCGCCGCACTTGCCTTCGCCGCACTTGCCTTCCATCTTGCCCTTGTCGTCGGTCTTGGGCTTGTCGGCGCCGCACTTGCCTTCGCCCTTGGCCTTGTCGCCGCCGCACTTGCCTTCGTGCATCGACTTCATCATCGCGTCAGCTTCGTCGGACGTGATGTAGCCATCACCGTTGGTGTCGGCCTTGGTGAACATGGCGTCGTGGTGCGCGGTGCATTCGGCGCGGGAGACCTTGCCGTCCTTGTCGGTATCCATCATGGAGATGGCCTTTGCGCCACAGTTGCCTTCGCCGCACTTGCCTTCGGCTGCCTTCTTGTCGCCACCACAGCTGCCTTCGGCCTTCTTGTCGGCGCCGCACTTGGCCTCGGCGCCCTTCTTGTCGGCACCGCAGTTGGCTTCGGCGCCGGCGTGGCTGGCGCTGACCATGTAGCCGCTGGCCAGGTCGGTCATGGCGAAGGCGGACGCGGAGAGGGCGATACCACCGACGAGGGCGGCACCAACGGCGAGGGCGAGCGGTTTGTTCGTCTGCTTGGACATGTTGCACTCCAGTTGCGGGGTTCGGGCGGGGCCCGGGGGAATGGCCGACCGAGTATGGAATCCGGCCGGTTCAAGGGATGTCATGAATCCAGGTACTCCCGCGCCAGGACGCGGGCACGGTGCAGTCGTGACTTGACGGCTTCGCGTGTGAGTCCAAGTTGCCCGGCCATCTCCTCGATGGTCAGGCCTTCCAGGTCGCGCAGCAGGATCACTTCGCGGTAATGCACGGGCAGGGACTCCAACGCGGCGGCTACGTCCTGTCGCCACTCATTGGATACGGGGTAAACGACCGGAAGGATGCACTCGGGGATTTCTTCCCCGGTCACCAGTCGCATGGCGCGCTTGAGGCGGTTGCATTCGCGCTTGACGATGCGGAACAACCAGGACGTGAAGCTCTCCAGCTGGCGCAGGTCGCGCAGCTTGCGGGAAACCAGCAGGAGGCTTTCCTGCACGGCGTCCTCGACGTCGTTGATGACGCAGTGGAACTCCGCGTAGCGGCGCAGGTTCTGGCGCGACCGGGTGAGCACGCGCTCCAGGGCGAGGCGATCGCCCATGCGCGCGGCTTCAAGGTCATCCGTACCCAGCAGCAGTTCCATGTCCCAGCACCCCGGTCAACCCGTGAAGAATGCGCGCCCGACGGGCAACGCGTATATCCCAAGAGTGGGGGTAGGCGGAAAAAGAGTCGGCGCGATGGGGCCCATCGCGCCGATATTCAGGAAGCATTTAGGTCTGCGGAGACGGGCGGGCGGTTTTCGCCAACATCCGTCTGGGAGTTGGCGCGATACCTAGCCCGAGGGCCGCAGGGTCAGGGATCGCCCCGCCGACGATCAGTCGGGACGATCGACCGGGACGATCAGCCCCGGGGGGACGTCGACTCGTCGCGTTTCTCGCGCGGCGGCAGCGGTTCCTCGCCCTTGACCAGGAACCACACGTTCTCGGCGATGTTGGTGGCGTGGTCGCCCACGCGTTCCATGTTCTTCGCCATGAACAGCAGGTGCGTGCAGCCGGTGATGCTGCGCGCGTCTTCCATCATGTAGGTCAGCAGTTCGCGGAACAGGCCCGTGTAGGCGATGTCGATCTCGGCATCGCGGGCGCGCACGCGCTGGGCGAGTTCGATGTCGTTGCTGCTGTACGCCGACAGCGCATCGCGGACCTGCTGCACCGCCAGCGTGCCCAGCGCGTGCAGCCCGGCGATGTGCGGCAGCGGCGGTGCGAGGTTCAACGCCCGTGAGCGCTTGGCGACGTTCGCGGCGAGGTCGCCGATACGTTCGATGTCGGCGGCAATGCGGATCGAGGCGAGAATCTCGCGCAGGTCGCGCGCCATCGGCCCGCGCAACGCGAGCTTCATCACGTCGTGGCTGATGACGTGTTCCAGCGCGTCGATCGCTTCATCGTTGCCGATGATGCGCTCGGCGGCCTTGTCGTCGCGGCGCTGGACCACGTCGAGCGCGGCCTCGAGCTGCGCGGCGGCCATCTCGCCCATGCGCAGGGTTTCGTCGAGCAGGCGCTTCTGCTCGTCGTCGTAGCTTTTCACGATGTGGTCGTGCATGTGGGTGCCCATGTGGTTGTCTGTTTCAACGGCTATCTGGTGAGGCCTTCGTTGCCGGATCGCGACCGATGCCAACAGGACATCGGCCAGGCGCGGTCACTCACCCGAAGCGACCCGTGATGTAATCCTCGGTCTGCTGCTTGGTCGGCTGCGAGAAGATCATTTCGGTCGGACCGTGCTCGACCAGGTCGCCCAGGTACATGAAGGCGGTGTAGTCGGACACGCGCGCGGCCTGCTGCATGTTGTGGGTCACGATCGCGATCGTGTAGTCGTGCTTGAGTTCCTCGACCAGCTGTTCGATGCGGCTGGTGGAGATCGGATCGAGCGCGGAGGTCGGTTCGTCCAGCAGCAGCACGTCGGGCTTCAGCGCGACAGCGCGCGCGATGCACAGGCGCTGCTGCTGGCCGCCGGACAGGCCCAGCGCGCTCTGGCCCAGCTTGTCCTTCACTTCGTCCCACAGCGCGCCCTGGCGCAGCGCGCTCTCGACGCGATCGTTCATTTCCGACTTCGACAGCTTCTCGTGATGGCGGATGCCGTAGGCCACGTTCTCGAAGATCGTCATCGGGAACGGCACCGGCTTCTGGAACACCATGCCGACCTTGCTGCGCAGGCGGTTCATCGGGTACTTCGGATCGAGGATGTTCTCGCCGTCGAGCAATACCTCGCCGCGCGCCTCCAGCTTCGGATACAGCGCGTAGATGCGGTTGAAGATGCGCAGCAGCGTCGACTTGCCGCAGCCGGAAGGACCGATCAGCGCGGTGACGCGCTTTTCCGGCACCTCCAGGTTGATGCTCTTCAGCGCGTGGAACTTGTCGTAGTAGAAGTCCAGTCCGCGCGCGGCCAGCTTGACCGGAGCCGTCTGCGCGGACGTGGCGAGGTTGAGGCGGGCGTCGTTCATGGCGGACTGGCTCGGGGAGAGGGTGGTGATGGCGGGAACGTGGGCGAGGTGCATGGCGTCCGTGCCTTCGTTGCTGACAGTGTTAGTCATTGCTGATCCTGTTACGCAGCAGGAATGTGCGCGCGAACAGGCTGACCGCGAGAACGAACAGCGTCAGCACCAGCGCACCGGCCCAGGCGATCGCTTCCCAGTTGGCGAAGCCGCTGCCGGCGAACTTGTACATGACCAGCGGAACCGCAGCCATCGCGCCGCCCAGGTCCGTGCTCCAGAACTCGTTGCCGAACGCGGTGAACAGCAGCGGCGCGGTTTCGCCGGAGATGCGGGCCAGCGCCAGCAGGATGCCGGTGACGATGCCGGCCGAAGCACTGCGATAAAGCACCTGCACGGTCACCTTCCATTGCGGCACGCCCAGCGAGAGGGCGGCTTCGCGCATCTGCGCGGGGACCAGGCGCAGCATCTCATCGGTAGTACGCACGACCACTGGCAGCACGATGAAAGCGAGCGCCAGCGCACCGGCCAATGCGGAGAACTTGCCGCCGGTCTGCATCACGAACACCGCATAGACGAACAGGCCCAGGACGATCGACGGCGCCGACAGCAGGATGTCGTTGACGAAGCGCACCACGGTGCCGAGCTTGCGTGCATTGCCGTATTCCGCCAGCCAGGTGCCCGCCGCGATGCCCAGCGGCGTGCCGATGGCGACGCCCAGTCCGCACATCACCACGCTGCCGAAGAACGCGTTCTTCAGTCCGCCTTCTTCCAGCGGCGGCGGCTGGTTCTGGGTGAACAGCGCCAGGTTCACACCGCCCAGGCCCTTGGAAATCAGCGTCCACAGGATCCAGCCGAGGAAGCACAGGCCGAACAGCGCTGCGGCGGACGCCATCACGACGGCGAGGGAATTGATGATGCGGCGACGCAGGTACAGCGCGTCGGCGCGTTTGAGAGCCGCGTTGACGGAGGGGGCGTTCATCAGTTGCCCTCCTTGCGGGCGAGCTGCATCAGCATCAGGCGTGCGATGGCCAGCACCACGAAGGTGACGATGAACAACACGAAGCCGAGCAGCAGCAGCGCCGAGCGATAGGTTTCAGTGGCCTCGCCGAAATCGTTGGCGATCAGCGCCGCGATCGTCGTGCTGGGTTCCAGCAGCGACGTGGTGAAGCCGACGCTGTTGCCGATCACGAAGGCCACCGCCATCGTTTCGCCGAGCGCGCGGCCCAGGCCCAGGAACACGCCGCCGATCACTGCCGAGCGCGTGTACGGCAACACGATGTCCCAGCTGACTTCCCACTTGGTCGAACCCAGCGCGTACGCCGATTCCTTCAACCGCGTCGGCACGGTGAGGAAGACTTCGCGCATCACCGAGGAGATGAAGGGGATCACCATGATCGACAGCACGATGCCCGAGGTGAGCATGCCGGCGCCGATCGGCGGACCCTGGAACAGCGGGCCGACCACCGGCCAGGTGCCGACGTGGTCGTTGAGCCACGGCACGATGCTCTCGCGCATCACCGGCATCAGGATGAAGAAGCCCCACATGCCATAGATGATCGACGGTACGCCGGCGAGCAGTTCGATGGCGGAACTCACCGGCCCGCGCAGCCAGCGCGGCGCGACTTCGGTCAGGAAGAAGGCGATGCCGAAGCTCACCGGCACGGCGATGACCATGGCGATGATCGCGGTGACGACGGTGCCGTAGATCGGCACCAGCGCGCCGTACTTGTCTTCGACCGGATTCCAGTCGCTGGAGAAGAAGAAACTCAGGCCCTGCACCTGCAGTGCCTGGCGGCCACCCCAGAGCATCGACAGCGCGGCGCCGGCCAGCGCCACCAGCACGAACAGGGCGGTGCCGGTCAGGACCCAGCGGAACAGCTTGTCGTTGCGCGCGTCGATCGCGTCGCGACTGCCGGAGGTTGTGGCGGGGAGGGCGGTGGCGTTCATTTGACCTGGATGGGCCTTTGGTTCGTCATCCCCGCGAAGGCGGGGATCCATGCACTTTGTTTGGTAATACCGAGCTTGCTCGGCACGCTTTTGATTCTTCGGTTTGCCGGTGGAGCGTGCCGAGCAAGCTCGGCATTACAAGAACAGCAGAAGCAACGCCCATGGATCTTCGATCCCCTGCCATCGAGCACAGCTCGATGGCGTTCGGTGCCGCGCGAGCCATGGCTCGCAACCGCGGCCCCTCACCCCCGCCTTCGCGGGGATGACGTTTCGGCAAAGCCGCGCTGAAGCGCGGGCCGAAACGTCACTTGAATTCCTGTGCCCAGTACTGCTCGACCTGCGCGACCAGGTCAGGCGGCAGCGGCACGTAGTCCAGCGATTGCGCCTGTGCCTGGCCGTGCTCGAAAGACCACTTGAAGAAAGCCAACGCATCGGCATTGCGCTTCGCGTCGCGCGGCTTCTTGTACATGAGGATGAAATTGGTCGCGGTGATCGGCCAGGCGTTCTCGCCCGGCGCGTTGGTCATCACCAGGAAGAAGTCCCGCGCGTTCTTCCAGTCGGCGCTCTCTGCGGCGGCGGAGAAGGTCTGCGCCGATGGCAGCACGAACTGCCCCGCCGCGTTCTGCAGCGCGGTGTAGCTCATCTTGTTCTGCAGCGCGTAGGCGAGTTCGACATAGCCGATCGCGCCCTGGATCTGCTGCACGTAGGCAGCGACGCCTTCGTTGCCCTTGCCGCCGATGCCGGACGGCCAGTTCACGGTGGTGCCTTCGCCGACGGTTGCCTTCCACGCGGGGCTGACCTTCGACAGGTAATTGGCAAGGTTGAACGTGGTGCCCGAACCATCGGAGCGATGCACCACGCTGATCTTGGTGGCAGGCAGCGCGATGCCGGGATTCACCGCGGCGATGGCGGCGTCGTTCCACATCGCCACCTTGCCCAGGTAGATGTCGGCGAGCAACGGGCCGGTGAGGCGCAGCTTGCCGGCGTCGATGCCTTCCACGTGCACCACCGGGACCACGCCACCGATGGCGGAGGGGAACTGTCCAAGGCCGGCGCTCACCAGTTCCTCGGGCGGCAGCGGCTTGTCGCTGGAGCCGAAATCGACCGTACCCGCCTTGATCTGCGCGATGCCGCCGCCGGAACCGATCGACTGGTAGTTGACCTTCGCGCCGGTGGCCTGGTGATAGTCGGCGGACCACTTCGACAGCAACGGGTAAACGAAGCTGGCACCGGCGCCGGTGATCTCGGCAGCCGCGGCGCCCGTGCTGGCGGCGTCCTGGTTGCCCGGTGCGTTGCCCTGTGAACAGGCGGCGAGCGCCAGGACGAAACCGAAGCAGGCGAGGCGGACGGGGAATTTCATGAAGCAACTCCGGTGGGCTGGCGCGGGGCCAGCTGGCGTCGCTATGAAATGATGTTTTTGTTACAGGGGAATGACATCTCACTGTTATGCGGCTGTCATCCGCTGCCGGCGAACCCGCAGCCGAGGCGCTGCCGGACCCTCAGGGTCCTTGTCTGGCTAAGACTCAGGGCTGGTGCAGTGAGCGTCCAGCCCCCCCACGCCGCGATATCTCGCGAGGGTTCCGGAAACGACTCGGACCCATGCGCCGATACCTCGCGAGGGTTCCGGAACCGACTGCGACCCATGCCTCGATACCTCGGGAGGGTTCCGGAACCGACTGCGACCCATGCCTCGATACCTCGCGAGGGTTCCGGAACCGACTGCGACCCATGCCTCGATACCTCGCGAGGGTTCGGGAAACGACTCCGACCCATGTGCCGATACCTCGCGAGACCTGTAGGGCGGGTCTTGACCCGCCGCCCGGCCGCTCCGACCACTGCTCCGGGCGTCGAGCACCCGCCCGACCGGACGAGCGGATCGACCGGCCACGATGGCGGGTCAAGACCCGCCCTACGAAAAACGGGCCCGAAGGCCCGCTTTCCATTCCACTGTTCGCAGGGATCAGAACTTCAGGTTCTGCGCCCAGTAGGCCTGGACCTGCTGCACCAGTGCCGGCGGCAGCGGGACGTAGTCCAGCGACTTGGCCTGGCCGTCGCCATTGGCGTAGGCCCAGGTGAAGAAGTCCTTGGCGTTCTTCGCGCCCACGGCATTCTTCGGCTGCTTGTACATCAGGATGAAGTTGGTGGCGGTGATCGGCCACGACTTCTCGCCCGGGGCATTGGTCATCACCAGGTAGAAGTCCTTGGCGTTGGCCCAGTCGGCGTTCGCGGCGGCGGCGGCGAAGGAATCGTCCGACGGCAGGATGAAGTTGCCCGCGGCGTTCTTCATGCGCGAGTAGGCCATCTTGTTCTGCAGCGCGTAGGAGAGCTCGACGTAGCCGATGCCGCCCTTGATCTGCTTCACGTAGGCGGCGACGCCCTCGTTGCCCTTGCCGCCGATGCCGGTCGGCCACTTCACGGCGGTGCCTTCACCCACCGAAGTCTTCCACTCGCCGCTGACCTTGGACAGGAAGTTGACGAAGTTGAAGGTGGTGCCCGAACCGTCCGAGCGATGCACGACGGTGATCTTGGCGTCCGGCAGGGCGAGGCCGCTGTTGAGGGCGACGATGGCCGGGTCGTTCCACTTGGTGAGCTTGCCGAGGAAGATGTTGGCGAGGGTCTCGCCGTCGAGCTTCATCGCGCCGGACGCAACGCCCGGGACGTTGATCACCGGCACCACGCCGCCGATCACCGACGGGAACTGGGCCAGGCCGAACTTGGCGAGTTCGTCGGGCTTGAGCGGGGCGTCGGACGAACCGAAGTCCACCGTGCCCGCCTTGATCTGGGCGATGCCGCCGCCCGAACCGATCGACTGGTAGTTGACCTTCTTGCCGGTGGACTTGGCGTATTCCGACGACCACTTGGACATCAGGGGATACACGAACGAAGCGCCGGCGCCGGTGACGTCGGCCGCGAACGCGCTGGCAGCGAACGTAGTCGCGATGGCCAGGGCGGCCAGGCGGAATTTGATGGACTTGGGATTGATCGACTTGAGCACGGAAGGACTCCTGGAGAGAAACGACGGGTCGGGCCCGTTCCGTGCGTATTCCATAACGATTTGATGACAGCCCATGGTCATCAATATTTCAGTTCGATGACGGAGGTCGGTTCTGCGCGGTTCCATTCAGTCCGGGCGGGGTTTTCGACCCGGTGACCGGAGCGCGTGAGCCCACCGATCCGGCATGAAAAAAAGGGCGCGACCATCGGCCGCGCCCTCTGAATGACCCAATCTGAATGACCGAAGGAGAGTGGAGACTTACCAGTAGAACTGGACGCGGGCTTCCAGCACGTTCGGGTCGTCGCTCACGCCGGCCTTCTTCGTGTTGACCATCACGTAGTTCATCGCGAACTTGAAGTTGGAGTGCCAGTACCAGTTGGCACCCAGGGTCCAGCTGTCCATCTTGCCGCCGGCAACGGCGCCGTCGTTCAGGTCGATGGTGTCGTAACGCAGGCCGAGCTGCCACATGCCCTTCGACGGATCGTCCGGCAGGCCGGTAGTCGGGGTGCCGGCCTTGTAGCCCCAGGTCTCGCCGGTGACGTTCCACAGGCCGCTGATGTAGCCACCCGCGCCCTTGAAGTCGCCGTGGGCGTAGCGGTTGGTCTTGTTGGCCATGTACTCGCCCTGCAGCTTGAACGGGCCATGCACCCAGAAGCTTTCCACGCCGGTGGTGTTCGCGCGGTCGGTGTCGGTCAAGCTGCCGGTGTCGACCATGCGGATGGTGGACTGGTCGGCCAGCGGGCGGGCGCGCCAGCGGGCGGTGTCGTTGTCGGTGTCGAAGTTCACGCACGACAGGCCGACGTGGAAAATGTTGCCCTGCTCGTTGATCGGCGCCCAGTAGCCGCGCGCGCCGTAGCCCGAGCCATGGTTGCGGTTGCGGGTCAGTTCGCGGCCGAAGATGCTGGTGGTGATGCCCCAGTTGACGTCGCCGTAGTTGTAGGCAACACCCAGGCGGCGGGCGATACCGAAGGTGTTGGTGATCGACGCCTTCGCGATGAAGTCGTTGTTCTTGGTCGACGACAGCTCTTCCATCGAGTTCGTCTGCTTGAACTGGCCGACCTGGATGTAATGGTTGGCGTTGTTGCCGAACTTGTACTTGATGTTGGTGTCGAGGAACTTGTTGTCCTTGGCTTCATAGCCCAGGACCCACTCGAAGTTGCCCGGGCCCTTGCCCTTGAGCACCAGCTCGGAGCGGCGCAGGTCGAATTCGCTGTCCTTGCCGTCGCCGCCGTTGGCGGTCGCGGTGCCGGCGTTGAGATCGGCGCCGTCGTTGTCGAACCAGGTCATGTCGGCTTGGACCAGGCCTTCGAAGCTCACTTCGGAACCGCCGATGACGTCGATGGCGATTTCGGCGTGGGCCGCCGGCGCGACGAGCGCGGCGAGGAGGGCGACGGACAGGGTGCTGCGGGAGAGTTTCATGGCTTGGCCCTAGGGCGGGTTGGAGAGGACCCGCGCAGGCTAAGTAGTAAAGATTGCGTAAATGTGACAACGCTGACTTATTTCGCTGGGGTGACAGCTTTGCGACCGGGGGCCGATGTGGAGCACCGGTCGCTGGGAGTGGCGGAAATGGCAACGTTAGGCCAGTGAAGCGTCACCGCTTCACAATCCACATATGCGGGTGACGTAAGCGTGCGACGTACGCGTGATGAAGCAGGCGAACCGGATGAAGCCACCTCGTTTCCCCTCATCCCGCGCGCAGCGACGGATCTGCGGTGTTGGCTGGAAGGCGGTCCCCTCGCTCGGCATAGGGCGGGCCTTGGCCCGCTGTCGAGTCCGCATGGTCAGTCCGGTGATTGCCTGGCTTTCGTGAAGACTGGCTGTTAGGGCGTCGCGTATGGGGCGGCGGGCCAAGGCCCGCCCTACGATTACCTTGTAGCCGGAACCGGTTCGCCCGGTGTCTTGTCGCTGAACTGGCACAGGTCGCGGATCGCGCAATGCGGACAATCCGGCTTGCGTGCCTTGCAGACGTAACGGCCATGCAGGATCAGCCAGTGGTGGGCGTCCTGCAGGAAGCGCGCCGGCACCGCTTTCTCCAGTCCGGCTTCAACTGCGCGCACGTCCTTGCCCGGGGCCAGTCCTGTGCGGTTGGCAACCCGGAAGATGTGCGTGTCGACGGCGATGGTGGGCTCGCCGAACGCGGTGTTGAGGACCACGTTGGCGGTCTTGCGACCCACGCCCGGCAAGGCTTCGAGCGCGACGCGATCGCGTGGCACTTCGCCGCCGTGCTTCTCCAGCAGCTGGTGCGCCATCGCCACTACGTTCGCCGCCTTGGTGTTGAACAGCCCGATGGTGGCGATGTACGGCTTGAGGCCTTCCACGCCCAGCGCCGCGATCTGTGCCGGCGTGTTGGCGACGGGGAAGAGCTTGCGCGTCGCCTTGTTGACGCCGACGTCGGTGGCCTGCGCCGACAGCGTCACCGCGACCAGCAGTTCGTAGGGCGTGGTGTATTCGAGTTCGGTGGTCGGTGCGGGATTGAGTTCCGCCAGCCGCGAGAACAGTTCGTCGACCTGCGCGGGCGGAAGACGCTTGGCGTTGCGCGACGCGGATGGTTTCGCGGCTGTCGTCCGTTTCGCTGGCTTCGCGGTCTTCTTTCCTGCGGCTTTGCCGACCGCTTTCGCAGGGCGGCTCATGGCTTGTGCCGTTGCGCGGCGCGTGCCTTGGCGCGGGCAAGGGCCGCGGCCGCGGCCGTGGGCAGCGCGGCCACCTTGTCGCCAGTTGTCGACGCCGGCGTGGATGTCCTGCGCGCGGCGGCGCGTTCATCCGCGCGACGCTGCAGGCGTGCCAGTCGTGCGCGGTAGCGCTCGCGCGCGGCGAGGGCCGCAGTGCGTGCATCGCGCGCGCGGGTCAGGCGCGTGCGGCAGGCGTCGGTGCAACTGGTGCAGTCGCCGGCTTCGAGCAGGCCAAGCGTGATGGCGCGATCGACGTCGTCCACTGCAAGCGCCGCGGCGATCGCGTGGAGGGCGTCGCCGCGCGTGTCGTCGCAGTCGCAGCAGGGGCAGTGTGTACTCACCTGTCGAATCCTACGTGTCGAACCCGGCCGTCATTCGCCCTTGAACACGGGCTTGCGCCGTTCCAGGAATGCCGCGGTGCCTTCGCGCATGTCCTGAGTGGAAAACACCAGGCCGAACTGCACGGATTCGTATTCCAGTCCTTCCTCGACGCCGCATTCGCCGCCGATGTTGACGCAGTCGATCATGCCGCGCAGTGCGAGCGGTGCCGCGTTGGCGAGCTGTTCGGCGAGCTTCATCGTTTCGGCCTCGAGTTCCGCGGCCGGAACGACCCTGTTGAGGATTCCCAACTGCTGGGCGCGGGCGGCATCGATTGGTGCGCCGACCAGGCACAGCTCCAGCGTCGCCGCACGACCGGCCAGGCGCAGCAGGCGCTGGGTGCCACCGAAACCGGGAATCAGCCCCAGGTTGATTTCGGGTTGACCGACCTTGGCCGTGTCCGCGCCGATGCGCAGGTGGCAGCACATCGCCAGTTCCAGGCCGCCGCCGAGGGCGAATCCGTTGACCATGGCGATCACCGGCTTCGGCATCCGCTCCACGCGACGCATCATCCGGGTACCGCGAAGGGAGAAATCGCGCCCCTGGACCGGGGTCAGGCCGTTCATCTCGGCAATGTCGGCGCCGGCCACGAACGCCTTCGCGCCTGCACCGGTCAGGACTACCACGCGGACGGCCGCGTCCGCCGCCGCGGCATCGAAGGCGACGTGGAGGGCGTCCAGCGTGGCCGCGTTGAGCGCATTCAGCTTGTCCGGGCGGTTGACGGTGATCACGCGGATCGCGCCGCGGTCGGCGACGCTGACGGGCGCGGAGAGGGTGGTTTCGGACATGGCGATACCCGGATTGAGGCCCTAGCGGAACTCCGCGCGGGCAAGGGGGTCAGAGGGGGTGGCGTCAGTGGCGGTTAAGCCCTGCCACCGTTATCCTAGCGCGCTCTTGCGGATGGCCCGCGAGGCGCAGAGCAGTCAAGCCAGGCGGCGCAAGCCGCCTTATTTTCGATAAGAGGTTTCTACGAATGAAGTTGCGTGTGATTGCTGCCGCCGTCGCGGCCCTGCTCCTGACCGCCGGCAACGCTGTCGCGCAGGATACTTCGACCGAAAAGGGCAAGCTGAGCTACGCGCTGGGCTATGACCTGGGCCGCAATGCCGTCGAGAGCGGCGAGCAGGTCGACGTCAATACTGTCATCAAGGGCCTCCAGGACGGCTACGCCAAGAAGCAGCCGGGCGTTCCGGTCGAGCAGCTCAAGACCGCCGTCCAGAACATGCAGAAGCGCCAGGCCGAGCGCCTGAAGGCTGATTGGGATCGCGTCGCGGCCTCCAACAAGACCAAGAGCGACGGCTTCCTGGCCCAGAACAAGGCCAAGCCGGACGTGAAGCTGCTGCCGAGCGGCGTGCAGTACCGCGTGATCGAAGCAGGCAGCGGCGCCAAGCCGACGATGGCCAGCACCGTGGACCTGGAAGTCGCCGGTCCGTTCCTGTTCGGCGACCGCTCGCAGGCTCAGGCAGCCGGGCCGATGCCCAACGTCAAAGTCAGCGAGATCGAAATGCAGGCGATGCGTGAAGTCCTGCTGCAGATGCCGACCGGCGCCAAGTGGGAAGTCACCCTGCCGCCGGAAAAGGCTTATGGCAACAACCCGGCTACGCGCTTCCCGCCGAACGTCGCCGTGCAGTTCGACATCAAGCTGGTCAGCCTCAAGTGATGATTCGGCCCGTGCACGCATCGCGCGCACGGGCTTGCCAGGTCGTCATCCCCGCTTAGGTGGGGATCCAGGGACGCTGCTTCTGACATCGCTGCGTCCTGACCATTGCGCCGGCCCACGCCGGCGCAATGCATTTTCGTCCTGTGGTTTTTCGCCATCACCCATCGCGGTAGAGTTGACTCATGACCACGTCCCCCTTCCGCGCTGTGCTCAGCCCCTGTGTCGGCGTGTGCTCGCTGGGCGACGACGGGCTGTGCGATGGCTGCCTGCGCACCGGCCCGGAAATCGCGCGCTGGTCGCAGATGAACGATGACGAGAGGTTGCAGCTGATGGAAGCCGTGCTGCCCCAGCGCGAGTCGCGCCGCGTGTGAGTGATCTCCTGCACGACGTCGACCGGATCGCCGCGGCGCTGCATCCGCTGGATGCGCCGCCGGCCGGACCGGGCTGGAACCATTCCGAACTCGTCGACCTGCTTCCCGATCCCGACCACCTGGCGCAGGCCGCCGTGCTGGTTGGCCTGGTGCCCCGCGCGGACGGCGTGCAGGTGCTGTTGACCCTGCGTACCGATGGATTGCGCAACCATGCCGGCCAGGTGAGTTTTCCCGGCGGTCGCATCGAAGCCAGCGATGCCGACGCCATCGCCGCCGCGCTACGCGAGACCTTCGAGGAAGTCGGCATCGACGCCGACGGCATCGCACCGTTGGGCTACCTCGATCCATTCACCACGATCAGCGGCTTCCGGGTGCTGCCGGTGGTCGCGACCGTCGTGCCCGACTACGTTGCGCGCCCCGACCCGGCTGAAGTCGCGGAAGTTTTCGAGGTGCCGCTCGCCTTCCTGCTGGATCCGGCCAACCTTGGACGGTTTGCGATCGAACACCGTGGACGCGAGCGCCACGTGCTGGAATTCAGCTATCCCGCGCACCGCATATGGGGCGCGACCGCCGCGATCCTGTTGAACCTGCGCGAGCGACTGGCGGCGGCCACGGCCTGACCGGGGACGGTTCACCGGGTGCCCAGCGCCTACAATTACCGCCTGCATCGCAAAGGACGCCCGATGGCCTGGAACACCCTCGTACAGGCAGAAACCCTGTCGATCGCACTGGGCCGTACCGATCTGGCGGTCGTCGATTGCCGCTTCTCCATCATCCACACGCTGGCCGGTGAGCACGCCTACGAGCAGGAACACCTGCCCGGCGCGGTGTACGCGCACCTGGAGCGCGACCTGTCGGACATGTCGCGCATGGGCAAGGGCGGTGGCCGCCATCCGTGGCCCGATGCTGCTGCGTTTACCGCGAAGCTCGGGCGCTGGGGCATCACGCCACAGCACCAGGTCGTCGCCTATGACGATGTCGATGGCGCGCAGGCGGCGCGACTGTGGTTCATGCTCAAACTGCTCGGCCACGAGAAGGTGGCCGTGCTGGACGGTGGCTTTGCGCGCTGGAAAGCGCTGGTCCTACCGGTGACGCGCGAGATCCCGCGGCCGACACCGGTCGCGTACACCGGCAGCTTCGACGCCAGCCGCCTGCTGGATGCCGGGCAGGTGCGCGAACGGATGGCGCACGGCGACCTCCTCGTCGACGCGCGCGGCGCCGACCGCTTCCGCGGCGAAAATGAGCATATCGATCCCGTTGCCGGCCACGTACCCGGTGCGCTCAATCGACCCTTCGTCCAGAACATGCACGAGGGCAAGTTCAAGTCCGCCATGCAGCTGGCGCAGGAGTTCCGCGAACTGCTGGAAGGCGACGCGCCGGAGCGGGTGATTGCGATGTGCGGATCCGGCGTGACGGCCTGCCACAACCTGCTGGCGATGGAACGCGCCGGCATGTACGGCGCGAAGCTGTTCACTGGCTCGTGGAGTGGCTGGATCGAGGATCCGGAACGGCCGGTCGCCCGCGGCTGATCGCTTCAGCCTGTTCGGTACTGCCTTTCAACAAACCGAGACAGTGCCGAGCTTGCTCGGCATCGCCGTGTATCCGGGGCGGCAAAATAACGTGCCGGGCAAGCGCGGAACTGCAGAACGGACTATTTGCCCAAGCGCGCGACCAACGCCCTCAGCCCCGCCTGCGTATCCGGCGCCGTCCACGCGTCGATGAAACGGTCCAGCTGGATGCGTTCGGGTGCGAGCGCGGCGATAACGTCGGCGCGAGCGATCATGCGCGTGCGCAGCACCGGTTCGCGCGGGAGTTTCAGCAGCGATTGCAGCCAGCCGACGGCGCGCGCGGTGACGTCTTCAGGGGCGGCCAGCTCGTCGACCAGACCGATGTCCAGCGCACGCTGCGCGTCGACGAGTTCGCTGGTCATCAGCATCACCTGCCCACGTTGGCGACCGACCGCGCGCTGCAGCAGGTACTGGACGCCTTCCGGGGCCACGAGTCCGACCTGCGTCTCGTTGAGTCCCAGGCGGAACGGCTTGGCCGGATCAGCCGACTTCGCCATCAGGCGGTAGTCGCAGGACAACGCCAGCACGCAGCCGCCGGCCGGGGCATGGCCGGTAACCGCCGCGACAACCGGCACCGGCGATCCCGCCAGCGCGCGGGTCGTGCGGAAAAAACTTTCCCACGCGTCCATCAGCGCAGCGCGGTCATCGCCGAGCGACAGCAGGTGCGGGACGTCCAGGCCTGCGGAAAACACCTTGGAATTGCCGCTCAGCACCAGTCCCTTGGCGCCACCGCTCGCGGCCTCGGCGATGGTGGCAGTGAGGGCATCGCACAACTGCGGGTCCAGCGCGTTGACCGGTGCGCGCGCCATCTGGATTTCGACGATGTCGCCGTCGTAGTGGATCACCTGAACATTCGGGTGGCTCATGCGGGCGGGCTCGGGCGGGGCAGCCGGTATCATAGGGGCATGAACCTGTCCCGCGCCCTCGTCCTGTCGCTGTGTGTCCTCTTCACCGGGCCCGCTTGCGCGCGCGGCTGCGCGCCGCAGGTGCGCGAAGGCTGGGTGCGCCTGCCGCCGATGAAGATGCCGATGATGGCCGGCTACGCGCGCATCGATAACCCGTGCACGGCGCCAGTCACGATTGTGGGGGCGCGCAGCCCCGCGTTCGGGGATGTGTCACTGCACGAGTCGCGCATCGTCGATGGCGTGACTCGCATGCGCGAACTGCCGGAACTGCGCATCGCCCCCGATGGCGCCGCGGTGCTCAAGCCCGGCGGCATGCACCTGATGCTGATGCAGCCGCGTGCGGCATTGAAGGAAGGCAGCCGCGTGGTGGTCGAGTTCGCGCTGAAGGACGGCGGAGTGTTGCGCGGCGAGCTGGAAGTCCGCAAGCCGTGATGCATCGTGTGCCGGGTTCTGCCCGGCATGCTTCTCAAATACCCGTAGTGCCGAGTTCTCCCCGGCGCGGTTTCGATCATCCGGACTTGGCGGTGCCGAGCAGGGCTCGGTACTGCAGTCATCGGATCGTGGCGGCGAGCACGCTCTGCGGCAGGGGAATCGAGCGTCCACTCGCGCGATCGATCCACACCATCACCACGTGCCCGTCGGCGTACAGCGTGGTGCCGTCGCTGGATACGATGCGATGGCCGATGGTGAAGCTGGAGCTGCCGACGCGCTGCGCGAACAGTTCCACCAGGACATCGGCGGGATATGGGATCGGCATCCTGTAGTTGATCTGTACCGCTGCCAGCAGTGGCGCGATCTGGTCCGTGACCCATTCGCCATCCCAGCTGGCGAACCAGCGGATGCGCGCTTCCTCCAGGTAGGTGAGGAAGTTGGAGTTGTTGACGTGATTGAAGGCATCCAGGTCGCGCCAGCGCAGCGCGACCGGCATGCGGAACAGCACCAGTGGCGGGTTTTCTGCCTGGCTTTCGACCGTCTTGTTCCCTACGGCCTTGTTCTCGACGATGTCGCTCATGCGGCGGACTTCTTCTTCTGCGGTTTGCGTGCGGTTTCGCCGGGCTTGATGCCCAGCAGCGGGGCGAGGAACCGGCCGGTGTGCGAATGCGGCAACGCCGCGATCTGCTCCGGCGTGCCGGTAGCGAGGATCGTGCCGCCGCGATGGCCGCCTTCCGGGCCCAGGTCGATCACCCAGTCTGCGGTCTTGATCACGTCGAGGTTGTGCTCGATCACCACCACCGTGTTGCCGTCGTCGCGCAGGCGATGCAGCACGGCGAGCAGGTGCTCGATGTCGTGAAAATGCAGGCCGGTCGTTGGTTCGTCGAGGATGTAGAGCGTGCGGCCGGTGTCGCGACGCGAAAGCTCCTTCGACAGCTTCACGCGCTGCGCTTCGCCACCGGACAGCGTGGTCGCGCTCTGGCCGAGCTTGATGTAGCTCAGGCCCACGTCCATCAGCGTTTCGAGCTTGCGCGAAATCGACGGGATCGCCTCGAACAGGTTCAGCGCATCCTCGACGGTCATTTCCAGCACGTCGTTGATGTTGTAGCCCTTGTAGAGGATCTCCAGCGTCTCGCGGTTGTAGCGCTTGCCGTGGCAGACGTCGCAGGGCACGTACACGTCCGGCAGGAAGTGCATCTCGACCTTGATCAGGCCATCGCCCTGGCACGCCTCGCAGCGGCCGCCGCGCACGTTGAAGCTGAAACGGCCCGGCGAATAGCCACGAGCGCGCGCTTCGGGTACCTGCGCGAACATTTCGCGCAGCGGCGTGAACAGTCCGGTGTAGGTTGCCGGGTTCGAACGCGGTGTACGGCCGATCGGCGACTGGTCGATGTCGACGACCTTGTCCCACAGGTCCAGGTTCTCGTGCGATCGGTGCGGCGCCGCGGTGTGCGAAGCGCCGTTCAACTCGTTGGCGGCGATCGAGTACAGCGTGTCGTTGATCAGCGTCGACTTGCCCGATCCCGATACGCCCGTGATGCAGGTGAACAGGCTCGCCGGGATCGCGAGATCGACGTCCTTGAGATTGTTGCCGGTGGCGCCGCGCAGGTGGAACGTCGTCTTCGGATCGGGCTTGTGGCGTTTGGACGGGATTTCGATCCGCTTCTTGCCGCTGAGGTACTGGCCAGTGAGCGAACGCGGCGCCTTCAGGATGTCGGCGAGCAGGCCTTGGGCGACGACTTCGCCGCCGTGAACGCCCGCGCCGGGGCCGATGTCGATGACGTGGTCGGCCAGTCGGATCGCGTCCTCGTCGTGTTCGACCACGATCACCGTGTTGCCCAGGTCGCGCAGGCGGGTGAGGGTGCCGAGCAGCCGCTCGTTGTCGCGCTGGTGCAGGCCGATCGAGGGTTCGTCGAGCACGTACATCACGCCGACCAGGCCCGCGCCGATCTGCGAGGCCAGGCGAATGCGCTGCGCTTCGCCACCGGAGAGCGAATCGGCCTTGCGTTCCAGCGTCAGGTAGTCGAGGCCGACGTCGACGAGAAAGCGCAGGCGGTCGCTGATTTCCTTCACGATCTTGATCGCGATCTCGCCGCGCCAGCCGGGCAGGTTGAGCGTTCGGAAGAACTCCAGTGCCTCGTCGATTGGCAGCACGACGATCCTGGGCATCGGCTTGTCGGCAACGAACACGTTGCGCGCGGCGCGGTTGAGGCGGGCACCATGGCATTCGGTGCAGGAGCGTTCGCTGATGTACTTGGCCAATTCCTCCCGCACCGCGGCCGATTCGGTTTCCTTGTAGCGGCGTTCGAGGTTGGGGACGATGCCCTCGAAGCGGTGCTTGCGCTGGTGGCGCGTACCGCTTTCGCTGGTATAGGTGAAGTTGATCAGGTCATCGCCGCTGCCGAACAGCACGGCATTGCGTTGTTCATCGCTGAGCGATTGCCACGTCGTGTCGACGCTGAATTTATAGTGCTTGGCCAGCGACTGGATCAGCGCGAAGTAGTACGCGTTGCGACGATCCCAGCCGCGCACCGCACCCGCTGCCAGCGACAGCTCCGGATGCACGACCACGCGCGAGGGGTCGAAGAACTGTGCGACGCCCAGGCCATCGCAGGTCGGGCAGGCCCCGACCGGCGAGTTGAATGAGAACAGGCGCGGTTCCAGTTCCGGCAGCGAGTAGTCGCAGACCGGGCAGCTGTACTTCGAGGAGAACAGCAGCGGTTCGGCATCCGTTTTGTCGAGCGAATGCACGGCTGCCATGCCGTCGCCGAGCTTCAACGCGGTTTCGAAGGATTCGGCCAGGCGCTGCTTGATGTCGTCACGCGGCTTGAAGCGGTCGATGACGGCTTCGATGGTGTGCTTGACGCGCAGCGCGAGTGGCGGCACCGCATCGATTTCGTACAGCGCACCGTCAACGCGCACACGCACGTAACCCTGCGCGCGCAGCTGCTCGAAGATCTGCGCGTGTTCGCCCTTGCGCTCGCGGATGACGGGCGCGAGCAGCATGTAGCGCTGTTCCGGGTCCAGCGTGAGCACCTGGTCAACCATCTGGCTGACGGTCTGCGCTTCCAGCGGATAGTGGTGATCCGGGCAGCGCGGCGTGCCGACGCGGGCGTAGAGCAGGCGCAGGTAGTCGTAGATCTCGGTGATGGTGCCGACGGTCGAACGCGGGTTGTGCGACGTCGCCTTCTGTTCGATCGCGATCGCGGGCGACAGGCCTTCGATGTGGTCGACGTCCGGCTTCTCCATCACGCTGAGGAACTGGCGTGCGTAGGCCGACAGCGATTCGACGTAGCGGCGCTGGCCTTCGGCATAGATCGTGTCGAACGCGAGCGACGATTTGCCGGAGCCGGATAGACCGGTAATGACGATCAGCTTCTCGCGCGGCAGGTCGAGATCGATGTTCTTGAGGTTGTGCGTCCGCGCACCGCGGATGCGGATGAAATCCAGCGCCATGGGGGATGGGGAACCGAGGGGCGAACAGGGGAGCGTAGCGAGGGGGAGAAATTGGGGCAAATGCCAGCTTCACCAGTCTGGAGCGGCGCGGTCGCAGCAGGTGCGACAAGCGCCTGCGAGCGCCGGTCGTCCGAGTCGCAGCGGCGCCGTTTCGACCGCGGGTTCCGGGCGCGGGCGGCCCTGACGGCCTCAGTCATCAGTACCGGGCTGCCTCAATGCGGCCCGCCTCAGTACCGGGCTGCCCGGTATGGAGGGCCTCAATGCGGCTTGGTCCGGTCGTCCTCGTCCTGGCGGTCGAAGTGGGGCAGGGTGTCAGCGAGCCTGGCCAGCCAGGTCTGGATCCGTTCGCGGCCGTGCAGGCCGGCGCTGGCCGATTCACCGGTCGATGCACCGCTCGACTCGCCGGTCGACCCGGCAGCCGGGCGCTCGCGGCGGTGGAAACTGTGCTCGATCCGCTCCCAAAGGTGCGTTTTCATGACCAAAACCCCCTGTTCAGCTTGGGGTGTGCGGTGGCTTGGACCACCGTTGCCAGTATAGGCCCGGCCCGCAGGGGCGGCTGGACATTTTTCGGTAGGCCGGTAGTTGCCGTAACCCGCTGATGTCATTACAATTCCGCTTCTGTCCGCCCGATATGGGTGCGGCAGGCGACCAAAATAACTACAGAGGAATCTGGTCATGTCGTATGCAGTTGTACTCACCGGCGGTAAGCAATACCGCGTCATGAAGGGCGAAACCCTTCGCGTCGAGCTGCTCGAAGTCGAAGCCGGCAGCGAGATCAAGCTCGACAACGTGCTGATGATCGGCGATGGCGAAACCATCAAGATCGGCGACGCGCTCAAGGGCGCCAGCGTCAGTGCGAAGGTCATCGGCCACGGCCGCGCCGACAAGGTGCGCATCGTGAAGTTCCGTCGCCGCAAGCACCACCGCAAGCAGATGGGTCACCGTCAGCACTACACCGAAATCGAAATCACCGGCATTGCCGGCTAAGCAGGAGAAGCAGCCATGGCACACAAAAAGGGCGTAGGTTCCTCGCGCAACGGCCGCGACTCCAACCCGAAGTATCTGGGCGTCAAGATCTACGGCGGCCAGGCTATCGAAGCCGGCAACATCATCGTGCGTCAGCGCGGTACCAACTTCCACCCGGGTTCGGGCGTCGGCCTCGGCCGTGACCACACGCTGTTCGCGCTGGTCGACGGCAAGGTCGAGTTCTCGACCAAGGGTCCGAAGAAGCGTCGCACCGTCAGCGTCGTCAACGCCGAATAAGGCGCGAGCGATGTTCGCGAAGGACCCCGCTTCGGCGGGGTTTTTCGTTTCTGTTGTTGTTCGTCATCCCCGCGAAGGCGGGATACTGCGAATTGTTTTCTGGCCCTGATCCGACCTGACCGTTAGATCATCTGGCTCCGGTCCTTTGGCGTCCTCGCCGAGCGACGGAGTCATTGGATACCCGCTCCTGCGGGATCCACGGCCAAAGGCGATAAGCTCGCATCTGATTACTGGTCCCGATTCCCATGAAACTCGTCGACGAAGCCGAAATCCAGGTCACCGCAGGCGACGGCGGCAACGGCTGCGTCGGCTTCCGCCGCGAGAAGTTCATTCCGCTGGGTGGTCCCGATGGTGGCGATGGTGGTGATGGCGGCAGCGTGTGGTTGCTGGCCGATGAGAACCTCAACACCCTGGTCGATTTCCGCCACCAGCGCACCTTCCGAGCCCGTCGCGGCGAGAACGGCATGGGCCGACAGATGTACGGCAAGGCCGGCGACGAGCTGACCATCACCGTGCCGGTCGGTACCGTCGTGATGAATGTCGAAACAGACGAGGTCATCGGCGACCTCACGCGCCATGGCGACCGCCTGCTGGTCGCCAAGGGCGGCAAGGGTGGTCTGGGCAACATGCACTTCAAGAGCTCGACCAACCGCACGCCGCGCAAGGCGCTGCCGGGGCTGCCGGGCGAAGAGCGCGTACTCAAGCTGGAGCTGAAGCTGCTGGCCGACGTCGGCCTGCTCGGCTTCCCGAATGCCGGCAAGAGCACCTTCATCCGCGCGGTGTCTGCGGCGACGCCGAAGGTCGCGGACTATCCGTTCACCACGCTGTACCCGAACCTTGGCGTCGTCAGCGTGGAGCAGCATCGCAGCTTCGTCATCGCCGACATTCCCGGCCTGATCGAGGGCGCGGCCGAAGGTGCGGGACTGGGCACCCAGTTCCTCAAGCACCTGCAGCGCACGCGCCTGCTGCTGCACCTCGTCGACATCGCACCGATGGAAGGTGGCGTCGAGGGCATCAGTCCCGCCGACCAGGTTCGCGCCATCGAACGCGAACTGGAAAAGCATGACCCGGAACTGCTGGACAAGCCGCGCTGGCTGGTCCTCAACAAGGCCGACCTTCTGCTCGAAGAAGAACAGCAGGCCGCGGCGCAGGCGATCATCGACGAGCTGGGCTGGAAGGATCGCTGGTACCTGGTCTCGGCCATCGGCCGTGAGAACACGTGGCCGATCATGCTCGAAGTCATGACCTTCTTCGACCAGCTCAAGGCAGCTGCGCAGGAAGCCGCGGACGAAGCGGCCTACAACGCCGGCGAATGATCACCCTCGTGGCGATGCCTTCGCAGGGTGCAGGACTTCCCCGTGCAGCGTGGGGCGGGGAATCTGGCGCGGGCGCCAATGTGCTGCCGAAGCATGTTGCCTGCGCCTTCGCCAATGCAGGCGAAACGATGCAGCTCCGGAAAAACAAAAACCCGGCCGAAGCCGGGTTTTCGATGTGCGATGAACGCAACGGATCAGGCAGCGGACAGCGCCTTGATGCGTGCGGTCAGGCGGCTCTTGTGACGGGCAGCCTTGTTCTTGTGGATGAGACCACGCGAGCTGAAACGATCGAGAATCGGCTGGGCCACGTCGAAGGCGGCCTTGGCGCCGGCGGCGTCATTGGCGTCGAGCGCCTTGAGCACCTTCTTGACGGCAGTGCGGAGCATCGAACGCTGGGCGCCGTTGCGGGCATTGCGCACGACGGTCTGCTTGGCGCGCTTCTTGGCGGACTTGATATTGGCCACGACAGGATCCTGGAAACTGGGGGTTTGTTGAAGGGTTTTTGGGAAATCAGACAGAAAATTATGGGTGATTCAGTGGCTTGCGTCAACAACCCCCTTTCTCGCGGTCCCTTTGCGGTCGTCGGACCGACCTGTAGCGCCGCGGCCCGGGGGCAGGCATGACCCGTCCGCGCATGCTCCGGGGGCTGCTGTCGTTCAGCAGCATGACAATGGTGTCGCGCGTCCTGGGCCTGGTCCGGGACATCGCCATCAACCAGGCTTTCGGCGCCAACGCCGGTACCGATGCGTTCTGGGTGGCGTTCCGGATCCCCAATTTCATGCGCCGGCTGTTCGCGGAGGGCTCGTTCTCGACCGCCTTCGTGCCGGTCTTCACCGAGATCAAGGAAACCCGCCCGCACGCCGACCTCAAGGAACTGGTGTCGCGGGTCTCGGGCACGCTGGGCGGCGTCCTGCTGGTCCTGACCGCGCTGGGCCTGATCTTCACCCCGCAGATCGCACAGGTGTTCAACCTCGGCGTGCACCAGCCGGAAAAGTTCGACCTGACCGTCCACCTGCTGCGGCTGACTTTCCCCTTCATCCTGTTCGTATCGCTGACCGCGCTTTCGGGCGGCGCACTCAACAGCTTCCATCGGTTTGGCCTGCCGGCGTTCACCCCGGTCATCCTCAACCTGTGCATGATCGCCGGCGCGCTGTGGCTGGCGCCGCGGCTGGAAGTGCCGATCCTCGCGCTGGGCTGGGCGGTACTGTTTGGCGGCATCGCGCAATTGCTGTTCCAGTTGCCCGCGCTGGCCAAGTTGGACCTGCTGTCGCTGCCGAAGTGGGGCTGGCGCCATCCCGACGTGCGCAAGGTCGGGAAGCTGATGGTGCCGACGCTGTTCGGCTCCTCGGTCGCACAGATCAACCTGCTGCTCGACACCGTCATCGCCGCGCTGCTCTACACCGGCTCGCAGACCTGGTTGTCGCAGGCTGATCGCTTCCTGGAGCTGCCGCTTGGCGTGTTCGGCATTGCGCTGGGCACGGTGATCCTGCCGACGCTCTCGCGCCACCACGTCAATACCGATCACGAAGGCTTCTCGAAGGCGCTCGACTGGGGCCTGCGCACGACGCTGCTCATCGCCGTGCCGGCGATGCTGGGCCTGATGCTGTTGTCGCAACCGCTGGTGGCGACGCTGTTCCAGCACGGCAAGTTCACCGCGTTCGACACACGCATGGCCGCGATGTCGGTGTTCGGCCTGAGCTTCGGGTTGCCGGCGTTCGCGCTGGTCAAGATCGTGCTGCCGGCGTTCTACGCGCGCCAGGACACCCGCACGCCGGTACGCGCGGGCATCGCGTCGCTGGTCGCCAACATGGTCCTCAATGGCCTGTTCCTGCTGGTGCTGTACCACCTGTGGACGACGCCGCAGGCGCGCACCGGTGGCGTGATGGCGGCGCTCGCGCAGACGCCGGGCCTGCACCTGGCGCTGGGTCTGGCCAGCGCCGCGGCCAGCTACATCAACCTGGCGATGCTGTGGCACTGGCTGCGCAAGGCCGGCGTCTATGACCGGCAGCCTGGCTGGACGCGCTACCTGCTGCGCCTCGGCACGGCCTGTGCGGCCATGACGGTCGCCCTGGTCGCCGCGTTGTACTGGACCCCCGATTTCACCGCGATCGGCAAATGGGCGCGGATCGGGTATCTCGCCGCACTGGTGGGCGGTGGTGGGGCGGTGTACCTGATGGCGCTGCTGGCGATGGGTTTCCGTCCCCGCGATCTGCGCGAGCATTGAGAAGCAGCGCCCGCGGCTATACTTCAGTTCGCGGTTTTCCGCCGAAGTCCGGCCTGTTTTCAGGGCCGGCTTCATCGAACGCCCGGCCGACCCGGCCTGGCGTCCCAACCAGAGATTCCATGAGCAGGCTGTTTCGCGACGTCGACGGCGGGCCCCGGTGCCCGCACGGCAGTGTGGTCTGCATCGGCGCCTTCGACGGCCTGCACCTTGGGCATCAGGCGTTGGTGCGCCGCACCGTTGCGCGTGCGCGTGCGTTGGGCCTGCCCGCCATTGCCCTGAGTTTCGAGCCGCTGCCGCGTGAGTTCTTCGCGCCGGCCAATCCTCCACCGCGCCTGCTGCTGCCGCGTGCGAAGGCGCGTGGCCTGTTTGATCTGGGCGCCGACCAGGTCGGCCTGCTGCGTTTCGACCGCAAGCTCAGCGGCCTGACCGCCGACGAATTCGTCCGTCACGTGCTGCAGCAGCGGTTGTCCGCGCGCGAAGTCTGGGTCGGCCCGGAATTCCGCTTCGGCAAGGGTCGCACCGGCGACATCGCGTTGCTGCGCAGCCTGGGCGCCGAACTGGGTTTCGGCGCCAGTGAGATCGAACCCGTCCAACTGCACGGCGAACGTGTTTCGGCCACCCGCATCCGCGCAGCGTTGCAGTCGGGCGACTTCGACGCCGCCGCGCAGTTGTTGGGTCGTTCCTACGCGATCGGCGGCCATGTAGTGCGCGGCAAACAATTGGGCCGCGAACTGGGCTTCCCGACCGCCAACATCCGCTTCGCCGGCAAGATGCCCGCGCTGTCGGGCATCTACGCCACCCGCGTGCACGGCGTTGGTCGCGACGCGTGGCCGTCGGTCTCCAGCCTTGGCACGCGTCCCACTGTCGACGGTGTCGAGCCACTGCTCGAAGCGCATCTGTTCGACTTCGATGGCGACCTGTACGGACGCCGCATCGAAGTCGAATTCGTCGCCAAGCTGCGCGACGAACTGAAGTTCCCGGACCTTGATTCCCTCACCGAACAGATGCACCGCGACGCCGAGCAGGCCCGCGCCATCCTTTCAGCCCCTCGTCACGATGCATCCACGACGAGCCCTTGCCTGAGCGCCCCGCTGTGACCGACCAAGAAACCAGTCGCTACAAGTCCACCCTGCAACTGCCCGCGACGGAATTCCCGATGCGCGGCGATCTGCCCAAGCGCGAGCCGGAAACCCTCGCGCGTTGGGAGGGCGAGGGCCTGTACCAGCGAATCCGCGCGAAGACCGGCAATCGCGAGAAGAGTTTCGTGCTCCACGACGGCCCGCCGTACGCCAACGGTGCGATCCACATCGGCCACGCGGTCAACAAGGTGCTCAAGGACGTGATCGTGAAGTCGAAGCTGCTTGCCGGCTTCGATGCGCCGTACGTGCCGGGCTGGGATTGCCATGGCCTGCCGATCGAACACGCAGTGGAGAAGAAGTTCGGCAAGGTCGGCGACAAGCTCGACGCCGCTGCCTTCCGCGCCAAATGCCGCGAATACGCGACCGAGCAGATCGACATCCAGCGCCGTGACTTCAAGCGCCTGGGCGTGCTCGGCGACTGGGAAAATCCGTATCGCACGATGGACTTCGCCACCGAGGCGGGGATCATGCGTTCGCTGGCGAAGATCGTCGAACGCGGCCACCTGCTGCGCGGCGCGAAGCCGGTGCACTGGTGCTTCGACTGCGGCTCCGCGCTCGCCGAGGCCGAGATCGAATACGCCGACAAGGTGTCGCCGGCCGTCGACGTCGCCTACAGCGCACGCAATCCTTCGAGGCTCGCGGCGGTGTTCGGCGCAAGCGTCGACGACAACACCGACGTCGCGATGCCGATCTGGACGACCACGCCGTGGACGCTGCCGGCGAGCCTCGCTGTCACCGTCGGCCCCGACCTCGAATACGTACTCGTCGAAGGCCCGGCGCATGCCGACGGGCGTCGTCGCCTGCTCGTGCTGGCCGAAGCGCTGGCGACGAAGGCGCTCGCGCGCTACGGCGTCAGCGACGTCGTCGTGCTCGGCAACGTCAACGGCAGCGAACTGGAAGGCCATCACCTGCAGCATCCGTTCTACGCGGACCGCGATATCCCGGTGCTGGTGGGCGAGCACGTCACCGCCGAAGACGGTACCGGTGTCGTGCACACCGCGCCGGGCCATGGCCAGGAAGACTTCGTCGTCGGCCAGCGTTACGGTCTGCTTGACAACTACACCGCGGCGCAGATGAATCCGGTGGACGGCCGCGGCCTGTACTTGCCGTCGACGCCGCCGGCTGACGGCCTGACGCTCGCTGGCCTGCACATCTGGAAGGCCAACGACGCGATCATCGAAGTGCTGCGCGCCAGCGGCCATCTTCTCGCGCATTCGAAGCTCGAACACAGCTATCCGCACTGCTGGCGCCACAAGACGCCGGTCGCGTTCCGCGCCACGCCGCAGTGGTTCATCTCGATGGAGCAGGCGGGGCTGCGTCAGGACGCGCTTGCCGAGATTGGTCGCATTGGCGGTAAGGGTGGCTGGATTCCAAAATGGGGTGAGGAGCGCATCTACAACATGATCGTGGGCCGCCCGGACTGGTGCATCAGCCGCCAGCGCACCTGGGGCGTGCCGATCGCGCTATTCGTCGATCGTGAAACCCATGAGCCGCATCCGCGTGCTGCTGAATTGATGCGCGCCGTGGCGGACATCGTCGAGCGCGAAGGCGTCGATGCGTGGTATTCGCTCGATGCCGCTTCGCTGCTCGGCGATGAGGCCTCCAAGTACGACAAGGTCACCGACATCCTCGACGTCTGGTTCGATTCCGGCGTCACCCATGAGTGCGTGCTCGCACAGCGTCCGCAGGACGGGCTGCGCAAGCCGGCTGACCTCTATCTGGAAGGTTCGGACCAGCATCGTGGCTGGTTCCAGAGCTCGCTGCTGACCAGCATCGCCATGGATGGCGTCGCGCCGTATCGCCAGGTGCTGACGCACGGCTTCACGGTCGACGAGCACGGCAAGAAGATGTCCAAGTCGATCGGCAACACCGTCGAACCGCAGAAGGTGATCAACGCGATGGGCGCGGATGTGTTGCGCCTGTGGATCGCGTCGACCGACTATCGCAACGAGATGTCGGTGTCGGACAACATCCTCAAGCGCAGCGGTGATGTCTATCGCCGCATCCGCAACACGGCGCGCTTCCTGCTGGCCAACCTCAACGGCTTCGAGCCGGCGCGTGACCTGCTTCCGCTCGACGACATGGTCGCGCTGGATCGCTGGATCGTGCATCGCGCCAGCGAGCTGCAGACGCAGATCGCCCAGGCGTACGAGGACTACGATTTCGCCGCCATCGTGCAGATGCTGTCGAATTTCTGCAGCGTGGACCTGGGATCGCTGTACCTGGACGTCACCAAGGACCGCCTGTACACGATGCGCGAGGATTCGCGCGGCCGTCGTTCGGCGCAGAGCGCGATGTACCGCATCGTCGAGGCGTTCGTGCGCTGGATCGCGCCGATCCTGAGCTTCACGGCCGACGAGATCTGGCGCCACCTGCCGGCGGTTACCGCCGACGGTCCGCGCGAGGACAACGTTCTGTTCGCCACCTGGTACGACGGCCTGGCGCTGTTGCCGGACGATGCGGCGTTGTCGGCTGCGGACTTCGACCGCCTGCTCGCATTGCGCGAGGACGTCAGCAGGACGCTGGAGCCGATGCGTGCGGCCGAGGAGATCGGCGCGGCGCTGGAGGCGGAGATCACGCTGCGCGCCAATGTGGCCGACCAGAACTGGCTGGCACCGTTCGCCGACGAACTGCGATTCCTGTTCATCAGCGGCGATGTCGAAGTGCTGGCCGACGATGCGACGAAGGACATTGCCGTCCTCGCCGCGCGTACCAGCAAAGCCAAGTGCGTGCGCTGCTGGCA
This sequence comes from Lysobacter fragariae, assembly GCF_054779775.1. Taxonomy (NCBI): domain Bacteria; kingdom Pseudomonadati; phylum Pseudomonadota; class Gammaproteobacteria; order Lysobacterales; family Lysobacteraceae; genus Lysobacter; species Lysobacter fragariae. The sequence goes on along the minus strand of NZ_BAAGXP010000007.1, from coordinate 217,647 downwards.
TTACCGCGCCGACGTGGGAGTCAACCCGGAGCATCCGGAGTTGTGCGGCCGCTGCGTCGACAACGTCGATGGCGCGGGCGAAGACCGCAGGTGGTTCTGATGAAGGCCAAGTCCAACGCGCTTTCCTGGCTGGTGTTGTCGGCCGTGGTGATCGCGCTCGACCAGTGGAGCAAGAGCTGGGTACTCGCCACGCTTCCGGAACACAGCCCGGTGGCGGTGATCGATGGCTTCTGGAACTGGTACCGTACCTACAACACCGGTGCGGCCTTCAGTTTCCTGAGCGATGCCGGCGGCTGGCAGAAATACCTGTTCAGCGCGCTGGCCTTCGGCATCAGCGGTTTGCTGGCCTGGTGGCTGTCGCGCACGCCGCGTGGCGAATGGCGCACGGCACTGCCGTACGCGCTGGTGATCGGCGGTGCCATCGGCAATGTGATCGACCGGCTGATCCACGGCAAGGTGATCGATTTCATCCAGTGGTACTGGCGGGACCATTATTGGCCCGCGTTCAACATTGCCGATTCGGCGATCGTCGCTGGCGCCATCGGCATAGCCTTGTTCGGCCTGCTGGGCGGCAAGCGGTCGGCTGATGCTGGCGGTCGGAGGTAAAATCACTGCCATGGACGTCCTGCTCGCCAATCCCCGCGGTTTCTGCGCCGGCGTCGATCGCGCCATCGAAATCGTCAAGCGCGCCCTGGAAACACTCGGAGCGCCGATCTACGTGCGCCACGAAGTCGTGCACAACCGCTTCGTCGTCGACGACCTCAAGCATCGCGGCGCGATCTTCGTCGAAGAGCTCCATGAGGTGCCCGACAACGCCACGGTGATTTTCTCTGCGCACGGTGTGTCGCAGGCGGTGCGTGCCGAAGCCGAACGTCGCGGGCTGAAGGTGTTCGACGCGACCTGCCCGCTGGTGACGAAGGTGCACCTGGAAGTGACGCGCAACTGCCGCGCCGGCCGCGACGTGGTGCTGATCGGCCACGACGGACACCCGGAAGTCGAAGGCACGATGGGCCAGTGGCGGCGCGAGGCGGGCACTGGTCAGATCTATCTGGTCGAGGACATCGAGGACGTCGATGCGCTGGTCATCAACCAGCCCGAGAACGTTGCCTACACCACGCAGACGACCTTGTCCGTGGACGACACCCGAAGCGTCATCGAGGCGCTCAAGCGCAGGTTCCCGCAGATCCAGGGCCCCAAGAACGACGACATCTGCTACGCAACCCAGAACCGCCAGGACGCCGTGCGCGAACTCGCCGCGAAGTGCGACCTGGTGCTGGTGGTGGGCTCGCCCAACAGCTCCAATTCCAACCGCCTGCGCGAGCTGGCCGAGCGCGAGGGCGTCGAGGCCTACCTGATCGACGGCGCCATCGAGATCGACCCGAACTGGATCCAGGGCCGCAAGCGCATCGGCATCACCGCCGGGGCGTCGGCGCCGGAAGTGCTGGTTCGCGGCGTGATCGAGCGCCTGCGCGAACTGGGCGCCCTGCACGTCGCCGAGCTGGATGGCGAGCCCGAGGACATGGTTTTCGCCCTCCCCAAGGAATTGCGGGTCCAGCTGGTCGATTGACCCCCCAACGCCCGCCGCCCTACAATTGCGCCCCTTGCCGGAATAGCTCAGTTGGTAGAGCGCGTCATTCGTAATGATGAGGTCGTAGGTTCGATTCCTATTTCCGGCACCAGTTGACCCAGAAGGCCCGCATTGCGGGCCTTCTGCTTTTCCGGTCTCGCCGCGGGAGACGGGCGCCCGGTAGAGTGCGGTGTATCGCCCGTCCTCACAGTGCCATGGCCAAGATCGCCACGAAATCAAAGACCGCCTACGTCTGCAGCGAATGCGGCGCCGAGTTCAGCAAGTGGCAGGGCCAGTGCGGCGAGTGCGGGGCGTGGAACATGCTCAGCGAGATCGTCCTGGAGCCGGCCGTTGCGGGCAAAGGCGTTGCAGCCAGCCGGCGCAGCAGCTGGGCCGGGGCGGCGGACGCCCCCCAGGTCACTGCGCTCAAGGACGTGCGCCATCATGAAGACGCACGCGCCTCCACCGGCATCGGCGAGCTGGATCGCGTGCTGGGTGGTGGGCTGGTGCACGGGTCGGTGGTGCTGGTCGGTGGCGACCCCGGCATCGGCAAGTCGACGCTGCTGCTGCAGGCGGTGACGAAGCTGGCGGCCACGATGCCCGGTCTGTACGTCACCGGCGAGGAATCGCTGGCGCAGGTCGCCGGCCGCGCATCGCGCCTGGGGCTGCCGCTGGACGGCGTCCATGCACTCGCCGAAACCTGTGTCGAACGCATCCTCGAGCACGCCGCGGCGATGCGCCCGCACCTGATCGTCGCCGATTCCGTGCAGACGCTATGGACCGAATCGCTGAGCGCCGCGCCCGGCTCGGTAAGCCAGGTGCGCGAATCCGCCGCAAGACTTGTCCGCTTCGCCAAGGAAACGGGCACCGCCGTATTCCTGGTCGGACACGTGACCAAGGAAGGCGGGATCGCCGGTCCGCGCGTGCTCGAACACATGGTCGACGCGGTGCTGTATTTCGAAGGCGAGAGCGGCAGCCGCTTCCGCGTGTTGCGTGCCTTCAAGAACCGCTTCGGCGCGGTCAACGAGCTCGGCGTGTTCGCGATGGGCGACAAGGGCCTGCGCGAGGTTCCCAATCCATCCGCGATCTTCCTCTCCGGCAACAGCACGCCGCAGCCCGGCAGTTGCGTGATGGTGACGCGCGAGGGCACGCGGCCGTTGCTGGTCGAAGTGCAGGCACTGGTGGATTCGTCGCCATTGTCGAACCCGCGTCGCGTCGCCGTCGGCATGGAAGGCAATCGCATGGCGATGCTGCTCGCCGTCCTGCATCGTCACGGCGGCATTGCGGTGGGCGACCAGGACGTGTTCGTGAACGTGGTGGGTGGCATCCGCGTGCAGGAGACCGCCGCTGACCTGCCAGTGCTGCTGGCGGTGTTGTCGTCGCTGCGTGATCGTCCGCTGGCAGAGCAGACGATCGCGTTTGGCGAAGTCGGTTTGTCAGGCGAGATCCGCCCGGTGCCCAACGGCGAGGACCGCTTGAAGGAGGCCGCCACGCACGGCTTCAAGCGTGCCATCGTGCCCAAGGCGAACGCGCCGCGCAGCGGTCGGATCGGTGAGATGCAGGTGATCGGCGTGGAGCGGCTGGCGGACGCGCTCGAAGCGGGTTGAGCAGACCGATGCCCGGTGAAGGTCGATGACGCAAAAAGACTCAGGCCTGAGTCGGCGCCGCCTCAACGATGAGGCAAAACGGGCTGTCCTTGAGGCTCTGCAGCCTCGCTGATCAGGCAAAAAGCTCCGACTCCCGAGGCTCCTGGCTTCAAACGTCCGGCAAGTGGCCTCACGCGTGAGGCAGCGGTGCCTCAACGATGAGACAACTTGCCTCGGCCGTGAGGCACAGGTGCCTCGTGCGTGAGCCAAAACGAGTCGATGCAGACGCTTTCAGCCTCATGAACCCTGTCCGTCGCCACGACCCGATGGCAGCCCGCCTCAGTGCCCGCCTGCGGCCTCGGCAGCGCCGGCCTTCGCCACGAACGGCGGCCTGGCGAACCACACGAAGGCAATCACCACCAGGAAGATGATCCCGAGCAGGTGGAAGATCTCGTTGAACCCGATCTGCGCGGCCTGGTTGGAGATCATCCGATCCATGATGAAGGCGCCGCGTTGCAGGTCGCCGCCGCCCAGTCGGGAGACTGCATCTATCGTGGAGGGATCGTAGGCCGAGAGTTTCTCGGTCAGGTGCGCGTGGTGCACCGCGCCGCGCTCGGTCCAGGCATAGGTCGTCAGTGACGCGGCGAAGCTGCCGCCCAGCGTGCGCATGAACGTCGCCAACCCGGAGCCCGCCGCGATCTCGTGCGGCTGCAGGTCCGACAGCAGGATCTGCAGCACCGGCATGAAGAACAGCGCCACGCCGAAGCCCTGGATCAACTGGATCATCGCGATGTGATTGAAGTCCACGTCCAGGTTGAAGCCCGCGCGCGCGAAGCTGGTCAGCGACAAGGCGATGAACGCCAATGACGCGAGGATGCGCAGGTCGAACTTGTTCGCATGCGCGCCGATCAACGGCGCCAGCAGCACCGGCAGGATGCCGATCGGCGCGGTGGCGAAGCCTGCCCAGATCGCGGTGTAACCAAGATTTCGCTGCAACCACAGCGGCACCATGATGCCGACGGCGAAGAATGCCGCGTACGCAACCACCATCGCCGCGGTGCCCGCACTGAAGTTGCGGTGCCGGAACAGGCGCAGGTTGACGATGGGGTCCTTGTCGGTGAGCTCCCAGATCACGAACACGGCCAGCGAGATCGCCGAGACGATCGCGAGTCCGACGATCAGGCTGGAGCGGAACCAATCCTCGTCGTTGCCCAGGTCAAGCAGCACCTGCAGCGCGCCCACGCCCAGCACCAGCGTGATCAGGCCGACGTAGTCCATCTTCGGCTTCTCGAGCCGCTCCGGTCGTCCCTTCAGCTGGCGTCCGACCACGAAGCTGGAGAACAGCCCGATCGGCACGTTGATGAAGAAGATCCATTCCCAGCTGTAGTTGTCAGTGATCCAGCCGCCAAGAATGGGGCCGGCGATGGGCGCGACCACCGTCACCATCGCCAGCAACGCGATGGCCTGGCCGCGCTTGTGCGGTGGATAGATCGAGATCAGCAGCGCCTGCGTGATCGGATACATCGGCCCGGCGACGAAGCCCTGCAGCGCGCGCGCGGCCACCAGCAATCCCATGCTGTTGGCCAGGCCGCACAGCAGCGACGCGATGACGAACAGGAACGTCGCCCAGATGAACAGCTTGCGTTCGCCGAAATGACGCGTGAGCCAGCCGGTCAGCGGCAACGCGATCGCGTTGCTGACCGCGAACGAGGTGATGACCCACGTCGCCTGGTTCGCGCTGCCGCCCAGGTTGCCGGAAATCGTCGGCAACGAGACATTGGCGATGGTGAGGTCCAGCACCTGCATGAACGACGCCAGCGCCAGGCCGAGCGTCGTCAACGGAACGCTGGGCGGTCGGAACGGCGTGGCGGGAGAAGGAGATGACATGAGGCGGGAGCCCTGGTGGTGCAGTAGATATTCCCGGTGGGGACCGGAGCCAGGAGAGTCGTTACAGCGATGTGCGACTACGCGAAACTGCTGGTGCTATCTGCGTGGTCCGAACGATGTCCATGCGTCCGGACAGCGTGGGGCGCTGCCCGGCGAATGATTCGATATCAACCGTGGTGGCCGCCGCCGGCAAGGTTCGCCTTCACGACTTTCGCGATCAGGTCGTCGGCATCGGCCAGCTGTTTCGCATACGCGTCGGTGGTGAGCAGCGGCTTGTCCTGCGGTGCGGTCGCCAGCACGGCGCCCGACTGGTCGCGGATGGACACGTCGGCGTGCATGCTCAGGCCGATACGCAGCGGATGCTCCGCCAGTTGCTTGCGATCCAGTTCGATCCGCACAGGCACGCGCTGCACGATCTTGATCCAGTTGCCGCTGGCGTTCTGCGCCGGCAGCAGGGCGAAGGCGCTGCCCGTGCCCAGGCCCAGGCTGGCCAGCTTGCCTTCAAAGACAACGTCGCCGCCGTAGAGATCCGAATGCAGTTCCACTTTCTGGCCGATACGCATCTTCGCCAACTGCGTCTCCTTGAAGTTAGCTTCGACCCACGCCTGCTCCAGAGGCACGATGGTCATCATTGTCGTGCCGGGCTGCACGCGCTGGCCCAGCTGCACGCTGCGCCTGGCGACGTAACCCGATACCGGCGCCACGATCGCCATGCGCTGCGCGTTGAGGAAGGCCTGGCGCAGCTGCGCGGCGGCGGCCTTGACCTGCGGCTGGTCGGTGACGGTGGTCGCGTCGACCAGTGCGCGGTTGCGCGAGAGATTTTCCGTCGACGACGACAGTGCGGCCTGCGCGGCGGCGAGTTCGTCGCGGGCGTGGGCGAGTTCCTCCGCGGACACCGCGCCGGTCGCGACCAGGCCTTCGCGACGCTTCACGTCGGCGCTGGCTTTTTCCACCGCAACGCGTCGCGCGCCCATGTCGGCCATGCCGGCATCCACCGCGCTGTACAGGCCGCGCACCTGTCGCACCGTGCTGGCGAGGTTGGCGGTGGCCTGTTCAAGCGCGACGCGGGCGTCGTTGGGGTCGAGTTGCACCAGCACCTGGCCGGCTTCGACTTTCATGCCGTCGTCGGCGCCGATGCTGACCACGGTGCCCAGCGTCTGCGGCGTGATCGCAACCACGTTGCCTTGCACGTAGGCGTCGTCGGTTTCCTGGTGCCAGCGCGCGACCAGCAGGTACCACAGGGTCCAGGCGATGACGGCGACGACAACAATCACGGCAAGGATCGTCAGCGCGCGCTTGCGCTTGCTGACGGGCGGCGGCGCGACGTCTGCATTCGGGTTGATTTTGGTGGTCATGGCGTGGCGGCCTTGGTGGTTTCGTTCGAGGTTTCGTTCAAGGTTTCGTTGTCGGATTGCGGCGTGGCGAGCGTGAGCCCGCCGCCCAGGGCGCGGTCGAGGTCGACGGTCGCGCCCAGTCGCTGTGCGCGTAGCGCGGCCAGTTGCTGATCGAGCTGCAGCAGCGGTCGCTGGGCGTTGAGCACGTCCAGCTGCGTGCCCAGCCCGGCCTTGTAGCGGGCAGTGGCGAGACTCCATGCACCGCTGGCGGATTCGCGTGCACGTTGCGTCGATGCGATCTGCGCATCCAGCGATTGCGCGGACTGCAACGCATCGGTGACTTCACGCAACGCGCCGACCAGGTTCTGGTTGTAGTTCGCTACGGCCAGGTCGTACTCGGCGTTCGACTTCGCGAGGTTGTTGCGAAGACGGCCGCCGTCGAAGATCGGCAGGCTCAGCGCCGGACCGCCCTGCGCGAGGAACGCGTCGCTGGTGAACAGATCGGAGAGGTGGCCGGAGGCGATGCCGACCAGCGCGCTCAGGTTGAGCGTCGGGTAGAACTCGGCTTTGCTCGCCTTGATGCCGTGGCGCGCCGATTCCACGCGCCAGCGTGCGGCCACCACGTCCGGACGATGGCCGAGCAGTTCGCTCGGCAACACCGACGGAATACCGGGCATCGGTGCGGCAAGCAGGGTGGGGCGGGTGATGTCGCGGCCGCGGTCGGGACCTTTGCCCAGCAGCGCGGCGATGGCGTTGCCCGCGGAATCGATCTGCTGCTGTGCGGCCTGCGCCTGCTGTTGCGCCGAGGCGACGGCGGCTTCGGAATTGCGGATCTGCAGCTGGTTGTCGATGCCGGCCTTGACGCGCTGGCGGCCGAGCTCCAGCAGGTGCGTGGCGCGTTGCTGGTCGGCGGTTGCGATGTCGTGCGCTTCGTGCGCCTGCGCAAGCGCGACGTAGGCGCGCGCGATGTTCGACGAGAGCATCAGGCGTGCGGCCTGCGCATCGACTTCCGCCGCGCGCGCCTGTCCGAGCGCCGCCTGCGAACGTGCGCGGTGGCCGCCCCACAGGTCGGGGCTGTACTTGAATTGCAGGCCGAGCAGCGTGACGCCGAGGTAGTCGCCACCGATCGGCGGCGGCGCGACGGTTTCGGGAATCTGCACGCCCGAATACTGCGCGGTGGCGCCGAGCGTGGGCTTGCTGGCGGCGTCGGCGAGGCCTGCCTGCGCGATCGCCTGGCGAACGCGCGCGTCAGCGGCGTCCAGGCTGGGCGTGCCGGCGAGGGCTTCGGCGACCAGGGCATCGAGTTGCGCGTCGCCGAACGACTTCCACCAGTCCTGTTGTGGGAACGCGGCATCCGAGCCGCTGCCCAGGCTGCGCGACGCCGCCAGGGTGTCTGCTTCGAGCAGCTGGCCTTGCGATGCCAAGCCATGCGTACTCGCACAGCCGGACACGGAAACAGACGCCGCCGCTACAAGCACGGCAAGCGCCATCACGGCCGGGCGCAGCGCCATGCGCGATGAAGTCAGGGACATCGGATCAGCTCCCGGAAATGAGGTTGTCGCGCACTTGCGTGAGCAGACGGGTGAGGGTGTCGCGGTCGGCTTCGCTCATGCCTTGCGTCGCCCGCTCGCGCACACGCAGGCCGCAATGGTTGATCTCGTTCCAGATCGCGGCGCCGGCCTCGGTGAGGTGGATGCGCAGGGCGCGGCGGTCGGTGGGATCGGCAACGCGGGCGAGGACACCGCGCTGTTCCAGCTTGTCCAGCAGCCGCGTCATCGCGCCCGGATTCAGCTGCGCGGCGGTGGCCAGGTCGGTGACGCTCGCCGTGCCCTCGGCGAGGTGCTTGAGGGTGATGTACTGGCTGAAGTTGAGGTCATGGCCGACGGCCTGGAGCTCGCGTTCCATCTGCGCCCAGAAGCCGGCGCGGATCTCGCGGAGCAGCAGGGCCAGGGATGAGCCGCCACAGGGGGGCGCCAGCGGGGGGAGGGGGGTGTTCATGGATCGGCATGATCCTGACCGGTGCAATATTTGTCAATGCAAATATTTAGTCTGCAATCGATTGCAGGCAGGCAGCCTGAATGGGCTGATCAGCGGTTCAGGATTTCAGCAGCAGGCGCGAACGGCCGGGCAAGCCGCTTTGAAAGGACCCTCAGGTCGTGTTGCTCTGCCAGGGCCGGTCGGAATATCAGGCCCGCGTAGCTCAGGCCCGACTGTCGCTCAGCCCACTCGTCCCAGGATGAGCTCGAGCACAAGCTTGCTGCCGAAGAACGCGAGCACCAGCAACGCCATTGCCGACAGTGTCCAACGCACCGCCGTGCCGCCGCGCCAGCCATGGCGCCAGCGGCCGATCAACAGCGCGCCGAACGCCAGCCACGACAGCACGCTCAACACGGTCTTGTGCACCAGGTGCTGCGCGAACAGGTTCTCGACGAACAGGACGCCGCTGAGCAGCGTTGCCGTCAGCAGCGCAAAGCCCACCGCGATGGTGCGGAACAGCAGCATTTCCAGCTCCACCAGCGGTGGCAGTGCTCGCAGCCAGCCGTGGAATTCGCGTCGGCGCAGCGCGCGCTCCTGCAGCCACAGCATGATCGCCAGCAACGCGGCGATGGCGAGCGTGGCGTAGGCGAGCAGGGCGCACCAGGCATGGAGCAGCAGACGCCAGTCGAGGGCCTCGGTGCGCGCGTGGCCGTAACCGGCGTAGGCCAGGAGCATCACTGCGGCGATAGGGAAGACGACCACGCCCAGCGCCGCCATGCGTCCGGTCGCGCCGTAAAGCGTTGTCATCGCGCCCATGCCCAGCCCGACCAGCGAGAGTGCTGCGAAGAAATGCATGTCCGCGCCGCCGGCGTTGCGCCAGGCCATCGCGTGCACGGCGGCATGCAGGACCACGGCGATGATCGCGGGCAGCAGCCACGTCCGCCCGGGGCTCCGGTCGCGCCGTAGGCCGGCCACCAGCAGCGCGGCTGCAATCAGGTAGGAAATCGTGGCAATGAGAACGAGTGTCATCGCCGCAGTGTCGCATACGCCTGCCGAATGACGGATCCGCGGATCCGTCCTGCAGGTCCCTGTCGCCGGACCTGCAGTCGCAAGTGGCGCTCGGGCCGGCAAGCTCGCAACGCCTGCCGGCTATAATTCGCCCCCGTTTTCCCGTCGTCCCCAGCAGGTCGCTCGCAATGTTCGAATCCCTCACCCAGCGTCTCTCCGGCACCATCGACCGCCTGCGCGGCCGCGGACGCCTGACCGAGGAGAACATCCGCGAAGCCACCCGCGAAGTCCGCATCGCGCTGCTCGAAGCCGACGTGGCCCTGCCGGTCGTGCAGGCCCTGATCGAACGCATCAAGGTCCGCGCCGTCGGCCAGGAAGTGTTGAAGTCGCTGACGCCCGGCCAGGCGCTGATCAAGGTCGTGCGTGACGAGCTTTCCGCAGTGATGGGCTCCACCGCCAGTGACCTGAACCTCAACGTGCCGGCCCCCGCCGTCATCCTGATGGCCGGCCTGCAGGGCGCGGGCAAGACCACCACGGTGGCCAAGCTCGCCAAGCACCTCAAGGAAAAGCGCAAGAAAAAAGTGATGGTGGTCAGCGCCGACGTCTATCGTCCGGCTGCGATCGAGCAGCTGAAGACGCTGGCGCAACAGGTCGACGTGCTGTTCTTCCCCTCCAGCGCTGACCAGAAGCCCGAAGCGATCGTGAAGGCCGCGATCGACGACGCGCGCAAGTCGTACGCCGACGTGCTGATCGTCGACACCGCCGGCCGCACCAGCATCGACGAAGCGATGATGGCCGAGATCAAGGCGCTGCACGCCGCGGTGTCGCCGGTGGAAACCCTGTTCGTCGTCGATGCGATGACCGGCCAGGACGCCGCGGTAACCGCCAAGCACTTCGCCGAAGCGCTGCCGCTTACCGGCGTCGTGCTGACCAAGACCGACGGCGATGCGCGCGGTGGCGCGGCGTTGTCCGTGCGTTACATCACCCACAAGCCGATCAAGTTCATCGGCGTGGGCGAGAAGCCCGATGGTCTGGATGTGTTCCACCCGGACCGCATCGCCAGCCGGATCCTCGACATGGGCGACGTGCTGTCGCTGGTCGAGCAGGTCGAGCAGCAGGTCGACAAGGACAAGGCGCAGAAGCTCGCGGAGAAGGTCGCCAAGGGCAAGCGCTTCAACCTCAACGACCTGAAGGACCAGCTCGAGCAGATGCAGAACATGGGCGGCATCCACGGCCTGATGGACAAGCTGCCGGGCATGGGTCAGATCCCGGACAACGTGAAAAGCCAGGTCACCGGCAAGGAAGTGCCGCGCATGGTGGCGATCATCAATTCGATGACGTCCAAGGAGCGCCGCAACCCGGACCTGCTGAACGGTTCGCGCCGTGCCCGCATCGCCAAGGGCGCCGGCCTCACGCCCGCCGACGTGAACAAGCTGATGAAGCAGTATCAGCAGATGGAAAAGATGATGAGCAAGCTCTCCGGCGGCGGCATGAAGGGGCTCATGCGCGGCATGAAGGGCATGATGGGCGGTCGCGGTGGGATGCCGTTCCGCTGAGACGTCCATCCTCCTGTCCTGACGGGGCAGGAGGCCGCTCCGCGGGAGTCACGGCGGAGCCGGGTTCTGCGCCATACGTGAGGTGCGGGGAAGCGGCCTGGGTGGGGCTGTGCCCCAGGGAGGCTGGGCCGGTCTGGAACCACTCCGAATTCCCTCGGGGTTTCCTCGGCCTAATCAATGGCTTACAATTGCCGGCTTACCCTGCCATTCCGGCAGCTGGGCAACACGAGAACTGCAATGGTCAAGATTCGCCTTACCCGCGGCGGCGCCAAGAAGCGTCCCTTCTACCACATCATCGTCACCGACAGCCGCAGCGCGCGTGACGGCCGCAACATCGAGCGCGTGGGTTACTACAACCCGGTCGCGCAGGGTGCGGAAAAGCGTGTCGAGCTCGACCTCGAGCGCGTCAAGCATTGGGTTTCCAAGGGCGCGCAGCTGACCGACAAGGTCGCCGTGCTCTACAAGGAAGCCGGCAAGGCCGTTTCGGCCTGATTGCCGGGCCGCGCGATCCACACACGATCGCGCGGCCGGTTTCCGATATGAGTCAGGATCAAGGGCGCCGCATCCTCTTAGGCAGGGTGAACGGCGCCTTTGGCATTCGTGGCGAGGCGAAACTCGAGTCCTGGACCGAGCCCCGCTCAGCCATCTTCCGCTACCAGCCATGGATCCTGCGCGACCCGCAGGGCAACGAGCGCGAATTGCGTGGCGTCCGTGGCAAGGAAAGCGGCAAGTACACCGTTGCAACGTTCCCCGATGTGACCGATCGCGACGCGATCGAGGCCATGCGTGGCACCGAGATCTACGTCCCGCGTTCGGCCCTGCCGCCGCCGACCCCGGGTGAGTACTACTGGGTCGACCTGGAAGGCCTGCGTGTGGTTAATGTCGACGGCACCGACTTCGGTGTCGTCTCGCACCTGTTCGCCACTGGCGCCAATGACGTCCTGGTCACCCGTAACGACGAACGCGAGCGCATGATTCCGTTCGTGCAACCGCAGTACGTCACCCGCGTGGATTTCGAGGCCGGTGTCGTGACGGTCGATTGGGATCCGGATTTCTAAGGGGCCCGCAGCCCTGCTTGGACCAGCCGTGCACTTGAGCCGCGCCCGCGGCCAGTGATGTGGGGCGACCTGTTCCGAGCATCGCCACCAAGCTCCCGCGGGCATCATCAATCGCTTGTTCGCCCAAGAAACAGCTTCCAGCGAGTCCATCCGTGCGCATCGACGTCATCACCCTGTTCCCCGACTTCATCGCCCAGTGCGCCGCTTTTGGCGTGACCGGGCGCGCCGGCGAGCGCGGCCTGCTGTCGCTGCACGGCTGGAACCCGCGCGATTACGCCGAAGGCAACTACCGCCGGGTCGACGATCGCCCGTTCGGCGGTGGGCCGGGCATGGTGATGCTGATCGACCCGCTGCGCGCCGCCATCAACGCGGCCCGCGCGGCCGAACCGACCCCGGCCAAGGTCGTCTACCTCAGCCCACAGGGCGCACCGCTGACCCAGGCGCGTGCCCGCGAGCTGGCTTCACGCGATCGCATCATCCTGCTGTGCGGCCGCTACGAAGGCATCGACGAGCGGCTGGTCGAGGCCGAGGTCGACGAGGAGCTGTCGATCGGCGATTACGTTCTGTCGGGCGGCGAGCTGGCCGCGGCCGTGGTGATCGACGCGGTCGCCCGCCTCCAGGAGGGCGCCCTGAGCGACGCCGAATCCGCGGCCCAGGACAGTTTCGAAGGCGGTCTGCTGGACTGCCCGCACTACACCCGGCCGGTCGAACATGAACTGGGCAGGGTCCCCGATGTCCTCCAATCCGGCAACCACGCCGAAATCGCCCGCTGGCGCCGCGCCGAGTCGCTGGGTCGGACCTGGCAGCGCCGGCCGGACCTGCTGGAGGAGTCCACCCTGTCCCGCGCCGACCAGAAACTGCTGGACGCCTGGCGGGCCCGGCTGACCGAGGTCGGGGACGATTCCGACGGGTAGGGCGGGTCTCGACCCACCGTCGCGGGCAGGGTTCCCCGGCATTCGCGAACGCACGCCCGGTGAAAGCGTGGCCCGACCCACGCCTTGGCCATGGGGGGAGGCCAAAGGCACGTAACCATTTGCTCCGCAAGGGAAAACGCCGCTATAATCCGCGGCTTGGTTCCACCTGCTGTACCCAATAGAGCTGAAAAAGCCAGACGCGGGTCCACGTGCACTCGCGCTACAACCATTCCAACAGGCAAAGCACAACAGGCATTTTCCAATGAACAAGCCCTCGATCCACACGCTCCTCCAGAATTTCGAAGCCGAACAGATCCAGCGCCAGCTGCCGGATTTCGGCCCGGGTGACACCATCGTCGTCAACGTGAAGGTCAAGGAAGGCAACCGCGAACGCGTCCAGGCCTATGAAGGCGTGGTCATCGGCACGAAGAACGCCGGTCTCAACTCCTCGTTCACCGTGCGCAAGATCTCGCATGGCTTCGGCGTCGAGCGCGTTTTCCAGACCCACAGTGCGATCATCGACTCGGTCGAAGTGAAGCGCCGCGGTAAGGTCCGCGCCGGCAAGCTGTATTACCTGCGTGGTCTGGAAGGCAAGAAGGCCCGCATCAAGGAAGACCTGGCTGCCTACGCCAAGGCCAAGGCCGACGCTGCCGCCAAGTAAGGTCCCGCAGTACCCAGGCGCACATGCGCCGCGACGGCCGCCCCTAAAAAGGCGGCCGTTTGCTTTTCGGGGCTCGCTTCCGATGTTTCCGGATGCAGCCATCCAAGCCGGGCAACTGACTGCGTCGCTTCCAGGGTTTCGTGCAAGGCAGCCGGCTCGGCAGCCTGCTATCCACGTGGGTGGATAATGCGGCTGATGACGAACGTTCCATTTCCCGCGTCCGAAAGTGCCCGCCTCGACCTGTGGCTATGGGCTGCGCGCTTCTTCAAGACGCGCGCGCTGGCCAAGCAGGCTATCGAAACCGGCAAGATCGATGTCGGTGGGCAGCGCGCCAAGCCATCGCGTGGTGTCCGCGTCGGTGACGCTCTGAGAATCGCGCGCGGTGAGGAGATATTCGAAGTCGAGGTGCAATCGCTCAGCGTGGTGCGTGGCCCCGCCAGCGCCGCGCAAGCGTTGTACGTCGAAACCGAAACCTCGCGCCAGCGTCGCGAAGCCGAGCGCGCGCAACGTGCCGCACAGCGTGCCGGCTACCGCGCGCCCGAGAGCAAGCCCGACAAACGTGCCCGCCGCCTGATCCGCGCTTTGGGTGATATCGACGCAAGTTAGGGCGTGCGTATCGCACGGTCGGGCGGTGTGGCGATGACGCAAGTGTCGGTTTGATCTTGTCGCCGGTGCTGCGGAATCATTTTTTTGAGCTTCGAGCTTCGAGCTTCGAGCGCCGCCGCTCCGTGGGGCGCCCGCGAAATGCTGCAATGCGCTTGAACACGAGCCCGGCAAGAACGAACACAGGCCAAACGAAGAAGGCACCCGTCAGGACCGACGGATGCCTTCGTTTTGCATTAGCGGAAATTTGCGTTGGCTTCGTTCAGCGACGCCCGCCGAACACGGAGCCGGCCAGTCCGATCAGGTCCGAGAAGTCCGCATCGCCGTCACCATCGCGATCGAGCACCGCGCCCAGCAATCCGCCGCCGAGCCCGCCCTGCTGCTGGATCTGTTGGTGTTCCTGACCCAGCACCTGTCCCAACGCCTGCGGCGTGCTCGCGCCGCCCTGCGAGAACATCCGCTTGGCGAGGTAGGCAAGCACGATCGGTGCGAGCATCTGCAGCAGCGAGCTCGCCTGCGCGCCTCCCAGCCCGGTAGCGGCGCCCAGGCCCTGGGCAGCGTTGTTCTGGCGGCCACCGAAGATGTGCCCGAGGATCTGCGCGCCCTGACCACCGCCGCCGAGGACCGACCCGAGCACGCTGCCGATGTCGAGACCGGCGTGGTCATTCTGCAGCGCACCGAACAGCGCCTCGGCGCCCTGCGGTTGGCTCGCGTTCCGGCCCAGGGCGCCCAACAGAAGCGGCAGTGCCGCCGACACAGCCCCGGAGGCCTGCGATTCGGACACGCCAAGCTGTTGGCTGATCTGGGCCAGTTGCGGACCTTGGAGCTGGTTGAGCAGGTCGTCAGCGAGGGAAGCGTTCATGGCGTTTCGTCCAGCCTTGTCATTGGAGAGGCCTGATCGTACTCCGACGAGGTGACTGGATTGTCAGGTCTCTCGTCACGCGGATCGCCAAGTGGGCATTGAGGGTTCGTTCCGATTACGAGGTTGTTCGAGTTGTCGACGGGGTTGTTGCCGATCCGGATCGACACTCAGTGCCGCCCCGGACCAGTGCGACCTCACCTCAGTGACCTGCCTTGGAGCTTGACGTCGATCCAGGCACGACCGTCGCCATGGGTCTGCAGCGTCGTCAGGGCAGCACGTGTTTCCTCCGGCGTGTAGGGACGTCCCCGGGCCACGCCCGCGGCGCCGATCAGGATGCCTTTCTGCACGCCGTTCAACGGCATGTCATCGGACGGTTCGGGAATGCTGAGCAGGCTCGCAGGCGGAGCGGGCAGGGTGGGCCAGCTCTGCGCGTTCGCTTCGGTCAGGACGTAAGCCAGGTTGGGTGCTGCCGCGATGCGCGGACTGGGCAGCATGCTCTGGAAAGTGCTGGTCAGACCGAGCCAGTCGCGCAGTGTCGCCAGCACGCTGGTGTGGTCCAGCGGCACGCCGGTGTCGCTGCGGAACACGGTACCCGGCGTCACGTAGGAGGACACGACGATCGCAGGCACGCGCACGCCGAAACGGTCGAAGTCGAAATTCGACCCGTCAGTGGACACCGCGCCGGGCGACGGAGGCTGTGCGCCGACGGGAGGCGGGACGTGGTCATAGGTACCGCCATGCTCGTCGAACAGCACGACGAACAGGATGTTGTCGCGGTACGGACTCTGCTGGATGGCGTTGTAGATGTTGGCGAGGAATTGCTCGCTCGGCCGAACGTCATGCGGCGGGTGATAGCTCTCGTCGTTGCCTTTCACGCCGAAGTTGGGCTCCACGAAGCTGAAAGTCGGCAACTTCTGGTTGGCCGGCGCGCTCGCCGGCTGCGCGCAGGCCGCCTGGAACTCGCTGATGCCGCTGAAATTGGTCGTGTTGGTGATGTACTTGCCCAGGAACATCACCTTGGTCAGCGAGGGAAGGGCACCGTCGTTGTAGACCATCCACGACAGGTTCTGATTGGTGAACACGTCGAATATGGTCGTGATGTCCCACGGGATGTAGTCGTCGTTGTTGACCTTGCCGTCCGATGAACCGGTCTGCAGGAAGCCGCGGTTGGGCCAGGTCTGGCTCGGCACCGAGGCGTACCACGCATCCGACACCGCAAACGACTGCGCCAGCGTGCTGATGATCGGCAGCTGGCTGGTGCTGTAGGACTGCATGATCTGTTCGGCGGCCGTGGTCTCTTCCTGGGTCAGGTAGTCGGTCAGGAAACCGCTCATGTTGGCGGTGGTGCCGCCATCGTAGATCTGCGTGGTGACGTGATCGAACTCCTCGCCGGGGTCGGGGCTGGGCACGAACCACTCGGTGATCGTGTCGCTGCCTTCCATCCATTGCGTGGTGCCGTTGCTGGCGTACACGGGCTGGCCGTTGTTCACGTTGGGATCGCTGTTGGAATACGTGTTGTCGAGCAGTCCGTCATAGGCCTGCGTTGAGCCCGACGGCAGGAACTGCGAAGGCGAAGTGCCGGTGGGATAGATCCAGCCGAGCAGGTTGTCGAGCGAGCGGTTCTCGTTCATCAGGACGACGACGTGCTCGATCTGCGGCAGGATCGTGTTCTGCAACTGCGTGACTGCGAAGACCAGGTCGTCGTAGGTGCCGGAGATCCATGTCGCCGTGACGTTGTAGACCGCGCCGCTGGCGGCCGTGAACTTCAGCTGGGCGTTTCCCGTCTGCCAACCTGTGTTGTTGCCGCTGGCGCTGATCTGCACGGAAATGTCGCTGCTAGCGAAGGTGCCTACCAGTTGGACCTGCAGCAGCACGGCGGTGCCGCCGATGGTCACGGTGCTGGTGATGATCCAGGTGTCGTGGTTGGTGATGCCTTCGTTGCGGTCGACCCAGTAGAGCTGGGTTTGTCCGCCACCGACAGGAAGGTCGGTGGCACTGGTGGGATCGGACCAGTATTCGCTGCCCAGTGCCGGCGAAATCTGGGTGCTGGCGGACAGGTCGGATGAAAGATCATTGCTGGCGTAGATGGTGCTGGGCATCGCGATGCACTCCTTGCTGGTTCGCGGGCCGGATTCAGGCCGGCTGGATCGAGTAGAGGACGTTGTCGTAGTCCGAGCCCGCCGGAAGGTAGAACTCTCCCGTGACCTGGTAACTGTTGCCGTCCTGCGCGGTGAACTTGAGTGCGGCGTTGTCCTGCTGCCAATCGGTGGACTGGCCACCTGCCTGTACCTGGATGGCGATCGTGCTGCTCAGCGCCGTGCCGATGACCTGTTCCTGCAGCAGTACGGCGGTGCCACCGACGTCCACGCTGGAAGTGAAGACCCATGCATGGCCCTCCTTGATGCCGACATCGCGATCCATCCACAGGGCTTCGATCTGCGGACCATCGGGCACGCTGACCGGGCTGGACGGGCCGGACCAGTAGTCGCTGCTGAGGCTGGGTTCGACTGCCGAAGCCACGGACAGCGTGGCACCGACAATCTGCTGGACCAGGACAGTAGTAGTCATTTCGCTTGCTCCTTGCGATGGGTGGATCGGGCGAGGTGAAGTTCAGACCGGGATGAGGGAGTAGGTGACGTCGTCGTAGGTGCCGTTGAGGAAGAAGGTGCCGTTGAGCTGGTAGTTGTTGCCATCGCTGCCTGTGAACTGAAGCGAGGTGTTCTCGGCGGTCCAGCCACTGTTCTGCGCGCCGGCGACGATGCGGATCTCGATGTCGCTGCTCGAACGGGTGCCGGTGAGGGATTCCTGCAACTGGATGACGGTTCCGGCGAACTCGAACGACGTGGTGAATACCCATACGTCGCCGTCGGTGATGCCGACATTGCGGTCCATCCACAGGACCTGTGTCTTCGAATCTCCGCCGGCAGTGGCGCTGTTGATACCCCAGTAGCTGTCGCTGAGCTGGGGTAGCACGCCGGTCGACAGGCTCAGCGAGGTATCGGTCGAGTTCTGGATGTTGATGTTTGTTGGCATGGGTTCCTTCTCCATTGGTGACGTGACAGGTGCACGTGGTCGGCTTGCGGACGTTGCGAGGCGGCACCAAGTGCGTTGTCCAGGTGGCGCAGTGCGTGGTTAGTGGGTGCGGGGAGCGGAAGCTGGCCTGTCGAGGCCGTTGAGCGCGTGTCGCAAGCGGGACTCCTTTCGTTGCACGGCCGCAGGCCGGATACGGTTTCGGGAACTTCCTTGTTGCCCAATCAGGTGCCGCTCACCAAGTGAGCGATGCGCAGGGAATCGCGCACCGGGGATGTCGATGCTTCAGTGCGAAATGAGGCGTAGCCGATACGGAGCCGCGTTGGAGCGGACGTGCCAGGCGCGTGAAGCCGGGCGAGGCTTTCCGCGCCCGCGGAATATGCCGCATGGAATGCAGGTCCGTTGCATTTGCAAACTCCTCGGCGTTGCGCCGGAGGCCAATGTAGCGCGCGTTCGAGCGCAATGCCATGTGTCGGCCGAGTACGCGCGTGGCATGCGATGCAAGGGGGCGGCGGACAACGTCGTGCAGCTCACCCGTCGGTGAGCTGCACGCGGTGAAGTATCGGCTACTGCAGCGATTTCAGGCGGTACAGGGCTTCGAGCGCCTGCTTGGGCGTGAGCTCGTCGGGATCGATCGCCACCAGCGCATCCAGTGCGGCGGAGCTGGGGGAGAACAGTCCGAACTGCTGCGGCTGATCCAGTGCTGTCGGTGTCATCGCTGGCGTGGGCGCATCGCGCTGCTGCTGTTCCAGTTCGGCGAGGCGACCACGCGCCTGCTTCACCACCGATTTCGGCAATCCCGCCAGCGCCGCGACCTGCAAACCAAAGCTGCGATCTGCCGGTCCATCCTTCACCGCGTGCATGAACACCAGCGTGTCGCCGCGTTCCTTGTCGTGATGCTCGACGGCATCCAGATGCACGTTGGCGATGCCGCTGCCCGGCTCGGCGAGTGCGGTGAGTTCGAAGTAATGCGTGGCGAACAGCGTGTAGGCACGGTTGTCGTGGGCCAGATGCCGCGCGCACGCTTCGGCCAGTGCGAGGCCGTCGTAGGTCGACGTGCCGCGGCCGATCTCATCCATCAGCACCAGCGACTGCGCGGTGGCGTTGTGGAGGATGTAACTCGTCTCGCTCATCTCGACCATGAAGGTCGATTGCCCGCGCGCCAGATCATCGCCGGCACCGATGCGGGTCAGGATGCGGTCGATCGGGCCGATTACCGCACGCGACGCCGGTACGAAGCTGCCGATGTGCGCCAGCAGCACGATCAACGCGTTCTGACGCATGTAGGTGCTCTTGCCGCCCATGTTGGGTCCGGTGATCACCAGCATGCGACGGCTGTTGCCGCTGCCTTTACCGGGCTCGTTGTCGTCGTGAAGGAGCAGATCGTTGGGCTCGAACGGCTCCTTGCGCACCGCTTCCACGACCGGATGGCGGCCGCGTTCGATGCGGATGCCGGCCTCGTTCGTCAATTCCGGCTGCGACCAGTCCAACGACTGCGCGCGTTCGGCGAAGCATGCGAGCACGTCCAGTTCGGACAACGCCAACGCGCAACGCTTGAGCGGCTCGAGTCGTTCGTTGAGGACATCCAGCAGGTGTTCGTACAGCAGGCGTTCGCGGGCGAGAGAGCGTTCGCGCGCGGACAGCACCTTGTCCTCGAACTGCTTGAGCTCTTCGGTGATGTAGCGCTCGGCGCCAGTCAGTGTCTGGCGGCGCGTGTAGTGCGTCGGCGCCTTGTCGCTCTGGCCCTTGCTGATCTCGATGTAATAGCCGTGGACGCGGTTGTAGCCGACCTTGAGCGTGGCGATGCCGGTGGCGGCTTTCTCGCGTGCCTCCAGATCGATGAGGAACTGGTCCGCATGGGTCGAAAGCGTGCGCAGCTCGTCGAGTTCGGCGTCGTAACCGGTGGCGAAGATGCCGCCGTCGCGCGCCAGCACCGGGGGCTGCGGCACGATTGCCGAAGCGAGCAGATGTGCATGTTCGGCGTGCTCACCCAGTTCATCGGCGAGCTCGCGCAGGCGCGGGGAATCCAGCGTCGCCAGCGACGCCCGCGCGGCCGGCAGCAATCCCAGTCCGTCGCGCAGCGTGGACAGGTCGCGCGGACGCGCACTACGCAGCGCGACGCGCGAGAGGATGCGTTCCAGGTCGCCGAGCGCGCGGAAGGTCTCGCGCAGTTCATCGCCGGCACGCGATTCCACCAAAGCCGCTACGGCGTGGTGGCGATGGCGCAGCGTCGTGCGATCCCGCAGCGGCCGGTGCAACCAGCGGCGCAGCAGTCGTCCGCCCATCGGCGTGATGGTGCTGTCCAGCACGCCCAGCAGGGTGGTGCGGGTGTCGCCATCGACACGCGTGTCCAGCTCAAGATGCCGACGCGTGGCGGCGTTCATGGCGATGGCGCCGTCGCCGGACTCGACCGCGATCGACGTCAGGTGCGGCAGGCGCTGTTTCTGGGTCTCTTCGACATAGCCGAGCAGGGCAGCGGCGGCCGCAATGCCCAGCGGCTTATCGTCGATCCCGAATCCGGACAGGTCGTGCAGGTTGAAGAAGCGCAGCAGCTGGCGCCGCCCGCTGTCGACATCGAACAGCCACGGCGCGCGGCGACGCATGCCATTGCGTTCGGCGACGAAATCCGGCCAGCCGTCTTCGTCGGCGATCAGTGTTTCGGCGGGTTCAAGGCGGGCGAGTTCGGCTTCCAGTGCGTCGGTGCTGGCGACTTCGTTGACCAGGAACCGGCCGGCGGCGAGATCGGCCCACGCCAGGCCGTAACCCTGCTTTCCACGCGCGACCGCCAGCAGCAGCGTGTCGCGGCGTTCGTTCAACAGCGCTTCGTCGGTCACCGTGCCCGGCGTGACGATGCGCACCACCTTGCGTTCGACCAGTCCCTTGCTCAGCGCGGGGTCGCCGATCTGTTCGCATATCGCGACGGATTCGCCCAATGCGACCAGTCGTGCGAGATAGCCTTCGTAGGCGTGGTGTGGAACGCCCGCCATCGGGATCGGCTGGCCGGCGGAATTGCCGCGCTGGGTCAGGGTGATGTCGAGCAGTCGCGCGGCCTTGCGTGCGTCGTCGTAGAACAGCTCGTAGAAGTCGCCCATCCGGAAGAACAGCAGCACGTCCGGATGCTCCGCCTTGGCGGCGAAGAACTGCTTCATCAGGGGAGTGTGTTCGGCGGCAGGGGCACTGCCGGTTGCGGAGGGCTTGCTGTCCATCGATTCCTGGGCGCTGCGGGCGCTTTGCAGCGCGGAATGATGACAGATCGACCGACCGGTCGAGCCGTGGAACAGGCCGCCGCCGTGTTTGTCCGGTGTGTCGGCTCGGGCGCATGCCGGCTAGAGTGCGCACATGAACGAAACCGCCTCCGATTCCGACCTCCATCACCTTGCCCAGCAACTGGGCAGCCTTGCCCAGGCCAACCATCACAGCCTGGTCACTGCCGAAAGCTGCACGGGCGGCTGGATCGCCAAGGTCCTGACTGACGTTGCCGGCTCATCCGCGTGGTTCGAATGCGGCATCGCGGCCTACAGCTACGAGTCCAAGCAGGCGCTGCTCAGCGTGCGTCCGGAGACCCTGGAACACCACGGCGCGGTGAGCCGCGAAACGGTCCTGGAGATGGTGTCTGGGGCGTTGGTGCATTCGGGGGCCACCCTCGCCGTTGCGGTGACCGGAATCGCCGGGCCCTCCGGCGGAACCACCGACAAGCCCGTCGGCACGGTATGGGTGGCGTGGAAGCGTCGCGGCGGCTACGCGACGGCCGAGGTCTTTCACTTTGCCGGCGACCGCGAAGCCGTGCGGCGGCAGACGGTGGCCACGGCATTGCAGGGATTGATGCGTCTGGCCGGCTGAAAGCGTCAGGCAGCCTTGGGGGGGGCTTGCTTTCCGGAAAAGGTCGTTAGTAGTATTGCTACTAATGAACCTGACCGACACCCAGCGCGCCATCCTGGCCCTCATCACCGAGCGGATCGAAGGCGAGGGCGTGCCACCGTCGCAGACCGAGATCGCGACGGCCTTCGGTTTCAGCAGCGTCCGTGCGGCGCAGTACCACCTGGAGGCACTGGAACGTGCCGGCGCCATCCAGCGGGTGCCCGGGCAGGCGCGTGGCATCCGCCTCACCCAGTCCTCGCTCCGGCCTGCCGCCAACGATGACGCCGTGCGTCTGCCGGTGCTGGGCCGGGTCGCCGCCGGTGCCCCGATCGGTCCCGGCACCGACCTGGAGGCCGATGACTATGTCCTGCTGGACAAGAACTTCTTCGCCCCCGCCCCCGATTACCTGCTGAAGGTCAAGGGCGACTCCATGCGCGACGAAGGCATTTTCGACGGCGACCTGATCGGCGTGCATCGCACCGGCGATGCGCGCAGCGGCCAGATAGTCGTGGCGCGCATCGACGATGAAATCACCGTAAAGCTGCTGAAGATCGGCAAGGACCGCATTCGTCTGCTGCCGCGCAATCCGGATTACGCCCCCATTGAAGTGCTGCCGGACCAGGACTTCGCCATCGAAGGTCTGTACTGCGGTCTGGTGCGGCCGAATCGATGAAAGCGCACGAACCCGGCACGAAGGCAGTCGATTCAGGTTTTTCCGACGCTGCGGTGCGGATTCCTCCCATTACTCCGATCAGGCCGGCGCAGTAGATTTTTTTATCGCCAGGTCCCTGCGTCTCAGCCTCTGCGATACGCACCCGATAGCCTGATCCCAACGCACACAAACACGACTAAGGAACCGCCACGATGGACGAGAACAAGAAGCGCGCCCTCTCCGCTGCCCTGGGCCAGATCGAAAAGCAGTTCGGCAAGGGCACCGTGATGCGCATGGGCGACCAGGTCTCCGAGCCCGTCGAGGTCATCGGCACCGGCTCGCTGATGCTGGACCTCGCACTGGGCATCGGCGGGCTGCCGAAGGGCCGCGTCGTTGAAATCTACGGCCCGGAATCCTCGGGCAAGACCACGCTGACCCTGCAGACCATCGCCCAGTGTCAGAAGGCCGGCGGCACCTGCGCCTTTATCGATGCCGAACATGCGCTCGATCCGACCTACGCCTCCAAGCTGGGGGTCAACGTCGACGACCTGCTGGTCAGTCAGCCCGATACCGGCGAACAGGCCCTGGAAATCGCCGACATGCTGGTGCGCTCCAATTCGGTCGACATGGTCGTGATCGACTCGGTCGCCGCGCTGACGCCCCGGGCGGAAATCGAAGGCGAGATGGGCGACCAGCTTCCGGGTCTGCAAGCCCGCCTGATGAGCCAGGCGCTACGCAAGCTGACCGGCAACATCAAGCGCAGCAACTGCATGGTGATCTTCATCAACCAGTTGCGCATGAAGATCGGCGTGATGATGCCGGGCCAGAGTCCGGAAACCACTACCGGCGGCAACGCGCTCAAGTTCTATGCCTCCGTCCGCCTGGACATCCGTCGCATCGGCTCGGTGAAGAAGGGCGACGAGATCGTCGGCAACCAGACGAGGATCAAGGTCGTCAAGAACAAGATGGCGCCGCCGTTCAAGCAGGTCGTTACCGAGATCCTGTATGGCGAAGGAATCTCGCGCGAAGGCGAGCTGATCGACATGGGTGTGGAGGCCAAACTGGTCGAGAAGTCCGGCGCGTGGTACGGCTACAACGGCGAGCGCATCGGACAGGGCAAGGAAAATGCCCGCCAGTACCTCAAGGACAACCCGGCGCTGGCGGTCCAACTGGAGGCGTCGCTGCGTGAGAAGTTCCAGCCGGCAGACGCACCTCGCAAGGAAGTTGAAGACTCCGACGACTGAGGCTTCGAGCAGGTCCCATAACTCAGGAATATCCCACTCATAAGGAAATGAGCATGAAGTTCGAAATCTATCCGTCTGACACAGCGCTGGTTTCGCAGGTCTGGCGCTGGCGGCTGGTGGCTTCCAATGGCAGAACAATCGCCGACAGCGCCGAAGGTTATTTCAGCAAGGCCGACTGCAAGCACGGCATCGATTTGGTGAAGGGCGCGAATGCCATGACGCCTGTAGAGGAGGTCCGGGGGACTTGAGTCCCCGGTCCGCTGGCGCATCGGCTCGCGACAGGCTCGGTGCCGCCGTGCCGAGGACTCCGGGAGGTTCCTGCGTGACTGATGAAGATGCCGCTGCCGACCCTGATGCGAAGTCCGGGCGACGTGGGCGGGCCCCAGCCACCGCTACGCAGCGGGCGCTGGGCCTGCTCACCCGGCGCGAGCACTCCAGGAAGGAGTTGACGCGAAAACTCACCTCGCGCGGCGTGGATGCGTCCGAGGTGGAGGTGGCCGTGGCAAAGCTTGCGCGGGATGGTTGGCAAAGCGACGGTCGTTTTGCCGAGAGCCTGGTCCGGGCCCGCGTCGCTGGCGGGTATGGCCCAGCACGGATCCGTGCCGAATTGGCAACCCACGGCCTCGAGCGTGATGCCATCGCCGCCGCTCTGGATACTTTCAATGGCGACTGGGCCGAAATCGCCTCCGACCTCGTCCGTCGGCGCTACGGCCCAGTCGCCGCCTTTGATCTCGGTACGCGGCGCAAGGCCGCGGATCTCCTGGTGCGACGCGGGTTCGAGGGCGACATCATCCGAGCCGTAATCCGGTCGGATCTGTAGCCGCCGCTGAGCCGCCCGGGCGGTCGTTGCCGGGAGGGAGGGCGCCGGGACGGCGGGAAAGGCGAACGGGCGGGTCTCGAGTCACCTTGCCGACCCTGCCTGCTAACCTAGAGGGCTTCCCGTTTTGGGTTGTCTGCTCGGCTCTCCGTCGCCATGTTGGCTGCATCGGAGGGTCGCTCGCGGCCTGCCCCAGCCTTCTGGATTCCCGCCCGGCATGAAAACCACTTCCGAAATCCGTAGCGATTTCCTTGAATTCTTCCGTTCCAAGGGCCATGCGGTGGTCCCGTCCAGCCCGCTGGTGCCGGGCAACGATCCGACGTTGTTGTTCACCAACGCGGGAATGGTGCAGTTCAAGGACGTGTTCCTCGGAGCGGAGAAGCGCAGCTACACCCGCGCCACCAGTTCACAGCGCTGCGTACGCGCCGGCGGCAAACACAACGACCTGGACCAGGTCGGTTATACCGCGCGCCACCACACGTTCTTCGAGATGCTGGGCAACTTCAGCTTCGGCGACTACTTCAAGAAGGACGCCATCGTCTGGGCGTGGGAGCTGCTGACCGACACGTGGAAGCTGCCGAAGGACAAGCTTCTCGTCACGATCTACCACACCGACGACGAAGCCTTCGACATCTGGAACCAGGTGGTGGGCCTTCCGCCCGAGCGCATCATCCGCATCGGCGACAACAAGGGCGCCCCGTTTGCGTCGGACAACTTCTGGCAGATGGCCGACACCGGTCCCTGCGGCCCGTGCACAGAGATCTTCTACGACCATGGCGCGCATATCGCCGGTGGTCCGCCGGGCTCACCTGACGAAGACGGCGATCGTTTCATCGAGATCTGGAACAACGTTTTCATGCAGTTCGACCGCCAGGCTGACGGCACGCTCGTGCCGCTCCCGGCGCCGTGCGTCGACACCGGCATGGGCCTCGAACGCCTTGCCGCCGTGCTCCAGCACGTGCACAGCAACTACGAAATCGACCTGTTCCAGCACCTGATCAGGGCCGCCGCCGCGATCACAGGCACCAGCGACCTGGAACACAAGTCGTTGCGCGTGATCGCCGACCACGTCCGCGCGTGCTCGTTCTTGATCGTCGACGGCGTGCTGCCTAGCAACGAAGGCCGCGGCTACGTGTTGCGCCGGATCATCCGCCGCGCGGTGCGCCACTTCTGGAAGCTCGGCGCGCTAGGTAGCGAGGGAACGTTCTGGCGCATGGTCGCGTCGCTTGTGGAGGCGATGGGCGACGCCTATCCGGAACTCATCCAGAAGCGCGAACTCGTCGAGCGCGCCCTCAAGGCCGAAGAAGCCGCATTCGCGACGACGCTCGACGCCGGCATGCAGCGCCTGGACGGCTATCTCGCCGCATCCGGCGGCAGCATCGATGGCGAACAGCTGTTCCAGTTGCACGACACCTACGGCTGCCCGCCCGACCTGATCGCCGACATCCTGCGCGAGAAGGGCAGCGAGCTGCCCGCCAGCGTGATGGCGGACTACGAGCGCCTGATGGAACAGCAGCGCGAACGCGCGCGCGCCGCGGGCAAGTTCGGTGGTGGCATCGCCATGCCGGCTGAGCTGATCGCGCAATTGCAGCCGACGCAGTTCCTCGGCTACGAAAAGCTGACTGAGGGCGGTCTCGAGGTCCTCGCACTGCTCAAGGACGGCAAGCCCGTTGATGCGATCGGCGCTGGTGATGAAGCCATCGTCATCCTCGACCGCACTCCGTTCTACGCTGAGAGCGGCGGCCAGGTCGGCGATACCGGCGAGATCGATGAAGCCGGGACCCGCTTCGTCGTGCGGGATACCCAGAAGTTCGCGGGCCAGTTCCACGGCCATGTCGGCACGCTCATGGCCGGGACGCTCAAGCGTGGCGACCATGTGCTGGGTGCGGTCGATGCTGTCCGTCGTGCCGCGACCGTGCTCAACCACAGCGCCACCCATCTGCTGCACGCCGCACTGCGTGACGCCTTGGGTACCCACGTCACCCAGAAGGGTTCGCTGGTCGCGCCCGATCGCCTGCGCTTCGACTTCGCGCACTTCCAGTCCGTGACCGCCGGCGAACTCGCGCGGATCGAGCGCCAGGTGAACGCCGAGATCCGCCGGAACCACGGCGTCGAAGTACATCACATGGACATGCAGGAAGCCCTCGACTTCGGCGCGATGGCGCTGTTCGGCGAGAAGTACGGCGAGCGGGTCCGCGTCCTGCGTATGGGCGACACGTCGACAGAGCTTTGCGGCGGCACCCACGTCAACCGTACCGGCGACATCGGTCTGTTCAAGATCGTGTCCGAGGGCGGTGTCTCGGCTGGTGTTCGCCGCATCGAGGCGGTCACCGGGCAAGGCGCCCTGGACTACGTGACCGACGAGGAGCGTCGACTCGACGAAGCCGCCGGCCTGCTGGGCGGAAGCGCCGCCGACATCGCGGAAAAACTGCGCGCCCTGCTGGATCGCCAGAAAAAGCTGGAGCGCGAGCTCGAGTCCCTCAAGGCGAAGGCGGCCTCGGGAGCGACGTCCGATTTGGCCGGCTCCGCTGTCGATGTCCGTGGAGCCAAGGTAGTGGCGGCGCGACTGGAGGGATTCGACGCAAAGGCCCTGCGCGAAGCGGTCGACCGGCTCAAGCAGCAGCTCGGCAATGCCGTGGTGGTGCTGGCCGGTGCCGTGGATGGCAAGGCGGCGTTGGTTGCTGGCGTGAGTGATTCCCTCACTGGCCGGGTCAAGGCCGGGGAGCTACTGTCACACATAGCCAACCAGGTCAATGGCAAGGGCGGTGGCCGCCCCGACATGGCCCAGGGTGGCGGTGAAGATGGTCCGAAGTTGTCTGAAGCGCTGGCGGGCGTCACGGACTGGGTCGCCCAAAAGCTGGCATGATCGCGGGAAGTTTTGCGTAGAACTTAGAACAGGGGGCGCTGAACTTTAGGATCGCTGTTTGGGTCGTAGGGTCTGGCGTTGTTTTGGAAGTAAGGCGTCCAAGTGGATTGGGCGTTGCCGGCGAGGTTGGCCGGTATGAGGAGATTCACATGCTTATCCTGACGCGTCGCGTCGGCGAGACTTTGATGATCGGTGACTCGGTAACGGTCACTGTCCTGGGCGTAAAAGGCAACCAGGTGCGCATCGGCATTACCGCGCCCAAGGATGTGGCGGTCCATCGCGAGGAAATCTATCAGCGCATCCAGCGCGGAGAAGGTGCTCCCGAGCATAAGGACGACGCCGGCTAGGAAATGTTTGCCGTGCATGCGCAGAGCCGCTATGCTCTGCGCCCCGCGTAGTTATGTCGCGGAGACTTGCCCGAGTGGCCGAAGGGGCTCCCCTGCTAAGGGAGTATGGGGTCAAAAGCTCCATCGAGGGTTCGAATCCCTCAGTCTCCGCCAGTTTTCCAGCTCAATTGTTTGACGAGCTTGTGGAACATCTGCATAATTCCGCTTCTAGTCTTTGCGCCCGTAGCTCAGCTGGATAGAGCACCAGGCTACGAACTTGGGGGTCGGAGGTTCGAATCCTTCCGGGCGCGCCATACAAAGCAGAAGGCCGACGAATCAAATCGTCGGCCTTCTGCTTTTTGGCGTTCGACAACAACGTTGCGCCAGCCGCTCAGGTAACTCCGCCTGCACCGAAATGGTCGAGCACGACCACGTCGCCACGTCCCGGCCGATAGCCTCCCAGCAGCGCTGCGTGAACGTAGTCGGCGGCGCGTCGGCAGGCGGCTGGCAATGCATGGCCGAGACACAGGTTCGCCGCCACCGCCGAGGCCAATGTGCATCCCGTGCCGTGGGCTTCCAGCCGCAGGCGCGGATGCGAAATCGTCGTCAATCCAATCGCGTCAGCAAGCAGGTCGACGACATCGCCCGTGCCGGGGAGGTGGCCGCCTTTCAGCAGCACGGCGCGCGCGCCGCGTTGTCGCAGCGCCATGCAGGCATCGCGCATTGCATCGTGGTCGTCAATGGTCGTGCCCAGCAGCAGCTCGGCTTCGGGCAGGTTGGGCGTGATCACGGTGGCTAGTGGCAACAGTCGCGAGCGCAGCGCGTCGAGTGCATCGGGTTCCAGCAGGCGCGCGCCGGACGTGGCGACCATCACCGGATCCAGCACGATGTGCCGGGGACGATGCCGTTCCAGTGCGTCGGCAACCGCATTGATGACGTCCGCTCGCGCCAGCATTCCCAGTTTCACCGCACCGATGTCGAAATCATCGAAGCAGGCGTCGATCTGCGCGCGCAGAAAATTCACGGAGGGAACCTCTACCGCGGTGACACCACGCGTGTGTTGCGCCGTCAGTGCGGCAATGGCGCTCAGCCCATGGACGCGGTGTGCGGCGAAGGTTTTCAGATCGGCCTGGATGCCGGCGCCGCCGCCCGAATCGGATCCGGCGATGGTCAGGGCGCAGAGGAGGGACGTGTGGGCTTGGTGCATGCCCTCATTGTGCGTCAGTTGCTGGATGCCAGTGTCGATAGAGGGCATACGCGACGCCGGTAACGCCAGTGACGAAGGCCGGAACCAGCAAAGCGTCGTAACCGATACGACCGAACAGCAGCGCACCCAGGATGCCGCCAGTGAGAAACCCGCTGATGATGAGGCCGCAAAGGGCCAGGCGACGGCGAGGCAGCGGTAGTCCGCGTAGCGCGTGACCCAGGCCGATGCCCAGGTCGGTGAACATTCCGCTCAGGTGTGTCGTGCGCACGACCGCGCCGCTCACGGTGGTGGCCATCGCATTCTGCAATCCGCACGCCATTGCAGCCAGCAGTGCGCCGGCGATCTGCTGGTGCTTGAACAACGGCACGGCGGCCAGCAACAGCAGGGATTCGATGGTCAGCACGACGCCGTACCTTCGCCCCAGCTTCAGTGTGCTGTCCTGGATGATCATGCCGCTGAGGGTCGCCCCCGCCATGAAGGCGAGGGCGATGCCCAGCAGGTTCGTCGCGCTGCGTGAATCGCCGCCTGCGACGGCCGCTGCGAACAGGCTGGTCGTGCCAGTGAGGTGGGTGACCGCCTGGTGCTCGAACCCCAGGTAGCCGACCACGTTGACCATGCCGGCGATGCAGGCCAACGAGCCTGCACCAACCCACACCCAGCGCGGCAGCTGCACTCCCAACGCGGTTACAGCACTTCCGAAGCGTAGTCCGCCAGGCGCGAACGCTCGCCGCGGCGAAGCGTGACGTGCGCGCTGTGTCCCCAAGCCTTGAACCGGTCGACCGCATAGGTAAGGCCAGACGTGGTCTCGGTCAGGTAGGGCGTATCGATCTGCTCGACGTTGCCCAGGCACACGATCTTCGTGCCCGGACCGGCGCGCGTGATCAGCGTCTTCATTTGCTTCGGCGTGAGGTTCTGCGCTTCGTCCAGGATCAGCCAGCGACTCAGGAAGGTGCGACCACGCATGAAGTTGAGCGAACGGATCTTGATGCGTGAGGCGAGCAGGTCGTTGGTCGCCGCGCGACCCCAGCTGCCGCCTTCCGGGTTGTGCGTGAGCACCTCCAGGTTGTCGGTCAGCGCACCCATCCACGGCGTCATCTTTTCCTCTTCCGTGCCTGGGAGGAAACCGATGTCCTCGCCGACGCTCACCGTCGCACGGGTCATGATGATTTCGCGGTAACGCTGCTGGTCCATCGTCTGCGCTAGTCCCGCGGCCAGCGCGAGCAGCGTCTTGCCGGTGCCCGCGGTGCCGAGCAGGGTGACGAAGTCGATCTCCGGATCCATCAGCGCGTTGAGCGCGAAGTTCTGCTCGCGGTTGCGCGCGGTGATGCCCCACACGGCATGCTGGTTGTGGCGGAAGTCGTCGACGATCTGCAGGATGACGCGGTCGCCTTCGATGCGCGCCACCTTCATCTCGGCTTCCTCGTCGCCGGGCAGGTAGAGGAACTGGTTTGGATACCAGTCGTCATCTTCGTTACGACGGATCTCGTAGAAGGTGCGGCCTTTTTCCGTCCACGAGCGCAGATCCTTGCCATAGACCTGCCAGAAATCCGCGGACAGCGCGGTCGAACCGGTGTAGAGCAGGCTGAAATCGTCCAGCGCGCGGTCGTTCTCGTAGTCCTCCGAGTCGATGCCCGCTATCGATGCCTTGATGCGCAGGTTGATGTCCTTGGAAACGAACACCACCGGCACGCCGGGCTCGGCTTCCTTCAGCGAGAGGATCGAACCCAGGATGTGGTTGTCCGGGATCACCGCGCCGAAGCGCTTGCCCGAGTCGAAGTCGCGCGTCTGGAAGCGCAGCCTGCCGATGCTCTGCTCGCCGCGCAGCTGCAATCCCTGCGGGCGGTTGAGGGTGATGCCCTCGTTGATCGAGCGGGTGCCCTGGTTCTCGATCAGCTCGTTGAGGAAGCGGCTGACCTGGCGTGCATTGCGGCTGGCTTCGGTGTTGCCTTTCTTGCCGTTGTCCAGCTCCTCGATCACCTGCATCGGCAGGAAGACATCGTGTTCCTCGAATTTGAACAGCGCGGTGGGGTCGTGCATCAGCACGTTGGTGTCGAGGACGTAGATGCGCTTGCTTCGGGTCATCATGTTTTCCTGGCGACTGCAGCGGTGGAGGTGTTCGGGTAGGAGCAGGCCGGGTAGGGGCAGGCCGGGCACGGACAGGCCACCACAAGCCCGCGGGGCGGGGTGGTGGAGGCATTGGGATACGGTGTGGTCACTTCGTCGAGGCAGCCTTGAGTGCGTCGAGGACGGCCTGGGCATGGCCGGGCACTTTCACGGGGCGCCATGACTGGGCGATGACGCCTTTCGGATTGATCAGGAAGGTGCTGCGTTCGACGCCGACGTACTCGCGGCCATAGAGCTTCTTCGGCTTGATCACGCCGAAGGCGTTGCAGAGCGCCTCGTCGGCGTCGCTGATCAGGTCGAACTTGAAACCCTGCTTCGCGCAGAAGTTCTGGTGCGACTTGATCGAATCGCGGGAGACGCCCAGCACGGTGGCGTCGAGCTTTTTGAACTTCGGCAGCAGCGCGTTGAAGTCAATGCCCTCCGTGGTGCAGCCGGGCGTGCTGTCCTTGGGATAGAAATACAGTATCAGCCACTGGCCCTTGTAGTCGGAGAGGCGGCCTCCGCTGCCACTTGAAAGCGCGATGGGAAGATCGGGGATCTTGTCGCCGGTATCGAGCATCTGCCTTTTCGTTCCGAACGCAGTGAGGGATCTGTTTCGCCCGTGGCTCCCGAACGCAGATCCCTCGCTGCGTCGGGACGACAACAACTCGTTACTCAGAACTTCATCGGATCCATGATCGCGTCAAGGTTAAGGTGATCGCAGAACTCAAGGAAGTCATCGCGCAGCGCAGCAATGTGCATGCTCGCTGGCACGCCGATGGTCACCTGGGCGGAAAACATGTCCGCGCCGGTCTGCATCGCGCGGTAACGCGAGCAATGCAGGCTCTCGATGGTGATGCCCTGGCGGTCGAAGAAATCGGCGAGCTGGAAGAGAATCCCCGGCTTGTCGGCGGCGACGACTTCCACGATGTACGGCAGCAGGTTGGACTGCACCTGCTTGGGGCCGGTGCGGTACCAGTTGAGCTTCAGGCCTTCCTCGCGCTCAAGGCGGGTGAGCGCGGACTCCAGCTTGGCGACCGCATCCCAGGGCCCCACGGCAAGCGCGGTGACGGAGACATCCCGGCCCACCGTGGACAGCCGTGCGTCCACCAGATTGCAACCGCTGTCCGTGATCCGGCGCGTCACCGACAACAGTGGCGACTCCGGATGCGTCGTATAGGCGTTGATCAGGAGGTGGTTTTCGTTCGGCGACGGCCGGGAAGCGATATCGGTCAAGGCGGCGCCTGAGGTCTTGGGGGCGGGAAGCCCGGATCTGCAAAGTGGCCGCCTTGTGGGCGGTCCTGGCCAGCATACTTGCCCGCGGTTTCAGGCCGCAAGTAACATTCCGGTGTACTTTCTGCTTATTCCTCGCGGGTTTTTCCTCGCAGGTTCCCGCAGCCGCCCGTCCAGCCCTAAGCTAGGCGGCCAACCGACCTTCTCAGAGTCACACCCTTGCGACTTTCCGGCAGCATTACCGCGCTGGCGACGCCTTTCAACGCCGCTGGCGAACTCGATCTCGACGCGTGGCATCGCCTGCTTCAGCAGCAACTCGACGGCGGCACGCAGGCGATCGTGGTCGCCGGTTCCACGGGCGAGGCAGCGGCCCTGTTCGACGCAGAATTCGACCTGCTCCTCCGCAGTGCGGTGGAGCTGGTTGCCGGCCGCATCGCGGTGCTGGCTGGCACGGGCCTTTCCAGCACGGCCAAGACCATCGAGCAGACCCGCCGCGCCGGTGCATTGGGCGCCGATGCCGCGCTCATCGTCACGCCACCGTACGTGCGACCGACACAAGGCGGCCTGGTCGCGCATTACCGGGCTATCGCCGATGACGGCGCATTGCCCATCGTGCTCTACAACGTGCCCGGGCGTACCGGTGGCGACCTGTTGCCGGAAACCGTTGCTGAGCTGTGCGGCCATCCGCGCATCGTGGGCATCAAGGAAGCGCGCGGTGACGCCGAACGCATGGACGCGTTGCTGAAGTTCAAGTCCGCGGATTTCCGCGTGCTCAGCGGCGACGACCCGACAGCCTGCCGCGCGATGCTCGCTGGCGCCGACGGTGTGATCTCGGTGGCGTCCAACGTGCTGCCCGCAGCGATGCGTCGCTTGTGCGATCTTGCCCGCGCCGGCAAGAAGGATGTCGCGCAGAAGTGGGATGACCGCCTGCAGCCGGCGTTCGATTTCATGGGTGTGGAGTCCAACCCGATCCCGGTCAAGGCGCTGCTCGCCCTGCAGGGCATCGGCCACGGCCTGCGCCTGCCGCTCACGTCACTCTCCAGCGCGCACTCCGATACTGCCCATTCGATGGCAGCCCTGGTGCGCGAACTTGAAACCGCCGGACGCGACGCGTTCTGATCTGCGTCAGCTGATCCACCTCATCTTTCGAAATAGCATCCCGTAGGAGAAGCACCATGCGTGTGAATGTTTCCAAGCGTCGTCTGGCGTTGGTCGGCCTGGTTCTGGTCGCCGTAGTCGCGAGCTCGGGTTGCAGCTGGTTCCATCGGAAAGACAAGCTCTACATGCAGGACGCGCAGAACCGTCCGCTGGAAGTGCCGCCGGACCTCGACATGCCGAACACCCAGGGTGCGACCGTGGTGCCTGGTGCCCCGGCGCTGGCGTCGACGGTGGCATCGCCGACCATGGCGAATGGCTTCGCCGTCGCCGGCAGCCGCGACGACGTCTTCGCCAAGGTCGGCGAGGAACTGGTCAAGGTCGACGGCCTCACCATCGCCAGCCGCGCACAGCTGCTCGGTGTGTATGACGTGAGCTACCAGGGCAGCAATTTCCTGGTGCGCGTGAGCACGACCGATTCGGGCGCGTTCGTGGCTGCGGTCGATCCGCGTGGCCAGGCGGCCGCCGGCGAAGGCCCGGTCAAGCTCATCGCTGCGTTGAAGGCAGCGCTGGGCGGCAACTGACCGCTCACCGGACCCGTAACGAAAACGGCGCCTGAGGGCGCCGTTTTTGTGTGTGTCGGTGCCGGTCAGGCGCGTGGGTAGTGTCGGCGTTCGGCGCTGTCAGCGCTCGATCATGTCGCGCTTGCCCGGCTTGCCTTCCCACTCCTTGGCGTCGGGGAGGGCGTCCTTGCGCGTGGTGATCACCGGCCAGGCCTTGGCGAGGTCGGCATTGAGGGCGACGAAGG
The DNA here is from genome assembly GCF_054779775.1 of Lysobacter fragariae. Lineage (NCBI taxonomy): Bacteria > Pseudomonadati > Pseudomonadota > Gammaproteobacteria > Lysobacterales > Lysobacteraceae > Lysobacter > Lysobacter fragariae. Next base: position 183,395 of record NZ_BAAGXP010000007.1, on the reverse strand, counting down.
ATTCCTGGCCCGCGGGCACGTCGTCTTCCGGATAGATCGCGTTGACCGGGCATTCGGGTTCGCACAGCGTGCAGTCGATGCATTCGTCCGGATCGATCACCAGGAAGTTCGGGCCTTCGTGGAAGCAATCGACAGGGCATACCTCGACGCAGTCGGTGTACTTGCACTTGACGCAGTTCTCGGTGACGACGAAAGGCATGGTCCTGGTTCCGTGGAGTGGTGCGCGAAGTAGTTTAGCCACTCGCGCATGCCGGCGACACCGCCGGCGCGGGCAACAAAAAACCCGGCGCGGGCCGGGTCTCGTGTCAGGCCGTATCTCAAGATCGGGCCCGGAATATGGCGCTCCCTACGGGATTCGAACCCGTGTTTTAGCCTTGAGAGGGCCACGTCCTGGGCCTCTAGACGAAGGGAGCATTGGAACCGCGACAGGGAACGACCTGAACGCGGCCTGCTAGTATACGGAGCGTTGTTGCCCCCGGCAACGCAGTCCACTGACCATCAAGGAACCGCGGCAAGGCCGCCCGATGCATCCCACAACCGTCCAACCGACGCTGCGGACCATCCCGCGCGAAGACCACAACGTCTCCCGCCGGGACATCAGTCCCAATGCACTGCGCGTGCTCTACCGCCTGCGCGAAGCCGGCTTCGGCGCCTACCTGGTCGGTGGCGCCGTGCGCGACCTGCTGGTCGGCGGCCATCCCAAGGATTTCGACGTCGCCACCGATGCCACGCCGGAGCAGGTGAAGCAGTTGTTCCGCAACTGCCGCCTGATCGGCCGCCGCTTCCGCCTCGCGCACGTGGTGTTTGGTCGCGAGATCATCGAAGTGGCCACCTTCCGCGCCAACGCAGACGACGGCAGCGGCGACCGCGAGACCCACGAAGGCGGCCGTGTCCTGCGCGACAACGTCTTCGGCAGCATCGAGGACGACGCCGTCCGCCGCGACTTCACCGCCAACGCGCTGTACTACGCGATCGAGGATTTCTCGGTGCGCGACTACACCGGCGGCTACGAAGACGTGCGCAACCGCCTGATGCGCCTGATCGGCGATCCGGAAACGCGCTATCGCGAGGATCCCGTGCGCATGCTGCGCGCGGTTCGCCTGGCGGCGAAGCTCAATTTCGAGATCGAAACCGCCACCGCCCGGCCGATTCCGGAACTGGCCGGCCTGCTCAGCGAAGCCGCGCCGGCGCGCCTGTTCGAGGAATGCCTGAAGCTGTTCCTCACCGGCAACGCGGTCGCCAGCTTCGAAGGCCTCGAGCGCCACGGCCTGCTGGCGGCGCTGTTCCCGGAAACCGCCGCCGCATTGCATTCCAACCGCAGCGGCGCGCTGCGCAGCATGGTGGTCGCCGGTCTGCGCAGCACTGATGCCCGTGTGGCCAACGACGAACCCGTGTCGCCAGCGTTCCTGTTCGCGCTGCTGCTGTGGCCGGCGTATTGCCGCGCACTGGCCCAGCTCCAGCACAGTGGCACGCACGCCGCCGAAGCCGAGCGCCGCGCGGCCGACCGCGTCACCGTGCACCAGCTCAACACCATCGCGCTGCCGCGCCGGTTCTCCCTGCCGATGCAGGAAATCTGGCTGCTGCAGTCGCGCTTCTCGCTGCGCCAGCGCAAGCGCGTGTTCCGGCTGCTGTCGCATCCGCGCTTCCGTGCTGCGTACGACTTCCTCAACCTGCGCCTGGCCGCATCGAACGAGCACGCCGAAGACGTCGCGTTCTGGCGCGAAGCGCAGCAGCAGCCGGGTGACGTGCTCGCCTCGCAGCTGGACACGCAGCAGCACAACGACGAAGCCGCCGGCGCACCGCGTCGCCGTCGCCGCCGCCGCCGCCCCAGCTCGAGCGCCGCGTCCGAGTGAGTACCGGCACGATCGCTTTTGTGGGATTGGGCGCCAACCTCGGTGATGCCGCGGCGACGGTGCGCGATGCCTTCAAGGCGCTGGACAACCTGTCGCAGACGCGGATGTTGCGCGCGTCCCGGCTGTATCGCACGCCGGCGTGGGGCCGCACCGACCAGCCCGACTTCGTCAACGCCGTGGTGATGCTGGAAACGCAGCTGTCGCCGCGCGACCTGCTGGATTCGATGCTCGACATCGAACACGACGCCGGCCGCGAACGCGACGCTGGCGATCGCTGGGGGCCGCGCACGCTGGACCTGGACCTGCTGCTGTTTGGCGACGTCGTCATGGACGAGCCGGGCCTGCACGTCCCGCATCCGCGCCTGGTGGAACGCGCTTTTGCGCTGGTCCCGCTGGTGGAGATCGCACCGGATGCGATGATTCCGGGCATCGGCGCCGCGCGCGATGCACTGGCGAAGTTGGATCAGCAATCCATCCAGGCGATAGGCTAGGGTGTCCAACTGCTCCAATCGAGCCCCTGCTCCAATCGGGCCTGCTCAAATCGGCCTGCTCCACTAGATGCTCCGGCTGCGCCTGCTTCGCCAGGCCAGCCTCGATAGACGCGACTTCATCGACCCGACTTCATAGACTCGTTCCGATCCCACCAAAGGGCCATCGCGATGTACACGTCCGCTCCCGCTGACAAACCCTGGACCGTGCCGATGCTGGCCGACGCCAAGCGCGATGGCCGCAAGCTGGTGATGCTGACCGCCTATGACGCCAGCTTCGCGCGCACGTTCGATGCCGCCGGCACCGACCTGATCCTCGTCGGCGATTCGCTCGGCATGGTGGTGCAGGGACATGGCAGCACGCTCCCGGTGACGGTCGCCGACACCGCCTATCACGTTGCCTGCGTCGCCCGTGGATTGTCGAAGGCGTTGCTGATCGCCGACCTTCCGTTCCAGTCGGACGCCACGCCGGAGCGCGCGCTGGAAGCCTCGACGACGCTGCTCCAAGCGGGCGCGGCGATGGTCAAACTCGAGGGCGCCGGCCACAAGCTGGATGTCATCCGCTTCCTGGTCGAACGCGAAATTCCCGTCTGCGCTCACCTGGGCCTGACGCCACAATCGGTGCTGCGCCTGGGCGGCTATCGCGTGCAGGGCCGCGACGATGCGACTGCTGAGAAGCTGCGTGCCGACGCCCGCGCCGTGACGCAGGCCGGTGCCGCCATGCTGGTGCTGGAATGCGTGCCAACCGTGCTGGCACAGGCGATCACCGACGACATCGCGATCCCGACCATCGGCATCGGTGCCGGCCCGCATTGCGACGGCCAGGTGCTGGTGCTGCACGATCTGCTGGGCGTCAACAGCGGCCATCGTCGGCCGAAATTCGTCAAGGACTTCATGGCCGAGGCAGGGTCGGTGATCGGCGCCGCGCAGGCTTTCGCCGATGCCGTCCGCGAAGGCCGGTTCCCCGACGCACAGCATTCCTACTGAGCAGCACACGCTGCGGCGACCTACCGTGATCGAAACCGTCTCCGATCTTTCCGTCCTTCGCGAACGCGTCACCCGATGGAAGCGCGAAGGCCTGCGCGTCGGCTTCGTCCCGACCATGGGCAACCTGCACGCCGGGCATTTCTCGCTGATCGAACTCGCCCGCCAGCATGCCGATCGCGTCGTTGCCAGCGTCTTCGTCAATCCGACCCAGTTCGGCCCCAACGAGGACTTCAACCGCTATCCGCGAACACCGGAAGCCGACGCCGCGGGGCTCGGAGCCGCCGGCTGCGACCTGATGTGGCTGCCGTCGGTGGAGACGATGTATCCGTTCGGTGTCGACGCGACGGTGAAGGTGGCCGTCCCCGGCGTCACCACGACGCTGGAAGGCGAGCATCGCCCGGGCCATTTCGATGGCGTGGCGACGGTGGTGGCCCGACTGTTCAACCAGGTGCAGGCGGACGTGGCGGTGTTCGGTCGCAAGGACTACCAGCAGCTGGCGGTGATCCGTTACATGGCTCGCGACCTGGCGTTTCCGGTTGAAATCGTGGCCGCGCCGACCCGCCGCGAGCCCGATGGCCTGGCGATGAGTTCGCGCAACCAGTATCTCGGCGCCGACGAGCGACCGGTGGCGCCGAAGATCCACCAATGCCTGCAGGCGATGCAGGAATCCATCCGCCAGGGTGTGCCGCGGGCGCAGGTCGAGGCCGATGCGGTCGCCCGGCTGGGCGTGGCGGGTTTCGTGGTCGACTACGCCGTCGTGCGTGACCCCGCGCTTGGCCTGCCCGGTGACGGCACTCCCGGTCCGCGCGTGGCGCTGATCGCCGCCCGGCTGGGGCGGACCCGCCTGATCGACAACCTGGAATTCGAGGCGTAGGGCGGGTCTCGACCCGCCACTGGGCCAGTCACGGGGAACTGCCAGAAAGCGGTTCGCTTCTGGCGGCGGCTCGCTCCGGGTCTGGCCAGTCGGCGTCGAGGACACCATGGCTGGCCGCGACGGCGGGTCGAGACCCGCCCTACGCACGCTGAACGACCCCGGCAGACCATCTCGGCGCATGTTGCACCGCGCCATGCGCTGCTAGACTTTGACTTTCTCGCCGCCAAGCCCGGCGGCCGGAGACCGACATGCAACTGAACGTCCTCAAGGCCAAGATCCACCGCGCCAGCGTCACCCACGCCGAGCTGCACTACGAAGGCTCCTGCGCGATCGACGGCCGCCTGCTCGACATCTCGGGTATCCGCGAGTACGAGCAGATCCACATCTACAACGTCAACAACGGCGCCCGCTTTGTCACCTACGCCATCCGTGGCGAGGAAGGCAGCGGCGTGATCTCCGTCAATGGAGCCGCCGCGCACTGCGCGCAGCCCGGTGACCTGGTGATCATCTGCGCCTATGGCGTGTGCGACGAGGCTGAAGCCGCCAAGTACAAGCCGACCTGCGTGTACGTGGATCGCCAGAACCACCTGACGCATACCAACCAGTCGATGCCAGCCCAGGCCGCGGCCTGAGCCTTCGCTCCATGGACATGGAGCGTGTCCGCAGACTGCAGGCGCACGCCGAGCGCCTGCAATCGACTGAAATGAAATCCCTGCTCGCGGCCGACCCGGCGCGACCGAGCGATTTCGCTTTTCGCGTCGGTCCGGTCTACGCCAACTTCGCCCGCCAAAGCTATGACCGCGCGGCGCTGGACGAATTGTTCTCGCAGTTGGCTGCGCTGGACGGCCAGGCGCGATTGCGCAATCTTTTCGACGGCGGACAGGTCAACACGACCGAAGGCCGTCCCGCGCTGCACACCGCGTTGCGCGCGAACCTCTCCTCGGCCGGGATTGCGCGCGACGCCCACACGCAAGCCCAGTCAGCCCGGGAGCGGATGCGCGCGCTGGTCGCCACGCTGGCGGCGAGCGATATCACCGACATTGTCAGTATCGGTATTGGCGGTTCCGACCTGGGGCCGCGTCTTGCCGTTGACGCACTGGTCGGCACGACGCCGGGCCGCTTCCGTGTGCATTTCCTTTCCAACGTCGACGGCGTGGCCGCGCAGCGCGTGCTGGCCATACTGGACCCGCGCCGCACGGCGGCATTGCTTATTTCCAAGAGCTTCGGGACGCAGGAAACCCTGCTCAACGGCGCGATCCTGCGGCAATGGCTGGGCGACGATTTGCGCCTGTACGCCGTGAGTGCGAATGTCGATCGCGCGGCGGGTTTCGGGATTCCACTCGATCGGATCCTGCCGATGTGGGACTGGGTCGGGGGACGCTATTCCCTGTGGTCAACGGTGGGCCTGCCGATCGCGCTGGCGATTGGCGAGGACAGGTTCGATGAGCTGCTGTCCGGTGCCGCGCAGATGGACGCGCACGTGTTCGACACCGACCTGCGCGGCAACCTTGCGGTGTGGCACGCGCTGACTGCGGTGTGGAACGCCAACGCACGCGGTTTCGCCACACAGGCGGTGATGCCGTACGACGAACGACTGAAGCTGCTGCCGAACTACCTGCAGCAGCTGGTGATGGAGAGCTTGGGTAAATCCGTGCGCCTGGATGGCGCACCCGTCGATGTGAGGACGGTGCCGGTGTGGTGGGGCGGCGTCGGCACCGACTCGCAGCACAGCTTCTTCCAGGCGCTGCACCAGGGCACGCAGATCGTGCCGGTGGATTTCATCGGCGTCGTGCGTGCGGATGATCCGTACGTCGACAACCACCAAGCGCTGCTATCCAGCCTGTTCGGCCAGGCCGAAGCGCTGGCGAATGGGCAGGCCAGCGACGATCCGCATCGTGCCTACGCAGGCGGTCGTCCCAGCACGATGATCCTGCTCGATGCGCTGACACCGCATGCGCTCGGTGCATTGCTGGCGCTGTACGAGCACAGCGTCTACCTGCAGGCCGTGATGTGGGGGATCAATCCCTTCGATCAGTTCGGCGTCGAGCTGGGCAAGCAGGTCGCCAATCGCCTGCTTCCGGCGGTGAAGGGTGAAGCCGAAGCCGGCGATGCGGTGACCCGGGCGTTGCTGTCCCAGCAGTAACGCGCCTTTGCGCTTCTAGCAGTTGTTGCGCTGACGAACTCAGATTGCCCGGCGGATCAGGCAACACCGTGCCGTGCCAGCGCCCATTCGACATGTTCGCGCACGACCGGGTTTTCGCTGTCCTCGCGTGAGCGCAAGGCGGCGACGACTTCCGGCGATCTGGGTGCATTGCCCAGCGCGATGGCGATGTTGCGCAACCAGCGCTCAAAGCCGCTACGGCGGATCGCGGTGCCCTCGGTACGCTGCAGGAATTCTTCCTCGTCCCAGGCGAACAGCTCCGCGAGCGTCGCCTGATCGAGATTGTTGCGTACGCGGAAATCCGGCTCGTCCGTCCGCTTGGCGAACTTGTTCCACGGACACACCAGCTGGCAGTCGTCGCAGCCGAAAATGCGGTTGCCGATCAGTGGCCGAAGTTCCTCGTCGATCGAACCTTCATGCTCGATGGTGAGGTAGGCGATGCAGCGCCGCGCATCCAGCCGATGCGGCGCGACGATCGCCTGCGTGGGGCAGATATCGATGCAGCGCACGCAGGTGCCGCAATGCGCGGTGGCGGGTTCGTCGATCGGCAACGGCAGGTCGACGTAGATCTCGCCCAGGAAGAACCACGAGCCGCCATCCTTGTCGATCAGGCAGGTGTGCTTGCCGATCCAGCCCAGTCCCGCGTTGCGCGCCAGCGCCCGTTCGAGCACCGGCGCGGAATCCACGAACACGCGATGACCGAATGGTCCGACTTCCTCGGCGATGCGGTCGGCGAGTTTCTGCAGGCGCGTGCGCATCAGCTTGTGGTAATCGCGGCCAAGCGCATAACGCGCGACGTACGCACGCTCACCTTCGGCGAGGTTCTGCCATGCCTCGTCGACATCGCGGCCGTAGTCGAGCCCGACCGAAATCACCCGCAGCGTGCCCGGCACCAGATCGTCGGGTCGTGAGCGCTTCTCGCCATGGCGGGCCATCCAGTCCATCGATCCGTACAGGCCCTGCGCCAGCCACGACTTGAGATAGTCCTCGTCGTCGCCCAGGTCGATGCCGGTGATGCCACAACGCTGGAACCCGAACTCGCGCGCCAGCGTCCGCACGCGCAGGGCGAGGGCGGCGTGATCCGGGGCAGGGCGGGGCGTCGGGGTGCTCATCGCCTGCGAGTATAAAATCCACCGATGCTCACCGACTCAATCCTGCTCGATGGTGCCGCGCTGCGCCGGATCGAAGCCGGCGCCGCGCAGGCGCTGGGCGACGACTTCGAGCTGATGCGCCGGGCAGGGCAGGCGGCCTGGCGCGAACTGCTCAAGCGGTGGCCACAGGCTCAGCGCGTCGTGGTCGCGTGCGGGCCGGGCAACAACGGCGGCGATGGCTACGTGCTGGCGCGACACGCGCTGGAAGCCGGTCGCGATGTTGTCGTTGTTCATCTGCCCGGGCAGGCGCCGCGTTCCTCGATGGCTGAACGAGCACAGGCGCAGTACCGCGCGCCGGGCGGTCGGGTCGATGAATTCATCGGTACGCTGCCGACGGCGGACGTGATTGTCGACGCGATCTTCGGCATTGGCCTGACCCGCGCGCCCGATCCCCAGTGCACCTCCCTGATCCGTGCGATCAACACGGCGGCCGTGCCGGTGCTCGCCCTGGATGTGCCCAGCGGCATCGATTCAGATCGCGGCAGCGCCCCCGGCGCGGCCGTGGTCGCGACGGTGACCATCGAGTTCATCGCCCACAAATGCGGTCTGGTTACCGGCGATGCGCTGGATCATCTCGGTGCCAGTGTCCTCGCGACGCTGGATGCGCCGGTCATCGGCGACGATGTGATCGTTGCAGCCGAACGCATCGCCCCGCGCGATCTCCCTCGCTGGTTGAAGCCGCGTGCGCGCAACTCCCACAAGGGGACGCATGGCCGCGTGCTGTGCATCGGCGGCGATCACGGTGGAGGTGGCGCAATCATGCTGTGCGCCGAAGCAGCGTTGCGCTGCGGCGCCGGCCTGGTGGACGTCGCCACACGCGAGCTGCACGTGCCTGCATTGCTTGCGCGCCTGCCCGAGGCGCTCGCGCATGTGCCCACGCATGCATCGCAATTCAGTGCGTCGCTGGAGCGCGCGGACGTGATCGCGATCGGGCCGGGACTGGGACTGGGCGAGTGGGGAAAGCCGCTGCTGCAGCAGGCAATCGCGACACGAAAGCCGCTCGTTCTCGATGCCGATGCGCTCAATCTCATCGCCGCCGGTGACGTCGACGTGCCCGTCGACGCGATCATGACCCCGCATCCCGGCGAGGCCGCGCGCCTGCTGGGAATCCCGACGCGCGAAATCCAACGCGACCGCTTCGCCGCAGCGAACGCATTGCGCGAACGCTACGGCTGCGTCGTGGTGCTCAAGGGAGCGGGCAGCGTGATCGCCGCAAGAAACCAGCTGCCGCGCGTCGTGCATGCAGGCAATCCCGGCATGGCCGTGGGTGGCATGGGCGACGTGTTGACGGGCACCATCGCGGCATTGCGCGCGCAAGGCCTGGATGCATTCGATGCCGCCAGCGCCGGCGCATTGCTGCACGCTGCGGCCGGGGACGCCGCCGCGACACTGGGCGAGCGCGGCATGATCGCCAGCGACCTGATGCCATGGTTGCGCACCACGGCCAACCCGGGGATTTCGATTTGATTTCGATGCTGCTTGCCGATTCCGCCGCAACCGATGCGCTCGGCGCCCGACTTGCCGCCGCGCGTCCGACGCGCGGTGTCGTGTACCTGCATGGCGAACTGGGCGCGGGCAAATCGACGCTCGCGCGCGCGCTGCTGCGATCGCTGGGCGTGACTGGTGCCATCCGCAGTCCTACCTACACGCTGGTGGAACGCTATCCGCTGCCGGCGGGCGGTGAAGCCTGGCACCTGGACCTGTATCGGATCGGCGACGCCGGCGAACTCGAGTTCCTCGGCCTGGACAGCGACGAAGCGACGCTCTGGCTGGTCGAATGGCCCGAGCGCGGTCGCGGCGGTCTTCCCGGGGCCGACCTGCGGGTGGATCTGAGTGTCGAAGGCGACGGCCGGCGTGCCAGCGTGACCCCTGTCACGGAAGCGGGGCGGGGCTGGGTCGCACGAATCGGGGGCTGAGTTGGCCCGTACTCCTGAACGATCCTGCAGGAAGTAGCGGCAGGTACTGGATTCGTAAGGGAAAAATACTTGACAGTCCGGGGCGCTGGTGGTTCATTTAGCGCCATGCGCGTCAACGGGGCCACCGTACAGAAGATCCTGCTGGGGACAGCTCTGCTGTCGGCCTTGGCGTGGAATCTTGTGCATGCCAGTGAAATCAATGGCTTGCGCGTGGCAGCCGGTCCTACGGGCACCCGCGCCGAAGTCGCCCTGGACACGACCACCGAATTCAAACTGATTCGCCTCTCCGCTCCGGAGCGGCTGGTGGTGGATTTGCCGGAATCGCACCAGATTCGCGGACTGCCGATCCCGGGCGGCGCCGGAATCGTGAAATCCGTGCGCATCGGCCAGCCCCAGCCCGGCGTGGCCCGCATCGTCTTCGACCTCGCCCAGCCTGTCGCGGTGCTCAAGCCGCGCATCGAGCAGGGCGCGAAAGGCCCGCATCTGGTGCTCGAATGGCCTGGCGATTTCGGTCCCGCTGCTCCGGTCGCGCCGAAATCCACCGCGCCCGACACCGCGTCGCAATCGGCTTCCACGCAGATAGCGACCACTCACGTGCTGCCGTCCTCCGCGAATGGAAGCGCCTCGCAGCAGCCCGCGACCACAACGGCGCCCCCCATCGATTCCTCCGCGGAGTCCTCCGCCGCGACCACGCGCCTGATTTCCGAGCTGGCGGCGCGCAGCCAGGGGCAGTCGGCGAACGTTCCGCCTTCAGCGGTTGGCACCGGTGCGGCAGGAAACGGCGGCACCCCGGGCACGGCTGCGGTCGCACCGACAACCCGAATCGCTACCGGAATTCCCACGCACATCGCGACGGGTGTGCCCGCGCAACTGCCTTCCAGCCGCTCGACCGGCACCTCGGCTACTGAGGCCCCTGCCAGCACCCAGGCTGACGCCACGCCCGCGCCTGTCCGCAGCATGCGCGACATCGCCGGAATGCGTCCGCTGGTGATCGCGATCGACGCCGGCCACGGCGGGCAGGATCCCGGCGCGAGCGGGCAGGGCGGCAAGCGCGAGAAGGACGTCACCCTGGCCATCGCGCGTGAGCTGGGTCGCCAGATCAACGCGACGCCGGGCCTGAAGGCCTATCTCACCCGCGACACCGACGTCTTCATTCCGCTCAACCGGCGCGCGCAGCTGGCTCGCGCCGCCCGCGCGGACATCTTCGTGTCCATCCATGCCGACGCCGCGGAAAATCGCAGCGCCAGCGGTTCGTCCGTGTACGTGCTGTCGCTCAAGGGCGCGTCCTCGCAACGCGCGCGCTGGCTCGCGGACAAGGAAAATGCGTCCGACATGATCGGTGGCGTCCGCCTGAACCAGACCAGCAGCACGCTGACTTCCGTGTTGCTGGACCTCACCCAGAGCGGCCAGATGAAGGCGTCCGAAGACGCAGCGAGCCATGTCCTCAGTGGTCTGGGCCGCCTGGGGCGCAACCACAAGCCGCAGATCGAACGCGCCAATTTCGCCGTGCTGCGCACGTCCGACATGCCGGCGATGCTGGTGGAAACAGCCTTCATCTCCAATCCGGACGAAGAACGTCGGCTGACCGATCCCGCGCGCCAGCGCGAGATCGCCCGCGCGGTGCTGGACGGCGTCAACAGCTATTTCCTGCGCCAGCCGCCGCCGGGCACGATGTACGCGGCACGCGCGTCCGCCGACATGCCGGACAAGGGCGCGGGCGGCGGCAGTCCCTGAATCTCCGGGCGGCTGGACAAGCGACGCCCGGCCTGGACGAATTCGTAAATCGCGGGCGCGGGTCGACCCGGCTTCCGAAGTAGCTCGCGCTCACGGCGACCGGCACGAAGAATTCCCCGTGCAACCACGGTAGAGCGGCGCCGCCGGCTATCATCTGCGGGTGCCTATACGACAGCTTCCCGACACCCTCATCAACCAGATCGCCGCGGGCGAAGTCGTCGAGCGCCCCGCCTCCGTGGTGAAGGAACTCGTCGAAAACGCCCTCGACGCTGGCGCCACCCGCATCGACATCGACCTGGAGGAAGGCGGCGTCCGCCTGATCCGCATCCGCGACGACGGCGGCGGCATTCCGGGCGACGACCTGCCGCTGGCGGTGTCGCGCCACGCCACCAGCAAGATCGCGTCGCTCGACGATCTGGAAGGCGTCTCGACGCTGGGCTTCCGTGGCGAAGCGCTGCCGTCGATCGCGTCGGTCAGCCGCTTCGCGATGATTTCGCGCCATAGCGATGCCGCGCACGGCGCCGCGCTGGAGATCGATGGCGGTCGCGTCGGCGCCGTTGCGCCGCGGTCGCATCCGCAAGGCACCACGGTGGAAGTGCGCGACCTGTTCTTCAACGTGCCGGCGCGGCGCAAGTTCCTCAAGGCCGAACGCACGGAGCTGGGCCACATCGAGGAATGGCTGCGGCAACTCGCCCTCGCGCGCCCCGATGTCGAACTGCGCGTATCGCACAACGGCAAGCCGTCGCGTCGCTGGAAGAGCGACCGCGGCACGCTGCTGGAAGGTGGTCTGTCCGATGCGCGCCTGAGCGAGACCCTGGGCGAGGAATTCGCTGCCAACGTCCTGCGCATTGACCACGCGGCAGCCGGACTGCACCTGCACGGCTGGATCGGCCAGCCCGCGTACAACCGCGCGAGTGCGGACCAGCAGTACCTCTACGTCAACGGTCGTGCCGTGCGCGACCGCAGCATCGCCCACGCGGTGAAGCAGGCGTATGCGGACGTGCTGTTCCACGGTCGCCAGCCGGCGTACGTGCTGTTCCTCGAACTCGATCCGCGTCGCGTCGACGTCAACGTCCATCCGGCCAAGCACGAAGTCCGCTTCCGCGATGCGCGGCTGATCCACGACTTCGTCTACCGCACGCTCAACGATGCGCTCGCGCAGACACGGGCCGGCATTTCCGTTGGCGTGGATGCCAATGCAGGCGCTTCGCATGGCGACGATGCACAATCAGGTTATCGCTGGAATGCACCCCAGGCCCCGCTGGGCCTGCAGGTCGCCGACACGCGTGCCGGCTACGCGGCGCTGTATGGAAATCCTGTGGGGCAGCCGGCAGCGTCCTACGCCACGCCTTTCGCGTCGGGACCGGCAGCAGCGACCATGCCGATGCCGTCCAGCGACGACGCCACCCTGCCACCGCTGGGCTATGCGATCGCGCAACTGCACGGCATCTACATCCTGGCGGAGAACGCCGACGGCCTGATCGTCGTGGACATGCACGCCGCACACGAGCGCATCGGCTACGAGAAACTCAAGTGCGCGCACGACGGTGAAGGCCTGCGCACGCAGCCGTTGCTGGTGCCGATGAACGTGGCCGTGTCCGAACGCGAAGCCGACGTTGCCGAGCGTGAAACGGCGACGCTGGCTGCGCTCGGCTTCGAGGTGACCCGTAGCGGACCGCAGTCACTCACCCTGCGCAGCGTCCCCGCGCTGCTCGCGCACGGCGACGTCGAAGCGCTGCTGCGCGACGTGCTGGCGGACCTGCGCGAACACGGCGAGTCGCGCCGGATCGGCGAGGCCCGTGACGAACTGCTGGCGACGATGGCCTGCCATGGCGCCGTGCGCGCCAACCGGCGTCTCACTTTGCCGGAAATGAATGCGCTGCTGCGGGAAATGGAAGTGACCGAGCGTTCCGGCCAGTGCAATCATGGTCGTCCCACCTGGGCGCGTTTTTCCCTTCCCGAAATCGATCGCTGGTTCCTGCGAGGACGCTGATGTTCCAATTCCAGAAATCCGCCCAGAAATCCGCCGCACTTGTGATGGCGGCGCTGTGCATCGCCGGTTGCTCCGGCAACGACGCCGAAGTGGCACGGCAGGCACAGGCCAAGGCACAGGCCTTCGCAGCAACACAGAAAACCTGGCGCGACGAACGCCGCGCGCGCCTGACGCTTCCCGACGGCTGGACCAGCCTGGTCGGACTGCACTGGCTGGATCGAGGCGCGCACTACATCGGTCATAACACCGACAACGGCATCCCGCTGGCCGCCGGCCCCGAACACATGGGCATGATCGAACTGACGAAGGACAACGCGATCCGCTTCGTCCCGGACAGGGACGCGGTACTGACACTCGACGGCGCACCGCTGCAGGGCAGCACGACGCTGCTGAGCGACGCCAGCGATGCCGGCCCGAGCAAACTCGGCTTCGATGAAGGCAAGGGCCTGCTCACGGTGATCAAGCGCGGCGATCGTTATGCGCTGCGCGTCAAACACGCCGATGCGCCCACGCGGACCGGCTTCAAGGGCATCGAGTATTGGCCGGGCGGACCGGACTGGGTCGTGCAGGCGAAGTTCGTGCCGCATCCGGCCGGTACGACCATCCCAGTCGTGAACATCGTCGGCACCACCGAAGCGGTCAGCAATCCCGGCGCGGTGGAATTCCAGCGCGACGAACAGACCTGGCGCCTCGAGGCGCTGGACGAAGGCGATGGCGAGCTGATGCTGGTGTTTGCCGACGGCACCAGCGGCAAGGGCAGTTATCCCGCCGGACGTTTCCTCTACGCGTCGATGCCGGATGCCAAGGGCAACGTGAGCCTCGACTTCAACAAGGCCTACAACCCGCCGTGTGCATTCACCGCTTACGCCACGTGCCCGCTGCCGCCGCCGGAGAATCGCCTCGAGAAGCTCAAGGTCGAAGCTGGCGAGAAGGCCTATCACTACGAGGAACGCAAGTCGCAATGAAGCACCGCCGCCCCCTTCGCAATCGCGTTGCCGCGTCGCTGTCCGCGTGCGTGCTGCTCGCTTTCGCAGCCAATGCCGCGCAGACCGTACCTGCGGCTGGCATGCCTGCCGCCAAGCAGGCCGCTACTGCGGCCGAGGCAGCTTCGACCCCGCCGCGTCCGGTAATGTGGAAAGTGTCCGACAAGGACAACGCGATCTACCTCCTGGGCTCCTTCCACATGCTCAAGAGCAGCGACTACCCGTTGTCCGCAGATGTCGATCGCGCGTTCGCGGATGCGGAGAAGCTGGTGTTCGAAGTTCCACCGGCCGACCTGCTCAACCCGGAGAACGGGCCGAAGATGATCGCGGCCGCCAGCTATGGCGACGACCGCAAGCTCAGCACCGTGCTGCCGGCCGACCTGCGACAGAAAGTCACGGCCCTATTGGGCGAAGCGGCGATGACGCAGATGGACGGGTACGAACCGTGGTTCGTGAACCTGTCGCTGGTGCTCGGCGTGGCCCAGACGATGGGTTACCAGGCGGACCAGGGCCTGGACCTGCACCTGATGAAGCGCGCGCAGGAAGCCGGCAAGCCGACGCAGGGGCTGGAGACGATGGACGAGCAGCTCAAGGTCCTCGATTCGTCGCCGATGAGCGAACAGATCTCCGGACTGCAGGACCTCATCGAGCATCCCCGTGACATGGTGGAGATGTTCAATGGCATGCACGAGTCCTGGCGTAATGCCGACATCGACGGCCTGTACGCGCTTGTCGTCAAGGAGATGGAAACCAAGACGCCCGAGACTTACCGTCGCATCAACGTGGAGCGCAACGATGCCTGGGTACCAATGTTGAGCCGGATGCTCGACGCGCCCGGAAAGGACGACACGCTGGTCGTGGTCGGTGTGATGCACCTGCTCGGCAAGGATGGCGTCGTCGAGAAGCTGCGCGCGAAGGGTTACAAGGTCGAGCGCATCTGCAGTGATTGCACCCGCGCAGCGCGATAGACGTTACCAGCCGTGCCTGGATCGCGCTTCCGGGCATGGTGCTGACAGGTAGTTGAAGTAGGGTTGCCGCAGTCGCGTCGCAGCGCGTCGGGATCAGGCCGTCGGCACCAAGACGATGCAGTCGACCGGACAGGCGGGAAGGCACAACTCGCAGCCCGTGCACAACGGCTCGATCACGGTGTGCATGTGCTTGGAGCCGCCGATGATGGCGTCCACCGGGCAGGCCTGGATGCATTTGGTGCAGCCGATGCAGTCGGCCTCCACGATCAGCGCGACCTGCGCGGCCTTGTGTTCGCCACGAGTGCGATCGAAGGGTTGGGCGGGCAGACCCAGTGCCTTCGCTAGTGCGCGCGCACCGGTGTCGCCGCCAGGTGGACAGTGATCGATGCCTGCTTCGCCGCGTGCCATCGCTTCCGCGTACGGCCGGCAACCCGCATAGCCGCACTGACCGCACTGGGTTTGCGGTAGGAGGCGGTCCAGGCGTTCGATCAGGTCAATGTCCACGGTCTTCGGCAGGATTGGGTCTGTGGTTCCCGCTCATGCGGTGGCGTGGCTTACATCCAGGCAGTCGGATACCACCGGGTTGCCGCACGCGCGGTAACAACCGCGAGCATCAGCGTACCGGCATGCCTGGCAGCGCACCGCCGTCGGCATCGAGCAGGTGCAGACCGCTACCGTCGAAACCGGCCGACAGGATCATGCCTTCGCTGATGCCGAAACGCATCTTGCGCGGCGCCAGGTTGGCGATGAACACCACGCTGCGGCCGACCAGCTTCTCCGGTTCGCTGTAGGAGCCGCGGATGCCGGAGAAAATCTGGCGCTTGCCCAGGTCGCCGGCGTCGAGTTCGAAGCGCAGCAGCTTGTCGGAGCCTTCCACGAATTCGCACGCCAGCACCTTGCCCACGCGCAGGTCGAGCTTCGCGAAGTCGTCGATGCCGATCGTCGCCACCGCGTCTGCTGCGTTGGCCGCGGGCGCCGTCGCTGCGACAGGCGCGACGGGCTTGGCCGGCGTCGCGGCTGCGACCGGAGCGGTGGGGGCGAGGGTTTCCTTCGATGCTTCGGTCATGGCTTCGATCTGTTTCGGGTCGATACGGGTGAACAGTGGCGCGTAGGCGGCGATGCGATGCGCCAGCAGCGGCGCGGCGACATCGCGCCAACCCGCGACCGGCGCGTTGAGGAATGCTTCCGCCTGCGCCGCCACCTGCGGCAGTACCGGCTTGAGCGCGGTCGCGAGCACGCGGAACAGGTTCAGGCCCTGCGTGCACACGGCCTGCAGTTGCGCATCCACGCCTTCCTGCTTGGCCAGCACCCACGGTTTGTGTTCGTCGATGTACTTGTTGGCGTCATCGGCCAGCGCCATGGTCAGGCGCAGGGCAGTGGCGGCTTCGTTGCGGCCGTACGCATCGAAGATCGGGCCCAGCTGTTCGACGAAGCGCGCATACATCGCGGCATCGGGAAGCTCGAACGCCAGCGCGCCATCGAAGCGCTTCTCGATGAAGCCGGCACAACGACTGGCGAGGTTGACGAATTTGCCGACGATGTCCGAATTCACCCGCGCGGTGAAATCGGCGAAGTTGAGGTCCACGTCGTCGACGCCGCCGGTGGCCTTGGTGCCGAAGTAGTAGCGCAGCGCTTCGGGCGCGAGGCCGTGTTCGAGGAACGTGCGCGCCATGACGAACGTGCCGCGCGACTTCGACATCTTCTCGCCGTTCACCATCAGGTAGCCGTTGACGTGCAGTCGCGTCGGCGCGCGATAACCCGCGCCCTTCAGCACCGCCGGCCAGAACAGGCCGTGGAAGTTGACGATGTCCTTGCCGATGAAGTGATGCATTTCCGTCGCGCTGTCCGGCACGATGTAGCGCGCGAAGTCGATGCCTTCGCGTTCGCTCAGTGCCTTGAAGCTGGCGAGGTAGCCGATGGGCGCATCCAGCCAGACGTACAGGTACTTGCCGGGGTGGCCGGGGATCTCGAAGCCGAAGTACGGCGCATCGCGCGAGATGTCCCACGCGCGCAGGCCGCCTTCGGCATCCAGCCATTCCAGCAGCTTGGCCTTCACGCCGGGAGCGGCGACGTCGCCCGCAAGCCATTCGCGCAGGAAGTGGCTGAAGTCGCCGACTTCGAAGAAGAAGTGTTCGGACTCGCGCACTTCGGGCGTGGCGCCACTCAGCACCGAGCGCGGCTCTTTCAGCTCGCTCGGCGAATAAGTGGCGCCGCAGTTTTCGCAGTTGTCGCCGTACTGGTCGGGCGTGCCGCAATTCGGGCAGATGCCCTTGACGTAGCGGTCGGGCAGGAACATGCCCTTGACCGGATCGTACAGCTGCGCAACGGCGCGCCGCTGGATGTGGCCGTTGGCTTCGAGCTTCAGGTAGAAGCTCTCGGTCAGGACGCGGTTGTGTTCGGAGTTGGTCGAGTCGTAGTGGTCGACCGTCACGCCGAAAGCCTGCAGGTCGCGTTCGTGCGATTCCTGCATGCCGGCGATGAAGGACTCCGGTGTCATTCCGGCCTTTTCCGCCGCCAGCATGATCGGGGTGCCGTGGGTATCGTCAGCGCTGACGAAGCGCACCGTATCGCCGTCCATTCGCCGCGCACGCACCCAGATGTCGGCCTGGATGTAGCCGACCAGGTGGCCGAGATGCAGCGCACCGTTGGCGTAGGGCAGGGCGAAGGTGACCAGGAGATCGCGGGGCATGGCGACGGCGGTTGCGAGGGGATCGCGATTATCGCATGCGGCCACGGCCTGCCTGCCGCCGTAGCCCCGGGCTCGGCTCGTCGGCGTGGGCGCGGCGCGCCGTGTCGCTCAGAGCTCGCGCTGCCATTCCTGCGAGCGGCAGATGAAGGCGATGCAACCCGACACGCCGAGCTTGCTTCCGCCGTCGCGCAGTTCGAGTTTCGACCTGTAGGTCTTGCCTTTCTCCGGATCCAGGACCGTGCCACCTCCCCAGCCGTGGCTCGCGGGCTTGAGCCCCCACAAGATCACCATGCCCTTGATCGGCTTGTTGTGGTTGCCGCCGGAGCACTTGTCGCACAACGGATTGGGGCCGTCCTTCGTGTCGAGGATCTCCACGACCTTGCCGGAATAGCCGCCATCGCGCGCCAGGTAGACCTCGACGACGGACTTGGTCTTGCCGGTGGCATCGTCGATCGTGCGCCAGCGGCCGGCGGGCGATGATGGTTGCTGCGCTAGTGCGATCGCCGGCAGGGTCAACAGCAGTACGGTCAGGGTGCGCTTCAGGAGCATGGGAGGTTCCGGTCTGGTGCTTCGGGGCCCCTCAAGACAAACGGCCCGAAAGGCGGGCCGTTTGTTGGGGCAACGTTCCTGTTCGGATGCCAGCGATCAGTTCTCGCGGGTCCAGGTCTGGTGCTTGCAGATGAAGCCAATGCAGCCGGCCACTTCGAACTTCTTGCCGCCGTCGATCAGCTCGGCCTTCGACTTGTAGGTCTTGCCGTTGCTCAGCTTGAGCACTGTGCCACCCGAGAACTCATTCTCGCCATCGGGCTTGAGGTTCCACAGGATCACCATGTCCTTGATCGGCTTGTCCTTGTTGGCGCCGGTGCAGGCCGTGCAGTTGGCGTTGGGCGCGAACAGCGTTTCCACGACCTTGGCGGCGTAGCTGCCGTTCTTGGCCAGGTAGATGTCGACGATCAGGCGCGGCTTGCCGGTATCTTCGTCGTAAGTCTTCCAGCGCCCGGCCGGCGAACCGGAATTCTGGAAGGCAGCCGCCGTGGAGGCGAGCAGGGGCAGGGCAAGCAACAGGGCAAGCAGTTTGATACGCATCGTTAGTCCCCCTCCGGACCTGGTTGAGCATGTCCACGCCATCGGGGCGCGGTCGGGGTCTTTTATACCGCATCCGGAGCCGTACGGCGGCTGAAGCCGGGGCGGTCAGTCCTCGTGTGCACCTCCATCGGTTCAGCTGGTGCCGCGAGGGGAACGCTTGTCCTGCGGGATACGATAGGAGGATGAATTCGACCACTCCGATCGATCCCGCGCAGCTCTACCACCAGGCCGTCGAAGCCCTCAATCGCAGCGACTGGCCGCGGGCATTGACCCTGGCGCGGCAGCTGGTGCCTATCAAATCCGATCACGCCGGGGTGCACTTCGTGGCCGGCGTTGCCGCGATGCAGTTGAAGCAGATGCCGATGGCGCTGCAACACCTGAAGGCGGCCGTCACGCTCAATCCGAACCGGGCTGATTACGCGGCCCAGTGGGCCAGAGCGCTGGCGTCGGCCAGCCTGTTCCGCGAGGCCGTGGAAGCGGCGGATGTTGCGGTCAACCTGGGCCCCGCGGATCCCTTGACCTTCGACACGCTGGGCGTGGTTTATTCGCAAGCCAACGCCCACGAAAAAGCAGCGCAGATGTTCCGGCGCGCCGCCGTGATGTTGCCGGACGTGCCCAGTTTCAGGTTCAACCTCGCCACATCGCTCACGTTCAGCGGCGACCTGGCTGCGGCGGAGCAGGAGTACGAGGAATGCCTGGCGCGCGATCCCCGCTACTGGAAGGCCCACCTGGGGTTGGCGCAGCTGCGTAGGCAGGAACAGGACAACAACCATGTCCGGCGGCTGGAGTCCCTGGTCCAGCAGTATCCCGGCGATACAACCGCGCAGATGTACCTGCACCTCGCCTTGTCGAAGGAGCTCGAAGACCTTGGCCAGCGCGAACAGTCCTTCGACCACCTCGTCGTGGGCAAGTCGGCGGGCCGCAGAACCGGCTATGCGAGTGATCGTGATGCCGCGATGTTCGACGCCCTGCAGCAGGTCTTTGCGAATCCCGTCGCGGCGGGTGCCGGGCATTCCAGCGAAGAACCGATCTTTGTAATCGGCCTGCCTCGCACGGGAACGACGCTGGTCGAGCGCATCCTGTCCAGCCATCCGCAGGTACATTCCGCGGGCGAATTGCAGAATTTCGGCGTCATCCTGAAGCGTGCATCCGGTAGTCGCACACCGGACCTGCTTGATCCGGACACGATCGCGCGCGCGGCGGGGCTCGACTGGGATCGCGTGGGGCGGGCCTATATCGCCAGCACGCGCCCGGGGACTGGGCACACGCCGCGGTTCATCGACAAGCTTCCACACAACTTCCTCTTCGCCGGCCACATCGCGCAGGCGCTACCCAATGCGAAGATCGTCTGCCTGCGCCGCAATCCGTTGGATAGCTGCCTGAGCAACTTCCGTCAGTTGTTCGCACAGGCCTCCCCGCACTACGACTATTCCTTCGACCTGCTCGACACCGGCCGCTACTACGTGATGTTCGATCGGCTGATGGCGCATTGGCAGCGCGTCCTGCCCGGACGGATCCTCGAGATCGACTACGAAACCATCGTCGACGCGCAGGAAGCGAGCACGCGACGTCTGCTCGAATTCTGTGGTCTTCCGTGGGATGAGGACTGCCTGCGCTTCGAGCAGAACCAGGCGCCGGTCAGCACAGCCAGTGCGGTGCAGGTGCGCGAACCGATCTATCGCAGCGCGTTGCAACGTTGGAAACAGTACGAAAGCCAGCTTGCCGGATTGCGCGTGCTGCTGGAGTCTGCGGGTATCGACGTCGAGCGATAAGCGCCGAGCCAGGCGGGCGATGCAGTCGTCGTGCCGGGGCGGCATTACTGTCCGCAAGGCGTACATAAAAAAGCCCCGCCGTGAGGCGGGGCTTTTGGTTACATCACCACCAGAAGCAGTTATTCCTTGTTGCCAAAGCGGTAACGGGCTTCGAGGAAGTACGCACGACCGTACACGTCGTAGTTGTTGTCGTTATACGGCTGGCCGCTCAGGCCGGTGTAGGAGTGCTGATCCATGTCGGGCATGCGGTTGCCAACGTTGGTCACCAGGAACGACAGCCCCAGGTCCGGCGTCGCTTCCCAGTTCACGCTCGTGTTGAACGTGGTGTACGAACCCACATCGCCGCGGCCATACGCCGACAGGGACGCGGTGGTGAACGCAACGTTGTTGCCGGTACCGCTCAGGTAGTTGGCGTAGATCGTCGCGGTCCAGGCATCCTTGTTCCAGGACAGCGAGGCGTTGGCCTTGTACCTGGGATCGGTGGTCTGGTACTCGTCGTACACCAGGTTGAGGGGTGCGTCGCCCGGGAAGGTCACCTGCTCGTGCTTCAGGTTGCGGGTCCACGAACCGTTCAGGTGCAGGTCACCCAGCGAACCCAGGCTCTGGCTCCAGTGCAGATCCACGGTGACGGCTTCAACTTCGCGATGGGCGATGTTGATCTTGGTCAGCGCGATCGATTGCAGCGCGCCCTGCAGGTTGCGATCAATGGCGGCGAACGCCGCCTGGCAGGTGCCGGAGGTCGGATCCAGCGTGCCCGAGCCACCGTTGGCCACCGAGGTGCAGTCGTACTCGTCGCGCATCAGGCGGGAGGCGCTCTGCAGCTGGGTCTCGTCGTCGATCTTCCAGTTGTAGTAGTCGACGCCAACCGAGAACTTCGAACTCGGAGCCCACACCACGCC
Source organism: Lysobacter fragariae (assembly GCF_054779775.1). Lineage (NCBI taxonomy): Bacteria > Pseudomonadati > Pseudomonadota > Gammaproteobacteria > Lysobacterales > Lysobacteraceae > Lysobacter > Lysobacter fragariae. Next base: position 161,841 of record NZ_BAAGXP010000007.1, on the reverse strand, counting down.
AAAGTTCCACACGTCGGCGTTGATCGGCTTCAGGTCCGGGTTGCCGACCTGGGTGCCGAAGTACTGCGCTGCTTCGAGGTTGTTCGGGCAGCCCGCTTCATCCGGGTCGAAACCGGCGATGCTGCAGCGCAGGTCGTCGCGGACGCTGCTGTAGAAGCCGCTGACACCCTGGAACATGTCGGACAGCGTCGGGGCGCGGAAGGCCGTGCCGTACTTGCCGCGGAACAGCAGGCTTTCGATCGGGCGGAACTCCAGGCCCAGGCTGTAGGTCGGCTTGTCGAGCGTGCGGCCGCCAGCATGGAAGGAGTCATAGCGGCCGGAGACCGAGATGGTCAGCGGTTCCCACACCGGCAGGCGCATTTCGCCGGTCACGGCGTAGCGGGTACGCTCACCGGCGCCGCTCACCGAGGTGGTGCCCCAGATCTGCGACTGCAGCGTGACCGGATCCGGGACCAGCAGTGCATCAGGATTGTATTCCCAGCCCTGCTTGCCGCCTTCGAGCGCGATCGCGAGGCCGGCGTCACCGCCCGGCAGCGAGAACAGCGAACCGTTGGTGATCAGACCACGGAGCATGTTGTCGTAGGTCTTGCTGTGCGAGTGCGTGGTCGTGGTGAAGCTCTCGAACGCACCGGCCGGCAACAGCTGGTAGAACGCGGCGTAATCCGGGGTGTAGACCTGATAGGCGCCGAAGTACGGATCCAGGAGCGGATCGCCGTTCGCATCGGTCTGCGCCGGGCCCATGATGTTCGTTTCGAACCAGTCGTTGATCGGGTCGGCCAGGCGTGCCCAGCTGTTTTCGGTCAGCTTGTACTCGGTGCGGGTGAAGCCCAGGTCGTAATCCCAGTTCGAGTCGCCGAACGTGCCGTTGACGCCGAGGGTGACCGCGTACGACTTGCTGTTGTCATGATTCATCGACTGCTGCCAGCCGCCGGCCATGTCTTCAGGCGCGAAGGCGCGCTGCAGCTGGAAGAAGTCGTCCAGGTTCGGGTCGTAGAAGTAGCCCCACTTGACGCTGCTGCCCCACCAGGTGAAGCCCGAGCCGATGTGGTAGTCGACGCGTTCCTTGTTGTACAGCACGTCGCCGTACAGCTGGGTGTTGTCGTTGATGTCGAACGTGGCGTGCGTATAGACCTGGGTCGATTCCTTGCCGTTGCGCAGGGTGCGGTAGCCCGGGGTGAACATCGAGCCGCAGTACGGCGCCGGACGCGCGGGACGGGTCTGCACCGTGGTGGTGCCACCGAAGGCCGAGGCGACGTTGGCGCAGTTGGCCGGGTCAAGGAAGTTGTAGCTGGTGAACGGGCTGAAGACCAGCCAGTCGCGGCTGGCGACCGGCACGCCGTCGGTCGAGCTGGCCGGGTTGTCCAGCGGGTGCTGGTTGAACTGCTTGGTCAGGTCGCGCTGGTAACCCCAGATCGGGTCGCGGTCATCGTGCTGGATGCCGGCCAGGATGTTCAGACGGTCGTCGAACGCACTGAAGCTGTCGGCGATGCTGATGCGACGGCTGCTGCCGCCACCTTCGTGGTAGCCGCCCACGCGGCCGGTGATGACGCCACCATCCATCTTCTTCTTGAGGATGACGTTGACGACGCCGGCGATGGCGTCCGAGCCGTACAGCGAGGACTGGCCGCCCGGCAGGATTTCGATGCGCTCGACCAGTTCGACCGGGATGCCGCTGATGTTGTTGAACGTGTCGGTGCCGTTGTACAGCGCCGGGTAGTTGGCCATCGGGCGGCCGTCAATCAGGTACTTGGTGTAACCAACCGGCAGGCCGAACAGGCTGTTGGTTTCCGCGCCCTGGGTGAAGGACGCCGACGATTGGTTGCCCTGCACGCCACCGGTGGCCATGGAGCTCTGCGAGAGTGCTTCCTGGACGTTGTTGAAGCCACGGGACCGGAGGTCTTCCGCGGAAATGACCGTGACCGGCTTGAAGGTTTCGAGCGTCGTCTGCGGGATCAGCGAACCCGTGACCACGACCTTGTCGAGATCGGTCGCCTTCTTGTTGGTGCCGGTGTTCTGGTCAGCGGTCTGGGCGTCCTGCGCCATCGCCGCATTCGCGGACAGGAGCAGGGCGCTCATCAGCGCCGCCGTCAGCCTGCTGCGCTGCAGGCGATTGGTGTTGCGAAGTGCCATCGTTTTTCCCCTTGGATCAATAGATAGGCATTGCTTTGGAGTGCCAGCCTTGGCGGTTGGATTTGTAACCAACATCCCGAAATTAACATGGGTTTAACGCGGAAGTCATTCTGCAATAGCAAAAAACTGAGATGCCAGATCCAGCACAGTCCGCCAGCCCGGATTTCCCGGGCGACGGGACGGGCGGGCCGCCGTAACATGTTGCAGAGCGGCAAACCTGCCGCGCGCCACAGGCCTTCCCCTTGAACGACTCCTTCCAGTCCCGCCTTGCCGATCTGATCCTCCCTGATCTCGGGCTCACGCTCGGCGAAGCCGGGGCCAAGATCCGGGTCGCCGAGGCCGACGGCCGGTTGGCGATCGAGGTCACGCTGGGCCTGCCGGTGGCATGGCTCGAGCCATGGCTGCGCGTCGAGGCAGCCCGCATTGCCGGTGAAACCGGGTCGTCGCTGGCTTCGCTCGCCCTCAACCAGCGGATTGCCAGCCACGCGGTGCAGGAGAAGCTCTCCCCGCTGCCCAACGTGCGCAACATCATTGCCGTCGGTTCGGGCAAGGGCGGCGTCGGCAAATCCACGGTGGCGGTGAACCTGGCGTTGGCGTTGGCGGCGGACGGCGCCCGGGTCGGTGTCCTCGACGCCGACATCTACGGCCCGAGCGTCCCGCTGATGTTGGGCCTCTCCGGCCGACCGGACAGCCCGGACGGCAAGACCATTGAACCCATGCGTGCCCATGGCGTGGAAGCGATGTCGATCGGCCTGCTGGTCGACCAGGACACGCCGATGATCTGGCGCGGCCCGATGGCTACCTCCGCGCTGACGCAGCTGCTGACCGAAACCCGCTGGGGCGACCTCGATTACCTGGTCCTGGACCTGCCGCCCGGTACCGGCGACATCCAGCTAACCATGGCGCAGAAGATTCCCGTAGCCGGCGCGGTCGTCGTCACCACGCCGCAGGACGTCGCGACGCTCGATGCGCGCAAGGCCTTGAAGATGTTCGAGAAAGTCGAGGTCCCGGTGCTGGGCCTGGTCGAGAACATGGCGGTGCATGTGTGCTCGAACTGCGGTCACGCCGAGCACGTTTTCGGCGAAGGTGGTGGCCAACGCATGGCGGCGCAGTACAACGTGCCGTTGCTGGGGAGCCTGCCGCTGGAGATCGGCATTCGCGAACAGGGCGACGCCGGGTCACCGATCGTGATCGCCGCGCCCGAATCCGCGGCCGCGCAGGCTTTCAGGCTCACCGCGCGCCGGTTGGCGGTTGAACTTGCCCGGCGACCCCATGTTGCGCGCCCTCTGGCGGTGTCACTGCTCGGCTGAAGCTGGATTTTCCAGGCCTGCTGCGCTAACGACACGCAGGTCGGAGCCGCTAGAATCGCGCCTTCCTCCAGACACCGGAACGCCCCGCCGCATGAGCATCAAGTCCGACCGCTGGATCCGTCGCATGGCCGAGCAACAGGGCATGATCGAGCCGTTCGAGCCCGGCCAGGTCAAGACGGCCGCCGACGGCCACCGCATCGTCAGCTATGGCACCTCCAGCTACGGCTACGACGTGCGCTGCTCGCGCGAGTTCAAGGTGTTCACCAACATCAACTCGACGATCGTCGATCCCAAGCACTTCGACAGCGGCAGCTTCGTCGACATCGAAGCCGACGTCTGCATCATCCCGCCCAATTCGTTCGCGCTGGCACGCACGGTCGAGTATTTCCGCATCCCGCGCGACACGCTGGTGGTGTGCCTGGGCAAGAGCACGTACGCGCGCTGCGGCATCATCGTCAACGTCACGCCGCTGGAACCGGAATGGGAAGGCCACGTGACGCTGGAATTCAGCAACACCACGCCGCTGCCGGCGCGCATCTACGCCAACGAAGGCGTGGCGCAGATGCTGTTCTTCCAATCCGATGAAGTCTGCGAAACCTCGTACCGCGATCGCGGCGGCAAGTACCAGGGCCAGACCGGCGTCACGCTGCCGCGCACCTGAGCGCGTTGGCATTTTTTCACCACAGCACAGACCGCCGCACGGCGGGTTTTGCTTGTAGGGCGGGTCTTGACCCGCCGTCCGAGCACTCGGTGGGAAAGAGGTGTGCTGGCTCGGGATCAAGTCGCTTTCGACGCCAGTCCCGAGCGCCGATGGGGATTGCGGGCGGGTCGAGACCCGCCTTACGGCTTCTGGTAGGTGACGAAGAATCCCTGCAGGTCGCCGTTCTCGATGTACGGCGCCACGTCGACCACTTTGTAGCCCTTGCTGGCAAAGGCGGAATGCGACTTCGTCAGGTTGTTGGCGGCGCCTTGGTTGCGGAATCCCCAGCTGGCGTCCACCCAGATGGTCACGGCGGGCAGGTTCTGCGCCGCGGCTTCCTCGGCGGCGACTGCGGGCTTCTTCTCGAACAGCGAGGCGTGCGCCGGCATGGCCAATGCGGCGAATGCGAAGAAAGCGGCGAATGAAAGATTGCGCATGGTGGAACTCCGGTGAGGATTTCAGTGTTCGGCGCCGGCAGCGAGCCGGGTGTCGCTGGTAGTGGCCAGCGCAACCTTCAGGGCGATGCGCAGGGCGTCGCTGACGGTTTCGACCGGCAGGGAAGGCGCGCCGGGATGGTGCGCTGCCTGTTCGGGCGAGTAGGGAATGTGGATGAAGCCACCGCGCGCCCTGCGCGTGCGCAACGCGTGCATCAGGCCGTAGAAGACATGGTTGCAGACATACGTGCCTGCGGTCTGTGAAATCTCTGCAGGAATTTCCGCAGCGTGCAGCGCCACGAGCATCGCCTTGATCGGCAGGTCGCTGAAGTACGCCGCGGGGCCGTCGGCGACGACGGGAACATCGATGGGCCGTGCGCCAGCGTTGTCGGGAATCCGCGCGTCGTCCACGTTGATCGCGATGCGTTCGAGGCTGATCGATGCGCGTCCGCCCGCCTGACCCACGCAGAGCACCAGCGCGGGCCGGGATTCGCTGATCGCTGCGCGCAACTGCTTCAGGGATTCGTCGAATTCCACGGGTAATTCGCGCACGACGACGCGATGGCCGTGGATCCGGGTGTTGCGCAGGGCCTTCACGGCTCCCCAGCTCGGGTTGACGGCCTCGCCACCGAATGGGGCGAAGCCGGTCAGCAGTACGGTGGGCGGGACGGACGACTTCGACATGCCGGCATTGTGCATTGGCGGTACATGAATCGCCGCCGGATGGAGGGATTACCGGAACACGATCACGTACATCAGCACCACGTTGCAGGCCAGCAGCAACGCGCCGGTAGGCCACTGTGCGCGGATCACGCCGTAGGGGTCCTTGAGTTCCAGCAGCGCGGCGGGCACCAGGTTGAAGTTGGCCGCCATCGGCGTCATCAGCGTGCCGCAGTAACCCGAGAGCATGCCGATCGCCGCCAACGCACCAGGTTCGGCACCGTGTACCTGCACCAGCAGCGGGAGCGCGACGCCGGCCGTCATCACCGGGAACGCCGCGAAGGCATTGCCCATGACGATGGTGAACAGCGCCATGCCTACCGCGTAGGCGGCCACGACGACGAATGCGTTCTCCACCGGAATGACGGCGCGCACGACGCCCGCCACGGCCTGTCCCACGCCACCGGCCTCGAACACACTCCCCAGCGTTGCCAGCAGCAGCGGCAGCAGGGCGGCCCAGCCGATGGCATCGATCAACCGACGCGACTGCTCCACCGCGCTCCAGGGCGACTGCCGGGTCAGCCGGCACGCCGCAAGCAGCGCGATGACGCATGCGACCGCGAGTGCGATCACGGTCGTCTGTTTCGCATCCAGCAGCGTGACGCCGCCGATCGGCAGTTCCGCGAGCGAGAAGCCGAACGCCTTGACCGCAAGGGCAAGCGTCGCCAGTGGTATCAGCAGGGCAGGGCCGAACAGGCGATTGCCCAGGCGCGTGGCCTCGTCGTGCTTCTCGCGTGCGCTGCTCTCTTGGTAGCGACCCATGCGCAGGCCGCCGAATCCCGCCAGCAGTGCCAGCACCACGACGACAACGCCCACCAGCTTCGCCGGCATGCGGTCAGCCGCGAACAACAGCAACGCCAGCAGCCCCCAGAACAGCGCGGTGGTGTGGCGGCGCGGGTTGCCCAGGTCGCGCCAGCCTCGCCAAGCCGTCGCACCGAAGTACACGCCCAGCAGCCAGTAAACCCCGGTCAGCGTGATCATGCGTCGGGGGCTCCGGAGCGACGACCAAATAACCGTTTTTCGAAGCGACGCACGCGCAACGCATGGATGGCGAACGCGCACAGCGCCGTCGGAATTCCCCACAGCGCGATCTGGATGGGTTCGAGTGTGATGCCGTGTTCGGCATAGAACGCCTGAATCAGCAACACGGCGCCGAACGCGATGAAGACGTCTTCGCCGAAGAACAGGCCGACGTTGTCGGTGGCCGCGCACATGGCGCGGATGCGCTGGCGCTCGTCGTCGTCCAGCGGTCGTCCGCCCGCCTCGGCGGCGGCCTCCGCCGCACCTTCGGCCATCGGTGCGAGCAGCGGTCGCACGGCTTGCGGATGTCCGCCCAGTCCGGTCAGCCCGACTGCGGAAGCGAGCTGGCGCATCGCCAGGTAGGCGATCAGCAGGCGGCCCATCGTGGCGCCGCGCAGTTTCGCGATCCATGCCTGCGCGTGTTCCTTCAGGCCATGGCGTTCCAGCAGGCCGATCACCGGCAGCGTCAGCAGGAACACCAGCAGGTAGCGCTTCTCGGTGAAGGCAGTGCCGATCACGTCGAGCACGTCCAGCGGCGACAGCTTGGCTGACAGGCCGGTGACGAAGGCGGCGATCACCACCACCAGCGCGGGATTCATCCGCAGGACGAAACCGATCACCACCGCGGCGACGCCCAGCAGGGGCCAGTAACTCATTCGTCTGCTCCCATGGGAAGGATGCGCACGCCACCCGCAGTCAATGCATCGCGGATGGCGCGGGCGAACGCGGTCGCATCGGCGCGGTCGCCGTGCAGGCAAAGCGTGTCGGCGCGTCGGGCGATGCGCTCGCCGGTGCGCGTGATCACGGTGCCTTCGCGGACGAATCGGCGGACCTGCTCCAGTGCAGCATCGAGGCCTTCGATGACGGCGTCATCGTGCGCGCGCGGCGTCAGTGTGCCGTCGGCTTCATAGCGGCGTTCGGCGAAGACCTCATGCGCGACGCGCAGGCCGGCTGCTTCTCCAGCACGGGTCAATTGCGAACCCGACAAGCCGAACAGGATCAGTTGCGGATCGAATTCCGCTACCGCCGTGGCAATCGCGTCGGCGACCGCGCGATCGCGGGCCGCCACGTTGTACAACGCGCCGTGCGGCTTCACGTGCGCCAGTCGCACGCCTTCCTCGTAGGCGACCATGGCCAGGCGCTCCAGCTGTTCGCGAACCAGCAAAGCGACCTGCACCGGGGAAAGCCGCATGTCGATCCGGCCGAAGTGTTCGCGATCGGCATACGAAGGATGCGCGCCGGCCGCGACGCCGTGCTGGCGGCACAGGCGCAACGTCGCGCGCATCGTGTCCACGTCGCCCGCGTGGCCGCCGCAGGCGATGCTGGCAGAGGTGATCAGCGGGATGATCGCGGCATCGTCACCGCAGCCTTCGCCCAGGTCGCAGTTGAAGTCGATGCGCATGGCGAAGGTGGAGCGCTACTTGCGGCTGAACAACAGGCTCAACCCGACGACGACCAGGATTGCCGGCCACCACGTGCTGATCAATCGGCCCAGGCTGAGGCTGGTGTAGCCCAGGTTGTTCAGCAGGAACAACGTGCCGACCACGATCAGCACGAGTGCGGCGACGACATTTCCCTTCATTCCCGGTTTCCCCTGTTGAGATGGTGATGGATCATCACGGCGATTCTGGCCAGTCGTGCGCGTGCAGCGCAAGCCAGCTGCGTCGCGGTTCGTGCATCGCAGGATTCGAAGCGCACCGTCTCGCCAGGCCGCAACTGTGCCAGCCGGTGCAGGTCCGCGCTGATCACATGGCCCAGGCGCGGATACCCGCCGACGGTCTGCGCATCGGCGAGCAGCACGATAGGCAGGCCGCCTGGCGGCAGTTGAATGGTGCCGGGTGCGACGGCGGCGGAGATCTGCTCCTCGGCATCGACGTGCAGCGCGGTGCCTTCCAGGCGTACGCCCTGGCGGTTGCTGCGGGCGCTCGCCTGCCAGGCCTGTTGCGCCAGTTTCAGTGCGGCAGGATGCGCCGACGGGACGTAGTGGATCGGCGCATTGGCGGCGCCTTCGCTCGGATCGAACCACCAGCCTGGCATGCGTGGCTGCGTGCACTCGATTGCCCGGGCGATCAACGGCACGCGATCACCGGCGCGCAATGCGCGCCCTTGCCAACCGCCGAATCCGCCGCGCAGGTCGGTGCTGCGGCTGCCGAGTACCGCTGGCACGTCGATCCCGCCCGCCAACGCCAGCCACGCGCGCGCGCCACCGTGCACGGCGCCCAGTCGCAACGTGCCTGCGGGAAGGTCGACCGGCCGCCCCTTGTGCACCACGAAATCACCCCCGGACGCCGCGGTGAAGCTGGCGGACACGTTGGCGCCGGTCAACGCGATACGCGCGGGTCTGTCGAACCCTAGCGTCGGCCCCTGCAGGGTCAGCTCCAGCAGCGCTGCCCCCTTGTCGTTGCCCACGAGCCAGTTGGCCAGCGCCGCATTGCCCGCATCCAGCACACCGCCACCGGCGACGCCGACGTGGCGCCAGCCGTGGCGGCCAAGGTCCTGCACGGTGGTGAGCAGGCCGGGCGCGAGGACGTCCATGCCCGGTGTCGGCTGTTGGAGCGCGGGATGCGTCGTCATCGTGCAGGCAGGGGCACGAATCGAACGCAGTCGCCGGGCGTCAACAGCGCGGGAGATTCACGGGTCGGATCGAACAGCGCGAGTGGCGTGCGCCCGATCAGGCGCCAGCCGCCCGGACTCTCGTTGGGATAGATGCCGGTCTGCGCACCGCCGATGCCTACGCTGCCGGCCGGCACGTGCGTGCGCGGCGATGCGAGGCGCGGTAGCGCGAGTTCGGGATCCAGTCCCAGCAGGTAAGGAAATCCAGGCGCGAAGCCGATCATCGCAACGGTGTAATTGCCAGCGACGTGGCGAGCCACGAGTTCCTCCGCAGATAGGCCCAGTTCGGCCGCGGACGGTTCCAGATCGGGTCCATGTTCACCACCGTAGATCACCGGGATCTCGACGACGCGCGCCGTGGGTTCAATCGTGCGTTCGACCGTGTCTTCGCGCGTGGCGATGTCCAGCTGCGAAGCCAGCCATTCGCGGACGTCAGCCGCCGACGCGATCGCCGGATCGAAGAAAACCCCGAGGCTCGCATAAGCCGGAACCAGGTCGCGCAGCCACGTTGGCGCCCGTGCACGGACACGCGCCGCAAGCGCATGCACGCGTGCATTCACGAGCGGGTCGATGCGATCGCCAAGCTGCAGCAGCCAGGCGTCGTCCGCGATGGCCTCGATCGTTTCCGTACCGCTGACGGCAATCACGCCAGCGCCGCGCGCAGGCGCTCGATGCGCTTCACCAGTTCTTCGGGCGAATACGGCTGCGCCGTGGCGGTGCCCCACACCGGTCGCGGCCACGCGATGTCGTCGTCGAAGCGCGCGATCACGTGGATGTGCAGCTGCGGCACCACGTTGCCGAGCGCGGCGACGTTGAGCTTCTGCGGCTTGAACACAACCTGCAGCGCGCGGCTCACCGTGCTGATCTCGCGCGTGAGCTCGCCCTGCTGGTCGGCGTCCAGGTCGATCCATTCCACCGCGTCGGGCACCCGCGGCACCAGGATCAGCCAGGGATGGTTGGCGTCGTCCATCAGCTGCACGTCGCACAGCTTGAAGTGCGTGACCGGATGGGTGTCTTCCGCCAGCTGTGGATGCAGGTGCCAGTCGTTGTTCGATTGCCGGTTCCCCGGGGAACCGGTTCCGGGAGCCTTGTTCATCGCAGGTTCTCCGCGAGGAAATCGATGGTGCGCTGCCACGCCAATGCCGCGCTGGGGGCATGGTAATGCGTGTTGTCCACGTCGCGGTTGAATGCGTGGTCGGCGTCGTCGTAGACGAAGACCTTCGCGGTCGGCTGCCTGGTGCGATGCAGTTCGATATCCGTCGGCGGAATGCTCCGGTCGCGTGTGCCGAAGTGGAACATCAGCGGCGCGCGGGCGGCTTCATCCAGGAACGGCACGCTGCGGGCACCGTAATAGCTGACCGAAGGCAGCCCCAGGCGGGTGTTGGCGAGGAAGGCGACGCTGCCGCCCCAGCAGAAGCCGACCACGGCGGTGCGCAGGCCCTCGGACTCCAGCAGCGTGTCCGCCGCCGCGACGATGTCCACCGCGCGGTCGAAGCCGAGGCGGTTGCGCAGGTCGACACCGCGCTGCGCATCCGCTTCGGTGTAGCCCAGTTCGATGCCGGTCTCGACCGGGTCGAACAGCGCAGGCGCCAACGCCACGAACCCGGCGGCGGCGAAGCGCTCGGCCACGGCGCGGATGTGTCCGTTGACCCCGAATATCTCCTGCAACACCACCACGGCGCCGCGCGAAGGCCCCGAGGGCTCAGTCCACCAGGCGCGGACGGGGCCGTGAGGGGTTTCCAGATCGATCCATCGGCTCATGCGGGCGGGCTCGGGCGGGGCTTGCGGGGCGGCCGCCTGCGTAGGGCGGGCCGGGGGAGATGGTTACTTAACGCCTTGCCGACCGCCGACCGCAAGCCTCCGGTCCTGTGGCGGTGGCCGCGCTATAATTGACTGTTTCCCTTGAAGTTTTAGTCAATGACCCTTGCCAATCCCAAGGTCGGTTTCGTCAGTCTCGGTTGCCCGAAGGCGCTGGTCGATTCCGAACGCATCCTCACCCAGCTGAAGGTCGAGGGCTACGACCTGGTGCCGACCTACGACGATGCCGATGTCGTCGTGGTCAACACCTGTGGCTTCATCGATTCGGCGGTGGCGGAATCGCTCGACGCGATCGGCGAAGCGCTGGCGGAGAATGGCAAGGTCATCGTCACCGGCTGCCTGGGCAAGCGCGAGGAGATCATCCGCGAAGCGCACCCGGGCGTGCTGTCGATCAGCGGTCCGCAGGACTACGCCAGCGTGATGGAAGCCGTGCACAAGGCGCTGCCGCCGAAGCACGATCCCTTCATCAATCTGGTGCCGCGTCGGCCGGTCGAGATCGATACGGGCGACATCGGCATCAAGCTCACGCCAAAACACTACGCGTACCTGAAGATTTCCGAAGGCTGCAACCACCGCTGCAGCTTCTGCATCATCCCGTCGATGCGCGGCGACCTGGTATCGCGCCCGGTCGACCAGGTGCTGCGCGAAGCCGAAAAGCTCGCGATGGGCGGGGTGAAGGAACTGCTGGTGATTTCGCAGGACACCTCGGCCTACGGCGTCGACGTGAAGTACGCCGAGCGCGAATGGCGCGGCAAGCAGTACCAGACGCGGATGAAGGCGCTGTGCGAAGGCCTGTCGGAGCTGGGCATGTGGACGCGCCTGCATTACGTGTATCCGTATCCGCACGTCGACGAGATCATTCCGTTGATGGCAGAGGGGAAATTGCTCCCGTACCTCGACATCCCGTTCCAGCACGCCAGCCCGCGCGTGCTCAAGCTCATGAAGCGCCCGGGTGCCGTCGACAAGGTGCGCGAGCGCATCCACAAGTGGCGCGAGATCTGTCCGGACATCACCATCCGCTCGACCTTCATCGTCGGCTTCCCCGGCGAGACCGAAGCGGAGTTCGAGGAGCTGCTGGATTTCCTCGACGAAGCGCAGCTCGATCGTGTTGGCGCATTCGCGTATTCGCCGGTCGAAGGCGCCGCGGCCAATGGCCTGCCCGATCCGGTGCCGGAAGAAGTGAAGCAGGAGCGCCTCGCGCGCTTCATGGAGCGCCAGGCGGAGATCTCCACCGCGAAGCTCGAAGCGAAGGTCGGCACGATCCAGCGCTGCCTGGTCGATGCGATCGATGGCGAACTGGCGATCGCACGCTCCATGGCCGACGCGCCGGAGATCGATGGCCTGGTGCAGATCCAGAACGGCTTCGAGGCCGGCCTGAAGCCGGGTGAATTCGTCGACGTCGAGATCATGGGCAGCGACGAGCACGACCTGTACGGCGAAGTGCCGTTCGACGACTGATCGCACGGCGGCAGGCGACGCGGGTCCTCGCGCCGACGGCTTTTCCCGGGTCTGCATAGTCCCTAAGCTCCGCAGGGTTCCCACCTTCCGGAGCGGCCATGCGGCTTGTCGCCTGTACGTTGTTGTTGTGCGCCAGCGGGACGGTCCTTGCCGGCAACAACGCCGATATCGCTGAATTCGTGCCCGATGGCATGGCGGTCGAATCGCGCCTGGATGCCGATCTCACTGGCGACGGACGGCCCGAAGCCATCTTCATCGCGACCGGTGAGGAAACGCGCGTGTGCACCGTGCTGGGGCGCTTTCAGGTCGATGCCGCACCCGGCCAGAAGGCATACGAAGTGCTGTCGCCCATCGACTCCCTCGCGCTCGAGCTCAGCCCGCTCGGCTCCGGCAGCCTGTCGGCCAAGAAGGGCGTCCTGATGCTGGAAGACCTGACCGGCGGCACCACCGCGACGCAGACGACCTACCGGTTCCGTTTCGATGCATCCGAGGACCGCATGCGCCTGATCGGCCTCGACACCGAACGCTACAGCCGCACCAACAGCCACGGCAGCATCAAGCTCAGCTGGAACCTGCTCAACGGCGCGCACATCGTCCAGCAGGGCGATCTGGACGAAAGCGGCCAGGGCGACGGCGCGTATCGCTACCGGCCCGAGCAGAAGACGGTGCACAAGTCGGAAAAGGTCTTCATGTCCGACACGCCCAATCCCGACGACCTGATCGACGCCGAGATCGTGCCCGAGGGCGAAGACCGCAACTAGGAACGTCAGAACAAATCGAAGTCCGAACGTAGTGAGGAATCTCCAAAAGAACGACTTGGATTTCTCACTACGCTCGAACGACAGTTGCCAGCGGTTTCCTTCGCAATCGGCTTGCACTGCAAGAACCTGCAGAAGCGCGATCCGGGCTCCTGCCGATGGCGTTGCAGTGGATTACTTGCCAGCCAGTTCCACGAGTGCGGCGGCCGTCGTTGGCCCGCGCGCGTAGGTGTCCGTGTGCGACGCGATCATCGTGCGGAACTCCAGCGCCGCAGCGAAACCGGTGGTCATCCCTTTTTTCTTCATGATGGCTTCGACTTTGTCGTCCTGCGCGTCGCTGGTGTCTGGCGCAATGTTGACGAAATCCCAGCTGTCGCCGTCCATGTGCGCGTACAACTGCGGCGCGGCTATGCCGGCTTCGCTGCCTGCAGCGTCGCGGGCAGCCAGCCAGCGCAGGAATTCCAGGTGCTTGCCTGGGGCGACGCGGTAGATCGACACGACAACGGTGCCGGATTCCTGGCTGCTGGCCGGGGGCGCCCAGGCCGCCAACGCGAGCACCAGGGGAGCGATCAGGGAAAGCACGGGACGGGAGCGGGACATGGCGAAACTCCTCTACGGGCGGGGGCCCGGTGTGCCGGCGCGACGGCCGGCCGGGGAGTGCCGGCGGAACTCCCTGGTCGAGTCTGCGGAAGGCCGGGCAACGCCATCGGGTCGCTTCCGCAGCCGGATGAACGGACGGATCGACACCGGACGGCCACGGAACAGCCGCCCGCGCATACTGGCCATGTCTCCCGGTCGTGCGAGGTTTGTCATGCAGGGCAATGGATTCACGCATCTGGCCAGGATTGCGGCCAGATTCACGGGCCGGCCGCTGTCGTTCGGGGTGGCGCTGGGTGTGGTGCTGGCCTGGGCCGTTACCGGTCCGTTCTTCGGCTTCAGCGATACGTGGCAGCTGGTGATCAACACCGGAACCACCGTCGTCACCTTCCTGATGGTGTTCCTGATCCAGTGCACGCAGAACCGCGATACCGAGGCGATGCACATCAAGCTCGACGAGTTGATACGTGCCACCCGCGGCGCGCACAACCGGCTGCTGGACCTGGAGGAGCGGGAGGAGGGCGAGCTCGACCAGCTGCGGCAGCGCTACGAAGACATGGCGACGCAGGCGCGCAATCGTGGGGAAAAAGAATAGCGTCGGGTTAGGGCACAGGCTGGCTGTCCCGGATCCTCGTCAGCATCTGCGAAGACACTCGGAAGTGTCTGGCGAGGTACTGCTGAGGTCTCGCGAGAGGTTGCTGACGTCTCACGAGACACGTCTGGCATCTGACGAGATGCTCTTTGGCATCTGCCCAGATGCGGCCGCCCCTATGCGAGATGTGGCAGCCCCCTCCCGAGATACTTCCAGCCTCTCTCGAGATGGCGCTGGGCATCTGCCGAGACATCGCCAGCCTCTCGCCAGATGGTTGCCGGCCTTCCCCAGACCTTTGCAGGTACCCGCGAGATGCTGCCGGGTCCTCCTGTGATGCGGCTGCACATCTGCCGAGACCGTGGAGAGCATCTCGGCCGTCGTCAAAGCGTCAGGAATATGCGACTTCGATGATCACGAACCGCTGCAGTCCGCCTGGCAACTGGGCTTCGAACTCGTCGTCCAGCCGCTTCTTCAGCATGGCGCGCGCCAAGGGCGAATCGATGCTGATGTAGCCCAGTTTCGCGTCGGTCTCGTCGGGGCCGACGATTCGGTAGCGGCTGACGTCGCCGCTGTCGACGTTCTCCACGTCAACCTGCGCGCCGAAGAAGACCGCCTCGCGGTCGGTGGGGGCGTCGGCCACCACGCGCAGTACTTCCAGCCGCTTGGACAGATACCGCACACGACGGTCTATCTCGCCCAGCTGTTTCTTGCGATAGGTGTACTCGGCATTCTCCGAGCGGTCGCCTTCGGCCGCTGCGGCAGCGAGCGCCTTCACCACTTCCGGGCGCTTCAGGCGCCACAGTTCGTCCAGCTCGGCCTTGAGTCGTGCATGCCCTTCGCGCGTGATCAGCGCGGTGCTTTTTTCGCCCGGTGGACGCCAACGTCCCATTTCTGCTCCGACAGCCCAAACAAGGAAGGCGGCCCATTCTGGCGGGCCGCCTTCGGCTTGTGGAGCTTTTGTCGACCGCGCGAGGCGGTCGCTGCCAGTTACTGCATCTGGCGCTTGAGCGTATGCGCGACCGCTAAGGTCTTGCCGTCGGCGTCGAGCTGGTCGATCTGCTCGTGCGAGGTCACGGCGTAAACGCGGTCCGGCTCGGCCTTGCTGTTGGGATCCAGGCGGACGCGCTTGCCGTTCTCTTCGGCGGTCCAGGTGCCGTCGAAGGCGACGGTGTGGCCCTTCGGGCCCTGGTACACCTCGTTCAGCTTGAACGAACCATCGGGAGCGAGTTCGATCTTCGCGTCGACACCCGCACAGTCGGCGCAGGGCAGGGTGCCGGTGAAGGTGCCGGCGAAGCCCTTGATGTCGAACGGCATCTCGGCGGGCGCTTCGGCTGGCATGGGCTCGGCGGCAACCGGCGCGGCCTCGGCTGCCGGGGCGGCTTCGGTGGCGGGAGCGGCGGGTTCGGCCGGCGCCTGCGGCTTGCAGGCGGACAGGACGACGACGGAGGAAGCCAGGGCGAGCAGCAACAACTTGCGGTTCATCGAATGCTCCAGGGTGGGGTTTGCGTCCAAGAGAGCGCGCATTCGATGGCAAGCGCGGCGCAGGGTCAACCTGCGCTGCAACAAAACGCCGGAGTCTGGTTCAGTCCGGCGACGCGGGTTGACGCGCGATTGGGGTCAGCGCTTCAGCGGCGCCCGCCGAAGATGCTGCCCAGCACGCCCCGCAGGATCTGCCGGCCGATCTGGCTGCCGACGGTGCGCGCGGTCTGCTTGGCCATCGACTCGACCATGCCCTGGCGCCGCTTGGTGCCGAACACCGCATCTTTCACGGACTGGCCGAAGCCACCTTCGTCGGCGTCGTCCTGTGCGCGGGTCCGTGCGGCCGGTGCTTCGGTCTTCTCGGTGGCGACTTCCACCTTCTTCGCCAGCAGTTCGGCGGCGGATTCGCGGTCGACCGCCTTGTCGTACTTGCCACCGACGGGGCTGCCGGCGCGTACCTGCGCGCGTTCGGCGTCCGTGATCGAGCCCATGCGGCAACGCGGCGGCGCGATCAGGGTGCGCTCGACCGGCATCGGCACGCCCTTGTCCTGCAGCGTCGACACCAGCGCCTCGCCGGTGCCGAGCTGCGAGATGGCTTCGGCGACGTCGAGCTTGGGATTGGCGACGAAGGTCTCCGCCGCCGTCTTCACCGCCTTCTGGTCGCGCGGCGTGAAGGCGCGCAGCGCGTGCTGCACGCGGTTGCCAAGCTGGCCGAGGATCTCGTCGGGCACGTCGTCCGGGAACTGCGAGCAGAAATACACGCCCACGCCCTTGGAACGGATGAGCCGCACCACCTGTTCCACGCGCTGGCGCAGCGCTGGCGGCGCGTCGTCGAACAACAGGTGGGCTTCGTCGAACACGAACACCAGCTTCGGCTTGTCCAGGTCGCCCACTTCCGGCAGCTGCTCGAACAGCTCCGACAGCAGCCACAGCAGGAACGACGAATACAGGCGCGGCTTCAGGACCAGTTGCTCGGAGGCGAGGATGTTGATGACGCCGCGGCCGTTGGTCGTCGTGCGCATCAGGTCCGACAGCTCCAGCGCGGGTTCGCCGAAGAACATCTCGCCGCCTTCCTGCTCCAGCCGCAGCAGCGAACGCTGGATCGCACCCACCGACTGCGTGCTGACCAGGCCGTAGGACGTGGAGATGTCCTTACGCTCGTCGGCGACCAGGCCGAGCAGCGCGCGCAGGTCCTCCAGGTCCAGCAGCAGCAGCCCGCGGTCATCAGCGAGCTTGAACACGATGTCCAGCACGCCCGACTGGGTGTCGTTGAGTTCGAGGATGCGCGACAGCAGCGTCGGCCCGATCTCGCTGATCGTGGCGCGCACGGGATGGCCGTTCTTGCCGAAGAGGTCCCAGAACACGACCGGGCTGCCTTCATTGGCGTAGTCGGCGATGCCGATGTCCTTGATCCGTCCCTGCAGCTTGTCGCTCATCGTGCCCGGCATCGCCAGGCCGGCAACGTCACCCTTCACGTCGGCCATGAACACCGGCACGCCCATGCGAGAGAAGCCTTCCGCGATGGTCATCAGCGTGACGGTCTTGCCGGTGCCGGTGGCGCCGGCCACCAGGCCATGGCGATTGCCGAGCTTTCCCTGGAGGTACACCAGGCCGGACTCGGGCGTGGTGACCGCCTTGCCTAGGAGGATCGCGTTGTCAGCCATGTGGGTGTCCGGAGTGGGAGTCGCCCGGATTCTAAGCTACGGACTGTTGTTGTCATCCCGCGCATGCGCTGGGCCAACAGGCCCTGGTGCGGCATGGATGCCCGTCGCTGGATGTGCGTGAACCTCCAGGCGAACCGACAGTCGCTGCAAAACGTGACCCATTGCCGTAATTCCACCCGCGGGACTACCCTGCGTCCTTGTCCGAATCGTGTAAGTCCATGCCTGCATTCCCCCGATCGCTGCTTGCCCTCGTCATCCTGGCGACGATGTCCCTCGACGCCTCCGCGCTCTCGCACCGCGACCAGTCCGCGGTGGACGCACTCAACCAACGGATGCAGGCCGCCGAGGCGAAATACCGCGAAGGGATGGTGCAGGTCGGTAACTCCGATCCGGACGGACAGAAGGTCACCGACGAAGCGCTGGAGGACATGGAGGATGTCGTCAACGCCTGCATGAAGCAGCGCGGCTGCTCGATCGGCACGATGCTGGTCACCTACAAGCGCCTGCTCAAGCTCACTGCCGACGCCGAGGCGGACGTCTCCGACGAACCGGAGGACGAAGACGACGAACACGGCAATCCACTCGCCACCGACGTCCCGGAAGCCGCGCGCGCCGCCCACCTGCTGTCCGAAGACCATCGTTTCGACCAGATGGTGCAGTTCAATCCTGCGGTGCAGGCCGGCATCCGTCGCTGGCTCACCGACATGCGCGGCTCGCTGATCTCCACCCACGAGAACTACCAGTACCTGCGTTACCAGATGTGGCCCGCCTACGAGCGCAGCGGCCTGCCGGAAGCGTTGCTGTTCGGCATCATGGCCAAGGAGTCCAACGGCAAGGTGCATGTCACCTCGCGCACCGGTGCAGGTGGGCTGATGCAGTTCATGCCTACCACGGGCCGCCGGTTCGGCCTGGGCAACGATGGCACCGGCTTCGACACCCGCTACGACCCGCGATCGGCGGCGCAGGCGAGCGCGTCGTATCTCAACGAACGCATGGCCGAACTGAACCGCAGCATCGAGATGGCGCTGGCGGCCTACAACGGTGGCGAAGGCCGGGCGCTGCGGGTGTTCCAGAACAGCGGCGGACGCAACTTCTGGGATGCGAGCGTCTACAACCAGTTTCCCGCCGAGACGCAGGACTACGTGCCGATGGTAATCGCGGCGGCCTGGCTGTACCTGCATCCGAAGGAATACGGCCTGAGTTTCCCCAGGATCGATGCGCGGCCGGCATCGCTGCGACTGGCGCAGCCCAGTTCGCTCTACCAGCTGACCATCTGCCTGGGCAATCGCGGCCAACGCGAGGGCTACCTGCGCGCGCTGCGCAACCTCAATCCGCGCCTGGCAGTCGACGCATGGCTGTCCGCGGGCACCACGCTCAACGCAACCACCCGGATCGTCGGCCTCTACAACCGCTGGTGCGTTTCCGGCCGCCGCGCCGAGCTTGCGCGCACGCTGGTGCTGAGCGATGCGCGTTCGGCGGTGGTGAGCCTGGGGCCGATTTCGACCGTCGGAAGCGATGCATCGGATGCCGTCGAGGCTCCCGCGGACGCGAATGCACCGACGAAACCGGTGGATCGTCCGGCTGCGAAGGCTTCCCGCGACGATGACAAGAAGAAGCGCAAGCACCCACGGGATTACCGCGTGCAGCGCGGCGAGACGCTGACGGCGATCGCGCAGAAGTTCGAGTGCGACATGGGCGTGCTGGCCAAGGCAAACAAGATCAAGGGGCCACGGTTCGCGATCCGACCCGGCCAGAAGCTGAAGCTTGAAGGTTGCGGCAATTGAATAGTCGCGAGGGCGGGGTGGCGCCGCAGCTGATGACCGCGCCAGCGAGTGGGGTGCGTCGCTGGGTGATGGCGGTCGCGATCGCCGCGTCGCTGGCGATTGCCGGTGCGCTGGCGCCCGAGCTGCGCTGGCTGCATTACGTTGCCAAGCCGACGGCGACGCTGCTTGTTGCCGCGATGGTGTGGCGGTCGCCTGCCATCGAACCGCGCTATCGCAGCGCCATCCTGGCGGGCCTGCTGTTGTCGACGCTGGGCGACGTGTTCCTGATGTTGCCATCGATGGCAAAGGGGCCGGACTGGTTCGTCTTCGGCCTGGCGAGTTTCCTGTTCGCCCATGTCGCTTATCTGGTCGCGTTCTGCAGTCGCGTTCGACTGTTCGCGGTGAAATGGCCGTTCGCCCTTTACGCGATCATCGCTGGCGGCGTGCTGTCGGTGCTGTGGCCGCACCTGCCGGCCGAGCTGCGGGTTCCGGTTGTCGCGTACGTGGCCGTGCTGGCGACGATGGCGGCGCAGGCGGCTGCGGTGTGGTCGCGCCTGCGCACGCCGACCGCTGCGGTGGCAGCGCTCGGCGGTGTGTTCTTCGTGGCGTCGGACGCAACCCTTGCCATCGACCGGTTCGTCGCGCCTTTCGGTGCGGCCATCGTGATCGTGCTGGCAACCTACTGGGCGGCGCAGGTGCTGATCGGCGCGTCGGCGCGACGCTCGCACTGAGTCGCGCGAAATTCCCGTCGACGCGTGGCGCTCGAACCAGCGCTCGAACCAGCGTTCAAGCCAGCGTCGCGAGTCGCTCGCCCAGTTGCACCGCCGTTTCGCCGCGCAGGTGCGCCGCGAGCCCGGCAACGCCCTTGGGCAGCAGCACGATTACCGTGGAGCCATAGTTGAACCGCGCCATTTCGGCGAAGCGTTCCAGCGCGATGTTGGCGCCGCGGTAGTCCTTGGTCGTGATTGGTCCGCCGTAAGCCGGGATCTCGACGCCGCTCCACACCGTCTCCACGCCGGACACCAGCAGCGCACCGACCATCACCACGGCCATCGGGCCGAAGTCGCAGTCGAAATGGCACACCAGCCGCTCATTGCGCGCGAACAATCCGGGCACGTTGGCCACGGCGTCCGGACCGACGCTGAACAACCGGCCCGGCACGTGCACTGTTTCGCGCAGGGTGCCGCCCCAGGGCATGTGCACGCGGTGATAGTCCTTCGGCGAGAGGTACACGGTGGCGAACACGCCGTCCTCGAATGCCTGTGCGGCGTCCTCGTCTCCCAGCAGCTGCGCGGTGGTGAATCCCTGGCCCTTCGCCTGGAAGATGCGGTCGCCGTCGATCGCACCGCATTGGCTGATGCGACCGTCGGCGGGCATCAGCAGCGCGCGCGGGTCGGCATCGGGTGTGCGGGCGCCGGGCTTGAGCGCGCGGGTGAAGAACGCGTTGAAGGTTTCGTACTTCGTCGGATCGGGTTCGGCGGCTTCGGACAGGTTCACGCCGAATTTCCGCGTCACCGTGTCGATCAGCCATTGCTTGACCGCGTGGCTGCGCGAGTACGCCAGCCTTCGCGCGAGCGAGGACAGCAGGCGGTGCGGCAGGACGTAGGTGAGGGCGGTGATGACTTTCATGGATGGACTCGTAGGCGTCGCGCCGATCAGGCGCCGATGCGGCTTGTCGCCGGGCAGTGTTGTCGCTACAGCTGGGTGCGCAGGTTCAGAGCGGCGTGTTCAAAGCAGCATGCTCAAGGAGCGTGTTCAAAGCGGCGTGGCGGCCAGCTTCGACATGTCGGTTGCGATATCCGCCGGTGCCAGCGGCGGCGGGATGAAGCCGGTTAATCGGCCCTTGGGATCCAGCACCGCCAACGCCGCGCTGTGTTCCATCGAGTACTGGTCCGCCGGCGCGCCGGCCGGGGCCGGAACCTTCGCGAACACCATGCTCAGCGACCTGGCGAACGCTTCCAGCGCGGGTACGTCCGCGGTCGCTGCCAGCGTGTCCTTGTGGAAGGCGTGGGCGTATTCGCCGATGGCATCGGGCGTGTCGCGTTCGGGATCGACGGAGACGAACAGCACGCGCGGTCGCGTCGCTTCGGGCATCGTCGCCCATTGCTTCTGTGCCTGCGACAGTTCCTGCAGGGTCAGCGGACATACGTCCGGGCAATGGGTGAAACCGAGGAAGACCAGGGTCCAGTGACCCTTGAGCTCGCCCGGCACCAGCGCGGTGCCGTCGGACTGGCGCAGGGAGAACGCGGGCAGTTCGCGGGCAGGTTCGAACAGGCGCACCACCTTGAGGGCGGGCCGCGCGGCCGAGGGCGCATGCGCGAACCAGCCCTGCGCGGCCCACAGGCCGAGTGCGGCTGCGATCGCGGCGATCAATACGTAGAGGGTGGTGCGGTTGAACATCGCCGGGGTCCCGGGAAAGCGGCGGACATGATAGCCGCCCACGATAGCCCCAGCCCCGGCATCGCTGATGCCGCGCGGGCGGCCGACACTGGCAAGTCGCTGGCTTTCAATCGCGATATGTCCGGGAAATCAGGTCAGCCAGGGGAGGATCCCAAGCCCCCGACGCCACCAATGCCGCGCGCGCGGCCGACATGGCAAATAGCCGGCTACTGATCGCGATATGCCCTGGGCCTCAAACCACGGGACACTGGGCTTGCCCCATATAATTGCCTCCCCCTCCGAAGCAGACCCCGCCGTGCCCGCCGAATCCCCCCGCTTTGAACAGGTTGCGTTCGAGCAGGTCTCGATCATCGACCTGATCCGCTACGGCGGCAGCCGTTTCAACGAGGCCGGCCTGACCTTCGGCCACAGCTACGACAACGCGCTGGACGAAGCCACGCAGCTGGTCCTGCACGCCCTGCACCTGCCCCACGACCTGAGCCCGGTGTATGGCGCCTCGCGCGTCACTGCGGCGGAGCAGGCGAAGGTGCTGGCGCTGTTCGAACGCCGCGTCAACGAGCGCGTCCCGGCGGCCTACCTCACCGGTGAAGCCTGGTTCGCTGGCCTGAGCTTCAAGAGCGACCGCCGCGCGCTGGTGCCGCGTTCGCCGATTGCCGAGCTGATCATCGGGGGCTTCGAGCCGTGGCTGGGTGGCCGCGACGTCGAACGCGTGCTGGACCTGTGCACTGGCTCGGGCTGCATCGCGATTGCCACCGCGCACTACCACCCGAACTGGCAGGTCGACGGTGCCGACATCAACGATGACGCGCTGTCGCTCGCGGCCGAGAACAAGGATCGCCTGCAGGCGAGCAACTGCACGTTGCGCAAGTCGGACCTGTTCAACGGTCTGAAGGGCGAGGTGTACGACCTGATCGTCACCAATCCGCCCTATGTCACCAACGCCGAAACCGATGCGCTGCCGAAGGAATACTCCTACGAACCCGACCTGGGATTACGCGCCGGCGACGATGGCCTGGACTTGGCGCTGAAGATCCTGCGCGACGCGCCGGACCACCTGAGCGAGCACGGCGTGCTGATCTGCGAAGTGGGCGAAGCCGAGCACGCGCTGGCCGCACTGCTGCCGGAAGTGCCAATGGCGTGGGTGGAGTTCAAGGTGGGGCAGATGGGGATCTTCGTGGTCGAGCGCCACGATCTGGTCGAGCACCACGCCCGGATCAAACAGCTGGCCGACGCGCGCGGCTGACACGGTTGGTAGCGGAGTTCTGCTCCGCTGCTTTCCCCTTGTGTCCGAAGGCATGAAAGGTTGAGACAGGCAGCGAACAAAGGTCCGCGCTACAGGTTCGGACGTCCTGCCGATCTTTCATAAGCGCACATCGAACCGGTTCCAGTCGCAACCGCTTTTTTCCCGTATATTTCAGGGCCTTACCCCCGCAATCTCACCCGCGCGCTCACGCCCGCGCCAGGACTCAACGTGGCCAGCAACACCTTCGGCAATCTGTTCGCAGTGACGACTTTCGGCGAAAGCCACGGTCCGGCGATCGGCTGCGTGATCGATGGCTGCCCCCCAGGCATCGCGATCGCGCCGGAGGAGTTCCGCCACGACCTGGAGCGCCGAGCGACCGGCAAGACGCGCCATACTTCGGCGCGGCGAGAGGCGGATGAAGTCGAAATCCTCAGTGGCGTGTACGAAGGCGTCACCACCGGCACGCCGATTGCACTGCTGATCCGCAACACCGACGCGCGCAGCAAGGACTACGCGAACATCACCGCGCAGTTCCGTCCTGGGCACGCCGACTACACCTATTGGCAGAAGTACGGCATCCGCGACCCGCGCGGCGGCGGGCGCTCCAGCGCACGCGAGACCACGATGCGTGTCGCTGCGGCGGTCATCGCGAAGAAGTGGCTGGCTTCAAGGTACGGCGTGCAGGTGCGCGGCTTCCTGTCGCAGATCGGTGAGGTCACTCCCGGCAACGACGCGTTCGATGCCGGCAACATCGACTGGAACGTTGTCGAATCCAATCCGTTCTTCTGGCCGGATGCGTCGCAGGTCGACGCGCTGGAAAGCTACATGGATGCCCTGCGCAAGTCCGGCGATTCCGTCGGCGCGCGCGTGGACGTCATTGCCAATGGCCTGCCGCCGGGCTGGGGCGAGCCGATCTATGGCAAGCTCGATGGCGAACTGGCCGCGGCGTTGATGTCGATCAACGCGGTGAAGGGCGTCGAGATCGGCGACGGTTTCGCGTCTGTCGCGCAGAAGGGCAGTTACCACCGCGACGAAATCAGCGCGGACGGCTTCCTCAGCAACCACGCCGGCGGCATCCTCGGTGGCATCAGTACCGGACAGGCGCTGCGCTGCTCCACCGCGTTCAAGCCGACCTCGAGCCTGCGCCTGCCGGTGCAGAGCCTGGACACCGACGGCAATGCGGTCGAAGTCGTCACCACCGGCCGCCACGACCCCTGCGTCGGCATCCGCGCTACTCCTATTTGCGAGGCCATGGTCGCGCTGGTGCTGATGGACCAGGCGCTGCGCCATCGCGCGCAATGCGGCGACGTGGGCGATATGGCGCCGCGGATTCCCGCAAAAGCGGACCCGGGTAAACGATAGCGGCCGGTTGCTTGCAGCTTCCCGGAATCCGGGTTCGGCAAGCCCCTGTTGCAACCGCGCCGCGCGTCCCCGCCCATCCAGCATTCCGCCCGCAAGCCCAATTCCGCTGCCGGCAAGGCGCACAATCTCCACGCCGCCGGTCGCCACCTCACAGGAACATCGCACCAATGAGCAAGACCTATACCGTTGCCGTAGTGGGCGCCACCGGCGCCGTCGGCGAAACCATGCTGAAGGTGCTCGCCGAGCGCCAGTTCCCCATCGGCAAGCTGCACGTGCTGGCAAGCGAGCGCTCGGCCGGCACGAAGGTCGAGTTCGGTGCGCGCCAGCTGGTCGTCGAGAACCTGGCCACGTTCGATCCGACCGGCGTCGACATCGCGCTGTTCTCAGCTGGCGGTTCGGTGTCGCGGGAATACGCGCCGAAGTTCGCCGCGGCGGGCGCGGTGGTCATCGACAACTCCTCGGTGTTCCGCGGCGACGCCGACGTCCCGCTGGTCGTGTCCGAAGTGAACCCGGAAGCCGCGAAGAACCGTCCGCGCGGCATCATCGCCAACCCGAACTGCTCGACCATGCAGCTGATGGTCGCGCTGGCGCCGATCCACCGTGCGGTCGGCATCGAGCGCATCAACATCGCCACCTATCAGTCGGTGTCTGGAACTGGCGTCAAGGCGATGGAGGAACTCGGTCGCCAGACCGCCGCACTGCTCAATTTCCAGGACGCCGAGCCCAAGGTCTATCCGGTGCAGATCGCCTTCAACGTGATCCCGCACGGTGGCGACTTCCTCGATAACGGCTACACCACCGAGGAGTGGAAGCTGGTGACCGAGACCCGCAAGATCCTCGGCGACGACCGCATCCTGGTGAATGCCACCGTGGTGCGCGTGCCGGTGTTCTACGGTCACTCCGAAGCCGTCCACATCGAAACGCGCGAGAAGCTCAGCGTCGAGAAGGCGCGCGAACTGCTGGCCGCGCAGCCCGGCCTGGAACTGGTCGACGAACGCAAGGCCGGCGGCTATCCGACGCCGGTCACCCATGCATCCGGCACCGACCCGGTCTACGTCGGCCGCCTGCGCGAAGACGTCTCGCACCCCCGTGGCCTGGACCTGTGGGTGGTCGCCGACAACATCCGCAAGGGCGCGGCGACCAATGCCGTGCAGCTGGCGGAGCTGGTGATCGCCGAGGGTTGAGGTGAAGTAGGGCAGCCTCGTGAAAGCGAGGCTGCCTTCCGGCGCGCATTCCAGGGCTGTCGACCGCCCGATGAGCGGGATCTGGCTCCGTTCGGCCGCTGGAGTCGAACGAAAATATGAACCAGCTCAGTGATTTGCGGCAGCTTCATTGCAAACCGCGTGCACTCGGGGCTAGAGTCGCCACGAGGGGACAGTCGAGAGACCGGTCGTGAAAGCAATCGCGGGAACTGTTTTGGCGGTGGCGGCGATGCTTGCCAGCTTTGGCGCGAATGCGCTGGGGCTCGGGCAGATCGAGGTCAAGTCCAGCGTCGGACAGCCATTCCTGGCTGAAATCCCGATCGTCAGCAGCGATCCGGCGGAACTGGAGAACCTGCAGGCCGCGCTGGCTTCGCCAGATACCTTCGCCCGCATCGGGCTGCGTCCACCGATCGGGATCATTGCCGACCTGCAGTTCACCCAGGCGCTCGACGCCCGCGGTAACCCGATCATCCGGGTCACCAGCACGCAGTCGGTCAACGAGCCGCTCCTGACCTTCCTGCTGGAAGTGGATTGGGGCCAGGGCCGACTGGTCCGCGAATACTCCGCGCTGCTCGACACCCCGCGCACCGTTTCCGCGCCGCTGCAGCCGGCGGTTGAAGCGCCGACCGTCGAAGCCCCGGCGATCATCGAACGCCCCGAGGACGCCGTCGCTGCCGAGCCGCAGCCCGAAGCGCAGCCGACCCAGCCGCCGGCCGAACCCGCGCCGCAGGACACCACGGCGATCGCTTCGACGCCGCGTCCGACGCCGCCTCCGGTCGCAGCCATACCGATCGCCCCGGCGCCGAGCATCGACGGCAGCGATTACGAAGTGAGGCAGGGCGACACGCTGACCGAAATCGCTTCGCGCATGGGTGGCGGATCGCTCGACCAGACCATGATCGCGTTGCTGCGTGCCAATCCCGACGCCTTCATGGGCGGCAACATCAATCGCCTGAAAGCCGGCGCCGTGTTGCGCATGCCAGCCAACGAGGCGATGACTGCGCTGGATGAGCAGCAGGCCAGCGCGATCGTCCATTCCCAGATCCAGGAATGGCGCGCCTCGCGCCGTGCGGTGTCGCAGCCGGTCGACGTGCCCGCGACGGCGAGTGCGCGTTCTGCCGCGAAGCCGCGCACTGCGTCCACTTCCACCAGCAAACCGTCGACGCCGCGTACTGCGGGCGCACGACTGGAAATCGTTCCGCCGGGCGCCAGCGACGCGACCCAGGCGGGCACACAATCCGGTATCACCGCCGGGGGCGAGGGCGCGATGCTGCAGGAACTCACCATTACCAAGGAAACCCTCGCTGCGCGCGACGCCGAGGCCCAGGAACTCAAGACCCGCGTCGCCGAGCTGGAGAAGCTGCAGCAGCAACAGCAGCAGCTGATCGCGATGAAGGACAGCGAGCTGGCCGCCGCGCAGCAGCGCATGGCGCAGGCGCAGAAGCAGCAGGCGCAAGGGGCGATGCTGCCGTGGATCATCGGGATAGTGGGCGCGCTGGGCATCGGCCTGCTGGTCGGCTGGTTCCTGCGTCGTCGCGACAGCGTGCCGAAGTTCCGCGCGCCATCTGCGTCGAGCGGTCCGTCGATCGCGGACTCATTCGCACCGAAGGTTGCCAAGGACAAGCCGGACGCCCGCAGCGAAGCGCCTTCGAACGCTGCGCCGGCACCCGAACCCGTGCGCGCCGCTCCCACGCCGCCCCCGCCGAGCCGTTCCGCTCCCGCCTGGCATACCGGTTCGGCAGCGTTGCAGACCGGCGGCAACCAGCAGGACCTGCTTGATCCCGCTGCCCAGTCGGCCTACGAGCGTCTTGACCTGGCCCGTGCCTACCTGGACCTGGGTGACATTCCGAGCGCTCGCCAGCTGCTCGGCGAGATCGCGATCACCGGCGACCACGCCGCCCGCCAGCAGGCGTCGCGGATGCTGCGCGAGATCGAATAAACCCGCTGCGTCGCGCCTTCCTCGATTGCAGGGAGGCGCTCCACGTATTCCGATTCCCGGCAGCGGCCGGGAGCACGCCACGCAGCCTTCCGATGACGTTCGTGCAGGGGCTTGATCACCCTGCGACTACCCCCGTCTCCCGGCTGCAGTAGATTCCCCTGATGTCGTCCAGCCTTCCTGAAACACCCGTACCCACCGATACCGGCGCGGCTCCTGCCACGCAGCGCTACGCCATGGGCATCGAATACGACGGGAGTCTCTTCAGCGGCTGGCAACGCCTGAGCAAGCACGGCGAACCCGATCCTGAGGGCTACGTCACCCTGCAGGCCACGATCGAGGACGCTCTGTCCTTCGTCGCCGGCGCGCCCATCCAGACCATCTGCGCCGGTCGCACGGACGCCGGTGTGCATGCGACGGGCCAGGTGATCCACTTCGACAGCCCGGTACAGCGCGATCCGCGCGGCTGGGTGCTCGGCGCCACCAGCAAGTTGCCGCCGGAGGTGTGCGCACTGTGGTGCGTGCCGGTGCCGGACGAATTCCATGCGCGCTTCTCGGCGCGCGCGCGACGCTATCGCTACTGCATCCTCAATCGCGTCGTGCGACCCGCATTCAACCGGCAGGTGCTGGCATGGGAGCGCCGTCACCTGGATGCCGACGCCATGCATCGCGCCGCGCAGTCGTTGCTGGGCGAAAACGACTTCTCCGCCTTCCGCACCGTGCATTGCCAAGCCCCGCACGCGCGCCGCGACCTGCAGGAAGTCACCATCCGTCGCGAAGGTGACATCGTCAGCGTCGAAATCCAGGCCAACGCCTTCCTTCACCACATGGTGCGCAACATTGTCGGAAGCTTGCTGATGGTGGGGCGGGGCGAACAACCCGAAGCGTGGATGGCGCAGCTGCTGGCCGGTCGTGACCGCACGAAGGCCGGCCCGACGGCGCCGTCGCAAGGGCTGGTATTCCTGGGTCCGCTGTATCCCGCCGACACCGTCGCCACCTGTGGCCTGCCCGGACACCTGAGCCTGTGAAGCCCAATTTCTTCCGTACCCGGATCAAGTTCTGCGGCATGACCCGCGCCGGCGACGTGCGCCTGGCCAGCGAGCTGGGCGTGGACGCGGTCGGTTTCGTCTTCGTGAAGAAGAGCCCGCGTTGCGTCGCCGCGGAGGAAGCGCGGGCGATGCGCGGCGCGCTGGCGCCGCTGGTGGATTCGGTCGCGCTGTTCATGGACAACCCGGCCGAGGAAGTGCGCGAGATCGTCCGCCAGGTCCGCCCGACGCTGCTTCAGTTCCACGGCACCGAGGACGACACGTTCTGTCGCAGCTTCGGTCTGCCCTACCTGAAAGTCGTCGCGATGGGCGATGTCCGGAACCATGAAGGGATGGATCACCCCGGACTGACCTTGCGCGCGGGTTATCCGAACGCGGCCGGATTCCTTTTCGACAGCCACGCGCCCGGAGCGCAGGGCGGCAGCGGTAGGACCTTCGATTGGACGCGGATTCCGCAGGACCTGGGGCGCCCGTGGCTGCTCGCCGGCGGACTCAAGCCGGAGAACATCTTCGATGCCGTCGTGGCGACACGGCCGTGGGGCGTCGACGTTTCCAGCGGGATCGAGCTTTCGCCGGGGGTCAAGGACGGCAACCGCATGCGGCAGTTCGTCGAGGAAGTGCGTCGCGCCGACGCCGCGGAAGACTGAGCGTTTCGGCGGCCGAACCCGCTAGGACGCGGAATCCGCGAGCGCCCCGCGCAACCACGACGCCAGTCGCGCCACCCGCGCATCGCCGCTGCGGCGTGACGTGCACAGCACCCAGCGCGCATCGGTTTCGATGAATCCCCACGGCGCCAGCAGGCGCCCGGCCGCAATGTCCTCGGCCACCAGTGGCTCGGGCGCGATGGCGACGCCGAGCCCGGCGACGGCGGCCTCCAGCAGGTAGTACAGATGTTCGAAGCCGGTGCCCATGCGCAACGCGTGGGCGTCCAGGCCCGTGCGGCTGGCCCAGTCGCTCCACGCCTGCGGGCGCGAGGCCGTATGGAGCAGGGCGGTGTCGAGCAGTGCGGACGGCGCAGCGTCGCGCAGCGCGTCAAAGCCGGGAAAACGCGGGCTCACCACCGGCCCGATCCGCTCGACCGCCAGCTCATGCACCTGCCACTCCGCCGGCCAGGGCGCCTGGGCGATCAGCAGCGCGGCATCGAGCCCGCCCAGTTGCGCGTCCGGGGGTGCCTCGCTGGCGGACAGGTGGAGCTTCAGATCCGGCATCTCCCGCGCCAGGCGATCCAGGCGCGGAATCATCCAGCGCGCCAGCACGCTGCCCGGGCAGCCGAGCACGAGTGGCGTCTGCCCCGGACGACGAAGCAGCTCCGCCCACGTCGTGCGGAGCGGGTCGAAGGCAGCCCCCGCAGCTTCCTGCAGGCGCCGCCCGGCCGGTGTCAGCGCAAGCCCGCGCCCCTGTCGGACGAACAGGGCGGTGCCGGCGGCGTCCTCCAGCGCCCGCAGTTGCCGGCTGACGGCGCCATGCGTCACGTGCAGCTCCTCTGCGGCGCGACTGACGCTGTCCAGGCGGGCAACGGCGTCGAAGGCGCGCAGGGCGTTCAGTGGGGGCAGGTCTCGGCTCGCCATATGTGAGTTTTACTGACAGGTAAGTCAGATTTTATGCATTTTTTGTCCCGTATGT
The DNA here is from genome assembly GCF_054779775.1 of Lysobacter fragariae. Classification (NCBI taxonomy): domain Bacteria; kingdom Pseudomonadati; phylum Pseudomonadota; class Gammaproteobacteria; order Lysobacterales; family Lysobacteraceae; genus Lysobacter; species Lysobacter fragariae. The sequence continues at coordinate 131,973 of NZ_BAAGXP010000007.1, read as the reverse complement.
GCGCGATAAAGTGACAGAAAGGCCCGGTCGCGCACCGATGCCAGCCCCCGACCCGGAACGCCCCGATGAATGCCCGAATCGAAGACTTTCACGCCTACCCCGACGCCAACGGCCATTTCGGCCGCTTCGGTGGCCGTTTCGTCGCCGAGACCCTGATCGGTCCGCTCGAACAGCTGGCGAAGGCATACGACGAAGCCCGCGTCGACCCCGCCTTCAACCGCGCCTTCGACGAAGACCTGGCCCACTACGTCGGCCGTCCGAGCCCGATCTACTTTGCGCAGCGCCTGAGCCGCGAAGTCGGCGGCGCGCGCATCCTGCTCAAGCGCGAGGACCTCAATCACACCGGCGCGCACAAGATCAACAACACCATCGGCCAGGCGCTGCTCGCCGGCCGCATGGGCAAGACGCGGATCATCGCGGAGACCGGTGCGGGCCAGCACGGCGTCGCGTCCGCGACGGTCGCCGCGCGCCTCGGTCTGGAATGCGTGGTGTACATGGGCGCCACCGACATCGAGCGCCAGAAGATCAACGTTTACCGCATGAAGCTGCTCGGCGCGACAGTCGTGCCGGTGACCAGCGGCTCGGCGACGCTCAAGGACGCGCTGAACGAAGCGATGCGCGACTGGGTGACCAACGTGCACGACACGTTCTACATCATCGGTACCGTCGCCGGTCCGGATCCGTATCCGCGCATGGTGCGCGACTTCAACGCCGTCGTTGGCCGCGAGGCACGCGCGCAGATGCTGGCTGAATACGGCCGCCTGCCGGATGCAGTGACCGCGTGCGTCGGGGGTGGCAGCAACGCGATCGGCGTGTTCCACGCGTTCCTCAACGATCGCGATGTGCGCCTGGTCGGCGCCGAAGCCGCGGGCGAGGGCATCGATACCGGCCATCACGCCGCGTCGCTCGCTGCCGGCCGCCCTGGCGTGCTGCACGGCAATCGCACTTACGTGCTGTGCGACGACGACGGCCAGATCATCGAGACGCACTCGGTGTCCGCAGGTCTGGACTATCCGGGCGTCGGGCCGGAACACGCTTTCCTGAAGGACGCCGGCCGCGCGCAGTACGTCGGTGTGACCGACGACGAGGCGCTTGCCGCGTTCCACCAGCTTGCCCGCAGCGAAGGCATCCTGCCGGCACTGGAATCCAGCCACGCGATCGCACAGGCGATGAAGCTGGCGCGTGAGCTACCGAAGGACGCCATCGTGCTGTGCAACCTGTCCGGTCGTGGCGACAAGGACGTGCACACGATCGCGGGACGCGAAGGCATCACTTTTTGACTTGTCATCCCGAGCGAAGCGAGGGATCTGCTTTTGTTCGGGTTAAAAAAACAGCAGATCCCTCGCTTCGCTTCGGGATGACCGACCAGATGAACCGCATCGACACCCGCTTCGCCGCACTCCAGTCCGCCAACCGCAAGGCGCTGGTCCCCTTCATCACGGCCGGCGATCCTTCGCTCGAAGCCACCGTCCCGGTGATGCACGCGCTCGCGGCCGCCGGCGCCGACGTGATCGAGCTGGGCGTGCCGTTCTCCGATCCCATGGCCGACGGCCCGACCATCCAGCGCAGCTCCGAACGCGCCCTGGCGCGTGGCGCGGGCCTGTCGTACGTGCTCGATTGCGTGCGCACGTTCCGCGAACGCGATGCCGACACGCCGGTCGTGCTGATGGGCTACCTCAACCCGATCGAGATCCGCGGCGCGCAGCGCTTCGCGCAGGATGCGGTGGCCGCCGGCGTCGACGGCGTACTGCTGGTCGACCTGCCGCCGGAAGAGGCCGGCGAGTTCCGCGTCGCCTTCGACGAACACGGGCTGGCGCTGATCCTGCTGGCCTCGCCGACCACCAGCGACGCCCGCTTGGCATTGCTGTGCGACCAGGCGTCCGGCTACCTCTACTACGTCAGCTTCGCCGGCGTGACCGGTGCGGACCGGCTGGATGCCGAGGCTGCCACCGAACGCCTGCACGCCATCCGCGCCCGCAGCCGGGTGCCGGTGGCGGCGGGCTTCGGCATCCGCGATGCCGCATCCGCCACCGCGATGGCCCGCGAGGCCGACGGCGTGGTGATCGGCAGTGCGCTCGTTTCGACGCTGGATGGCGCTGTTGATCCGGCGGCGCGCGCGCGGGAATTCCTGGCGCCGATCCGGGCGGCGCTGGACGCGTAGGGCGGGTTTCCAACCCGTCGGGCCGAAGCGGCGATGGCGGGTACGGCGATGGCTGGTATGGCGATGGCGGGTATGGCGATGGCGGGTCAAGACCCGCCCTAATCGCATAGGGTCGCCAATCCCATCGCTCCCCCTTGCGAACCCCACGCACGGGGTCGCCAACCTCATCGTCCCCCTTGGCGGACCTCATGCACCGGGTCGCCGACCCCATCGCACCCCCTCGCGGACCTCGACGCACGGGATCGCCGACCCCATCGCACCCCCTCGCGAACCCCGCGCACGGGGTCGCCAACCCCATCGCGTCCCGCTCGCGGACCCGGTGTACGGGGTCGCCAATCCCATCGCACCCCCTCGCGGAGCCCAGGCATGGGGTTGCCAACCTAATCGCACCCCCTCGCGAACCCCGCGCACGGGGTCGCGAACCCCCATCGCATACCGTTCGCGGACCGGTGTACGGGGTACAGCCTGGACGCGTAAGGGGGCAGTTGCCCAGCCTTCGACTATCCCGCTGTCATCCGAGCGCAATCGGGGGCCTGCAGGTCAACATGGTTGGCCGCCGGCGCGGCATTGATACCCCTGTGTCCATGCGGATTCGTGGGCCAATCCGCGACGTTCGCCACACATTCGCCCCGCGACCCGCCCGGGAGCGGCTTCCCGTCGCGCTCGCGCTAAACTGCGCCGTTCGCTCCAAGCCTCATCAGGGATCACGCCACGCATGTCCTGGCTCAAGAAACTAATGCCCTCCGGCATCCGCACCGACACCGGCACCGCCAAGCGCCGCAGCGTGCCCGAGGGGTTGTGGGAGAAGTGCGACCGCTGCGGCGTCGTGCTCTACCGCCCGGAGCTCGAGGAAAACCTCGAGGTCTGCCCGAAGTGCAATTTCCACATGCCCATCCGCGCCCGTGCGCGGCTGGCGTCGCTGTTCGATCCGGACGGCACCACCGAGATCGGTGCCGCGCTGGGTCCGGTCGACGTCCTGAAGTTCAAGGACCAGAAGAAGTATTCCGATCGCATCAAGGCCGCGCAGAAGTCCACCGGTGAGCGCGACGCGCTGATCGCGCTGGAAGGCAAGCTCAAGGGCCGTGACCTGGTGGCCGCCTCGTTCGACTTCGCCTACATGGGCGGTTCGATGGGGTCAGTGGTCGGCGAACGCTTCGCCCTGGGCGCGGAGCGCGCGGCGGACCTGGGTTGCCCGTTCGTGTGCTTCTCCGCCAGCGGCGGCGCGCGCATGCAGGAAAGCCTGTTCTCGCTGATGCAGATGGCCAAGACGTCCGCCGCGCTGGGTCGCCTGCGTGCCAAGGGCCTGCCGTACATCTCGGTGATGACCCATCCCACCACCGGTGGCGTGTCCGCGTCGTTCGCGATGCTGGGCGACATCAACATGGCCGAACCCGAAGCCCTGATCGGTTTCGCCGGCCCGCGCGTGATCGAGCAGACCGTGCGCGAGAAGTTGCCGGAAGGCTTCCAGCGCTCCGAATTCCTCGTAGACCACGGTGCGGTGGACCAGATCTGCGATCGCCGCGAAATGCGCGATCGTCTCGCCCACCTGATCGCGTTGATGATGAAGCAACCGATGCCGCAGGACGACAACGAGGTCGTGGCTTGAGCCGAAAGGTCAATTTCGTATCCGGACAACTGCCTTCCTGGCAGCTGTCCGGACCAGCCAATCCGGTCCAGGCCCGGACTGGCTGGCGCCGGACGCGCGCTTACGCGCACGTGCGCGGGCGGCACATCCATGTGTCGCGTAACGACGATCATGCGGAGGTCTCCGCATGAGTCGTCGTTACTTCGGAACCGATGGCATCCGCGGCCGCGTCGGCGAAGGCGCGATCTCGGCCGACTTCGTCCTGCGCCTGGGCAATGCCTACGGCCACGCACTGACCAAGGCCTTCGAGGGTCGCGACTGGCGCAAGCCACAGGTCATCATCGGCAAGGACACGCGCATCTCGAACTACATGTTCGAAGCCGCGCTCGAAGCCGGGCTGGTGGCGGCGGGCGTCGACGTGCAGCTGATGGGCCCGATGCCCACCCCGGCCGTGGCGCACCTGACCCATTCGATGCGCGCCGACGGCGGCATCGTGATTTCGGCATCGCACAACCCGCACTACGACAACGGCATCAAGTTCTTCTCGGCCGAAGGCGAAAAGCTGGACGACGCCACCGAGCTGGCGATCGAGGCCGCGCTCGAACAGCCGTTCCTCACCGTGGCTTCCGAGCGGCTGGGCAAGGCGGTGCGCACGCGCGACGCCCTGGGCCGCTACATCGAACACTGCAAGAATTCCGTGCCGAAGGGTTTCGACCTGGGCGGCATGCGGATCGCGATGGACTGCGCCAACGGCGCGACGTACCAGCTCGGCCCGCTGGTTCTGCGTGAGCTGGGTGCGCGTGTCGACACCATCGGGATCGATCCCAATGGCCTGAACATCAACGAAGGCGTGGGTTCCACCCACCCGGAAGGCCTGGCTGCCCGCGTCCGCGAGACCGGAGCGCACCTGGGCATCGCGTTCGACGGCGACGGCGACCGGGTGATGTTCGTCGACAGCGACGGCAACGTCCGCGACGGCGACGACCTGCTGTACGTGCTGGCGCGCGACTGGAAGCAGTCCGGCCGCCTGGTCGGCCCGGTGGTCGGTACGCTGATGACCAACTTCGGGCTGGAGCAGGCGCTCGCGCGCGAAGGCATCGGTTTCGTGCGCGCCAAGGTCGGCGACCGCTACGTCCACCAGCAGCTCGTCGCCAACGACGGCGTACTGGGTGGCGAGGCGTCGGGCCACATGCTGTGCCTGGATCGCAGCGGTACCGGCGACGGCATCGTCAGTGCGCTGCAGGTGCTGGAAGTGCTGCGCCGCCGTGGCATCGGCCTGGGCGAAGCGCTGCAGGGGCTGGTGCGGGTGCCGCAGAAAACCATCAACGTGCGTTACGCCGTCGGCGCGGCGAAGCCGTCGGAGGCCGCGTCCGTGCAGGCCGCACTGGCGACGGCGCAGGCGGCGGTGGCGGGTCGGGGCAGGGCGTTCCTGCGACCGTCCGGCACGGAGCCGGTGGTGCGCGTGACCGTCGAGGCGGACGATGCGGCCCTGATGCAGGGCACGCTTGACGCGCTGGCCGAAGCCGTTCGCGTGGCAGCGAAGTAAGACACAACGTCAAATACGCACAGATAGAAGAGACACGCCATGGCGTCGCAGATCCCGACCCTCGATATCCGCCGCTTCACCGAGCCGTCCAGCAGCGGTGACCGCGAAGCCTTTGTCGCCGAACTCGGCGCGGCCTACCGCGAGTGGGGATTTGCCGGCATCCGCAACCACGGCATCGCGCAGTCGCTGATCGACGGTTCCTACGACGTGTTCAAGGCGTTCTTCGCGCTGCCTGACGACGTGAAGCGCAAGTACCACGTCCCCGGTGGCGGCGGTGCGCGCGGCTACACGCCGTTCGGCATCGAGACCGCGAAGGACTCCAAGTACTTCGATCTCAAGGAGTTCTGGCACGTCGGTCGCGAGATTTCCCGCGATTCGAAGTACGCGGATGTAATGCCGCCCAACCTGTGGCCGGCGGAAGTGCCGCAGTTCCACGAACTCGCCTACGGCCTGTACCAGGCGCTGGACCAGCTGGGTTCGCAGGTGCTGAGCGCGCTGGCGCTGCACATCGGGCTTCCAGAGAGCTATTTCGCCGACAAGACCGACTTCGGCAATTCGATCCTGCGTCCGATCCACTATCCGCCGATCACCACCGACGACATCCCCAACGTCCGCGCCGGTGCGCACGAGGACATCAACCTGATCACGCTGCTGGTCGGGGCGAGTTCGGAAGGGCTGGAAGTGAAGTCGCACAAGGGCGAGTGGGTGCCGTTCACCGCGGACGCCGACACCATCGTGGTCAACATCGGCGACATGCTGCAGCGCTTGACCAACCACGTATATCCGTCGACCACGCACCGCGTCGTGAATCCGCCGGGCGAGAAGGCGCGCCAGCCGCGTTATTCAACGCCGTTCTTCCTGCACCCGAATCCTGATTTCCTGATCGACGTGTTGCCGTCGTGCATCACGCCGGACAATCCCAGTCGCTATCCCGAACCCATCACCGCGCACGGCTATCTGGAAGAGCGGTTGGCGGAGATCAAGCTGAAGTAATCGCGGAGGTCGTGAATTCGGCCTGCTGGGGCGACGATGCAGTGCTGTCGTCCCAGCCCTGTCATCCCGAGCGTAGCGATGGACCTGCTTTCAAGCCTGCTGCACGGTTGATCCGCCACTTGAGTGGCGGGCTGCTGTTGCTGGATTGCTGCTGAAAGCGGCTCCTTCGCCAGGCTCGCGATGACGCAGAAAGCGGAAGCTGTTCCGCGAACCGCAACTCCGCGCCTTCAAGCCATCCAGAAGAAAACCGCCGCCATCCGCTTGGTTTCCAGCGTCTGGCCCCAGTATCCGGTCGCGCTGTGGATCATGTTGGCGCGATAGACCAGCAGGCGGTTGTAGCGGTGCGGCACGATGACGTCCTCGGCGAACGATTCCGGCGGAACGAAACGCGTGCCCAGCGCCTGCACAAGGTTCGCGTGCGGCGGCTGCACCATGTTGCCGCCCAGCTGTCCGCCCGGCATGCGCTGGCGATAGAAGCTGGTGCCGCAATCGTTGGGCACGTTCGGATTCAGGTAGAGCACCGCGGCGTAACGGCAGAGCGCGCGGGAATCGGTGTGCGGCCGCGACTCGCATTCGTTGTAGCCCACTACCTGCACGCAGTTGTGGTTGAGGGTGCCGCCGTCGGCCGTGCTTCCGACCCACAGCTTGCCGGCGCCGGTCTGCTGCTTGACCCATTCCTCCAGCGGCGCAAGTTCCGCCGGCTCCAGCGCGGGCATGGCGCGCATGCCGGGCCAGCTTTCGGGTTTGTGCGGATAACCCTCGTACCAGTCAGTGCGAGCCAGCAGGCGGGCGCGGACTTCGTCGGCGTTGGGCAGGGCGTCGTCGAGCAGCCAGTAATCGCGCCCCAGCGTGGGCTTGCGGTAGGGCAGCGTCGGAAGGCGCGGTGCGGTCGAACCTGGCTTCATGGCGGATCGGGCGACTGGGAATGTGTCCATTCTCGCAGTCCCGGCGGCTTAAGAATCATTCCCGGCGCTGTTAAACTGCGCGCCTTTCGCACACGGGGCCGACAATGCGCCGCAAGATCGTTGCCGGAAACTGGAAACTGCACGGTGATCGCAAGTTCGCCCGTGAGCTGCTCGATGCCGTGATCGCAGCGGATGCCCCCGAGGGTGTCGAGCGCATCATCGTGCCGCCGTTACCATACCTGGGCGAGCTGATCTGGCAGTACGGCCCCAAGGGGTTGCAGTTCGGTGCGCAGGACGTCAGCGCCAACGAGAAGGGTGCGTACACAGGCGAAGTGGCAGCCGCGATGCTGGTCGACGTCGGTGCCCGTTACGGCCTGGTCGGGCATTCCGAGCGCCGGCAGTACCACCACGAGACCAGCGAACTGGTCGCGCGGAAGTTCTTCGCGGCAAAGGCGGCGGGCTTGATCCCTATCCTCTGCATCGGCGAGACCCTGGGCGAACGCGAGAACGGTCAGATGGAATGGCGCCTGCAGGAACAGCTCGCGCCGGTGCTGGAAAAGGGCGCCGATGCGCTTGATGGCGCGATCATCGCCTACGAGCCCGTCTGGGCGATCGGTACCGGCCGGACCGCGACGCCGGAGCAGGCGCAGGAAGTCCACGCATTCATCCGTGGCGAAATCGCCCAGTACGATGCTAGAATCGCTGGCTCGCTGCCGATCCTGTACGGCGGTAGCGTCAAGGCCGACAACGCCGCCTCGCTGTTCTCACAGCCGGACGTCGATGGCGGCCTGGTTGGCGGGGCCTCGCTGGTCGCCGCCGACTTCAACGCCATTGCCGCTGCGGCGGTATGACTTCACAGATCTGAACCACGGATTCCTGCCGATGCTGTTGTTCCTCAACGTCATCTACGTACTGGTCGCCATCGCGATGGTCGCGCTGATCCTGATGCAGCGTGGCGCGGGTGCGCAGGCCGGCTCGGGCTTTGGCTCCGGCGCCTCGGGCACGGTGTTCGGTTCGCGCGGCGCTTCGAACTTCCTTTCCAAGTCCACCAAGTGGCTGGCGATCGTGTTTTTCGCGATCAGCCTGTTCATGGCGTGGAATGCCAGCAAGGGCGCCCAGGTCCAGGCCACGACGGCCACCGAGCAGCCGAAGGGCGGCATCATGGCGCAGATCCCGACGGCCGCTCCGGCCAAGTCGGAAGCCGCGCCGGCCGTAGTGCCCTCGGCCCCGGCTTCGGCAGTGCCGACCGCGCCGGCCAACGTGGCTCCCGCCACTGAGGTCCCGGCCGCCCCGGCATCGCAGCAGCCGGCTCCGGCTCCGGCCCCGACCGGCGGCTGATCCGGCAAAAGCAGTACCATTCGGTTTCAAATGGCCTGGCATGGATACGCCGGGTGTCGGTCGGTGCCGATACGTCGGTGTTGATCGGATCGCTCCGGTTGGCATGACGGGTCGGTGGCAGGGATTGCCGATAAACGTAGTTTTTGCCCAGATGGCGGAATTGGTAGACGCACTACCTTGAGGTGGTAGCGACTTAGGTCGTGGGGGTTCGAGTCCCCCTTTGGGCACCAATCTCCTGAAGGGGTTCGTACGGTTGTACGGCCCCTTCAGCGTAAGCAACAACGGCACCCAGATGCCGAGCCAACGCCGCTAAGACGCGGCATACAGCCGAGAGAACGCGAGTGCTGGCCGAATACCTGCCGACCCTGCTGTTCCTGATCGTCGCCGGTGGTATCGGCGTCGCCCTGCTGGTAGTGGGCCGCCTGCTCGGCCCGCAGCGCCCTACTGTCGAGAAGCTCTCGCCCTACGAATGCGGTTTCGCCGCGTTCGAGGACGCGCGCATGCAGTTCGACGTGCGCTACTACCTCATCGCCATCCTGTTCATCGTCTTCGACCTGGAAATCGCCTTCGTCTTTCCGTGGGCGTTGGTGTTCCGTGAGCTCGGGGTGTTTGGCCTGATCGAGATGGGCGTGTTCCTCGCGCTGCTCGTCATCGGCTTTGTCTACGTGTGGAAGAAGGGCGCGCTGGAGTGGGAGTGATTCGATGAGCATCCTTCAGACTGTTTCGGGCCTGATGCACAACCCGCTGCCGGAAGGGCGGCTGGATGACCTGCTGCTGCCGGAAGACCAGAACCCGGTGATGCAGCAGGGCTTCGTCACCACCAACCTCGACACGCTGTGGAACTGGGCGCGTACCGGTTCGATGTGGCCGATGACCTTCGGTCTGGCCTGCTGCGCGGTCGAGATGATGCACGCCGGTGCCGCGCGCCTGGACCTTGACCGCTACGGCGTCGTGTTCCGTCCGTCGCCGCGTCAGTCCGACGTGATGATCGTGGCCGGCACCCTGGTCAACAAGATGGCCCCGGCGCTGCGCAAGGTCTATGACCAGATGCCCGACCCGAAGTGGGTGATCTCGATGGGCTCCTGCGCGAACGGTGGCGGCTACTACCACTATTCGTATGCCGTCGTGCGTGGCTGCGATCGCATCGTGCCGGTCGACGTCTACGTGCCGGGTTGTCCGCCGACTGCCGAGGCGCTGATCTACGGCATCCTGCAATTGCAGAAGAAGATCCGTCGCGGCACCAATTTCGGCGAACACAAGCAGGGTGTACGCTGACATGGCGACCAATGCATCTGCACTTGCCGAACGCCTGCGCGCCCGCTTCGAAGGCGCGATGGTCGCCGTCGCCGAGCCGCGTGGCGAAGTGACGATCGACGTTGCCGCCAATGCCTGGCTGGGCGCCGCACAGGCGCTGCGCGACGAATTCGGTTTCGAACAATGCGTCGACGTCAGCGGCGTCGACTACCTGAGTTACGGCAGCGACGAATGGGACACCGACGTGTCCTCCGAAGGTTTCTCCCGTGGCGTCGAAGGCAAGAGCGCCGGCCGCTTCGCCTGGGGCGAGGCCCCCAATGGCGCCGCGAATTCCCCGGAACGCCGCTTCGCCGCCGTCGCGCACCTGCTCTCGTACCAGCACAACCAGCGCGTGCGCCTGCGCACCTTCGCCGAGAACGACGACCTGCCGGTGGTTGCCTCGCTGACAGGGGTGTGGCCGGGCGTGAACTGGTTCGAACGCGAAGCCTTCGACCTGTACGGCATCATCTTCGAAGGCCACCCGGACCTGCGTCGCATCCTGACCGACTACGGTTTCGTCGGTTATCCGTTCCGCAAGGACTTCCCGCTGATCGGCAACGTCGAAGTGCGTTACGACACCGAGAAGAAGCGCGTGGTGTACGAGCCCGTTTCGATCGAGCCGCGCGTGCTGGTGCCGCGCGTGATCCGTGACGACGCGCGTTATGAGACCGCCGCCGGTGAACAAGCTTCACGGGAGCAGGCGCAGAAGGCGGAGGTGAAGAAGTGAGCTCCGTGCTTTCGAAATCCAATGGTTCCGGCCTCCTCAATGCCGAGATCCGCAACTACACGCTGAACTTCGGTCCGCAGCACCCGGCTGCGCACGGCGTGCTCCGCCTCATCCTCGAGATGGACGGCGAAGTCGTGCAGCGTGCCGATCCGCATATCGGCCTGCTCCATCGCGGCACCGAGAAGCTGGCCGAATCCAAGCCGTTCAACCAGTCGATCGGCTACATGGATCGACTGGATTACGTGTCGATGATGTGCAACGAGCATGCCTACGTGCGTGCGATCGAAACGCTGCTCGGCATCGAGGCGCCGGAACGGGCGCAGTGGATCCGCACGATGTTCGACGAGATCACGCGCATCCTGAACCACCTGATGTGGGTGGGTTCTAACGCGCTCGACCTCGGTGCGATGGCGGTTTTCCTGTACGCGTTCCGCGAGCGCGAAGAGCTGATGGACTGCTATGAAGCGGTCTCCGGCGCGCGCATGCACGCGACCTACTACCGCCCGGGTGGTGTCTATCGCGACCTGCCGTCGCAGATGCCGCGCTACAAGGAATCGCCGTGGCGCAAGGGCGCCAGCCTCAAGCGCTTCAACGAATGGCGCGAAGGCTCGCTGCTGGATTACCTCGAGCGCTTCACCGAAGACTTCCCCAAGCGCGTCGACGAATACGAGACGCTGCTGACCGACAACCGCATCTGGAAGCAGCGCACCGTCGGCATCGGCGTGATTTCGCCGGAGCAGGCGCTGGCGTGGGGCATGACGGGCCCGATGGTTCGCGGCTCGGGCATCGCCTGGGACCTGCGCAAGAAGCAGCCGTACGCCAAGTACGCGGAGGTCGATTTCGACATCCCGGTCGGCGTCGGTGGCGACTGCTACGACCGCTACCTGGTCCGCGTCGCCGAGATGCGCCAGTCCAACCGCATCATCCAGCAGTGCGTGAAGTGGCTGAAGGCCAATCCGGGCCCCGTGATCGTCGACAACTTCAAGGTCGCGCCGCCCAAGCGCGAAGAGATGAAGGACGACATGGAAGCCCTCATCCACCACTTCAAGCTGTTCTCCGAAGGCTACTGCGTCCCCGCCGGCGAAACCTACGCCGCGGTGGAAGCGCCCAAGGGTGAGTTCGGCTGCTACCTGGTTTCCGACGGCGCCAACAAGCCGTTCCGTTGCAAGCTGCGTGCGCCGGGTTTCGCGCATTTGTCGTCGATGGACGAGATCGTCAAGGGCCACATGCTGGCTGACGTGGTGGCGATGATCGGTACTTACGACATCGTGTTTGGCGAAATTGACCGATAAGAGCAGGACCGATGAAGGCCACTGGCAACTTTGAAAACGCGCGCAATGTCGATCCGATGGTCGTCCTGTCGGAGAAGACGCGCGCCCACATCGATCATTGGCTGTCCAAGTTCCCGGCGGACCGCAAGCGTTCGGCGGTTCTGCAGGGTCTGCACGCCGCGCAGGAACAGAACGACGGCTGGCTGAGCGACGAACTGATCGCCGCGGTCGCCAAGTACCTCGATCTCCCGCCGGTGTGGGCCTACGAGGTCGCTTCGTTCTACTCGATGTTCGAGACGGAGAAGGTCGGGCGCCACAACGTCGCCTTCTGCACCAACATCAGCTGCTGGTTGAACGGTGCCGAAGACCTTGTCGCCCACGCTGAAAAGAAGCTCGGCTGCAAGCTGGGCGAATCCACCTCCGATGGCCGCATCTACCTCAAGCGCGAGGAAGAATGCGTGGCCGCGTGCTGCGGCGCGCCGGTGGTGGTGATCAACGGCCATTACCACGAGAAGCTCGACGCCAAGCGCGTTGACGAGCTGCTCGACGAGCTGAAGTGAGTCCGCACGACATGGCACATCAAGACCATAGCCATTCAGAGCCGCACGGCCCGGTCGGTCCTGTCCCGCAGGAGCACAACGTCGTCTATACGACGCTGCACTTCGACAAGCCCTGGTCGTACGAGAACTATCTGAAGACGGGCGGTTACGCCGCGCTGCGCAAGATCCTCACCGAGAAGATCGAGCCCGCAGCCGTCATCGAGATGGTCAAGCAGTCGGGCCTGCGCGGTCGCGGCGGCGCGGGCTTCCCGACCGGCCTGAAGTGGAGCTTCATGCCCAAGGGCAGTGGCACGCAGAAATACATCCTGTGCAACTCGGACGAATCCGAACCGGGTACGGCCAAGGATCGCGACATCCTGCGCTACAACCCGCATGCGGTGATCGAAGGCATGGCGATCGCGTGCTACGCGACCGGTTCGACCGTTGCGTACAACTACCTGCGCGGCGAGTTCCACCACGAGCCCTTCGAGCATCTCGAGGAAGCACTCGCCGAAGCCTACAAGCACGGCTGGCTGGGCAAGGACATCCTCGGCTCCGGCGTCGACATCGACATGTACAACGCGCTGGGCGCCGGTGCGTACATCTGCGGCGAAGAAACCGCGCTGATGGAATCGCTGGAAGGCAAGAAGGGCCAGCCGCGCTACAAGCCACCGTTCCCGGCCAACTTCGGTCTCTACGGCAAGCCGACGACGATCAACAACACCGAGACCTATGCCTCGGTGCCGGCGATCATTCGCAACGGTTCGGAGTGGTTCCTCAACCTGGGCAAGCCGAACAATGGCGGCCCGAAGATCTTCTCGGTCTCCGGTCACGTCGCTCGTCCAGGCAACTATGAGATCCGCCTAGGCACGTCGTTCGCCGATCTGCTTCAGCTCGCCGGCGGCATGCGCGATGGTCGCAAGCTCAAGGGCGTGATCCCGGGTGGGTCCTCGATGCCGGTGCTGCCGGGCGAGACCATGATGGCGCTCACCATGGATTACGACTCGATCCAGAAGGCCGGTTCCGGCTTGGGTTCGGGCGCCGTGATCGTGATGGACGACACCACCTGCATGGTGCGCGCTTGCCAGCGCATCTCGCGCTTCTACTTCAAGGAAAGCTGCGGCCAGTGCACGCCGTGCCGCGAAGGCACCGGCTGGATGTACCGCATGCTGACCCGCATCGTCGAGAAGCAGGCCACCCTGGAGGACCTGCAGATGCTGCGCGCCGCCGCCGGTCAGATCGAAGGTCATACCATCTGCGCTTTCGGTGAGGCCGCTGCGTGGCCGGTGCAGGGCTTCCTGCGTCATTACTGGCATGAGTTCGAATACGCGATCGTGAACAAGCGTTTCCTGGTCGATGACCAGCGGGCCGGCACCGTCGTGGAGAAGGTCGCCGCATGAGCGCTGCATGCCTCCAGAACCCCAATTGTTCGCAAGCGAACAATTCGCCCCTTGACTCAAGGGACTGCGTCGCTTTGTTTGAAGGAGTCACGGCGTGAGCGCGCAACCCATTAATCCGAACCTGCCGCCGGATCACGTCACCGTCTTCATCGACGGTGTCGAGTGCGCCGCGCCCAAGGGCTCGATGATCATCAGTGCCGCCGACAAGGCCGGTATCGCGATCCCGCGTTTCTGCTACCACGACAAGCTGAGCATCGCGGCCAACTGCCGCATGTGCCTGGTTGAAGTGGAGAAGATGCCCAAGCCCGCGCCGGCCTGCGCCACGCCGGTGATGGATGGCATGAAAGTCATTACGCGCAGCGACAAGGCGTTGAAGTCGCAGCGCAACGTGATGGAGTTCCTGCTGGTCAACCATCCGCTGGATTGCCCGATCTGCGACCAGGGCGGCGAATGTGAACTGCAGGACCTGTCGATGGGCTATGGCCGTTCGGTCAGCCGCTTCTCCGAACGCAAGCGCGTAGTGCCGGACGAAGACATGGGGCCCCTGGTCGCTACGGAGATGACCCGCTGCATCCAATGCACGCGCTGCGTGCGCTTCACGGCTGAGGTCGCCGGCACCTATGAGTTGGGCGGCATGTCGCGCGGCGAAAACCTACAGATCGGCACCTTCGACGGCAAGCCGCTGACGACCGAACTGTCCGGCAACGTCATCGACGTCTGCCCGGTTGGCGCGCTGACCAACAAGGTGTTCCAGTTCAAGGCGCGCCCCTGGGAACTGACGGCGCGCGAATCGCTTGGCTATCACGATGCGCTGGGAAGCAACCTGTTCCTGCATGTGCGTCGCGGCGAAGTGCTGCGTTCGGTTCCGCGCGACAACGAAGCAGTCAACGAATGTTGGCTGTCGGACCGCGATCGCTATTCGCACCAGGGCCTGTACGCGGCCGATCGTGCGAACAAGCCGCTGATCCGCGTGGGCAACAACGGCGACGGCACGGACTTCCGCGAAGCTTCGTGGGAAGAAGCGCTGGCCAAGGCCACCAAGATTCTGCGTGACAACGCCGGCGACGGCCTTGGCGTGCTGGTGCACCCATCGACATCGAACGAGGAGGGCGTGCTGCTGGCCCGCCTCGCTGAAGCGCTGGGTACCGGCAATATCGACCATCGCATTTCCCAGCGTGACCTGTCCGATTCTGCCGTCGCCGAGTCCTTCGGCATGCCGGTCGCGGACATCAGCAACGCCGATGCGATCGTCATCGTCGGCAGCAACCTGCGCCATGAAGTTCCCCTGCTGCACGCCCGCGTGCGCAAGGCGTGGACGCGTGGCGCCAAGGTGCATGTCGTCAATCCAGTCGACTTCGACTTCACCTTCAAGAACGCGAGCAGCCGGATAGTCGTACCGTCGCAGATCGCCGCGACGTTGGCCGACGCCGGCTTGCGCGATGCGCTGAAGGACACGACGCGCGCCGTCGTCATCGTGGGTGGCGTGGCAGAGAACAGCCCGTACGCCGCTGCGATCCGCAAGGCCGCTGTTGAACTCGCCGCTGCGACCAACGCCAAGCTCTGCCGCATTCCGCAGGGCGCAAATGCCGTGGGCCTGGCCAAGCACGGCGTGCTGCCACGCACGCGTGATGTGCAGGCCATGCTGTCGCAGCCGCGTTCGGCCTACATTCTGTATGGCATCGAGCCGGGTCTGGATTTCGCCGACACAGCCGTCGCGAACAAGGCGCTGGGTGGCGCGCAGGTCGTTGCGTTCAGCCAGTTCGCTTGTCGCTCGACGCGTGCGGTGGCTGACGTGATCCTGCCGATCGGCGCGTTGCCGGAAGTCGAAGCGACGCTGACCAATCTCGAAGGCATCGAGCAGTCGGCCGCTGCCGGCGGCAAGCTGCCCGGTGACGCGCGTCCCGGCTGGCGCGTGCTGCGCGCCGTGGGCGGCGAACTCGACGCAGCCGGTTTCGACTTCACCGATCTTGCGGGCCTGCGCGCCGGCATCCATCGACAGGACCTGCGTCCGGTGGCGGGCGCGGCACCGACGGTTGCGGGCGAAGGCCTCGAACTGGCGGTGAGCACTGCGATCTACCGCAGCGATGCCGTCGTGCGTCGTGCTGCCAACCTGCAGTCGCATCCGTTGAACGTCGAACCGCACGCTGTGATCCACCCGGCCGACGCCGAGGCGCTCGGTTTCCGTGACGGCGTGATCGGCAAGTTCACCGCCGCCGCCGGTACGGCGACGCTGCCAGTCGCGATCAGCGACCAGGTCGCGCGCGGCACCATCTGGATTGAAAGCGGCCACGGCGCCACAGCGCCGCTCGGCGCCGATCGCGTGCAGGCGGGGAGGGCATGATGCAGGCCGTTGATACCTTCCGCGACTGGATGCTCGGCTTCGGTGCAGGCGGCAACGTCGCCTGGATCTTGCTGAAGATCCTGCTGATCGCGATGCCGGTGATCATCACCGTCGCTTTCTATGTGGTGTGGGAACGCAAGCTGATTGGCTGGATGCATGTGCGTCGCGGCCCGATGTACGTAGGCAAGGGCATACTCCAGGCCTTCGCCGACGTGTTCAAACTGCTGTTCAAGGAAGTGATCCAGCCGACCAAGGCCGAGCGCTTCCTGTTCAAGCTGGCGCCATTGCTGGCGCTGGCGCCGGCCATGGCGGCGTGGGCGGTGGTGCCGTTCGACACGAAGATCGTGTTGTCGAACGCCAACGCCGGACTGCTGTACCTGCTGGCGATGACCTCGATGGGCGTGTACGGCATCATCCTGGCCGGCTGGGCATCGAACTCGAAGTACGCGTTCCTGGGCGCCATGCGCGCCGCGGCGCAGATGGTGAGCTACGAAATCGCGATGGGCTTCGCCATGGTCGGCGTGCTGATTGCCGCCGGCAGCTTGAACCTCACCGACATCGTGATGGCGCAGTCCGGCGACGCCGGCATGTTCGAGTGGTTCATGTGGCCGCTGCTGCCGCTGTTCGTGGTCTATTTCATCTCCGGCGTGGCAGAGACCAACCGCGCGCCGTTCGACGTGGTCGAAGGCGAGTCGGAGATTGTCGCCGGCCACATGGTCGAGTATTCGGGTTCGGCGTTCGCGCTGTTCTTCCTCGCCGAATACGCGAACATGATCCTGATCAGCTTCCTGGTCTCGCTGTTCTTCCTCGGCGGTTGGCTGAGCCCGTTCCAGGGCCTGGGCATTCCCCTGCTGTCGATCGACGGCTGGTGGTGGCTGTTCGCCAAGGTGTTCTTCTTCGCCAGCTGCTTCATCTGGTTCCGCGCATCGTTTCCGCGCTACCGTTACGACCAGATCATGCGCCTGGGCTGGAAGGTGTTCATTCCGCTGACCATCGCGTGGATCTGCGTCACCGCGCTGCTGGCGTACTACAACGTTTTCACGCCGGGGCAGTGAGACAGGCATGAACCGCATCGTTTCCTACCTCAAGAGCCTGCTGCTCATCGAGCTGTGCCAGGGGCTTTGGCTGACGCTAAAGTACCTGTTCAAGCCGAAGTACACGCTGATGTACCCGATGGAGAAGACGCCGCAGTCGCCGCGCTTCCGTGGCATCCACGCGTTGCGTCGTTACCCCAACGGTGAAGAGCGCTGCATCGCCTGCAAGCTGTGCGAAGCCGTGTGCCCGGCGCTGGCGATCACCATCGACTCGGAAAAGCGCGAGGACGGTTCCCGCCGCACCACGCGCTACGACATCGACCTGTTCAAGTGCATCTTCTGCGGCTTCTGCGAGGAGTCCTGTCCGGTCGACTCGATCGTGGAGACGCACATCCACGAATACCACTTCGAGAAGCGTGGCCAGAACATCGTGACCAAGCAGCAGCTGCTGGCGATTGGCGACCGGCTTGAAGCCGAAATCGCCGAACGCCGCGCCAACGACGCCGCGTTCCGCTGAGGGCAACCATGGACTTTACGCAGATTGCCTTCCTTGCCTTCGCCGCCATGGCCACGGTCGCGGCGCTGGGCGTCATCAGCGTCCGCAACCCGGTGCACTCCGCGCTGTGCCTGGTGCTGACCTTCTTCTCCGTTGCCTGTACCTGGATCATTTCCGGTGCCGAATTCCTCGGCATCGCGTTGATCCTGGTCTACGTTGGCGCGGTGATGGTGCTGTTCCTGTTCGTGGTGATGATGCTGGACATCGACGTCGCGCCGCTGCGTGAAGGCTTCGTCCGCTACCTGCCGTTCGGGCTGGTGGTCGCGCTGATCATGCTGGGTGAAATGCTCACCCTGATCGGGGCCAAGGCCGAGATGGCCACGCCATTCGCGGACAACGCGGCGGTTGGCGATATTCCCAACACCAAGTGGCTGGCGAACGCGCTGTTCACCGACTTCATGCTGCCGTTCGAAGTCGCCGCGGTGATCCTGACCGTCGCGGTGATCGCCGCCGTGATGCTGACCCTGCGACGTCGTCCGGGCGCCCGTCATCAGAATCCGTCGGAGCAGGCTCGGGTTCGCTCTGTCGACCGGATCCGCATGGTCAAGATGGATGCGGTCAAGCCGGCTCCGCCCGAGGCGGACGCGGCGACGAATGAGGTGAAGCCATGAATCTGCTGGGAGAGGGCGTTGCCCTGGGGCACTACCTGGCGCTTGGCGCCGTGCTGTTCTGCATCAGCATCGCCGGCATCGTGCTGAACCGGAAGAACGTGATCATCCTGCTGATGTCGATCGAGCTGATGCTGCTCGCGGTCAACATCAACTTCGTCGCGTTCTCGCGCCAGTACGGCGATCCGTCCGGTCAGGTCTTCGTGTTCTTCATCCTGACGGTGGCGGCCGCCGAAGCCGCGATCGGCCTGGCGATCCTGGTAACGCTGTTCCGCAACCGTCGCACGATCAACGTCGGGCAGATCGACACCCTCAAGGGCTGAGCCGGACATCCGGATCAACGCCAGCGTCGCAGCGTGCCGGAAGAGGGCGCGGCGATCTGAAAGGCAAGCATTGGAATACCGATGGCAATCTCCAAAATTCACCTGCTGATCATCGTGCTCGCGCCCCTGCTGGGTGCGGTCCTTGCTGGTCTGTTCGGCCGTCGCATCGGGCGAATCGGCGCGCACAGCGCCACCATCGGCGGTGTTGCCGTCAGCTGCGCGCTTTCGATGTACGTGCTCTGGCAGCTGGTGTCGCACGGAGCGGCGCCGTTCAACGAGAACGTCTACACCTGGTTCCACATTGGCGGTTACGAGGCCCACGTCGGCTTCATGATCGACAAGCTGACCGCGATGATGATGGTCGTGGTGACCTTCGTGTCGTTGCTGGTGCACGTCTACACCATCGGCTACATGGAAGAAGATCCGGGCTACCAACGCTTCTTCAGCTACATCTCACTGTTCACCTTCTCGATGTTGATGCTCGTGATGAGCAACAACTTCATGCAGCTGTTCTTCGGCTGGGAAGCAGTGGGCCTGGTTTCGTACCTGTTGATCGGTTTCTGGTTCAAGCGCCCGACCGCGGTGTTCGCCAACCTGAAAGCGTTCCTGGTCAACCGGGTGGGCGACTTTGGCTTCCTGCTGGGCATTGCCGCCGTGCTGATGTACCTGGGCACGCTGGACTACGCGACGGTGTTCGCCAATGCGTCGACCATCGCCGACAAGACGATGCCGATCCTGGGTCATGAGTGGTCCGTGCCGACGGTGATCTGCATCTGCCTGTTCATCGGCGCGATGGGTAAGTCGGCGCAGGTGCCGCTGCACGTGTGGCTGCCGGACTCGATGGAAGGCCCGACGCCGATCTCCGCGCTGATCCACGCCGCGACGATGGTGACGGCCGGCATCTTCATGGTCGCGCGAATGTCTCCGCTGTTCCAGCTGAGCGAAACGGCGTTGGACTTCGTGCTGTTCATTGGCGCGACGACCGCATTCTGGACGGGCCTGATCGGCATCGTGCAGAACGACATAAAGCGCGTCGTGGCGTATTCGACCCTGTCGCAGTTGGGTTACATGACCGTGGCACTCGGCGTGTCCGCGTACTCCGCCGCCGTTTACCACCTGATGACTCACGCGTTCTTCAAGGCGCTGCTGTTCCTCGGTGCCGGCTCGGTGATCATCGGCATGCATCATGAGCAGGACATGCGCCGCATGGGCGGTCTGCGCAAGTACATGCCCATCACCTACATCACGATGGTGATCGGCACGCTGGCCCTGGTCGGCACCCCGTTCTTCAGCGGCTTCTATTCGAAGGACACCATCATCGAGGCCGCCGCCGAGCATGCGCACGAAGCGCACAACTGGATAGCGACCTATGGCTACCTGGCCGTGCTGCTGGGCGCGTTCGTTACGTCGTTCTACAGCTTCCGCCTGCTGTACATGACCTTCCACGGGAAGGAGCACTTCCACGATCCGGTGCCGGATCACTACGTGGCTCCAGAAGCGGATTCGACCGAGCACGAGGAAGCGCTGGCACACGACCACGGAGCGCACGCCGCCCATGGCGATGACCACGGCGCCGATCATGGTCACGACGACCACGCGCATACGCCGCACGAATCCCCATGGGTGGTAACGCTGCCGCTGATCCTGCTCGCAATCCCGTCGATCGTGATCGGCTTCATGACGGTTGGCCCGATGCTCTTCGGTACCGATGTGCTGGGGCATGCCAAGCAGCTGCCGTTCTTCCTGGGTGCGATTGACGTGCCGGAAGTGCAGGACACGGTCGGCAAGGTTGCCGAGGAATTCCATGGGCCGTTGGCCATGGCACTGCACGGCTTTACGCAGTGGCCGTTCATCCTTGCGTTCTCCGGCTTCCTCCTTGCAACGCTGATGTATCTGATCAAACCGGAGCTGCCGGCGAAGGCCCGCAAATTCTTCGCCTGGCCCGTGCGCGTGCTCGAGGAAAAGTACGGCATGGATACGCTGTGGATCGGCGGGTTCGCCGGTGGCGGCGTCCTCATCGGCAAGTTCTCGCGCTGGTTCGACACGAACGTGATCGATGGCGCGGTCAATGCCGGCGCTCGCGTCACCGATTTCTCCGCGCGCCTGGTGCGTCGCGTCCAGACCGGTTACCTCTACCACTACGCCTTCGCGATGATCCTCGGCCTGATTGCTGCACTGGCCGTGCTCATCCGTTACTGGCGATAACAAGAACAAGGACCTCGCAACGTGACTTCCTGGCCCTTGCTTAGCCTCCTGATCTGGCTGCCCATCGTCGGCGGCCTGCTGACACTCGCTTTCGGCAACGAGCGCCCGAATTCGGCACGCTGGTTCGCGATCGCGACCGCGCTGGCGACCCTGCTGCTCAGCGTTCTGCTGTTCACCGGAATCGATCATGCCAATCCCGGCATGCAGTTCCGCGAACTGCATGACTGGATCCCGGCCTACGACATCCGCTACAGCCTGGGTGTGGACGGCATCTCGGTCGCACTGATTGGCCTGACCACGTTGACGTCGCTGCTGGTGCTGATCTCCGCCTGGGGCTCGGTCGACAAGCGCGTCAGCCAGTACTACGCCGCGTTCCTGATTCTCGAAGGTCTGATGGTGGGCGTGTTCTGCGCGCTTGACGCCATGCTGTTCTACGTGTTCTTCGAAGCCATGCTGATCCCGATGTTCCTGATCATCGGCGTATGGGGTGGTCCGCGTCGCGTCTATGCATCGGTGAAGTTCTTCCTGTACACGTTCCTCGGCTCGGTGTTCATGCTCGCCGCGCTGATCTACCTGTACCTGAAGTGCGGAAGCTGGCAGCTGACGGACATGTACGCGCTGCAGCTGACCGCCAAGGAGCAGACGTGGATTTTCTTCGGCTTCCTCGCGGCGTTCGCGGTAAAGGTGCCGATGTTCCCGGTCCATACCTGGTTGCCGGATGCTCACGTTGAAGCGCCGACAGCGGGCTCGGTGATCCTGGCCGCGATCATGCTGAAGATCGGTGGTTACGGTTTCCTGCGCTTCACGCTGCCGATCGTTCCGGACGCCGGCATGGAGTGGGCGGGCTTCGTGATTGCGCTCAGCCTCATCGCGGTGGTGTACGTGGGCCTGGTGGCGCTCGTGCAGGACGACATGAAGAAGCTGATCGCCTATTCGTCGGTCTCGCACATGGGCTTCGTCACCCTGGGAACCTTCACCGCCTTCGCGCTGGTGCGGGAGTTCGGTAATTACGACGCTGCCCGCCTGGGCCTGCAGGGCGCGATGGTGCAGATGATCAGCCACGGCTTCATCTCCGGCGCGATGTTCACCTGCGTGGGCGTGCTGTACGACCGCATGCACAGCCGCATGATCAAGGATTACGGCGGCGTGGTGAACGTGATGCCGTGGTTCGCGACGTTCTTCGTGCTGTTCGCGATGGCCAATTCGGGCCTGCCGGGTACGTCGGGCTTCGTCGGCGAGTTCATGGTGATCCTGTCGAGCTTCCAGCAGCACCCGTTGATCGCGTTCGCCGCGGCTACCACGCTCATCGTCGGTGCTGGCTACACGCTGTGGCTGGTGAAGCGCGTGGTGTGGGGCGAAGTCGGCAATGCGCACGTGGCGGAGATGGAGGACATCAACTTCCGCGAAGCCATTGTGCTGGGCGTGTTCGCGGCGGGCGTGCTGGTGCTGGGTATCTATCCCAAGCCGCTGACCGACCTGATGGAACCCTCGATCGCCAACCTTGCCGCCCAGATCGCAACCAGCAAGCTCTAAGGGTCATCCCGGACGCGGGGAACCGCGTGGTCCAGAACAAAAGCAGGTCCCTCGCTCCGCTCGGGATGGCAGCAACAAACAGGAATCTCGATGGTTAACATGCCCACCGCCGCCGATCTGATGCCGCTTCTGCCCGAGCTGGTGCTCGTTGGCGCTGCGTTCGCCTGGCTGATGCTCGACCTGTTCATCGATGCGCGCCATCGCGTGATCACCCACTTCCTGTCCGTCGCCACGCTTGGCGTGGTGGTCGCGTTGATCGCCAGCGGCGTGGGCGGGCAGGGCACGGTGCTCAGCGGGATGTTCGTCCGCGACACCGCCGCCGACGTGATGAAGATCGCCATCTGCAGCGTCAGCGCCTTCGCGTTGATCTACGGTTGGCCGTACCTGCGCCAGCGCAACCTGTACCAGGGCGAGATCGCGGTGCTGATGTTGTTCGCGATCGCCGGCATGATGCTGCTGGTGTCGGCTGGCAGCATGGTCATGGTGTACCTGGGCCTGGAAATGCTGGCGCTGTGTTCGTACGCACTGGTGGCGGTGGATCGCGACAGTCCGATCGGCTCGGAAGCGGCGATCAAGTACTTCGTGCTGGGTTCGCTGGCTTCGGGCCTGATCCTCTACGGCCTGTCGCTGATCTACGGTGCGACCGGCACGCTGGATCTCGCGACGATTGGCGCAGCCGCCTACACGTCCAACCAGTCGACGCTGATGGTGACCGGCGTGGTGTTCGCCGTGGCGGGCATTGCCTTCAAGTTCGGCGCCGCGCCTTTCCACATGTGGTTGCCGGACGTCTATCACGGTGCTCCGACGCCGATCACGCTGTTCATTGGTTCGGCACCCAAGCTGGCGTATTTCGGCATGGCCTATCGCCTGTTGGAAACCGGTGCAAGCGCGCTCGACGATCGCTGGCGCCTGCTGCTGGCCGCACTGGCCGTGGCGTCGCTCGTGATCGGCAATCTCAGTGCGCTGGTGCAGAGCAACTTCAAGCGCCTGCTGGCTTATTCCACCGTGTCGCACGTGGGCTTCCTGTTCCTTGGCCTGGCCGGTGGTGGCAAGCAGGGCATGGCCGCAGCGATGTTCTACGCGATCAGCTATGCGGTGATGTCGGCTGCGGCCTTCGGTGCGATCGTGGTGATGGCCGGTCGTGGCTTCGAAGCCGACAACATCGATGACTACAAGGGCCTGAACGCCCGCAATCCGTGGTTGGCTGGCCTGATCCTGTGCGTCATGGCTTCGCTGGCGGGTGTGCCTCCGTTCCTTGGTTTCTGGGCCAAGCTGGCCGTACTGCGTGCCGCATTCGAAGGTGGCATGTGGTGGCTGGCCATCGTGGGTCTGGTGTTCGCGGTGATCGGCGCGTTCTATTACCTGCGCGTGGTCAAGGCGATGTACTTCGAAGAAGCCGACGAAGTCCACCCGATGAACGAAGACCAGCCGTTGCGCGTGCTCTTCGGCGTGAATGCACTGGCGCTGCTGGTGCTGGGCTTCGCCTGGAACCCGATCATGGCGTGGTGTAAGTACGCGTTTGGTGCGTGACCGGTTTGCGTAAGGACAGCCGCCGCATCGTCGATGTGGTCAATCAGGCGCTTGCGCAACCTGTTGCCGGTACGGACGTCCCGGACTCGAACCAAGGCGGCTGAAGAAAAAATTCACAAATGGCTTGCAAGGATTTTTGGAAGCCGTCATAATTCCGCTCCTGCTGCGGGGTGGAGCAGTCTGGCAGCTCGTCGGGCTCATAACCCGAAGGTCGTAGGTTCAAATCCTACCCCCGCTACCAGCTTCGGCTGGAGGAAGGCCTCTCACGAGGCTTTTCTTTTTTGGTCGTAAGGTCGGGCTTTGCGGTGATACCGGTTCATCGGCGTCACCGCACCGAAATCCAGTTGTAACGGACAAGGGGCCCACCGGGCCCCTTGTTGTTTTTGCGTTTCAGGTGCTCCACACCGCGGGACGTTCCAAGAGAAGACATGACGGACAAGGCCAACGAAATCGCCGCATTGCTCGCCCCGACGGTGACGTCGCTGGGGTTGGAGCTGCTCGGCGCCGAATACCTGCCCTCGCCGGGCGGGGCACTGCTGCGCCTGTACATCGACGTGCCGGCGCCGAACGAAGGCGACGAAGCCCGTTTGGTGACCATCGAGGAATGCGAGGCCGTGAGCCGCGAGGTCTCCGCCCAGCTCGACGTCGAGGACCCCATTTCCGGCAATTACACGCTGGAAGTCTCCTCGCCGGGCATCGATCGCCCGCTGTTCGGTGCCGCGCAGTTCGCCCGCTTCGCCGGCGAATCCGCCAAGGTCACGTTGAAGCTGCCGCAGGACGGCCGGCGCCGCCTGCAGGGGACGATCGCCGGCGTGCAGGACGGGGTTGTCACTTTCCTCGTCGACAACGCGTCGATCGCGGTTCGCGCCGACAACATCGACAAGGCGCGCCTGGTTCCCGACTGGGCCGCGCTGGGGCTGAGCGCCGACAAGGTCAAGCCGGGCAAGGCGCCGCGCCCTTCGAACAAGCAGTCCGACAAGAAATCCAACCACAAGCCGGCGGCAGACACGAAGCCGTCCCGTGCGGAGTAAAAAAAGATGAGCAAGGAATTACTGCTGGTCGTTGATGCGGTCGCCAATGAAAAGGGCGTGCCGCGTGAAGTGATCTTCGAGGCGATCGAAGCCGCATTGGCGTCCGCCGCGAAGAAGCGCTACCACGACCAGGATGTGCTGGTGCGCGTTGCGATCGATTCGAAGGACGGCAACTACGAGACCTTCCGTCGCTGGGAAGTCGTGGCCGACGACGTCGTGATGGAGTCGCCCGACCGCCAGATCCGCATGATGGACGCGATCGATGAAGCCGAAGGCGTCGAGCTGGGCGACTACATCGAAGAGCAGATCGAGAATCCCGAGTTCGGCCGCATCGCCGCACAGGCCGCCAAGCAGGTCATCGTGCAGCGCGTGCGCGAAGCCGAGCGCCAGCAGGTCGTGGACGGCTGGAAGGATCGCGTTGGCGAACTGGTCACCGGTATCGTCAAGCGCGCCGAGCGCGGCAACATCTACGTCGACCTGGGCGGCAATGCCGAGGCGATCATCCCGAAGGACAAGGGCATCCCGCGCGACGTGCTGCGCGCCGGCGACCGCGTCCGCGGCTACCTGTTCGACGTGCGCACCGAACCGCGTGGCCCGCAGCTGTTCATCAGCCGCGCTGCCCCGGAATTCATGATGGAGCTGTTCAAGCTCGAAGTGCCGGAAGTCGGCCAGGGCCTCGTTTCCATCAAGGCCTGTGCCCGCGATCCGGGCGACCGCGCCAAGATCGCCGTGCAGGCGCACGACAACCGCACCGATCCGATCGGCGCCTGCATCGGCATGCGCGGTTCGCGCGTGCAGGCGGTGTCGAACGAACTCAACGGCGAGCGCGTCGACATCGTGCTGTGGTCGGACAATCCGGCCCAGTTCGTCATCAACGCGATGGCGCCGGCGGAAGTGCAGTCGATCATCGTCGACGAAGAAAAGCATTCGATGGACCTCGCCGTCGCCGAAGACCGCCTGGCCCAGGCGATCGGCAAGGGCGGCCAGAACGTGCGCCTCGCCAGCCGCCTGTCGGGTTGGCAGCTCAACGTGATGACGCAGGACCAGGTCACCGCGAAGTCGGAAGCCGAGCAGTCCAACGCCCGCCAGCTGTTCATGGACAAGCTGGAGGTCGACGAGGAAATCGCCGGCATCCTGGTGTCGGAAGGCTTCAACACGGTCGAGGAAATCGCCTACGTCCCGGTCGGCGAACTGCTGGCAGTGGAAGGGTTCGACGAAGACATCGTCGAAGAGCTGCGCTCGCGCGCCCGTGATTCGCTGCTCAACGAGGCGCTGGCCGCCGAGGAAGAGCTCGACGAGCACCAGCCCGCCGCCGACCTGCTGGAAGTCGAAGGCATGGACGAGGAGCTCGCGTTCACGCTGGCTTCCCGCGGCGTGGTCACGCGCGACGACCTGGCCGACCTTGCCACCGACGAACTGACCGACATCGAAGGCATGGACGAGGATCGTGCCAAGGCACTGATCATGGAAGCGCGCAAGCACTGGTTTGAGTAAGCGGTAGGGCGGGTCTTGACCCGCCCGTGCAGGTTGAGGCGGGTTTGACCCGCCGACTGCGGATGAGCGGGTTGGACCCGCTTGTGAAATGCGGCGGGTCAAGACCCGCCCTACAATCGCCACCCTTGGAGTGCCTGGGGCGGCCAAACGGAACCGGAAACCGAATGTCGCAGCAAACCACCATCCGCAAGCTCGCTGAACTGGTGAACACGCCGGTCGAGAAGTTGCTGGAGCAGCTGGCCGAGGCCGGCATGAGCTTCAGCGGTCCCGACCAGGTCGTGACCAGCATCGAGAAAGTCAAGCTGCTCGGCTTCCTGAAGCGTTCGCACGGCAAGGCCGACCAGCCCGACGCCGTCGAGGCGCCCAAGAAGATCACCCTCAACCGCAGCCGCAAGGAAGAACTCACCGTCGGCGGCGGCAAGAACAAGGCCACGGTCGACGTGGTCGTGCGCAAGAAGGTCACGCTGGTCAAGCCGAGCGAGAAGCAGGACGGCGCACCGGCAACCGACGAACGCAGCGAGATCCTGCGCAAGCTGGAGGAATCCAAGCAGCGCAACCTCGCCGAACAGCAGAAGCTGGCCGAAGTCGACCGCAAGCGCGCCGAGGAACTCGAACGCGCCCGCCAGGAAGCCGAGGAAGCCGCGCGCCAGAAGGCCGAAGCCGAAGCCCGCGCCGCCGCCGAAGTCGCGCTGGCAGGGGCAGGCGAGGATGGCGAAGCGGTGGTCCGCAAGTCGCCGACCACGCACGGCCACGGCCATCCCAAGCACCCGGCCCCGGCCGCGCCGCGCGTGGATGATCGCAACGCCGCCAAGCACAAGACCCGCGGCTCGCACGTGATGGTCGCCGGCGTGGAAGACGACGATGCCGCCAGCCGCTTCGCTGGCCAGTTGCACCTGAGCGCCTCCGAACGCGCCCGTCGCACCACCGGTGCACGCGGCAAGTCCAGGCCGCAACAGCGTCGCCAGAGCGAACAGGCCCGCTCCGGCGGCGGTGCGCACGGCTTCTCCAAGCCGACCGCGCCGATCGTTCGTGAAGTCGCCATCGGCGACACCATTACCGTGGCCGACCTCGCGCAGAAGCTCGCGCTGAAGGGCGGCGACGTGGTGAAGGCGCTGTTCAAGATGGGCGTGATGGCCACCATCACCCAGAGCATCGACCACGACACCGCGGCGCTCGTGACCGAGGAACTCGGCCACACCGTGATCCGCGCCAGCGACAACAGCGCCGAAGACGCGCTGCTGGCGCACGTCGAGGAAACGCAGGGCGACAGGACCACGCGTCCGCCGGTGGTCACGATCATGGGCCACGTCGACCACGGCAAGACCTCGCTGCTCGACTACATCCGCCGTACGAAAGTTGCATCCGGCGAAGCCGGCGGCATCACCCAGCATATCGGCGCGTACCACGTCGAAACGCCGAAGGGCGTCATCAGCTTCCTCGATACCCCGGGCCACTCGGCCTTCACGCAGATGCGTGCGCGCGGCGCCAAGCTCACCGACATCGTGGTGCTGGTCGTTGCCGCCGATGACGGCGTGATGCCGCAGACGCGCGAAGCCGTGCAGCACGCCCGGGCAGCGAAGGTGCCGTTGATCGTGGCGATCAACAAGATGGACAAGTCCGGCGCTGATCCGCTGCGCGTGAAGAACGAACTGCTGGCAGAGCAGGTCGTCGCCGAAGACTTCGGTGGCGACACGCAGATGGTCGAGCTCTCCGCCAAGACAGGCGCGGGCGTCGACAACCTGCTCGACTCGATCCTGCTGCAGTCCGAAGTGCTCGAACTCAAGGCCGTGTCGACCGGCCGCGCCACCGGCGTGGTGATCGAATCCTCGCTCGACAAGGGCCGTGGTCCGGTCGCGACCGTGCTCGTGCAGCAGGGCGAACTCAAGAAGGGCGACTACCTCGTGTGCGGCGTGCAGTACGGCCGCGTGCGTGCGCTGTTCGACGAAACCGGTTCGCAGGTCGGCTCCGCTGGCCCGTCGATCCCGGTGCAGGTCCTGGGCCTGTCGGGCGTGCCCGATTCCGGCGACGACTTCGTCGTGGTCGAGGACGAGCGCCTGGCCAAGGACGTCGCGCAGCAGCGCGACACCAAGCGCCGCGAATCGCGCCTGGTCGCCCAGGCGGGCAATCGCATGGAAGACATCATGGCCCAGATGGGCGAAGGTGCCGGCCAGCAGACGCTCAACCTCGTGGTCAAGGCCGACGTGCACGGTTCCGTGCAGGCCCTGCGCGAAGCGCTCACCGGCCTGTCCACCGACGCGATCCGCATCAACGTCATCGGTGGCGGCGTCGGCGGCATCACCGAATCCGATGCAACCCTCGCGGCGACTTCGAAGGCGACGGTCATCGGCTTCAACGTCCGTGCCGACGCATCGGCGCGTCGCGTGATCGAAGGCAACGGCGTCGACCTGCGCTACTTCTCGATCATCTATGACGTGATCGACCAGGTGAAGCAGGTTGCTTCCGGCATCCTGGGCAAGGAAATCCGCGAAGAGATCATCGGCATCGCCGAGGTCCGCGACGTGTTCCGCAGCTCCAAGTTCGGCGCGGTCGCCGGCTGCATGATCGTCGAGGGCGTGGTCAAACGCTCCAAGCCGATCCGCGTGCTGCGCGACAACACCGTGGTGTTCGAAGGCGAGCTGGAATCGCTGCGTCGCTTCAAGGAAAACGTCGACGAAGTGCGCAACGGCACCGAGTGCGGCATCGGCGTCAAGGCCTACAACGACGTCAAGCCGGGCGACCAGATCGAGTGCTTCGAGCGCATCGAGGTCCAGCGCACGCTGTAACAGTCGAAGGGCAGTCGTCCCTCGCGATGCGGGGGCTGCCTTCGGTACAGGAGCAGGGCAGGTTCTCCTGCCCGCTCCGGAAATCAGGAAAAAATGCCCACCAAGTCCTTCCATCGCACCGATCGCGTTTCCGCCCAGCTCCGCCGCGAACTGGGCACGATCGTGCACGAGACCGTGCGCGAGCACGGCCTGCCGTCGGTCAGCGTCTCCGACGTCGAGGTCACCCGTGACCTCGCCCACGCCAAGGTGTTCGTCACCGCGCTGCAGGAAGAGCGTTCCAAGGAAGCCGTCAAGGCGCTCAAGGAGCTCGCGCCGCAGATGCGCTACCAGCTGGGTCGTGCCATGAAGCTGCGCCACGTGCCGGAGCTGCATTTCCACTACGACGACTCGGTGGACCGCGGCGAGCGCATCAACAACCTGCTGCGCGACAATCCGCCCGTCTCCGATGACGGCGACGCCGGCTGAGCCGTAGGGCGGGCTCAAGCCCGCCGTGCCGGGCCACCAACGGCGGGCAAGTGCGCGCGCCCCACGATCCCAGCGATGAGCAAGAAGCCCCGTACCCCCACCGTCAAAAAGACGTTCCGCAAGCTCGACGGCATCCTGCTGCTCGACAAGCCCCAGGGGCTGAGTTCCAACCAGGCGCTGCAACGCGTCCGCCACCTCTTCCGCGCGGAGAAGGCCGGCCATACGGGCAGCCTCGATCCGCTGGCCACCGGCTTGCTACCTGTCTGTTTCGGTGAAGCCACCAAGATCGCCGGCTTGCTGTTGGGCTCCCGCAAGGCGTACGAAACCACCGCAGTCCTGGGCCTGACCACCGACAGCGACGATGCCGATGGCGCGCCGTTGCTGGAACGCCCTATCCCGCAGGACCTCGACACCGCTGCAATCCAGGCCGCCTTGGCCCCGCTGCGCGGCCCGATCCGCCAGCGTGCCCCGATCTTCTCGGCCCTCAAGCAGGGCGGCGAGCCGCTCTACGCCAAGGCCCGGCGCGGCGAGTCGATCGAGGCGCCGATCCGTGACGTCGTCGTTGACCGGCTTGAATTGCTCGAACGCGATGGCCTGCGCCTGCGCCTGCTCATCGAGTGCGGTTCGGGCACCTACGTGCGCAGCCTCGTCCGCGACCTCGGTGAGGCGCTGGGCTGTGGCGCGCACGTCGCCACCCTGCGGCGCCTATGGGTCGAGCCCTTTGGCCGGCCGCAGATGTTCAGCCTGGAGGAGCTGCAGGCGATCGCCGGACGCTCCGAAGCCGAGCTGGACGCGTGCCTGCTGCCGCTTGAGGCCGGTTTGACTGCCTTCCCGAGCTGCACGCTGGATGCCACGCAGGCGGTGTGGCTGGGGCAGGGGCGGCAGATCCCGCTGGATGGTGCGATGCCGGCAGCGGTCGTGGTGGCCCACGGGCCAGACGGCCGTGCCCTGGGTCTGGGCGAGATCGACGCAGCCGGCGTGCTTCATCCCAACCGGCTGTTCAACCGGGTCTGACCCAACCGGGCGATCCAACCGGGCTGATCCGCCTCCACCCACCGGTACGGCCTTCCTTCGCGCCTGCGTCGCCATGCCGCCGTTTCGGGGCAGTCACGCCCAGTCAACGCGCGAAGCGCTGGTCGCGACGTTTTCTGATACGGCGGTTCAGCGGGTAAATCCGCCCGGCGGCGGTCGCAATCACCCCGGCTGGCTGCTACAATCCGCCGGCTTTTCAGGCGCTTGAGTAAACAGCCCGGAAAGCAATCTCCCATAGCAAGCGGCGGACCAGGCGGTGCGTCGGCAGTAGCCATTGCCGATCGCGTTCTGCAGGCCTCGCATCCACAAGGCAAATTACGATGTCCATCGATAGCAGCAAGATCATTGAAGAACACAAGCGCGGCGCGGCCGATACCGGCTCCCCGGAAGTCCAGGTCGCCCTCCTGACCGCCCGCATCGAACAGCTCACCGGCCACTTCAAGGTCCACAAGCAGGACCACCACAGCCGCCGCGGTCTGCTGCAGATGGTGAATCGCCGTCGCAGCCTGCTTGATTACCTCAAGCGCAAGGACAACGAGCGTTACAAGGCCCTGATCGAGAAGCTCGGTCTGCGCCGATAAGCTATACCAGCCGCGGCGCAGAGATGCGCCGCGGCTTTTTTCATGTCAGGCCAGGGAATGCGTTCGCGCAGATCCGGGTAACGCGGGCCACCGGTCCGCAGGTTGCGCAACGCAGCCGACCGCACGGGGCAGGGGCCTCGCGCGGAACGAATAAAACCGAGGAATCACCACCGTGGCAAAAATCACCAAGACCTTCCAGTACGGCAACCAGACCTACACCCTCGAAACCGGTGAGATCGCCCGCCAGGCCGGCGGCGCCGTCATGGTCTCCGTCGATGGCACCGTACTGCTGGTCGCCGCCGTCGCCGCCAAGTCCGCGCGCGAAGGCCAGGACTTCTTCCCGCTCACCGTCGACTACCAGGAAAAGTTCTACGCTGGTGGCCGCATCCCGGGTGGCTTCTTCAAGCGCGAAGGCCGCGCGACCGAGAAGGAAACGCTGATCTCGCGCCTGATCGATCGTCCGATCCGTCCTCTGTTCCCGGAGGACTACAAGAACGAAGTCCAGATCATCGCGACCGTCATGTCGATGAACCCGGAAGTCGACGGTGACATCCCGGCGCTGATCGGCGCGTCCGCCGCGCTCGCGCTGGCTGGCACCCCGTTCCAGGGCCCGATCGGCGCCGCCAAGGTCGGTTACAAGAACGGCCAGTACCTGCTGAACCCGACCGTCACCGAGCTCGCCGATTCGCAGCTCGAGCTGGTCGTCGCCGGTACCTCCAACGCCGTGCTGATGGTCGAATCCGAAGCGAAGATGCTGTCGGAAGAAGTGATGCTCGGCGCCGTGATGTTCGGTCACCGCGAGATGCAGAAGGTCATCAACATCATCAACGAGCTCGTCACCGAAGCCGGCACCAAGCCGTCGTCGTGGACCGCTCCGGAAAAGAACACCGCCATGATCGGCGCCCTGAAGGAAGCCGTCGGCGGCCAGCTCGCCCAGGCCTTCCAGGTCCGCGACAAGCTGCAGCGTCGCGACGCCATCTCGGCGATCAAGAAGGACGTGATGCAGGGCCTCGCCGGTCGCGCTGAATCCGAAGGCTGGAACGCCGGCGAGATGTCGAAGGAATTCGGCGAGCTCGAATACCAGACCATGCGTGGCTCGGTGCTCGACACCAAGGTCCGCATCGACGGTCGCGCGCTCGACACCGTGCGACCGATCGCCTCGAAGGTCAGTGTGCTGCCGCGTACCCACGGCTCCTCGCTGTTCACCCGCGGCGAGACCCAGGCGATCGTCGTTGCCACGCTGGGCACCGCGCGCGACGGCCAGATCATCGACGCCGTCTCCGGCGAGTACAAGGAACACTTCCTGTTCCATTACAACTTCCCGCCCTACTCGGTCGGTGAGTGCGGCCGCATGATGGGCCCGAAGCGTCGCGAGATCGGCCACGGCCGCCTTGCCAAGCGCGGCGTGCTCGCCGTGATGCCGACGATGGAAGCGTTCCCGTACACCATCCGCATCGTCTCGGAAATCACCGAGTCGAACGGCTCCTCGTCGATGGCTTCGGTCTGCGGCTCCTCGCTGGCGCTGATGGACGCGGGCGTGCCGATCAAGGCACCGGTCGCCGGCATCGCGATGGGCCTGGTGAAGGAAGACGACAAGTTCGTCGTCCTGTCCGACATCCTGGGTGACGAAGACCACCTCGGCGACATGGACTTCAAGGTCGCCGGCACCGCCGACGGCGTGACCGCCCTGCAGATGGACATCAAGATCCAGGGCATCACCGAAGAGATCATGAAGGTCGCGCTGGCCCAGGCCAAGACCGGTCGCCTGCACATCCTCGGCGAGATGGCCAACGCGATGAGCGCCCCGCGTACCGAGCTTTCCGAGTTCGCTCCGCGCCTGCTGACGATCAAGATCCACCCGGACAAGATCCGCGAAGTGATCGGCAAGGGCGGTTCGGTGATCCAGGCGATCACCAAGGAAACCGGCACCCAGATCGACATCCAGGACGACGGCACCATCACCATCGCTTCGGTGAACGCCGCTGCCGGCCAGGCCGCCAAGGACCGCATCGAGCAGATCACCTCCGACGTCGAGCCGGGCCGCATCTACGAAGGCAAGGTCGCCAAGATCATGGACTTCGGTGCGTTCGTCACGATCCTGCCGGGCAAGGACGGCCTCGTGCACGTCTCGCAGATCTCCAGCGAGCGCGTCGAGAAGGTCTCCGACAAGCTGAAGGAAGGCGACGTGGTCAAGGTCAAGGTGCTCGAAGTCGACAAGCAGGGCCGTATCCGCCTGTCGATCAAGGCCGTGGAAGAAGGCGAGGGCGTGCCGGCGGCGTAAGCTTCCGCACCATCGTCCAGTTAGCGAAAAAGCGGGCTTCGGCCCGCTTTTTCTTTGCTGTACCCGCAGGGGGCAACTACCGTACGGATTCAGACACCCTTGCGAGTAAGTCGGGCTGCAGCTGCCATCAGTGGCCGGCTAAGGAATGACCTTCCATGCCAGGTCGGCTACCGTCGCAACGGCCTGCTTGGTCGAGGACACGGCCGATTTCCAGATCGCGTTGGCGCCTGTGTTGGAATTACGCCAGAAAATGTCCGCCTTGTGGTCGCCGTCGTAGTCGCCCACATCGGAGATCTTCCAGGCGAGGTCGGTCACGCTGGTCACCGCCATCTGCTGTGACGAGGATGCGGAAC
The DNA here is from genome assembly GCF_054779775.1 of Lysobacter fragariae. Taxonomy (NCBI): domain Bacteria; kingdom Pseudomonadati; phylum Pseudomonadota; class Gammaproteobacteria; order Lysobacterales; family Lysobacteraceae; genus Lysobacter; species Lysobacter fragariae. The sequence goes on along the minus strand of NZ_BAAGXP010000007.1, from coordinate 98,065 downwards.
GCCACAGTGCATTGGCGCCAGTGACGTTGTTCCGCCACAGCACGTCGTCCTTGCCATCGTTGTTGAAGTCGCCCACGCCCGCCACCTGCCAGTCCTGGCTGGCCACGGTCGTCATGGCCTGCTGCGTGGAGGAGGTGGCCGACAGCCACACCGCATTTTGCCCGGTGCTGGTATTGCGCCACAGGGCGTCGGCCTTGCCGTCGCCGTTGAAGTCGCCCGCACCTACGACCTTCCACGCCAGGTTGGTCACCGTCGTCAGCACGCGCCGCTGCGTGGAGAACCCGGAGTTCCAGATTTCGTCGTTGCCGGTGCTGTTGTTGCGCCAGAAGACGTCGCCCTTGCCATCGCCATTGAAATCGCCCGCCGCGACCACTTGCCATGCGGCGTTGGCCACGGTCGGGGTAGCCTGGCGTGTCGTGGAATTGGCGGATTTCCAGATGTCGTTGGCGCCGGTAGCGCTGTTGCGCCAGAAGATATCGGCTTTGCCATCGCCGTTGAAATCGGATTTGCAGGCGATCTTCCAGTCCTGGCTCGCCACCGTAGAAACTGCCGTTTGCGCCGTGGAGAGCGCTGAGCGCCAGATCCGGTTCGCGCCAGTGCTGGTGTTGCGCCAGAACAGGTCCGACATGCCGTCGATGTTGTAGTCACCGCGCGGATGGTAGGGAGCGGCCTGCACCTTGCAGGTGCTGGAACAGGTGTCGTTGTCGGAGGTATTGCCGTCGTCGCATTCCTCCAGACCTTCCAGCACGTTGTTGCCGCAGGTGGATGCCGGGATGCTGCCCACCACGCCGGCATTGTTGCGGGGAGCGGGTAGTCCACTGACGAAGTCATTGACGCAGTTGTTGGTGTCGTCCCCGGAGTCCAGCGTGGTGGGGGAACCCACCAGGTCAATCCGTCGAATTGCCGCCTTGCCGGGCAGTAGTCCACCCCCACTGAAGTTGAACGGCACGCCGACGCCGGTCTGGTCGCCGCTGTATCCGCCCCAGGCCACGCAGTCGATGGTGTCGAAGCACACCTTGCCGCCCGCTGAGATGAGCGCGGCACTCATGATCAGGTCCGCGTTCAGTCCGAAGAAGGTGACGGCCTGCGGCGTGGCGATGAGGATCTTTGCCTGGTTGGCGCCGTTGGAAACGTTGGAGGAAAAAGTGAACTCGCCGACGACGGTGCCGGCGCCGTTGTACACCGTCACGGGATGCCCACCCACGAAGTTCTGTCCGCCCGCATACATCTGCAGCACGACGTATTGCGCGGCAGGCGCGGCGGGTGTTCCCGCAAACACTTCCACGACCTTCATCAGGTGGAAGGTGGCGTGAGCGGGAGCCGTAAAGAGAGCGCCGGCGAGCAGTGCCGACACGGTGATCGATCTGAGCTGCATGGGGACACCTCGTGCCGTGGTCGGCTGTCGCGCGGATCCCGGGAGTAGGCAGCATCGCCGGGAAGCCATCGATGCGTGGTGAATACTCCTGTTCGAGCCGAGGGTCAACGGGCTGCGCGAGCGCTTTTGTATTGGTGCTCGCCTTGAACCAGTCGGGTCGTGTTGCTCGACGGTGCGGCTACGTCGGAATGCGTTGCGAAGGCGGGATAGGCCTTTCCCAGCATCCTTTTGTTCACCGCAGGTGAAGATCCGGTGCATGTGACATGACGCGGAATCCGTCCGCACCGTGGTGCATCCGGCCCCTGGCATGCCGCTCGGAGCGGCGGTGTCACGCACCAGTCCAAGTGCGAAGGAGCATCATTTCATGCGGCTGTAGCGCGCCGCGAAGAACATGCCCTGGCGACTACAGGCAGGCTCGTTGCCGACGGTGGACCGCGACTCCGGGCGCGGTCCTTTCAACATCCGGATTGGCGCGTTGCCCGTACGCAGCCCGAGGAAGCTGGAGAGAGCATGCGATGCCAACCGACTGGGCCGAAAGGCGACGAGACATGCGCGCGGCGTCGCCAATGAAAAAGGCCGGGCTACTGCCCGGCCTTTCTCGACTATCTGGTGGAGTGGAGGAGGATCGAACTCCCGACCTTCGCATTGCGAACGCGACGCTCTCCCAGCTGAGCTACCACCCCGATGGGAGCCAAAGTCTAGCGGCCCGGGGAAGGCCGCGCTAGCCCTGCGCGGCTGACGGGGCGGCGGCTGGCGCAGACAGGATCGGTGCCAGCGCGGGCTCCAGCGCTTCGCGTCGCCAGCCCGACAGAGCCGCGGGCCATTCGCCATCGTCCAACAGTGCCTGCAGCCAGCGTTTGGAAGCCAGCACGCCATCGGGCAGGCCCAGTTCCTCGGCGCGCTTGCTGACGGCGTCCTGCAGCTTGCGCAGGCGCTGCTTGTCGCGGGTTTCGGCCAGGCTGGCATCGGGCATTTCGGCTTCGTCGGCCAGCGGCGTGTTCAGCGCGAGCCACAGTGCCTCAGCGAGCTTGCGCGGCGCCTTGGGCTGCGACTCCAGCCACGCGTGCAGCGCAGTGCGATCCGCCGGTGGATTGCGGGTGAGGGCGACGGCGAGTTCGTTGTCCAGGATCCAGCCGCGCGGCCGGTCGTTGTCGCGCGCGTAGACGTCGCGCCAGCGGAGCACGCGCACCAGCCGCGCCTGCGCGTCGCGGTCGATGAATTGTGCGCTGCGCACCGCCAGGTGCGGCCAGCGTTCGGGACCTTCGCTGCGCGCGTTGCGGACGGTGCGTTCGGCGTCTTCCAGCAGCCACGGCATGCGACCGAGCTGTTCGAGCATGCCCTGCAGCGCGTCGTGCATCGCGGCGAGATGGCGGACGTCGTCCTCGGCGTAGTCGAGCTGCGACGGCGACAGCGGCCGGCGCAGCCAGTCCGATCGCGTCTCGCCCTTGGCCAGCGCGACGCCGGTGAGTTGTTCGACCAGTTTCTGGTAACCCAGCCCGGAGCCGATGCCGGCCAGTGCAGCCGCCTGCTGGGTATCGAACAGCGGGGCGGGCACGACGTCGCAGGCGTGCTTGAAGGCGACGAGGTCCTCGCTGGGGCTGTGCACCAGCTTGAGGATGGATTCGTCGGCCAGGATGGGTGCCAGCGCCTCGACCATGCCGGGCACCAGTGGATCGATCAGCAGGATCGTGTCGCCGATCGCCAGCTGCACCAGCGCCAGTTGCGGCCAGTAGGTGCGTTCGCGGATGAACTCGGTGTCCAGGCCGATGCGCGCGGGCTTGGTGGCGAAATGCGCTTGCAGCGCGGCAGGGTCGGCGATCCAGAGATGCATTGTCGGGTGGAGCGAAGGCGGAAAGTTGCCGCGGCGGGCGACAATAGCCTACTTTCGCCGTCGCCTGCCCACAGGAGCTTAGGTTGACTGGAAATTGGCGCGTGTTGCTCTGCCTCGTGGCGCTGGTCGGCGTTGGCGCCTGCGGGCGCAAGGAAGCCGCGGGCCCGGCCACGGACGACGCGCCGCTGGTCACCATCGGCGCGGATGTGAGTGTCTCGCCCGTGCCGCCGTGGCGCGCGCCGCGGATCGAGGTCGACGAAAGCAACATCACGGATCTGCGCAAGCGCGCCGCCGCCGCGTTGAAGCAATACCGCCTGTATGCGGACGCGGATTCGGCCATCCCGCTGTACCTGGCGCTGGTGCGGCACGCGCCCGAGGACGCTGCGATGCGACGCGGGCTGACCGACTCGCTCGGCGCCCTGCTGAAGGAAGGACGCGAGGCCCTGGCCGCGATCGACGACGAGCCGCAGGAGTTGCGGCACGCGCACGAAGTCGCTGCAGTCGCGCGCGTGGTCGCGCCGGCGGACCCGAATGTCGAAGCATTCCTGGACGGACTCGATCGCGCCGATGAGGCCGCACAGGCCAACAGGCAGGGCGAGATCGCGCTGAATGCCGGTCGCATCGGCGAAAAGCACGAAGCCGATGGCGCCATCGCGTATTTCAACGAAGCACTGCGTGAGCGTCCACGCGACGTTCGCGCGGAGCAGGGGCTCGCAGCAGCGGAAAGCGCGCTGATCCACCGGGCGGAAGTAGCTGCCGAACGCGACGACTACACCAGCGCGACGTACTGGCTGGAGGAAGCCGCGACCGTGCGAAAGGACGTGTCGACGGTGCGCGAGGCACGCGAGCGGATAGGGTTGCTGCGCGCGACGCGGGTCAACGCGCTGCGCGATGCCGGCATCGCCGAATTGAATTCCCCGACGCTGCCAGCACTGCGGCGTGCACGTGAACGCCTGGGCGACCTGTTGCGCATCGCTGCGCCGGGCGATCCCAGCGTGGCCGAGTTGCGCGAACGCATCGACCGGGCGACGCATTACGGCCTGTTCCGTCCGGGCCAGGTGTTCACCGACGCCATGCCGGGCGGTGGGCGCGGTCCGCAGCTGGTGGTGGTGCCGCATGGCGCCTTCAGCATGGGCGCGCCGCCGGAAGAAGCGGATTCCACCGAAGCCGAACGACCACAGCGCAACATCCGCTTCGATCGCGGCATTGCCATGGCCCGCACCGAAATTACCGTCGCCCAGTTCCGTCGCTTCGTTCAAGCGACCCGTTACCGGGCGCGCTCGACGCGACGCGGGTATTCATCGATCTACGACGAGCGCAGTGGCAATTTCGTGCGGGCGGGCAACGTCGACTGGCAGAGCGACTACATGGGCCGCCCGGCGGCGGACGACATGCCCGTGTTGCACGTGAGCGTCGGCGATGCCAACCGCTATGCGCAATGGCTGTCCGAGCAGACCGGGCAGCGCTACCGCCTGCCAAGCGAGGCGGAATTCGAATACACCCTGCGGGGAGGCTTCACCCAGCGTTTCCCATGGGCGGGCGAATCTCCGCCGGCCGCGACGGGCAACCTGACCGGTGCTGATGACGCCTCCGCCAACGGGCGGAGGTGGAGCAACGCTTTCAAAGGCTATGGCGATGGCGCCTGGGGGCCTGCCTCGGTGGGTACCTACAAGCCCAATGTGTATGGCGTGCAGGACCTGGAAGGCAACGTCAGCGAGTGGGTCGACGATTGCTGGCACAGCAATTACCGCCGCGCGCCGAAGGACGGTCGCCCCTGGCTCAATCCGGGTTGCCGCACGCAGGTGGTACGGGGCGGATCGTGGGCCAGTTCGCCCGCGCAGACGCGCTCGGCCTGGCGGCAGGGTACGGACGGGAACAACACCAGCGGCAAGGTGGGGTTCCGGGTGGTGCGGGAGATCTGAAACAGGGCATCCTTGTGCGCTGGCGGGGCGCTTGCCGTGACGTCTTCGCGGGGTGCATGCCGTCTCCGGAACCTTTTCACGGAAGCCTTGTTATTGAAGCGATTTCACAGCAGGCGACTACCGCAGCGTTAGACCACAAACGAACAACCGCAGGACCATAAGGAACCCCTATGAAGCGTGTGACCGGAATCGGCGGCATCTTCTTCAAATCAGCCGATCCCAAGGCGTTGAGCGCCTGGTACAAGAAACATCTGGGCCTCGACGTTACCGATTGGGGCGGCGTGATATTCCAGTGGGGCGGCGAAAGTAGCGAGTCCGGTATGACGGTCTGGAGTCCTTTTGCCCAGGACACGGCCTACATGGAGCCCAGCGCTGCCTCCTTCATGATCAATTACCGCGTCGAGAATCTCGACGAGCTGCTGGCGGTCCTGAAAAATGAGGACTGTAACGTCCTCGAAAAGACTGAGAGCTCGGAACAAGGCAAGTTCGGTTGGGTCATCGACCCGGAAGGCAACAAGATCGAACTTTGGGAGCCGCCAAAGGGGCAGTAGCGGCTGCGGTCCAACAACTCATCCAAGCCGGAGCCGCTCGTGGCTCGGCCCCATTCAGGCGATATGGAGCGAACATGAGAGTCGATCCCTTCGGGCGTGCCGACCAACAGATGCCGCAGCGCCGTGGTTTCGGCCTGGGCGGGATCCGCTGGTGGATCCTGCTGCTATTCGCTGGTTACGCGATGTGGTCTTGGTTCGGTAGCGCCAAGGTCGATCCCTACACCGGCGAAAAGGCGCACTACGGCGCGACGCCGGAAGAGGAAGTGCAGCTCGGTGCGCAGGCCTACCAGCAGGTGCAGAGCGACGCCTCGGCGCAGGGCGCGTTGCTGCCCGCGAACACGCAGGTCAGCCAGCAGATCCGCGAGATCGCCAGCCGCCTGATCAACCGGGTCCCGCAGGTCACTGCTGACCTGGCCGCGATGAACAACCAGCCGGCGCCGACCGATTACCAGAACTTCCAGTGGGACGTCAGCGTCATCCAGTCGCAGGAGGCCAATGCCTTCTGCCTGCCGGGCGGCAAGATGGCGGTGTACACGGGGTTGATCCCGATCGCGCAGAACCAGAACGCGATGGCCGTGGTGATGGGGCACGAGATCGCCCATGCGCTGCTTCGCCACGGTTCCCAGCGCATGGCGCAGCAAAAGCTCGTGCAGATGGGGCAGATGGCGGCCGGCGTTGCGCTAGGCGGCATGGATCCCGGGCAGCAGCGCGCGGTGATGGGTGCGCTGGGTGCGGGCGCGCAGTATGGGTTCCTGCTGCCATTCGGCCGGGCGCATGAAACGCAGGCGGACCAGGTCGGCCTGATGCTGGCGGCGGCGGCGTGCTTCGATCCGCGCGAAGCCATCCCGTTGTGGGAGCGCATGTCGGAGCTGGGCGGTGGCTCGCGTCCGCCGGAGTTCGCTTCGACACACCCGGACCCGGCCAACCGCATCCAGAGCCTGCAGGCGTTGATGCCGACGGCCGAGCAGTTCTACAGCAAGTACTGTCGGGGGCAGCCGCCGCTGAAGTAAGTGCTGGGGTGGTCGGGGCATCGTCGCCGCCTGTTTGGCGACACGGCAAAAAAAGAGCCCGGATCATCCGGGCTCTTTTTGTATTTGGACGCCGACGAAGTCAGCGCTTGGTGTCGGCCTTCGGCTTGGGCGGGGTAGTGCCCATGCTGCCGGTCATGTTCTTCTGGAACTCGGTCCACATGGCCATGTTGCGCTCGGTGAGCTGGTTCATCATCGCCCAGGGCGTCTGCCCGAGCAATCCGCCAATCTGGTTGCGGAACTGCTGCTGCTGGTCGAGGAAGATCTGCATCGACCGTTCCAGGTAGTTGCCCATGAAGCCCTGCAGCGAGTCGCCGTAGAAACGGATGATCTGGCTCAGCAACTGCGTGGACAGCACCGGTTCGCCGTCGGATTCATGCTCGGCGATGATCTGCAGAAGCACCTGGCGGGTGAGGTCGTCGCCGGACTTGGCATCGCGGACTTCGAAGTCCTCGCCATCGACGATCAGCTGGCGGACGTCCTCGATCGTGATGTAGCTGGAGATTTCCGTGTCGTAGAGACGACGGTTCGGGTACTTCTTGATGATGCGGATGGAGCTCATCGAAGACCGGCACACTCGGATCGTGGTGCCGCGCAGCATGGCGCAGCCGCCGCCGCGTTGCAACACGCGCGGTCATGTGCCGGCCGTCATGGGTCGGTTAACAGGGCTTGGCGAAAGCGATCTGTGGCATTGGGATCGATGGTGATCCCGCCAATCGCGGGCTCCACTCCCTTCGCAAGGCGAAGGGAGTGGGTGGAAACCCCTACCAGCCCATGTATTGGCCGCCGTTCGCCGACAGATTGGCGCCGGTGATCCAGCCCGCTTCGTCGGGGATGAAAAATGAGACGGCGTAGGCGATTTCTTCCGGGGTGCCGAGGCGGCCCGTCGGGATCTGCGTGATGATCTTGTTGCGCACCTCTTCAGGAACGGCCATCACCATATCGGTGCCGATGTAGCCCGGACACACCGTATTGACCGTGACGCCGAACTTCGCATTCTCCTGCGCCAGCGAGATGGTGAAGCCGTGCATGCCGGCCTTCGCCGCAGCGTAGTTGGCCTGGCCGTACTGGCCCTTCTGGCCGTTGATCGAGCTGATCTGCACGACGCGGCCCCACTTGCGTTCACGCATGCCTTCGATCACCGGGCGAGTGACGTTGAAGCACGAATTGAGGTTGGTATTGATGACATCGTTCCACTGTTGCGGCGTCATGCGGTGGAAGGTGGTGTCGCGGGTGATGCCGGCGTTGTTCACCAGGATGTCGACCGGGCCCAGCTGGCGTTCGACATCGCGGACCATCGCTTCGGCGTCTTCGGCCGTGGACACGTCGCCACGCGCGAGCACGACATCGATTCCCTGTGCACGCATCTGTTCCTGCCACGCCTTGGCTTTTTCCTCGTTGCGATAGTTGGTGGCGACCTTGTGGCCCATTCCGGCCAGGCGCTTGACGATCGAGGTGCCGATTCCACCGGTACCGCCGGTAACCAGGGCAATGCGTGACTGCATGATCTTCTCCGTAAGAGCGTGGTGACGCGAGTGTGGCAAAGCATTCTATGGAGCAAATGTGAACGGTGTATGTTGCGTTGCAGCGCCAGAGGGTTGCGCCGGACGCGGGATCTGCTCCGCGTTGAAATGTGTACGGGCAAGGCTGAGGAAGTCGGCCACGTCGGCGCCCGGGACAATGGCGGCAGGATCCTGCCCGAGCGCCGTCCATGCCGCTGCGAGCGAGGGCAGCGGATCGCCCGGATCGACGCGAAGCGCCCCTTCGGATTTCGACAGCTTCCGACCTTGCGCATCGACCACCAGCGGCAGGTGTGCGTAGCGCGGCGTTGGCAGGCCCAGCAGCCGTTGCAGCAGGATCTGTCGTGGCGTCGAGTCCAGCAGGTCCGCGCCACGCACGACATCGGTGATGCCTTGTGCTGCATCGTCGACGACTACGGCCAACTGATAGGCCCAATAGCCTTCGGTGCGGCGCAGGACGAAGTCGCCGACATCGCGCGCAACGTCCTGGGATTGGTGTCCCTGGATCGCATCGTCGAACCCGATCACGCTGCCTTCGCGAACGCGCAGCCGGATGGCGGGGTCCGGGCGTGGCGCCGTGGCCACGCAATGGCGATGGATGCCAGCGGTGGCGGCAAGGTCGCTGCGGCTGCAATGGCAGACGAAGGCATGGCGGTCGCGCAGCAGGCGATCGAGCGCGGACTGGTACAGCGTGTCGCGCTGGCTCTGCCTGACGATGGTTTCGTCCGGGTGCAGCCCGAATGCCGCGAGGGCGTCCAGCTGGCGCGTCGTAGCGCCGGCAACTTCGCGTGGCGGATCGACGTCCTCGACCCGCACCAGCCAGCGTCCGTTGGCCTGTCGCGCCAGCAGCCAACTGCCCAGCGCCGCAACGAGCGAGCCCATGTGTAGGTCCCCGGTGGGTGAGGGCGCGAAGCGACCGCGGTAGGGAAGTTGTGCAGTTGGTTCAGTCACGGTTTTGCCAATTGCCGTCCAGGAGTTGGCAGGAAGAGGTGTTGTGAGTATTGCGTGCGGAGGACTTCTTGAATTCCGCCGAGCCTGCCACATCTACGCTGGGAAGCAACGACAGCCGCACCCCACGCGGCAAGGTCCGATCGATCATGTTCAAACGCGTTTTCCTGTTCCTGGCCACCAACATGGCCGTGCTGGTATTGCTCAGTGCGGTGATGTTCGTGCTGCAGCGGTTCTTTGGCATCCAGTTGGGCAACCAAGGTGGCCTGCTGGTAATGGCGGCGATCTTCGGTTTTGGCGGCGCGATCATCTCGTTGCTGATGTCCAAGTGGATCGCCAAGCGCAGCACCGGCGCGCGCGTCATCGAGCAGCCGCGCAACGAGCTGGAGCAGTGGCTGGTATCGACCGTGCATCGCCAGGCGCAGGTTGCCGGCATCGGCGTGCCGGAGGTTGCCATCTACGAGGCCCCGGAAATCAACGCCTTCGCGACCGGCGCCAACCGCAACAACGCCCTGGTGGCAGTATCGACCGGCCTGTTGCGATCCATGACCCGCGACGAAGCCGAGGCCGTCCTCGGCCACGAGATCAGCCACGTGGCCAACGGCGACATGGTGACGATGGCGCTGATCCAGGGCGTGTTGAACACGTTCGTGATCGTGCTGGCCCGGGTGGTCGGCCAGTGGCTGGACGCCGCGATGAACGGCGACGAGGAGCGCGAAGGGCCGGGCATGTTCTATTTCATCACCGTGATGGTGCTGGACGTTGTGTTTGGCATGCTCGCCAGCGTGATCGCGATGTGGTTCTCGCGCTGGCGCGAATTCCGCGCCGACGCGGGCGGAGCGCGCCTGGCCGGTCGCGACAAGATGGTGGCGGCGTTGCGTCGCCTGTCGCAGACCCATGGTGAAAGCACGTTGCCGGGGCAGATCCAGGCGTTCGGCATCAGTGGCGCGGTCGGCCATGGCCTGCGCAGGCTGTTTCTCAGCCATCCGCCGCTGGAAGAACGCATCGCCGCGCTGCAGCGGGCGGCGTAACACGGAGCACTGCGGGATCCATGCCGGTCCCCGTACCGGTCTGATCGAATCCGCAAAGAAAAGCCCGCCAACCGGCGGGCTTTTTTCGTCATCAATCGGCAGCGCCTGAATCCGACCGCATCGGTCGGTCCGAAATCAACCGAACTCGTAGTCCATATCCGGCCCCGCAGGTGCCAGGAAGTGCCCCTGCGCGTAATCGATGCCCGCACCGAACAGCGTGGTCATGCTGCCCGCGTCCTGCACGTGTTCGGCGATGGTCTGCTTGCCCAGTTCCTGCGCTTTGGCCGCGAACTCGCGCACGCGCTTCTGGTGCTCGGGATTGGTGCCCAGGTCCTGCATGAAGCTGCGGTCGATCTTTATGAAGCTGGCGTCGAAGTGGGTGAGCAGCTGGAACGGGTTGAGACCGGTGCCGAACTGCTCCAGTCCCACCCGCACGCCGAATTGCGCCACGGCGGCCTGGAATTTCTGGGCGGCGCTGAGATTGGTGAAGACCTTTGACTCGGGAATCTGCAGCACCAGCAGGCGTCCGTCCACGGCATGCATCTGGAACTGTTCGCCGATGTAATTGACCAGGCTGTCGTCTTCGAGCGACGCCTGGGTGATCTTCACCAGCAGGCGCGTGCGCTTGTTCGCGCGCTGGCGATCGGCGATCAAGCGGATGGCGCGACCCACGACCCAGCGGTCGATGGCGCCCAACATGCCGTGTTCCTCCGCGATCGGGAGGAAGGTCATCGGCTGCACCAGTTCGCCGTGCTCGCCCTGCAGGCGCAGCAGGGTCTCGTACATCTCGTCCGGGGACCCGTGCAGCGGCACCAGCGGCTGGAAGTGCATGACGAAGTGGTCGCCGGCCAATGCCTCGCGGATGCGCGTCACCCACGCGGCGATGCGTTCCTCTTCCGCGCGATCGGTCGCGCCGGGGTCGAACAGCTGGACGCGGTTGCCGCCCACGCCAATCGTGGATTGCAGGCCGTGGTTCGCCTTGGCAAGGATGTTGGCGACGTTGGCGATCTTCTCGCCAACCTGTACGCCGCCGATGCTGATCGTGACGTTGAGCGAGTGGTCGCGCGCGGAGACGACCGCATTGGCGAAGGCGGCTCGCACCGTCTCGGCCAGCTTCGCGGTCTGGCCGTGGTCGCTGTTGAGGGTGAGCACTGCGAACTGGTGCTCGCCGAAGCGGGCAACCACGTCGGCCGGTCCCACGGATGCGGACAGGCGTTGGCCCACGGCAGCGATCAGGTCGTCGGCGGCGTCGAGGCCGATCTCCTGGAGCAAGCGGACGAAGTGGTCGGGTTCAAGCAGCAACAGGCCGTGCGGCGTGGCTTTTTCGGCGGTGGCGGCCACCGCGTCTTCGAGCGAACGCAGGAACGTGGCGCGGTTGAGCAGGCCGGTGACCTGGTCGCGCTGGCGCAGGGCTTCGACCTCGCGCGCGAGTTCCGGGTCCACCTGCTCTTCCTGCTTGCGCAGGATGACCTGCAGGCAGTTCTCGCCTTCGTAGGTGGCCTGGGTGAATTCCATGATCGCCGGGAAATTCTCGCCTTCCGGGGTAACGGCTTCGGTTTCGTAAGTCGGCGGTGGCGCTTCGCCCTTCGAGAGCCCCTTGAGCAGTTTCTTGAAGCCGTCGACCTTGGGCGGGGCCACCAGGTCCAGCAACGACATGCCCTCGATATCATCGAAAGATTCGAAGCCGAACAGCTCCAGGTAGGCCGCGTTGGCGCGGATGTGCATGCCTTCGTGGATGTAGGCGATGGCGTCGCGCGAGGAGTCGATCAGTGCGTCGCAGCGACGCTCGATCTCGCGCATCTGGCCCTGCATGCGACGAAACGAGCGGCGCGCTTCCAGGTCGAGCCATTCGGCGCGCACGACGTTGAGGATGTGGTCCATCTGCTCGCGCAGGGCCACGCCGCGCGCGCCCATGCGGGTAATCTTGAGCAGCAGCGATTCGTCCAACGCGTTGACCAGCACCAGTACGGGCAGGTCCTTACCGCTGGCGGCGACCTTCTCCAGGACCTTGTCCAGCGGAACGCCCGTGGCGTTCTGCGATGCGAGGATGACGTCCTGCAACTGGCCGTCGACCAGACTGGCGAACTCGTCCAGGTCCTCGGGACGCGAAGGGCGCACCGCGATGCCTGCATTGCGCAGGCCGCTGACGATGGCTTCTGCGGCCTCGACGCTGTCATCAACGACCAGCAGCCGCAGCGCCGTATCTTTGCCCAATTGCATTCCCCGTCCCTCCGAGCTTGCCGACGAACCGGCATCCTGCCGAGGGTCGCCGTGGCCCGGATTTATGACATGAAGCCGGCGCTCGCGTCCATTTCCTGAATCGGCCGATGTGGCGGAGTCGACATTTCTGCGGGGCTTGGGCGGCATGTCCTGTCCAACGTCGGATGCGGGCTAGAGCGGCCGCTTGCCGGGGTCGCCTGCAACCTCCCGCACCAGCCGTGGCACTAGGTAGCCTGACAGGCGCGATGCCAACGATTTGTGCAGGGCCCGGGCGTGCTCGTCGCTGACTTCGAAGTGCGCCGCGCCCTGCACGCGGTCGAGCTGGTGGAGGTAGTAGGGCAGCACGCCGGCCGCGAAGCTGCGTTCGCCCAGTTCGACCAGTGCGTCGACGGTATCGTTCACGCCGGCCAGCAGGACTGCCTGATTCAGCAAAGTCGCGCCCGCCGCGCGTAGGCGGACACAGGCGGCATCGACGGCGGCATCGAATTCGTGGGCATGGTTGGCATGCAGGACCACGGTCACCGGCCAGGGCAGGGCGCGCAGCCAGGCGAGTAGCGGCTCGTCGACGCGGTCGGGCAGGACGACCGGCAGTCGCGTGTGCACGCGCAGGCGCCGCAGGTGCGGGACCTGCGCGAGTGCATGGGTGAGCTCGGCCAGCTTGGGGGTCGCCAGCGACCACGGGTCGCCGCCGGAGAGGATGACCTCTCCTATGGAGGTGTCGGCGCGGATCACGTCGACAGCCTGCGCCCACCCATTGGCCGCGGCGGTTTCCTGCGCATAGGGGAAGTGCCGGCGGAAGCAGTAGCGGCAATGCACCGCGCAGCTGCCCGTGGCGATCAACAGCGCACGGCCCTGGTACTTGTGGATCACGCCATCGGCCGCCTTGGCTGCGGCGTCGCCCACGGCATCCAGGCTGAATCCCGGCATCGGCCGCATTTCCGCGTCCAGCGGCAGCACCTGGCGCAGCAGCGGGTCGGCGGCATCGCCGTGGCGCATCCGGGCTACAAAGGCGCGCGGCACCCGAAGCGGGAACTGGCGGGCGGCTTCGTCCGAAATCCCCAGGCTGGACGGATCCAGTCCCAGCAACGCCAGCAGTTCGCGCGGATCGCGCACGGCCTCGCGCCACTGCTGCTGCCAGCCGGGAGGCTGCAGGGGCGTGGGTTCGGCCGTTCCTGGAGCTAGCGGCCCGGAAGCCGACGGCTGGGAGAGGGAATGTCCTGCAGGTATCATGTCAGACCAGTCAATTCTGGCGCCGCCGGCGGACCGTATGGCCGTGGCAGCGCAGCCCGTCATTTTAGCCGTTCGCCGCCCCGCGGCGGCACGGCCCTACAGATCACTTTTTGGGAGTTTTTCGCATGGCCACCCTGGGCATGAACGACGTCAAGAACGGACAGAAGATCCTGGTCAACAACGACCCGTGCATCATCACCGAGACCGAATACGTCAAGCCGGGCAAAGGCCAGGCCTTCACCCGCGTCAAGTACCGCAGCATCAAGTCGGGCCGCGTGGTCGAAATGACCATGAAGGCGACCGACAACGTCGAGCAGGCGGACGTGGTCGATACCGATATGCAGTACCTGTACTCGGACGGCGAGTACTGGCATTTCATGAACCAGGAGTCGTTCGAGCAGGTCCAGGCCGACAAGGCCGGCATGGCCGGTGCGGACAAGTGGCTCAAGGGTGAAGAAGAGTGCGTGGTGACGCTGTGGAACGGCAGCCCGATCTCCGTGCAGCCGCCGAATTTCGTCGAGCTCAAGATCGTCGAGACCGACCCGGGCGTCCGCGGCGACACTTCCGGTGGCGGCGGCAAGCCGGCCACGCTGGAAACCGGCGCCGTGGTCCGCGTGCCGCTGTTCGTCGGCCAGGAAGAAGTGATCAAGGTCGACACCCGCAGCGGCGAGTACGTTTCGCGCGTGAAGTGACGATCTGGCGTGCGGCCGCGGTTTTGCACGACCGTCATCCTGAGTTGCAGGCGAAGGATCCGCCGGGTTGTTGCTGTTGTTCCGCGCAGCCCGGTATCCCGGAAAGCATCGTGACACCCAGGACGACAACACACAGGAAGACCGAATGACGACTGCTCCCGAAGCCTGCGACCTCCTCATCGAAGCCGGCTTCGTCGTCCCGGTCGAACCGCACGGCGTGGTCCTCGAAAACCACGCCGTTGCCATTCGTGGCGGCGCGATCCTCGAACTGCTGCCGATTCACGAGGCGCGGGCCCGTTACCAGGCGAAGGAAAACGTGTCGCGGCCCGACGCCGCGCTGATCCCCGGCCTGGTCAACGCACACACCCACAACCCGATGACGCTGCTGCGCGGCGTCGCCGACGACCTGCCGCTGATGGAATGGCTGCAGGGCCACATCTGGCCGATCGAAGGCGCGGTGATTGGCCCTGAATTCGTGGCCGACGGCATCACCCTGGCGATCGCCGAAATGCTCCGCGGCGGCACCACCTGCGCCAACGAGAACTATTTTTTTCCAGACGTGCAGGCCGCGGTCTACAAACAGCACGGCTTCCGCGCGCGCGTGGGCCTGCCGATCATCGACTTCCCCACGGCGTGGGCGAAGACGTCGGACGAATACTTCGATCGCGCGACCCAGGTCCACGACCAGTGGCGCCACGATCCGCTGGTGGCCATGACCTTCGCGCCGCACGCGCCGTACACCGTGTCGGACGATAACTTCGAACGCATCCGCATGCTGGCCGACCAGCTCGACGTCCCCGTGCACCTGCACACGCACGAGACCGCGCACGAGGTCGCCGAGTCGCATGAGAAACACGGCCAGCGCCCGATCGCGCGACTGGATCGACTCGGTCTGGTCAACGATCGCCTGATCGCCGTGCACATGACCCAGCTCACCGATGCCGAGATCGAGCTGTGTGCCCAGCGCGGCGTGAGTGTCGTGCATTGCCCGGAATCCAATCTCAAGCTGGCATCGGGCTTCTGCCCGATCGGCAGGCTGCAGAAAGCCGGCGTGAATATCGCCATCGGGACCGACGGCTGCGCGAGCAACAACGACCTCGACATGTTTGGCGAGACCCGCACCGCGGCGTTGCTGGCCAAGGCCGTCGCGCAGGACGCCTCTGCGTTCGACGCCGCGACTGCCTTGCGCGCAGCCACGCTCGGCGGAGCGAAGGCGCTGGGCTTCGAAGCGCAGATCGGTTCGATCGAGGCCGGCAAGCAGGCGGATCTGGCGTTGGTCGACCTGGGTCAGCTGGAAACCCAGCCGCTGCATCACGTGGTCTCCCAGCTCGTCTATGCAGCGGGCCGGCAGCAGGTCAGCGACGTGTGGATTGCCGGCAAACCCAGGCTGCGCGACCGCGTGCTGGTGGACATCGACATCGATGCCGTCATCGCCAATGCGCGGCAATGGCGCGACCGCATCGCCACGATCAGGATTTCGTGAGCCGTATCCCTGCTTTGGATTGGGCTCGTCACTCCCGCGAAGGCGGGAGTCCAGGGACGCTGCTTCCGGTCGGGAAGTGTCCCTTGGCCACCAGCTTCGTTGTTGCGAAACGTCTCCCGCGCTCGCGGGAATGATTCAACTGGGAATTGCCGCATGAGTCATCCTTCGCCATCCAATGACAATTTCAGCCAGGCCGAACTCGACAAGTTCGGTGCGTTGGCGCAGCGCTGGTGGGATCCGGAAGGCCCGCAGAAGGCGCTGCACGCGCTGAATCCGACGCGCCTGGGTTACGTGGCCGAACGCGCGCATCTGCAGGGCGCGCGCGTGCTCGACGTCGGTTGTGGCGCCGGCCTGCTCAGCGAGGCCCTGGCGCGCAACGGCGCGCAGGTCACCGCGCTGGACCTGGCGCCGGAGTTGATCAAGGTTGCCCGTCTGCATCGGCTGGAAAGCGGCGTCAGCGTCGATTACCGGCTCCAGTCGGCGGAGTCGCTGGCGCAGGAGATGCCGGGCGAATTCGATGCGATCACCTGTATGGAAATGCTGGAGCACGTTCCCGATCCCTCAGCCATCATCAATGCCTGCGCGGCGATGCTGAAGCCGGGCGGTCGCCTGTTCCTGTCCACGCTCAATCGCACGCCGGCTGCATTCGCGCTGGCGATCGTGGGAGCGGAGTACATCGCGCGCGTCCTGCCGAAGGGCACGCATCAATACCGCGACTTCATCAAACCGTCGGAACTGGCCGCGTGGCTGCGCGCAGCTGGCCTGCAGCTGGAAGACGTGAGTGGCCTGATGTACGAACCCTGGCGCAACGCGGCGCGGTTGATCCCGCGTACCGACGTCAACTATCTGGCTTGTGCGTGCAAGTCGGCGTGATGTAACAGCTGTTGGAGCCGGTGAGCGGTTGTCGTCCAGATGGGATGAGGAAACGTCACCGCAGCCCGATCAACATGCACTGACAAAAAACTGGTCCTTCGCTGCGCTCCGGACAACATTTCTTCTGACGATGCTTCCATCCACCTTTCCCAAAGCAGCGCTCTTCGACCTCGACGGCACGCTTGTCGACAGCGCCCCGGATTTCCTCGCCGTCCTCAACCGGATGCGGGCAGAGCGGGGACGCGGCGCCATGGCGCTGGAACAACTACGTCCGGTGGTGTCGAAAGGCGCCAGGGCGATGCTCGCAGCCGGTTTCCCTGACGTGGAAGCCGATCAGCGCGAGCAATGGGTTCGCGAATTCCTCGATGTCTACGAGCGCGAACTCGGTTGCCATGGCCAGCCTTTCGATGGCGTCGAGGCAATGCTGACTCAGCTTGAAGCAGCCGGCTGCCGCTGGGGCATCGTCACCAACAAACCGGAGTACCTGGCGAAGAAACTCATGCCGCTGCTGGGCTGGGAATCCCGCTGTGCGGTGCTGATTGGCGGCGACACGCTGCCTGTGCGCAAGCCCGATCCGTTGCCACTGCTGCATGCCGCGCAACTCATCGACATCGCCGCGTCCGATTGTGTCTACGTCGGTGATGACGAGCGCGACATCCTGGCCGCGCAGGCCGCCGGCATGCCATCGGTGGTGGCGCTGTGGGGCTATCGCCTCACCGAGGACGATCCGTTCTCGTGGAGGGGCGACGCGATGATCGACCGGCCCGGACAACTCTGTGATCCTGCCGCGTGGCCCGCCGCGTGCCCGACGCCATGATGATCGAAGGCGATGCAGGCCAGCGCGAAGAAGCCGGCTCCGGGCCGTCGGGTCACGGAGCACCGGAAGAAACCGGACTCGCCAGCTTCACCGGCAAATGGCGCGCGCGCTGGCCGGAGTGGGCGATCGCGGACGTGTTCGTGCCAATGGCGCAGCGCGAGGCGGCGCTGGCGTGGGCTACGCTCCAGCAGGAACTCACCGATGCCGCCTGGGGCGGCGCTGATCCGCGTCCTGGCGAGGCCAAGCTGGCCTGGTGGATGGAGGAGCTGCAAGGTTGGTCGCGAGGGATCCGCCGGCACCCTCTGGGCGTGGCGTTGCAGAAACTGCCGGCTGGCTGGACGCAACTTGCCGCCGCGTTGCCGTCGCTGCGCGACAGCCGCGAGCGACCAGCTGATGCCGACGAAGCGCGCGCCCAGGTGTTGCCTTTCGCGCAGGCGGTCTGCACGGTGGAGCAGGGTGTGCTCGGGTCGATGGACCAGTCGCATCAGCCGACGGAAGCCGTGATCGTGTGCCTGCTCCATGCACGCCTGTCGCAGCATCCGGGCGAAGCCGTCCCCCTGCAGGTCCTTGCCCGCGTCGGCAGCGATGCCGCAGTCACGCAGTGGTCGCATGACCTGGCGGACGGGCGGGCACAGCTTCGCCAGGCGATGCGCACCGCCAGCCGCGCCCGCCGCGTATGGACGGGACTTGCGTTGGCCCGCCTGGCCCAGGGTGAGCCGGTGCAACCGCTTGCGCGACTTGCCGCGCTCTGGGCGTCGTGGCGGGCCGCCCGTTCCTGATCCCACGCACCATCCCAAACCGGCCGATATCACCGACCCGAGCGCAGGGTGGCCGCGGCAAAAAAACGGCGCAAAAACAGACTGTTGCGCCCACAGGTAGAATGCCGTCGATTGCGATCCCGCCCGATGCCCCCACATCAGCCCGCATGAGCACACGCCCCGACCCTTCCCGCCGCCTTCCCGACGTCGCTTTCGACGCTGCCGCGGCTGCACGCCCGCTCGACTGGGTGGGCATGTCGAACATCGCCTTGCCACTGCGCGTGACCTCCAGCGCGGGTGACACCATCACCGTGCCTGCATCGGTCGATGTTTCGGTGGACCTGCGCGACGCCAATGCGCGCGGCATCCACATGTCGCGCCTATACCTGGAACTGCAGCACGCCTTCGCGAGCGAGACCGTCACCCCCGCAGGCCTGCGCCGCGTGCTGCAGACACTGGTCGATACCCAGGGCGGACTGTCCGGTCGCGCGCGGCTGGTGCTGCGTTACGAACAACTGCTGTTGCGTCCCGCGTTGGCCAGCGATCACGCCGGCTGGAAGCGCTATCCGGTCGAGATCGACGCGTCGCTGATCGATGGGCACCTTCGACTGGGGCTGCGCTTTGCCGTCGAGTACTCCAGTACTTGTCCGGCATCGGCGGCGCTCTCGCGCCAGCTCAATGCGGAACGATTCGTGGAGGATTTCGCCGACACCCGGCCGCTGTCCTCCGCGATCCACGAGTGGCTGGCATCTGAGCGTGGCCTCGCCGCCACGCCGCACGCCCAGCGCAGTCGCGCCGATGTCCATGTCGAATTGCGTCCGGCCTTCGACGAGTTGCCGCTGGCGGCACTGATCGATGCGATCGAGCAGGCGCTCGGCACGCCGGTGCAGACCGCGGTGAAGCGCGAGGACGAGCAGGCGTTCGCCCGGCTCAACGCCGAGAACCTGATGTTCTGCGAGGACGCCGCCCGGCGCGTAGCCTCCGCTTTGTCCAGCGACGCCCGCGTCGAGCGTTTCGACGCCCGCGTGTCGCATTTCGAGAGCCTGCACGCGCACGACGCCGTCGCGACCGTTACCGGCGAAGGGCGCGCCACGATGGACGTTCAGTCGCGCGGATAACGAACGCGCCGCAGCGCGCCGCGCCGCGATAGGCTTTAATCCGCAGGGATAACGAACGCGCCGCAGCGCGCCGTGATCGTGAAGAGCGACCGAGGACTTACTGCCCCAGCTCAAGCAGCAACAACGGATCGATCCGCACGTCGAACCGCGCCACGATGGACTTCAAGTCGCGGCGATGACGAACGCGCCGCAGCGCGCCGCGATCGTAAAGAGCGACCGGGGAATTACTGCCCCGGCTCAAGCAGCAACAGCGGATCGATCCGCACGTCGAACCGCGCCACGATGGACTTAATCCGCAGGTATAACGAACGCGCCGCAGCGCGCCGCGATCGTGAAAAGCGACCGGAGAATTACTGCCCCGGCTCAAGCAGCAACAGCGGATCGATCCGCACGTCGAACCGCGCCACGATGGACTTCAGTCCGCAGGGATAACGAACGCGCCGCAGCGCGCCGCGATCGTGAAGAGCGACCGAGGAGTTACTGCCCCGGCTCAAGCACCAACAACGGATCTATCCGCACGTCGAACCGCGCCACGATGGACTTCAGTCCGCAGGGATACGAACGCGCCGCAGCGCGGGGCGATCGTGAAGAGCGACCGAGAAGTTACTGCCCCTATTCAAGCAGCAGCAGCGGATCGATCCGCACGTCGAACCAGTTCATGCCCCAATGCAGATGCGGTCCCGTCGCGCGCCCGGTCGAACCTACCGCCCCGATCACCTGGCCCTGCAAGATGCGATCGCCCACTTTCACGTCGATGCGCGACAGGTGCAGGAAATTCGAGCTCACGCCGTGCCCGTGGTCCAGCAGTACGGTGCCACCGGTGAGGTAAAGGTCGATGTTGGCGAAGGTGACGACACCAGCAGCGGGCGCCTTCACCGGCGTGCCGGCCGCGGCGGCGATGTCCATTCCCGAGTGCGGCGACTTGGGCGTGCCGTTGTAGACGCGCTGGTTGCCGAAGCGCCCACTGATGCGCCCCTGCACCGGCCAGATGAACTTTTGCGCGAAATCGGCGCGGTCGTCGTCGCGATCGCGCGCCGCGGCCACACCTGCTCGCGCTGGATGCGCTCGGCGATCTCAGGCGGCGGGTTCACCGTCGAGGGTGGTACGCCGTTGATGTTCTCGATAGGCCAGTCGCGTGGCGTTACCGCGATGCTGATCGTGTCGCTGCTGCCATCCGGTCGCACCACTGCGATGCTGACCGGCCCTTTCTCGTCGCGGCCAACGCCGAACACCACGGTGCCGTAGGGGGTAGGGTGCAGCTGATGGCTGCCATAAGTGACCTGGCTGCCGACCGGTACTTTTCCCAGCACCATCGCGCCCTGCGACGCGCTTGGGGGGAAGACGATACGGTTGTCGGTCGATCCGGGCACATCCTTCGCGTCACTGCGGGGCGTGCCCACCACTGTCGGGTTCGCGGTGGGCGTCTGCGCGATGCCCGCGCTGGTGCAGGCGCTGACCATTGCTGCCAGCAGCGCTGTCCGCACCGCGCGTGCCTGCGTCACCGATCGAACTCCAGTCGCTGCCCCATGGCGTCGCCGACGAGCTGGTGGCCATCCCAAGCCAGCACGCCGTTGACCCAGGTGGAAGCGATGCGCGAATGGAACGTCGTGCCTTCGAACGGCGACCAGCCGCACTTGGACAACACGTCGTCGGCGTGGACCGTCATCGGCGTGTCCTCCACCAGCACCAGGTCGGCGGCGTAGCCTTCGCGCAGGTAGCCGCGTTCCTTGACGTCGAACAGGATCGCAGGGGCATGCGCGAACTTCTGCACGACCTGCGCGGTGGTGAGCTTGCCTTCATGCACCAGCTCCAGCGCGGCGACGAGTGCGTATTGCACCAGCGGCAATCCCGACGGCGCCGACGTGTAGGGACGATGCTTCTCTTCCAGCGTGTGCGGCGCGTGGTCCGTCGCCAGGACGTCGATCACGTCCGTCGCCAGCGCGTTGATCAGCGCTTCGCGGTCCGATGCGTCCTTGATCGCGGGGTTGCACTTGATCAGGTGGCCCAGACGCTCGTAGTCGGCGCGATCGAAACGAAGGAAGTGGACGCAGGTTTCCGCGGTGATCCGCTTGCCCTCGATGGGGCCGGGCTGGAACAGGGCGAGCTCATCGGCGGTGCTGATGTGCAGCACGTGCAGGCGGGTGCCGTGCTTGCGGGCGAGCGAGATCGCCAGCTCCGTCGACTTCATGCACGCCTGGCGCGAGCGGATGTCCGGATGGCACCAGGCCGGGATGTCGTCGCCGTACTGCGCCTTGTAGCGCACCAGTTCGGCCTCGATCATCGGCGTGTCTTCGCAGTGGGTGATGATCGGCGTGGGGCAATCGCGGAAGATACCGTCCAGGATTGCCGGGTTGTCGACCAGCATGTTGCCGGTGGACGCACCCATGAACACCTTCACGCCCGGCGCGTGGCGCGGGTCGAGGCGGCGGATCGAGTCCAGGTTGTCGTTGCTGGCGCCCATGTAGAAGCCGTAGTTGCCCCAAGCGCGACCGCGCGCGCGGCCGTACTTGTTCTCCAGCGCCGCCGAATCCAGCGTGGGCGGCGAGGTATTGGGCATGTCCATGAAGCTGGTCAGCCCGCCAGCGACCGCGGCGGCCGACTCGGTGGCGATATCGGCCTTGTATTCGAGGCCAGGCTCTCGGAAGTGCACCTGGTCGTCGATCATGCCCGGCAGCAAACGCCGGCCGTTGGCGTCGACGACGGTCTCGTTCGACCTGGGCGCGAGACCTGGGCCGATCGCAACGATGCGCCCGTGTTCCATGCGCAGGTCGCCGTCGAACTCGCGGCCCTCGTTCACCAGGCGGGCATTGACGATCAGGGTTGAGGACATGTGTGGGGTCCGTTTTTTGCGTCAGTGGGCGGGCGGGACGGGGTCGTGTCCGCCCGGATGCAGGGGGTGGCAGCGCATTACCCGGCGAGCGGCGAGCCAGCTGCCCTTGATAGGGCCGAAACGATCGATCGCTTCCATCGCGTAGACCGAGCAGGTGGGATGGAACCGGCAGGCTGGGCCCAGCATAGGGCTGATCCAGCGCTTGTAGCCGCGCAGCATTGCGATGAGCAGTCGACCTATCACGATTCCTTCATGCCATCAGGCGGTTACTGGCCCGGCCATCGTTGGCGTAGCGTGGTTCCATGGTTACAGCACCCGTCAGGGCGCACGAGTGGCGCGGGATTCACCCGATTTCGCAAGTGCACGAGTGCGGTTGCCGCAGTAGCCGGGGCAGGGTATAACAGCGCGCTTTCCAGATACAGGGCGACGGATCGCCGCAGGGTAGAAAGGCACGTTGCTTTTTTCGACCAGCGGCCCAACCCTAGTCCTCCGGGCAGGCCGACACGCTTGGCCCGGACCTGTCAGGGACGAACCAGCCGCAGCAAACAGCTAGCAGTAACCAGAGGACACGCCGCTCGTGGCAGCGAAGAAACCCGCGAAGAAGGCCGCCAAGGCCACCAAGAAGCCGGCTGCGAAGGCCGCCCCCAAGAAGACCGCGGCCAAGAAGCCCGCTGTTTCCAAGGCAGTAAAGAAGGTGGTGGCCAGCAAGCCCGCCGCCAAGAAGGCGGTAGCCAAGAAGCCAGTCGCGAAGAAGGTTGTTGCCAAGAAGGCCGCACCGGCCAAGCCGGTAGCAAAGAGCGCGGCAAAAGCCCCGGTGAAGGCACCCGCCAAGGCACCTGCGAAGGTGGCCGGCAAGTCCGTCGCCGCCGCGAAGCCGGTGACCAAGGCCGTTGTCGCCAAGCCGGCAGCAAAACCCGCCGCCAAGCCGACCGTTGTCAAGAAGCCTGCGCCGCGTCCGGCGACCAAAACGGCCCCCGTTGCCGTCGCGCCGGCCCCAGTCAAGCCGCCGGTCGCTGCCAAGCCGCCGGTTGCTGCCAAGGCGGTCGCCGCGAAGGCGCCGACGGCTGGCAAGGCGGCTCCGGCCCCGACCCCGTCGCGTGCGCCGGTCTCCCCGCGCCCGATTGGCAAGGTTGCCGTCGCGGTAACTGCGAACAAGGACAAGGCGCCCGCGCCTCGCGGTCCGATCAGGGTCGTCGACTACAAGACCGACGACGCCACCGGCCGTCCCATCGTGCCGAAGGGTTACGTGCCTTCCTCCGATGAGGAGTACATGAGCACGCTGCAGCTGGAGTACTTCCGCCAGCGCCTGATGAAGTGGCGTGCCGACCTGGTCGAGGAATCCAAGCAGACCATCGAGAACCTCAAGGACGAAGTCCGTGACGTCGGCGACGAAGCCGAACGCGCGACCCGCGAAACCGAGAACTCGCTGGAACTGCGTACCCGCGACCGCTACCGCAAGCTGATCAGCAAGATCGACAGCACGCTCAAGCGCGTGGACTCGGGCGATTACGGTTTCTGCGTCGATACCGGCGAGGAAATCGGCCTGGAGCGTCTCGAAGCCCGACTCACCGCCGAGCGCACCATCGATGCGCAGGAGCGCTGGGAGCACCTGCAGAAGCAGATGGGCGATTGAGCAACGCGCCCGTCTGGAATTGAAAAAGCCCCGCGATTGCGGGGCTTTTTTGTTGGTTGCCATCCTGCGGTGGATGTCCAACCCGTCTTTGCCGTTCCCCGCACCGACCGGGGAAGCCGTTCCCGGGTAGGGCGGGTCTTGACCCGCCACCGCGACGCGAGCCGGATCGTGATGTCGGGTCTTGACCCGCCACCGGATGACGGCGGGTTCGCGATGGCGGGTCGAGACCCGCCCTACTCAATGCAGTTCGCGAAGATCCAGTCGCCGCAGCTTCGGCGCCAGCTTCGCCGTCGCTCCGACCACCAGCAGCGTCATGCAACCACCGAACACCACCGACGGCACCAGCCCCAGCAGTCGCGCGGCGACGCCGGATTCGAACGCGCCCAGTTCGTTCGACGATCCGATGAAGATTCCGTTGATCGATGAGACCCGGCCGCGCATGTGATCGGGCGTCGCCAGCTGCAGGATCGTCGAGCGCAGCACCACCGACACACCGTCGCACATGCCCGACAGCATCAGCAGCAGCGCGGACAGCCAGAACGATTTCGACAGCGCGAAGGCGATGATGCACAGCCCGAATCCCGCCACCGCGTACAGCAGCACGTGCCCGGCGCGACGCTGCGGCGGATGCCGCGTCAGCCACAATCCCACGATCACCGCACCGGCGGCAGGGGCGCCGCGCAGGATGCCCAGCGCTTCGGGACCCGCGTGCAGGACATCGGCGATGAACGCCGGCAATAACGCGATCGCGCCGCCGAAAAGCACCGAGAACATGTCCAGCGCCTGCGCACCCAGCACGATCTGGTGGTTGAAGACGAAACGCAGGCCTTCGCCGATGCTGCGGAAGATCGGTGCGCGCTCGGCAGGCGGGGGCGGTTCGGTGACGCGAATCGTGATCACCGCGATCGCCGCCAACAGCGCGAAGGCGGCCGCAACCCCGTAGGCGACGGCCTTGCCACCGGTGGCGACCAGCAGTCCGCCAAGTGCCGGGCCGATCACCAGCCCGGCCTGCATGTTGACGCTGCTGACGCCTGCGGCACGTGCGTAGTCCCGGCGATGCAGCACGCGTGCCATCAGCGACATGTTCACCGGCGCGAAGAACGCACGTACCACGCCGCCCAGCGCGATTGCGGCGTAGATCGTCAGCGTGCCATGGCTCGGGACGAATCCACCGGCTACGCCGACCAGCAGCAGCGCCGTGGCGCCCAGTCCCAGGCACGCCGCCATGCCGAGCTTGCGGCGCGGCAGGTGGTCGACGGCGTAACCGGCGAACAACGCACAACAGAAATACGGAATGACTTCTGCCAGCCCGATCAGGCCCAGGGCGAACGGGTCATGGGTGATCTCATAGATGTGCCACCCGACCGTCACACCGACGATCTGGTAGGCCAGCATCGCCAGCAACCGGTACGCCAACAGGCCGGTGAAACCGCGGTTGCGGAGCAGGGAAGACGTCGTCGTTGCGACGGCGTCGGTCACCTGCTGCCCGCTCCGGGCGTTGCGCAGCCGTCAGCTAAGTGGCTGCGCTGAACCATCCGGCCGTGTCCGGCAGTTGCCTGCAGTTGCGCCTCAGCGAGGCGTCGCGCGCGCGCTCCCCGGGCTGGCGCCGCACGCATCACGCGTACTGCTGCGCCCGGTCGCGGATGAAGCCCAGCAGCGCCGCCAGTCCATTGCTGCGGGTAGGCGAAAGGTGCTTGACCAGGCCGATGTCGGCGATGTAATCGGGCTGGGTCGCCAGAATGTCCTGCGCGCTGCGTCCCGAGTACACGCGCAGCGCGAGGTAAACCAGGCCCGAAACGATCGCGGAGTCGCTGATCGCACGGAAGTCCAGCTTGTCCGCATCGCCTTCGGCGACGATCCAGACCATCGACTGGCAACCGTGCAGGCGGTTTTCCTCGACCTTCCATTCTTCCGGAAAGACGGGGAGTTTGCGGCCGAGGTCGATCAGGTACTGGTAGCGCTCGGCCCAGTCGCTGAAGAACGCGAATTCGTTACGGATGGCGCCCTGGGCGTCGCCGGTGGTCGGTTCGATGGGGAAAGTCGAGTCGTTCATGGTGCCTGCTGCTCCTCCCTTTCGCGTCAGCGAAGGGGAGGGTTGGTGAGGGGGGCTTGGTCGTCTCACGCCCGACGCCAGCGTACTCCCTGGGGTGTGTCTTCCAGCAGAATGCCTTCGGCCACGAGCTGGTCGCGGATGGCATCCGCGCGGGCGAAATCGCGGGACTTCTTGGCCGTCGCGCGTTCATCGATCAGCGCCTGGATGCGCGTGTCGTCATCACCGGTCGTGCCGCGGGCGAACCACGCGGCTGGATCCTGCTGCAACAGGCCCAGGGCCAGCCCGGCGCCAACCAGTTCGGACTTCAGGCGCTGCCTTTCGGCGGGGGCTTCGACCTTGCGCGCCTCGCCGGCGATACGCGCGATCTCCGCCAGCACCGCCGGCGTGTTGAGGTCGTCGTCCAGCGCGGCTTCCACGCTGTCGGGAATGCGCGCGTCGGCCTGCACATCCGCCAGATCGCGCAAAGTTCCGTACAGGCGATCGAGCGTGCGCACGCTCTGTTCGATCAGTCCGTCGGACCATTCCAGCGGCTGCCGGTATTGCGCCGACAGCAGGGCGTAGCGCAATGCTTCCGGCGGCTGCTCGCGTACCAGGTCGTGCACGCGCTGGATGTTGCCGACTGACTTGGCCATCTTGGCGCCGCCGAAATTCAGCATGCCGTTGTGCAGCCACCAGCGTGCGAACGGTTTGCCGCCGTGCGCGCATTCGCTCTGCGCGACTTCGTTCTCGTGGTGCGGGAACTGCAGGTCGACGCCGCCGGCGTGGATGTCGATGGTGTCGCCCAGGTGCGCTTCGGCCATGGCCGAGCACTCGATATGCCAGCCCGGTCGGCCGTAGCTCCACGGCGATTCCCAGCCGGGAAGGTTGCCGGTGGACGGCTTCCACAACACGAAATCGCCCGGATCGCGCTTGTACGGAGCAACTTCCACGCGTGCGCCGGCCAGCATCTCATCGGTGTCGCGACGCGAGAGCTTGCCGTAGCCGTCGAAGCTGGCGACCGAGAACAGCACATGCCCTTCGGCCGCATAGGCGTTGCCGTTGGCGATGAGGCGCTCGATCATCGCGATGATGTGCGGCACGTGGGCCGTCGCGGTGGGTTCCAGGTCCGGCGGACGCACGCCCAGCGCACCCATGTCCTCGCGGTAGGCAGCGGCGAACTTGTCCGTGATGGTGGAGATCGGCACGCCCTGTTCGCTGGCGGCGTTGTTGATCTTGTCGTCGATGTCGGTGATGTTGCGGGCGTAGGCCAGGCCACCGAAGCGGCGACGCAGCAGGTCGGCCAGCACGCCGAAAACCACCGGCCCACGGGCATTGCCGATGTGCACGTAGTTGTAGACCGTGGGGCCGCAGACGTACATCGTCACGCGGTCGGGATCGAGGGGCGCGAAGGCCTCGACGCGACGCGTCAGGCTGTTGAAAAGGTGCAGGCTCATGGGGTTACCGCGTTGGCTGGCGGTCATTCTAGGGCCTTGGACGCTGCCCTCCTAAAGCCGTGATTCAGGGGCCGACGCCGACAGTCGCCTACAATCCCCTTGAGCGGCCGAGCCCAGAAGGCACGCCGGACTGGATGAGTGCTTCGATGATGCGATCCCTGTTGCTGGCAACCTTGCTGATCGGTTTGGCCCTGTGGGCCGGCGCGGCGGGTGCGCAGCAGCACACCATCCTCCAGGCCGAGAACGTCCGATTCGACTACGCCCAGGTGTTGCGGGTGACGCCGGTCTACCAGACCCTCACCGCCACCCGGATAGAGCAGCGCTGCGACCCGGTCGAGCAGAAACCGGCAGGCGCGGTATCGAGGGCCGTGGGCGCGCTCAAGGATGTCCTGCGTCGCCAGCAGGAACAGAAGCAGGCGCCCGCCACCAACTGCCGCACGGTGGCGGTGGAGCGTGAGTTCCGCCGGCCTATCGCCTACGACGTCGACTACGTCTACCGGGGCGCCAAGTTCCGCTCGCGCCTGGCCGATGACCCCGGCGATCGCCTGCGGATCCGCTTTGCGGTCACCCCGGCCGTTCCTGGCGTGCTGACCACCGCGCCTTGATTCAGGCCCCCTGGCCTGAGTCGAGACAGCTGGCCTGCCATGCCCCATCCTGCTGATTCCGGATCGCCATGAGTCCGGGGTTGCGCCACCCTCCCATGCATGCGAGCATTCGCGCCCTCATGAAGTCCACCTGCGCCGCCGCTGACGTGATGACCTCCGCCTGGATGGCGGCGGGCATGACCTCGCGCGCGCGCCGACCGTTGCCGCCATCTCTGGCCGGGTAACGGTGCTGCACGCCATACGCACGATGGCATGACACACGAAAAGCCCAGCCTTCGCGCTGGGCTTTTTTGCTTTTCGGCCCAGCGACATCCCTGATTGTTTCTTGGAGACCGCGATGCAAGCCAAGCCCCACCACCGGCATTTCCTGAATACCCAGGACTGGTCCCGCCCGGACCTGGACGCCCTGCTGACACAGGCCTCGATCTTCAAAGGCAGCAAGGTTGGCGATGAGCTCAAGGGCAAGTCGATCGCGCTGGTGTTCTTCAATCCTTCCATGCGCACCCGTACCAGCTTCGAGCTGGGTGCCTTTCAGTTGGGCGGCCACGCGATCGTGCTGCAACCGGGCAAGGATGCCTGGCCGATCGAGTTCAACCTCGGCACGGTGATGGATGGAGACACCGAAGAGCACATCGCGGAAGTCGCGCGGGTGCTGGGCCGCTACGTCGACCTGATCGGCGTTCGCGCGTTCCCGAAGTTCATCGACTGGAAGTACGACCGCGAAGACATCGTGCTGAAGTCGTTCGCCAAGTACTCGCCGGTGCCGGTGATCAACATGGAAACGATCACCCATCCGTGCCAGGAGCTGGCGCACATCCTCGCGCTGCAGGAGCACTTCGGCACCACCGACCTTCGTGGAAAAAAGTACGTTCTCACCTGGACCTACCATCCCAAGCCGCTCAACACCGCAGTCGCGAATTCCGCGCTGACGATCGCTACGCGCATGGGCATGGACGTGACCCTGCTGTGCCCGACGCCGGACTACATCCTTGACGAGCGCTACATGGGCTGGGCCGAGCAGAACGTCGCCGAGAATGGCGGCTCGCTCAACGTGAGCCACGACATCGAGAGCGCCTACCGCGGCGCCGATGTCGTTTACGCCAAGAGCTGGGGCGCGCTGCCGTTCTTCGGCAACTGGGCTCCTGAAAAGCCGATCCGCGATCAGTTCAAGCATTTCATGGTCGACGAGGCCAAGATGGCGCTGACCAACAACGGCGTCTTCAGTCATTGCCTGCCGCTGCGCCGCAATGTGAAAGCCACCGACGCGGTGATGGATTCGCCGCAATGCATTGCCATCAACGAAGCCGAGAATCGCCTGCACGTGCAGAAGGCGATCATGGCGGCATTGGTGTCGTAGGGCGGGTTTTAACCCGCCGTTCCACAAACCATTCCCACAAAGCGACGGGTCAAGACCCGTCCCGCGAGAAACAAAATGACCAGCAAAGACATCGTCCTCGCCTTCTCCGGCGGCCTCGACACCAGCTTCTGCGTTCCCTACCTGCAGGAACGCGGCTGGAACGTGCATACCGTGTTCGCCGACACCGGTGGCGTGGATGCCGAAGAACGCGCCTTCATCGAACAGCGCGCCGCGGAACTGGGCGTGGCCTCGCATGTCACCGTCGATGGCGGCCCGGCGATCTGGGAGGGCTTCGTCAAGCCGTTCGTGTGGGCGGGCGAGGGCTACCAGGGCCAGTACCCGCTGCTGGTGTCCGATCGCTACCTGATCGTCGATGCGGCGCTGAAGCGTTGCGCGGAACTCGGCACGAAGGCCATTGCGCATGGTTGCACCGGCATGGGCAACGACCAGGTGCGCTTCGACCTTGCCGTGAAGGCACTGGGTGACTACGAAATCATCGCGCCGATCCGCGAGATCCAGAAAGAACACACCGAGGTCCGCGCTTACGAGCAGAAGTACCTGGAAGAACGCGGCTTCGGCGTACGCGCCAAGCAGAAGGCCTACACGATCAACGAGAACCTGCTGGGCCTGACCATGTCCGGTGGCGAGATCGACCGCTGGCAGGCACCGGGCGAGGGCGCCCGCGGCTGGTGCAAGCCGCGCGCCGAATGGCCGTCGCAGGCGTTGCAGGTGAAGGTCGGCTTCGTCAACGGCGAGGCCGTGACCCTCGACGGCGAGAAGATCGAAGGCCACAAGCTCCTCGCGAAGCTCAATGCGTTGTTCGCGTCTTATGGCGTCGGCCGCGGCATCTACACCGGCGACACGACCATCGGCCTCAAGGGGCGCATCATCTTCGAAGCGCCGGGCCTGATCGCTCTGCTCACCGCGCATCGCGCGCTGGAAGAGACGGTGTTGAGCAAGCAGCAGAACCGCTTCAAGCCCGACGTCGCACGCAAATGGGTGGAGCTGGTGTACGAAGGCTTCTTCCACGATCCGCTCAAGACCGATCTGGAAGCGTTCCTGGCCTCCAGCCAATCCACCGTCACCGGTGATGTCGTGCTGGAAACGCAGGGCGGAACGGTCAGCGCGATCGCCATCGAATCCAGGCACATCCTCAACGCCAAGGGCGCGACCTATGCACAGGCCGCGGATTGGGGCGTCGCGGAAGCAGAAGGTTTCATCAAGCTGTTCGGCATGAGCAGCACGCTGTGGGCCGAGGTGAATCGCTGAACTCTCGCTTCGCAGAGAGGTCGCTTTTCCATTGGCCGGACCGTTGTGCGCCGTGAAGCAGATCCTTCGCAGCGCCGAGGATGACAACACATGAGGACGAAATGCTCGACATCGTACTGAAGCACCTGGAAGCCCTGGTGTCCTTCGATACCCGCAATCCGCCGCGCGACATCGGCACGGGCGGAATCTTCGACTACCTGCGTTCGCAGCTCGAGGGTTTCCGCGTCGAAGTGACCGACTTCGGCGCTGGCGCGGTATCGCTGCTGGCGGTACGCGGAAATCCGACGCGCCTGTTCAACGTGCATCTCGACACCGTGCCTTCGTCGGAAGCGTGGAGCGCCGATCCGCACAAGCTGCGCGTTACCGATGACCGCGCCATCGGTCTGGGTGCCTGCGACATCAAGGGCGCGGCCGCTGGATTGCTCGCGGCGGCGGCAGTGACGAAGGGCGATGCGGCTTTCCTGTTCAGTACCGACGAAGAAGCCAACGACGCTCGCTGCATCGCGGGCTTCCTCGCGCAGGCACACGGATTCCGCGAAGCCATTGTCGCCGAACCAACCCTGTGTGAAGCAGTGCTCGCGCATCGTGGCATCAGCTCGGTGCAGATGCGGTTCCGCGGCCAAGCGGGACATGCGTCCGGCGCGAATGCGATGCAGGCCAGCGCGTTGCACCAGGCCGTGCGCTGGGGTGGCGCCGCGTTGGACCACGTCGAATCGCAGGCGCATCAGCGCTTCGGCGGACTCACCGGCCTGCGTTTCAACATCGGACGCATCGAGGGTGGCATCAAGGCCAACATGATCGCGCCGAGTGCCGAGGTGCGCTTTGGCTTCCGTCCGCTGCCTTCGATGTCGATCGAAGCCATGCACGACCTGTTCCGTGCGTTGCCAGGCGGCGCGGCCATCGAGAGCTACAACGAAACGTTCAATGGTCCGCCGCTGCCGGCTGGCGACGTCGCACGTGCCGAGCAGCGTCGCCTCGAGGCGCGCGACCTGGCCGATGCTCTGGACCTGCCCATCGGCAATGCCGTCGACTTCTGGACCGAGGCCTCGCTGTTCTCTGCAGCTGGCCTTACCGCAATTGTTTACGGTCCGGGTGACATCGCCCAGGCCCATACCGCCGACGAGTGGGTCGCGTTCGACCAGCTCGCGACTGCAACCGCCAACTACCAACGCCTGCTGGAGCATTGATCGATGAACGCCCATCTGCAACACGCGACGACTTCCCCCCAGACCGTCCTCACGGGCGATCGGGGGGTACTTCCGATCCGCTGCACATCCGCACGCTGAGTCCCGACTGACAATGACCGATATGCGCAACACGATCGTCCGACTGCTGTCCAACATGGCCAGCGCGAAGGAGATCCAGCAATACCTCAAGCGCTTCTCGCAAGTGGACGCGTCCCGCTTCGCCATCGTCAAGGTGGGTGGCGCCGTGCTGCGCGACGACATGGATGCGCTGGTGTCTTCGCTCGCGTTCCTGCAGCAGGTTGGCTTGACGCCAATCGTCGTGCACGGCGCCGGTCCGCAGCTCGACGAGGAAATGAAGAAAGCTGGCATCGAGAAGCGCACGGTCAACAATCTGCGTGTCACCGATGGGCCTGTGCTCGCGGTGGTGCGCCGTGTGATGCGCGAGGAAAATCTCAAGCTGGTCGAGGCATTGCAGGCGCAGGGCGTGCGGGCGACATCGATCCAGTCGGGCGTGTTCGAAGCTGATTTCCTCGATCGCAACGTCTACGAACTGGTGGGCAAGGTCACGCGGGTCGATACGGATGGCATCCAGGCCGCGATCAAGGTCGGCTCGATCCCGGTCATTGCGTCGCTTGCGGAAACCGGCGAAGGCCAGATCGTCAACGTCAACGCCGACTGGGCGGCGAACGAGCTGATCAAGACGCTCCAGCCCTACAAGATCGTATTCCTGACCGGCACCGGCGGGTTGCTCGACGAACACGGCAAGGTGATCGATTCGATCAACCTGTCGACCGAGTACGAGCACCTGATCGCGCAGCCGTGGATCAACGGTGGCATGAAGGTGAAGATCGAGCAGATCAAGGACCTGCTGGACGTGTTGCCGCTCTCGTCGTCGGTCTCCATCACCCGACCCGCCGAGCTGGCGAAGGAACTGTTCACCCATCGCGGCTCCGGCACGCTGGTGCGTCGGGGCGAGCGCGTGATCAGCGTGGATCGCTGGGACCAGTTGGACCTCGATCGCCTGCGTGGCCTGATCGAATCCGCCTTCGGTCGCATTTTGCTCCCGGATTACTTCGGTCGCACGAAACTGCATCGCGCCTATGTCAGCGAAAACTACCGCGCGGCGGTGATCCTCACCGATGAGGGTGGCTACACGTACCTCGATAAGTTCGCGGTCCTTGATGAGGCGCAAGGTGAAGGTCTCGGCCGCGCCGTGTGGCAGGTGATGCGCGATGAGAATCCGCGACTGTTCTGGCGTTCGCGCCGTGGCAATCCGGTCAATGGCTTCTATTTCGCCGAGAGCGACGGCTGCATCAAGGAAGAGAAGTGGAAAGTGTTCTGGTACGGACTGGAAGGCTTTGCCGAGATCGCCCATTGCGTCGAACATTGCCGCTCGCGGCCCGCGACCCTGAAGGACTGACGTGAGCGCAGAACCTGCCATTGATGCATGGAGTCAGACGCCGACACTGCGCGGCGCACACGTGGCCTTGGAACCGCTGCGCCGCGAACACGCGGACGGATTGCGTGCGGCGCTGGCCGAGGGCCGCCTGTGGGAACTCTGGTACACCAGCGTGCCTCGGCCGGAAGCGGTCGAGGAGTACATCGAAGGTGCCCTGGCCGCGCAATCGCGTGGCGAAGTGCTGGTGTTCGTCGTGCGCGACGCGGCGGGCGATGTCGTCGGCACCACGCGCTACTACCAGCTGGACCGCAAGGTGCCGCGTCTGGCCATCGGATACACCTGGTACGCCACGCGCGTGCAGCGGACCGGGCTCAACACGCAGGCCAAGCTGCTGTTGCTCGGGCACGCCTTCGAGACAATGGGGTGCGCAGCGGTCGGGTTCGAGACCAGCTGGTTCAACCTCGCCTCGCGCACGGCGATCGCGCGCCTGGGCGCCAGGCAGGATGGCGTACTGCGCAACCACATGCGCCACCGCGACGGCACGCTGCGCGACACCGTGGTCTTCTCGATTCTCGAAAACGAATGGCCGGCGGTGAAGGTGAACCTGCAGGGAAGGTTGAGCCAGCATGGCTGAGACATCCACCATCAAGCGCATCGGCATCGTGGGCGCCCGCGGGTACGTCGGATCGGAACTGATCCGCCTAGTTGCGGCTCATCCGCAGTTTGAGCTCGCGTTTGTTTCCTCGCGCGAGCGTCAAGGTCAGTTGCTTCGCGATCACGAGGCGGGCTACGACGGCGACTTGCCTTACGTCGCCTACGGCCCCGACGTCGCAGCGGGGCAGGGAGTCGATGCGCTGGTACTGGCGCTGCCGAACGGAAAAGCGGCGCCATTCGTCGCGGCACTCGACGCGGTGGCGCCAGACACCATCGCGATCGACCTGTCCGCGGACTATCGCTTCGACGACAACTGGTACTACGGTTTGCCGGAACTGACTCGCAGCCGGTACGAAGGCCAACGCCGGATAAGCAACCCCGGTTGCTATGCGACGGCGATGCAGCTGGCGATCGCGCCCATGCTCGACGCGCTGGAAGGAGCGGTGCAGTGCTTCGGAGTGTCCGGCTATTCGGGCGCAGGCACCGCGCCATCCGACAAGAACGATCCGGACAAGCTGCGCGACAACCTGATGCCCTACGCGCTCACGGGTCACGTGCACGAGCGCGAGGTGACGCGCCAACTTGGCCATTCCGTCGAATTCATGCCGCATGTCGCGCCGCATTTTCGTGGACTCACCATTACGGCTAACCTGCACTTGGGGCACGCATTCACCCGCGACGAAGTGGTCGCGCGCTATCGATCCCGCTATGCCGGCGAGCCGCTGGTGCGCGTGGCCGAGGACGCGCCGTGGGTGAGCGCAATTGCCAATGCGCACCACGTGGATATCGGCGGGTTCACGCTGTCGGACGATGGTCGTCGGCTGGTGGTGGTTTCGACCGAAGACAATCTGCTCAAGGGTGCAGCGACACAGGCGCTGCAGAACCTCAACCTGGCTTTCGGGTTCGAGGAAGTCGCAGGTATTCCGCTGTAGGACGCATCCCGATCATTGGGTGGGGACTGCGGTTCGCAACGAATGACAGATCCATCGCTGCGTCCGCGAGGACGGGCGAGGAGATAAGGAGTAAACGATGTCCGATCTGCTCTGGCAAAAACCCGGCGTCAAAGTCGACGCGCGCATCCAGCAATTCCTTGCTGGCGAGGATGTGATCCTCGATCGCGAATTCTTCCTGTTCGACATCGAAGCCAGCCGCGCGCACGCCGAAGGCCTGCAGCAGATCGGCATCCTCGGCGCGGACGAGCTCGATGGCATCAAGCGCGAACTGGCCGCGTTGTCTGACGACTACCGCGAGGGCCGCTTCGCGCTGGACGAGCGCTTCGAAGACTGCCATTCCGCCATCGAATCGCGCCTGATCGAACGCCTGGGCGACGCCGGTCGCCGGATCCACACCGGGCGCAGCCGCAACGACCAGATCCTCGTCGCCACCCGCCTGTGGCTGAAGGATCGGTTGGCGCGTGTCGCCGCTTTGTGTCGGGAATCCGCGGAAGTCGCGCTGGCCCGTGCCCAGGCCGAAAGCACCTTGCCATTGCCCGGTTACACGCACCTGCAGCGCGCGGTGGTGTCGTCCGCGGGCATGTGGTGGGCTGCGTGGGCAGAAGGTTTCATCGACGACGCCGTGCGCGCACGCGACACGCTCGCGTGGGTGGATGCGAACCCGCTCGGAAGCGCCGCAGGCTACGGGGTCAACCTGCCGCTGGCCCGCGACCACACCACACAGGCGCTGGGCTTCGGTCGCATGCAGGTGTCCGCGGCCTATGCGCAGCTGTCGCGCGGGAAATTCGAGATGGCGGCGATCGACGCGCTGTCCTCGGCGCTGCTGGACCTGCGCCGCCTTGCATGGGACCTGAGCTTGTTCACCAGCGCGGAGTTCGGTTTCGTCGCCTTGCCTGCGCAGTACACGACCGGCAGCTCGATCATGCCGAACAAGCGCAACCCCGACGTGATCGAACTGATGCGCGCGACCTATTCCGCCGCCGCCGCCGCGCGTACGGAAATCGAGCAGCTGCTGTCGTTGCCATCGGGATACCACCGCGACCTGCAGTTCTCGAAGGGGGCGATCTTCCACGCCTTCAATCGTGGCCTGGGCGCGTTGGAGCTCCTGCCGGACCTCCTGCGTAACCTCGAGTGGAAGACCGATGCGATGCGCGCCGCGCTGGATCCGTCGATGTACGCGACGGACCTAGCCGTGGACCTCGCGCGTGAAGGGATGCCGTTCCGCGACGCTTACCGGCAGGCCGCTGACCCCACGCGATGGGAGCAGGGTGATCCGCAGCGCAGCCTGGAAGCGCGTGTTTCGCCCGGTGGCGCGGCTGACCTGCGCCTGGAAGTCCTGCGCGACCGTCTTGCCGTCTTGGCGTGATCTGATCCGGTGCAGCGGGATGCTTGCGCCAGGCTGCCGGGACGACGACGATGTGCGCTCCCCAAGGAGCGCACATGGATCTGCTGACACTCGACGACTTCGCCAGCCACGTCAACGAAACGTTCCCCGCGGCGTTGAACGATGGCGAAGTTCCCTTCGTACTGGTGGAAGCCCGTGCGATGCAGGCGCCGCAGATCATTGGCGCGCGCGCACCGTTCTCGCTGCTGTTCCGTAATTCCTCGTCGTTCCTTTTTCCGCAGCAGATCTACCGGATGCGGCATCCGCGCATCGGCGATGTCGGGATATTCCTCGTGCCCGTGGCACGCGAACGCGAGGGTTTCCTGTACCAGGCCGTGTTCAATTGATTCCTGCCCTAAGGCCGGGTTGACGACTCAGGCCGAGTCGTCGGGCCAGTGCATGCGCTGGCAGGGGCCTTCGTCCGCCACGATGACAAATCCCAGCCGTTGATAGAGCCGGCGGGCGTCGGGGTTGTGGTGGTACACGTGCAGTTGCATGCCCACGCCTGCGGCGGACGCCTGTAGCTGGCTGTGGCGGATTAGTGCCGTGCCGATGCCGCGGCCTCGCAGTGCCGGGGAGATCGTGATGTCGACCAGCAGGAAGTAGCCCGACGGGCCGGTTGCATCCTCGCCTGGTGGCTGCACCCAGCGGTCGAGGTAGTAGCGGCCCACGGCACGGCCGCGTTGTTCCAGCACCAGGAAATCCGCTTGCGGATAGTGGTGGACGTAGTGCTGGTGCTGGAGCGCGAACTGGCTGTCGACGAAGGCGCGTCGCGCGGCGACCGGCCATCCTGTCTG
Organism: Lysobacter fragariae; assembly: GCF_054779775.1. Taxonomy (NCBI): domain Bacteria; kingdom Pseudomonadati; phylum Pseudomonadota; class Gammaproteobacteria; order Lysobacterales; family Lysobacteraceae; genus Lysobacter; species Lysobacter fragariae. The sequence continues at coordinate 61,114 of NZ_BAAGXP010000007.1, read as the reverse complement.
CGCGAGCTCGCGTTCGCGCGTGCCGGCATAGAGATCCCGGAGGAAAGGCAGGTCGGATGAGATGGCGGGGCGCAGGCAGAACGCCTGCGCCGCCAGTGCTTCGGGAACCGAAAGGTCGACGCCACCGTTCACGGGGAACGCAAGCAGTGGCGGCGTCGTGACCATGGTTAAGGGAACGAGGGGAAGATGCCTTGCAGCGCGATCGAGAAGTTCACGCCAAGGTAGGGCTGGGTATTCACGTGTGGCTGGCCGTTACCGGCAGGTCCGATGGCAGTCGGGCTGAACCCGGCTGGCGTGCCGCTGAGAACGAAGGGCGAGGTGGTGCCCGGATTGCTCACGGCATTCCCCGCCGCCGGAACACTGGCGCGGTACGACGGATTGTTCTGTGCGTACAACTGCAAGGGATGCTGGTGGGATGGGATCTCGTTGGTCGTCAAGGTGACGGTGCTTGTCCCGAACGTTTCGCCAATGCTGCGCGGAGTGAGCCCTGGCCCCTGGCCCTGGTTGCAGGCCGAACGCGCGGCCAGGTTGGGCAACTGGAACGTGGTCTGGCCGTTGCCGCCGTACTGCGTGCCGAGCAGAGAGAACAGGGCGGTGTTCTGCTGGATGGCCAGGGTGGCGCCATTGCAGAAGGCCCATCCGCGTGGCGCGAAGTTGAAGCCGAACAGCTGGATTTCGCCAATGAAGGGTTCGGTCACGGTGATGCTCCTTGAGGTGGGTGCAAGCGCGCCATGAAGGCGCGGCTGGCAATGCAACGACGGTCAGCCCTGCGACGGGTAGATTCCCGCCCAGGCAATGCAGAACTGCACCGTTAGTGTCGGCATCAGGTTGTCGTGTGGCTGGGTGCCGCCGGCGTTCGATGTCGACTGCGGCGACATCAAGACAGGAGTAGCCCCGGTCAGGTTGGTCACGTACATCGCGTCGCCGCTGGGTGCGCCAAGCAGCAGATTGGATGCGGGCGCGGTTGCCGACGCGGCCGCGCTGGTAGCCACCATCGAGTGCGAATGCGCTGGCATCTGCGTGCCCAGCAGCGTCACCGTCTCGGTGCCTGAGGACTGGCCAATGACGTAGTTGCTCAGTCCAGGTCCTTGGCCTTGGTGTACCGGCAAGCGGCCGCGCATGTCGGGCACGGCGAACGTGGTTTGCCCATCACCGCCGTAGGTGGTACCGAGCAGGGTGAACAGGACTTCGTACTCCGCGATCGACAGGAGGCTGCCATCGCACGCCTGCCAGCCATTGGGAACACGGGAAAAACCGAACAACCGGATCTCTCCGACGAAGGGTTGGCTCATGATTCAACTCCAGAAAGGATGTGGTCGGAACGACAGGGCGCGCATCAGTTGCGCGATGGGAAGATGCCCTGAAGCGCGATGGTGAAGTTGATCGTCTCGTACGGCTGTATGTTGCTGTGCGGCTGTGTGCCGCCCGCCGGAGCTACTGTCGAAGGATCCAGCGGGACGGTGGCCCCGGGCGATGCGTAGATCGCAGCGGTGCTGGTTCCGTAGATTTTTCCGGCTGGGTTACGGGAGGTCCCTGCGGAAGCGGTGCCCTGGAACTGGTGGGTGTGCGCAGGCAGGTTGGTCTGGTTGAGGGTGACGTTCTCCACGCCGCCGACCTCACCCATCGAGACCTGGCTTGGTTGCCAGCCGGGATCCACCGATGAGAAGCCAGCTCCGACCGGAACGCGGCTCATCATGTTGGGCAGGGCGAAGTTGGTAGTTCCGTTTCCGCCGAACTGCGTGCCAAGCAGCGAAAACAACGCCTGGTTCTGGGCAATCGGCAGCAACTGTCCGTTGCAGAGCGCGAAATATTTTGGCGCGAAACCGAACCCCGTGAGCATGATCTGCCCGATGAAGTATTCACTCATTGTCCGTCCTCTGGTTGAGGCGCCACCGCCTGGAGCGCGGTTGCGACTGTCTGCCACGTTCCGGCAATTGGCAATAGGCGCATTTGGTCACTTCCCGGGTTTTCGAGGTTGCACTATCCATTGGCCTGATTTGCTGCTTGAATCCGTTCCCACAGAGCAGTCCGGCCAAAACCGACCGGCCTCACGAGACACGGACAGTCATCCACCGGGACATCACCGGTGCGACGGCGGGTCACAAGACATCGCCAGGAGCCATTGGATGGGCGGGGAATACGGTAAGCAAGTAAATATCGATCGCGGTTGCCGGTAAGGGCGACCACGCGTGGCACCCCTGGTTTCGGGGGTGCGGGGCAGGGCTGCGATCTGTAGCCTGAAAAATGGCGTGTCTGCTTTCGCGAGCGTGGACACCACGAGCAACACAGGGGATGGGCATGGAACAGTCTGGGATCAGCGTCGGGCGCCGGCAGTCGAAGCGGCATGGGGTAGGGGCCTGGATGCGCGGTGTGTTCGCGCTCTTCCTGCTGGTGCTGGGGGCAGGGCCTGCATGGGCCGTGTGCTCGTCGCCGCAGACGGCCTCGATTCCTGCGGGCGGCACGGCAACCTTCGAGTGCTCGTTGTTCGGGTTCGAGTTCCCCGTCCCGACTGCCGCGCACGGCACGGTCTCCTACGGCACGCCGACCAACATTGCCGCGCTGGTCTATGCGAACAACAGCGATGGTGCGTTGTTGGACACCTTCCAGGCCACCGATTCCGATGACGGCTCGACGGTCACCTTCAACATCACCATCGCGCCGGCCACATCGCCGTTGACGGTAAGTCCGGCGAGCCTGCCGACGCCGAATGTCTCGGTGGCCTACAACCAGACCCTCACCACCAGCGGCGGCACTGCTCCTTACTCCTATGCCCTCAGTGGCGGCACGTTGCCGCCGGGGCTGTCGCTTTCAACGGGCGGCACGATCTCAGGTACTCCGACGGCGTCCGGTCCGCACACGTTCTCGATCCTGGTCACCGATTCGACACCGGTCACGCCCCTGACGGCCACCAAGTCCTACACCGTCAACATTCCCGCGCCGGTGCTGAACATCACGCCCGATGTCCCGCCGAACGCCGCCCAGGGCATCCCCTACAACCTCACGTTCACCGGTTCGGGCGGCACCGCGCCGTACGCCTTTTCGATCCAGTCCGGCAGCTTGCCGACCGGGCTGAGCATGAACTCGTCCGGCGTGGTTTCCGGCACGCCCACGACGCTTGGCGCCTTCACGTTCTCGCTGAAGCTTGACGACAGCACTACCATTTCCACTGGCGGTGATCACTTCATCGCGCAGAGCGTGACGATCACCGTCGTCGCGCCGCCGACCATCGTGGTCAATCCGGCCACGTTGCCGGGAGCGACTGTCGGGGCGGCGTACAGCCAGACCACCAGTGGCAGTGGCGGGACCGCGCCCTATACGTTTGCCGTGAGCGCAGGCGCGCTTCCGAACGGACTCGTGCTCAACACCAGCTCGGGCGCAATTACCGGTACGCCGACGGCTTCGGGCACGTTCAACTTCACCATCCGTGCGACGGACGCGAACAGTTTCAGCGGTACCCGCGCCTACACCGTGGTATCGGCTCCGCCGACGATCTTTGTTTCGCCCACCACGCTCCCGGCGGCCGCCGTTGGCTCCGGGTACAGCCAGACTGTGACCGCAAGCGGTGGCATCGCGCCGTACGGCTTCACGGTAACGGCCGGCGCGTTGCCGGCGGGACTGACGCTCGCTTCCAACGGCACCCTGTCCGGAACGCCCACGGCCGGCGGCACCTTCAACTTCACCGTCACCGCGACCGACAGCAGCACGGGGACGGGCGCGCCGCATACCGGTAGCCGGGCCTACGCGCTGACCGTTATTCAGGCGCTTGCGGCCTCGATCACGTCCACCACCAACGTGTCCTGCAACGGCGGGAGCAATGGCAGCCTGACGGTCACCGCGTCCGGAGGCACGTCGCCCTATATCTATTCGTGGGCGCCCAGTGGTGGCTCGGCGGCGACTGCTTCGGGGCTTACGGCGCAGTCCTATACCGTCACCGTCACCGACAACGTCCTGAACTCGGTGAGCGCGACCGGAACGGTCACGCAGCCGTCGCTACTGGTAGTGACCCCGGCCAGCCTGCCTGGCGGGACGGTCGGATTGGCGTACTCCCAGACGGTGGCTTCCACCGGAGGCACGCCTCCCAGCGGATTCTCTCTTTCCTCCGGGACACTGCCGACCGGACTGACGTTGAGTGCCGGCGGGGCGCTGTCGGGCACGCCGACGGCCTCGGGCACGTTCAACTTCACCGTGCAGGCGACCGATGCCAATACCTGCACCGCGAACCGCGGCTACACGGTCGTCATCGCTCCGCCGCCGACGATCACGCTGTCGCCGACAACGCTTCCCAATGGCGCCGTCGCGTCTGCGTACAACCAGACCATCACGGCCAGTGGCGGCACGGCGGCGTACTCCTTCGCCATCACGGCGGGCAGTTTGCCGGGCGGTATGACGCTGTCGTCCGCTGGCACGCTGTCGGGCACGCCGACGGCCGGTGGCACGTTCAACCTCACCGTCACCGCGACCGACGCGAACAGCTTTACTGGCTCGCGGGCCTACACACTGGTCATAGCCGCGCCGACGGTCTCGCTTGCACCGGCAGCGGGGCCGCTTGTTGATGGCACGATCGGCACCGCCTACAGCCAGACGTTCACGGCCAGCGGTGGTAGCGCGCCCTACAGCTATGCGCTGACTGCGGGTGCATTGCCTGCGGGCCTGACGCTCAGCGCGACTGGCGTCCTCAGCGGCACGCCGACAGAATTCGGGGCCTTCAGTTTCTCCGTTACCGCGACCGACAGCAGCACGGGCTCGGGTCCGTACACCACGACCAATGCCTACACGCTCACGATCGCCGACCTGGTGCCGGTGGCGAACGCGGTTTCGGCCACGCTCGCCTATGGCAGCAGTGCCAATCCGATCACGCTGAACATCACGGGCGGTACGCCCAGTTCGGTGGCGATTGCCAGTGCGCCAGCCAATGGCACCGCCATTGCGAGTGGCACGTCGATCACCTACACGCCAAGCGCTGGCTTCGCGGGTGCCGACAGCTTTACTTATACGGCGACCAATGCCAGCGGTACGTCCGCACCGGCGACGGTGAGCATCACTGTCAGCGCGCCGACCGTGGTCGTTGCGCCGGCGACGCTGCCCGATGGCACGTCAGGCGTTGCGTACAGCGAGGCAATCACTGCAAGTGGCGGCGCGGCGCCGTATTCGTTCGCGGTCACCGCTGGCGCGTTGCCGGCCGGCTTGAGCCTGGCCAGCGACGGCACCTTGTCGGGTACGCCGACGGCCGGTGGCACCTTCAACTTCACCGTCACCGCGACCGACAGTTCGAGCGGCGCGGGACCGTTCACCGGTTCGCAGGCCTATTCGCTGACCGTCAACGCGGCGACCATCAGTGTGTCTCCGGCGACGTTGCCGACGGCCGCTGTGGGTGCGGCCTACAACCAGAGCATCAGCGCCAGCGGCGGCACTGCGCCGTATTCGTTCTCGCTCACGGCCGGTTCGATTCCTGCCGGGATGAGCCTGAGCAGCGTGGGCGTGCTTTCGGGTACTCCGACATCGGGCGGCACGTTCAACTTCACGGTCACTGCAACCGACAGTTCGACCGGCTCGGGGCCGTTCACTGGTTCACGGGCCTACTCGCTGACGGTAAGCGCACCGACGCTCGTGTTGTCGCCATCGACGCTGCCTGATGGCACGTTGAGCACGGCGTACAGCCAGGCGCTCGCGACTAGCGGCGGCATTGCGCCTTATGCCTACGCAGTGACGGCGGGGACCCTCCCCACTGGACTGAGCCTGAGTTCCAGCGGCCTGCTCAGCGGCACACCGGTGACTGTGGGCAGCTTCAGCTTCTCCGTCACGGCGACCGACAGCAGCAGCGGTACCGGTCCATACACAGTCACCAATGCCTACACGATCAACATTTCCGACCTGGTGCCGATCGCGAACGCCGTTTCGGCGACGGTGGGCTACGGCAGTGGCGCCAATCCGATCACGCTGAATGTCACTGGCGGTACGCCGAGCTCGGTCGCCGTTGCCAGCGCCCCGACCAATGGCATCGCGATCGCCAGTGGTACGTCGATCACCTACCAGCCCAATCCCGGCTTTGCCGGAAGCGACAGCTTCACCTACACCGCAACCAACGCCAGCGGTACGTCGGCGCCGGCGACGGTGAGCATCACTGTCGGGGCTCCGACCATCGTGGTGGATCCCCCAGCCCTTGGCATATTCCCGGTCGCGGGATCGGCGTACTCCCAGACTTTCACGGCCACTGGCGGTGCCGCACCGTATTCGTTCTCGTTGGCCAGCGGGACGTTGCCGGCAGGCGTGAGCCTGAGCAGCGCCGGTGTCCTGTCCGGCACGCCGACGGAGAGTGGCACGTTCAACTTCAGCATCGTTGCCACCGACAGTTCGACGGGCACCGGTCCGTTCACGGGCGCGCAGGCCTACTCGCTGACCGTCAACACCGATACGCTGGTGTCACTGAGCTCAGCGCCGGACGGTGCGGTTGGAACGCCTTACAGCCACACCTACACCACGAGTGGTGGCATCGCGCCTTACATCTATGCCGTGACGAGCGGCGTGCTGCCGCCCGGCTTGACCCTGTCTTCCAGCGGCGTGGTGTCGGGTACTCCGACTGCGGGCGGGACCTACTCGTTCGTCTATCAGGTGACCGACAGCACCGGCGGGACGCCCGCGACGGTTTCGGTCCCCGCCGCCATCGCCATCACTGCGCCCACGATCACGCTGGCACCCACGACACTTCCGGGTGGCGTTGCCAGCAACGCATACAACCAGGTGCTGTCAGCATCGGGTGGTTCGGGTCCTTACACGTTCTCGCTCGTGGGCGGGGCACTTCCGATCGGCACTTCGTTCACTTCTGCGGGCGTCTTGTCGGGCACGCCGACTGCGGCGGGTACGTTCGACTTCACTGTCCGGGCGACGGACGCAAATGGCTTCACTGGCGATCAGGCCTACGCCCTGACGATCACCGCACCGACGATCACGCTGACTCCGACAACGTTGCCTGGTGGCACAGCCGGAACCGCGTACAGCCAGGCGCTGGCCGGAGCGGGCGGTGCGGGCCCGTACTCGTTCTCGATCCTGTCCGGTGCACTGCCGGTGGGCGTGTCGTTCAGTTCGGCGGGTGTGTTGTCCGGTACGCCGATAACGGCGGGCACGTTCAACTTCACCGTCCGTGCGACGGATGCGAACAGCTTCAGCGGAGATCAGGCGTACACGGTGACGATCACCGCACCGACGATCACGCTCACACCGACGACGTTGCCTGACGGCACGGCGGGAGCCGCCTACAGCCAGACGCTGACCGGTGCCGGCGGTGTGGGTCCGTACTCGTTCTCGCTCCTGTCCGGTGCACTGCCGGTCGGTATGTCGTTCAGTTCGGCGGGTGTGTTGTCCGGTACGCCGATAACGGCGGGCACGTTCAACTTCACCGTCCGTGCGACGGATGCGAACGGCTTCACTGGCGATCAGGCCTATGCCCTGACGATCACTGCGCCGACGATCACTCTCACGCCGACGGCGCTTCCTGATGGCACGGCGGGAACCGCCTACAGCCAGACGCTGACCGGTGCCGGCGGTGTGGGGCCGTACTCGTTCTCGCTTCTGTCCGGGGCACTGCCGGTCGGCATGTCGTTCAGTTCGGCGGGTGTGTTGTCGGGTACGCCGACGACGGCTGGCGTGTTCAATTTCACCGTGCAGGCGACGGACGCAAACGGCTTCACCGGTTCGCAGGCCTACACGCTCACGGTGAGCGCTCCGACAATCAGCATCACGCCGGCATCGCTGCCGGCGGGTGGGGTCGGGACTGCGTACAGTCAGGCGCTGAGTGCCAGCGGCGGCTCCGCTCCTTACACGTTCACCGTCACTGCCGGTGCGCTTCCGGCGGGACTGGGGCTGTCGACGGCCGGTGTGCTCAGCGGTACGCCCACGGCCAACGGTTCGTTCAACTTCACCGTGACCGCTACTGACAGCGGCGGCTTCACTGGCAGTGCGAGCCATACGCTGGTGATCGCGGCGGCTACGGTGACGATCAGCCCGACGACGTTGCCCGGTGGCATCGGCGGTGTTGCCTACGATCAATTCGTCAGCGCGAGCGGCGGCATCGCCCCGTATTCGTTCTGGATCAGCAACGGCACCTTGCCGACCGGCGTTGGTTTTGACGGTGGCGGTCATCTGCAAGGCACGCCGACCACTGCAGGCAGCTTTACGTTCGAAGTCTCGGCCAGCGACAGTAGTGGCGGTACGCCTTCGACGGCGACGCAGACCTATACGGTTGTGATCACTGCGCCAAGCATCACGCTGGCGCCAGCAACGTTGCCTGATGGCGCGGGCGGAGTCGCCTACAGCCAATCGATTGCCGCGACGGGTGGTACCTCGCCGTATACGTTTGCCATACAGAGTGGTGCGTTGCCTACGGGCCTGACGTTGTCGGCTTCGGGGGTGTCCGGTACCCCGACGGCAGCGGGTAGTTTCACCTTCACCATCCAGGCGACGGATGCGAACGGCTTCACCGGCTCGCAGGCGTACACGGTGGCGGTCACCGCGCCGACGATCACGTTAGCTCCCACGACGTTGCCTGGCGGCGCTGTTGGTTCGGCCTACAACCAGTCGATCACGGCCGTGGGCGGCACCTCGCCGTACACGTTCGCGTTGCAGGTGGGTGCATTGCCGTCCGGCATGTCGCTGTCGACGACCGGTGTGCTTTCGGGCACGCCGACCTCGGCGGGCAGCTTCAACTTCACCGTGCAGGCGACGGACGCGAACGGCTTCACCGGTTCGCAGGCGTACACACTGGCAATTGCCGCGCCGACGATCACGCTCGCGCCGGCAACCCTGCCCGGTGGTGCTACCGGCTCGGCCTACAGCCAGACGATCATCGCCAGCGGCGGCACGGCGCCTTACAGCTACACCGTCACGAACGGCGCGCTGCCCACGGGTGTCAGCCTGGATGCCGCGGGCAACCTCACAGGTACACCTACGGCGGCGGGCAGCTTCACGTTCGAAATCACCGCGCTCGACAGCTTCGGCTACGACGGTCTGCGTTCCTACACGGTCGCGATCATCGACGCAGCACCGGTTGCGGCCAACGATGCGGCGACAACCAATGCAGGATCGGCAGTCACCGTGCCCATCACTGCAAACGACACGGGCGTCATCAGCTCCGTGGCGGTGGCATCGGCGCCGGCCAACGGCACGGCGGTCGTGAGCGGACTGAACATCGTCTACACGCCGAACGCAGCGTTCTTCGGTACCGACAGCTTCACCTACACGGCAATCGGTCCGGGCGGTACTTCCAATGTCGCTACAGTGACGATCACGGTCCTCGCACTGCCGGTTCCCACCGGCGTGCCGCAGAGCGTGTCGACGCTGGCGGGGCAGGCGGTGTCGTTCGACGCGGCCACCGGCGCAACCGGCAGCCCGTTCACCGGCATCACGGTGGTGTCCGCTCCGGCGGATGGCACGCTACAGGTCAGCGGCACCGTGGTGACGTACACGTCGCTTGCCACGGCTTCGGGAACGGTGTCGGTCACCTACACGCTGAACAACGCGTTTGGTGCTTCTGCTCCGATCACGTCGACGATCATCATCACCCCCAGGCCTGTCGCCGTGGCGCACACCGCGACGACGATGCAGGGCGTGCCGGCGTTCGTCGACCTGAACCCGGGTGCCTCGGGCGGTCCGTTCACTGCGGCGGCCGTTGTGTCGGTGTCGCCGGCGACGGCGGGCACCACGCAGGTCACCGAGAGCGGCAGCCACGCCGATCGTCAGTTCCGCCTGAAGTTCACCCCGACCGCTGGCTTCACCGGCGTCGTGCACGTGAGCTACACGCTGGCCAATGTGTTCGCGACGTCTACTCCGGCCGATGTGACCATCACCGTGACCGAACGTCCGGACCCGTCGCATGATCCGGAAGTGGCCGGACTGCTGGCAGCACAGACGACGGCGGCGCGCAGGTTCGCGAACAGCCAGATCGGCAACTTCCAGCAGCGCATGGAAGGCTTGCATGGCGGCGAGAATGGCGAAGGCTTCAGCAACGGCCTCACCGTGACGATCGCACGTCGTTGCATGGACGGTCGCCTGAAGCGTCCGGACCTGCCGTGTGAGCACGAAGCCATGAATGGCCTGACCAATGCGCAGGATGCCGACCTGGCATCCGGCAACGGCGAAAAGGGCAAGCACGGTGGGCCTGCAATCTGGGCCTCGGGCAACATGACCTTCGGCGATTACGATGCGCAGCGTGGCACCGGCGGGGATGGCTTCGAGTTCGAAACCAGCGGCATCAGCGCCGGTGCGGACTACCACGTGACCTCGACCTTCGCCATCGGCGCGGGCATCGGCTACGGCCGCGACGTCACCGATGTCGGCGACAACGGCACCCGCAGCAAGGCGTCCGCGCGCAGCGTGGCGATCTATGGCAGCGTCCATCCGGGTGGCGCGTTCTACCTGGATGGCCTGCTGGGCTACCAGTGGATGTCGTTCGACTCGCGCCGGTATGTCTCGGCCACGGGTGGTCACGTCGATGGCGACCGTGACGGCACGCAGTGGTTCGCCTCGCTGTCGGCCATCTACGAGCGCCGCACCGACGCCATGCTGATCGCGCCGTACCTGCGCGTCGACCTGGCCCGCGCCAAGATCGACGCCTTCACGGAAAGTGGCGATCCGGTCTACGCGCTGCATTACGGCGAACAGGACGTGGACACCACGACCGGCAACCTGGGCGTGCGGTTCGAGTTCCGTCGCCGCACGTCGTGGGGCATGTTCTCGCCGTTGCTGCGCCTGGAATACCAGCACGACTTCGAGGATCCCGGCTCGGTGACGTTGAGCTACGCTGATATGCTCGGTGGGCCGGTGTATCGCGCAGAGATCCTGGGTCGGGACCGCAGCCGCTTCATGTTCGGTATTGGCGGGATCCTGCAGACCGAGCGTGACTGGATGCTGCGCGCCGAGTACCGCGGTCTGTTTGGTGGCGACGATAGGGACGAGCAGTCGATCCTGATCAACGTCGAGAAGAAGTTCTGATTTCCACGACGGGCGCGATGAAAGTCGCGCCCGTCGTGCGGTTTTTGGAGACCGGCAATCGATGACGCTGGCCCGAAGTCATCTGGAACGTGTTGAATTGCTCGCCGACGGCGTTGAGAAATGCCGGCTGAGACCGCCGCGGGGAGAACCGCTCGAACTGTTCATGGCCGGCTTCGATGCCGCGTCCTTTCATCCGGGCCAGTTCGCTGCCCATGGCATCGACCTGCCTGAGCGGATCGCCCAGAGCGTTCCCAAGCGCCAGGCCGAATACTTCCACGGGCGCATCCTCGTCCGGACCGCGCTGCTGGCATTGGGCCTGCCCTCGCAGGACATCGCCAGCGGCGCGCACCGTGAACCGCTATGGCCCGATGGCCTCATCGGCAGCATCACCCACACGCAATCGCGCGCCGCCGTGATCGTCATGCCCGCCGGACGGTTGCGTGCCATCGGCATGGACATCGAGACGGTATCGCCGCTGCTGGCCGCGTCGCCGCTGCGGGAAGAGGTGTTTTCGGCGGACGAAGTCGCACAACTCGACGCCGTGGCGACTAATGGCTTGCGTGAGGCGCTTTACACCGTCGGCTTCTCCGCAAAGGAGAGCTTCTTCAAGGCCGCGTTCGGGCAGGTGGGGCGGTATTTTGGATTCGACGCGCTTGGGGTGACGCGCATCGACCTCGACGAAGGCGCCATCGAGTTCATGGTGCTGCAGGAACTGTCCACGGAACTGACACCGGGCGCGCGAGTGCAAGTCCGGTTCACCCGCATAGACGAATCAACGGTGCTCACCGTGTGCGAGCTTTGACGACGATCCAGGCGGCTCGCAACCTCGACTAGTGCCGATACGCGAGCCGCAATCGCAGGCTGGTCAGGGAATCGTTTTCCCTGCTGGCGCCATCCGCGCGACGCACCTGCAGCGGCACATGCAGAATCTCCGCGCCCAGCAGCCAACGTTCGCCGACATTGCGCGACACGCCCAGAGTCAGATAGGGAAGGGTGTCCCGCGCCACCAGGTGCGATCGATCGTGGATGTCGAAGGTGATCGCGTCCACCTGCACCTGCGGCTCCATGCGCGCGACGCCGAGCGTGGCGTGCCATTGCCAGGCAGCACGCGTCCACGCAGTCGTCAGGTCCGCACCGTAGTAGTCGAGGCGGATGTGGTCCCTTGACGCCCGCTGGCAGCCGTAGGGATTGCGCTCCGGATCGGGATCGCCCGCGAGGTTGCTGGGGCAGGTGACATCGCCAATGGCCACGCCGTGCTGCCCGTGCACGCGCGCAGACAGGCTGAAGCGCTCGCGCGAAACCAGCCGACGCCCGACCGCCGCCGCGAAAAGATCGCGCGTGTGCAGGCCATCGATCCGGACAGGCGGCGTATAGCCCAGCTCGATGACCCAGCCCGCGGGCAGGCCAACGCTGGCACGCACGCGACCGAACACCGGGGACTTGTTGAGGTCCTCGGTCTTGAAGCCGTTGAACCCCACCTGCCGCTGCGATGCATCAAGGCGGGGAATCTGCGTCAGTTCCGCCGCAACGTTCCATTCGCCCGATGCCAGTACCGGCATCGCACCGAACGACGTCATCAGCGTCGTGCTGGTGAGATAGCTCATCGCCCAGGCCTCGGGCCGATCCGATGACAGGATTTCCTCTTCGCGGAAATCGCTCTGCGCATGTGCGGCCGGTGCGTCCAGAAGCAACGCAGCGGCCAGGAGCGGCGCCAGCAGGATCGATGCGCGGTGCATATGCCTGTCCCATCGCGTGGATGAGGCGATCCTACCCCGTCACACCGCCTCAGGCCTCAACTCCCGCGCTTGTGGAAGTAGACCTGCTCGGCGGCCCAGCGCAGGGGCGGGGAGTGCAACAGCAGGTCGAAAGGCCAGTCGAACTGCAGGCGATCGAACGCCCAGCGCAGCGCGCGTTTGGTGCGGAAACGCGGCGCAACGGCGACCGCGACCTGTTCCGGTTGCGGTCCGCCTTCGCGCAGGTGCGATGCCACCGCGCGACCCACTTCCCAGCCGTGTTCCCACGCCGAATGGATGCCGCCTGCCGTCACCGGCGACACGATGCCGGCGGCGTCGCCGGTGAGGATCGCGTGGTCACGCGCCATCTGCAGCACCGGTCCGCCACACGGAATCAACCCGGCACGCGTGTGCCCGGGTCGGAGCAGCCGAGGCAGGCCGGCCGCGGCGCCGACACGCAGCAGGAAGCCATCGATATCCGGCACGCGTGGATGGATGGGATCGTGGCGCAACGCGAGGCCCGCCTGTACCCCGCCGGGGTTCTGCGCGATCCAGCCGATGTAGCCCGGTGCATAGCGCTTGCTGATGAAGCAGTGCAACGCGCCGGGTTGCGCGAGGCACGCGCCGGGGAATTCGTACTCGATGCCATACAGGAACTGCGTCACCTGGCCCAGGCCGCAGCGTTCGGCGACGCGCGAACGCGCACCATCGGCGCCGACCAGGTAGCGCGTGCGTCCAACCCCTTCGACTTGCCAACCGCCTTCGATCCGATTGCATTGGGTGAACGATGTTCCCAGCCGCAGGTCGACCCCGTTCGCGACCAGTTCGCGCGCCAGCCAGCGCATCACCTCGGGCGTGTCCGTGGTCAGGAAGTAGTAGCCCGGCGCGGCCAGTGCCACCTGTTTCAGGCTGGGCGCGTACAGGCGGACCTGTTCGACGCGATGGGTGAACTTCGCGGGCAGCTGGTTCAGCAGCGTCTGCTCTGCGGCTTCCTTCACGATGATGCCGGTGGTGCGCAGCTTTTCGCCGGGGTCGCGCTTGCGTTCCAGTACGCACACGCGCAAGCCGCGCTGCGCGGCGGCGAGCGCGCAGGCGCTGCCGGCAAAGCTCGCGCCTACGATGGTGAGGTCGAAATCGAAAACAGGTTGGCTGGGCATTCGCGTCAGGCTGGTGTGATCCGCGAACAGCCTCGTCGGCACCGGCGAAGACCCGATGTGCGAACAGTGAAGTGGGTGCGAAGTCTCCTCGGGCGAAAGTGATGGGTGCCCCCGCCCACTTGCTTCCACGCGCGCGGCGGGCTATCTAGCCGCTATCTGGCCTTCGTACCGGGCAACCGCACTTCGCCATGACCACAGCAGACGCGAATCCCCGGCTGATCGAGGTGATCCGGACCCAGACCGAGATCGCCAAGCTGGGCCACGACCTGGGCCGCGTGATGGACCTGGTGGCCGAGCGTGCGCAGCAGCTGACTGGCGCCGATGGCGCGGTGGTCGAACTGGCCGAAGGCGACGACATGGTCTACCGGGCCGCGACGGGTTCGGCGACATCGCACCTGGGCCTGCGCCTTGCGCGTGCCGACAGCCTGTCCGGCGCATGCATCGCCGCGGGGGCGCCATTGACCTGCGTGGACAGCGAATCCGATCCGCGCGTCAACGTGGACGCTTGCCGCAGGGTCGGATTGCGCTCGATGATCGTCGTGCCGTTGCACCATCAGGAAACCGTCGTGGGCGTGCTCAAGGTCCTGTCTTCGAAGCCCGCGCACTTCAGCGATGACGACCTGAACATGCTGGGCCTGATGTCGGAACTGATCGCCGCCGCGATGTTCCATGCCACGCGCCTGGGTGCGAGCAAACTGTTCATCCAGGCCACCACCGATGCCTTGACCGGCCTGCCCAACCGCGCGCTGTTCTTCGAGCGCCTGCGCACCTGCCTGGCGCGCGCGCAGCGTGAAGACCAGCGTTTTGGAGTGCTGAACATGGACATGGACGGACTGAAGCAGATCAACGACACGCTGGGCCATCGCGCGGGCGACGCGGCATTGCAGGCCTTCGCACAGCGCCTGCGCGAAGGCGCGCGCGCAAGCGACACGATCGCGCGTGTCGGTGGGGACGAGTTCGGCGTGATCCTGTCACTGGTGGAGGGTCGGGATGCAGCATCCGCCTGTGCGTCGCGTTTCCAGCAAGCCATCCACGGTGGCAGTTTCACCTTCGGGGAGACGCGCCTGCCACTGGCCGCCAGCATCGGGCTGTCGCTGTATCCCGACGACGGAACGGACCTGATCACGCTGCTCGACAAAGCCGACCAGGCCATGTACGAAACCAAGCGCGCGCGGAAACGGTGACGTGCTCCGCTGACCCGGGGTGAGGGCGAGCCGTCGCAATCTGCCTCATCCGCGCTTCCGATGCCTTGTGGCACCCATGGGCAATGTCGGAGTGCGGCTTCGTGGGGATTTTTCCGGGCCGCGTGTCGATTCGCGCCCTCGCCATTCGTCGTCATGACGAGACCAGGTTTCCACGACCTGCCATCGTCCGGTCCATGCGGATCGGACAAACCTTCAGGAGATACTGCATATGCGATTCCTTTCCATGATCCGCGTCCGCGAGAACACCGGCCAGGTCCCCAGCGAGCAGCTCATGACTGACATGGGCAAGCTGATAGACGAGATGACCCGTGCCGGCGTGTTGCTGGACACCGCCGGCCTCACCCCGACCTCGGATGGCGTGCGCATCCGGCTCGCCAGCGGAAAGATGACCGTCGTCGATGGCCCTTTCAGTGAGTCGAAGGAAGTCGTCGGCGGCTACGCGATGCTGCAGGCGGACTCGAAAGAGCAGGCCATCGAGCTGACGAAGCGCTTCCTCGCCATCCATGGCGACGAATGGGACATCGAGTGCGAAGTCCGCCAGCTGGTGGAACCGGATTTCGTTTGACGCGATCTGCTGCTCGGGGCGTTTACGCCCCGATCTGGCCGAGCGTTTAGGCCCCGATCTTGCCGAGCGTTTAGGTCCCGATCTTGCCGAGCGTTTAGGTCCCGATCTTGCCGAGCGTTTAGGTCCCGATCTGACCGCTACCTCGACCGGGCACGCGCCCACGCATCGGACTACCTGCGACAACTGCCATCGCGCCATGTCGGGGCGATGGCCAGTCGTGAGGAACTGCTGGCCACGCTGCGTATTCCGCTGGCGCCTCGGGGCGAAGACGGCCGCGAAGTGCTTGACCTGCTCGCCGCGCAGGCACCGCGCGGCGCATCCGCATGCGGGTCGCCGCGCTATTTCGGCTTCGTGATCGGCGGCGCGTATCCGGTGGCGCTCGCCGCCGACTGGCTGGTGTCCGCCTGGGACCAGAACGCCGGCATCCACGTGATCTCGCCCCTGGCGGCCGCGGTCGAGGAAGTGGCGGCGGGGTGGTTGCTGGATCTGTTCGACCTGCCGCGCGATGCAGGCGTCGGCTTCGTCACCGGTTGCCAGATGGCCAACTTCACCTGCCTGTCCGCCGCGCGCCACGGCGTGCTGCGCCGCGTCGGTTGGGACGTCGAAGCCGACGGACTGCACGGCGCGCCGCGCATCAACGTCGTGACCTCGGCCGAATCGCACGTCACCGTGGATGTCGCGCTGCGTTACCTGGGGCTGGGCACGCGCTCCGCCTTGCGGGTGGACTCCGACGCCCAGGGCCGCATGCGCGCCGACAAGCTGGCCGAACTGATGGCCGCGCTTTCCGGCCCGACCATCGTCTGCGCGCAGGCGGGCAACGTGAACACGGGTGCGTTCGATCCACTGCGCGACATCGGCGCCATCGCGCGCGAACACGGCGCATGGCTGCACGTCGACGGTGCATTCGGACTGTGGGCACGCGCCAGCCGCCACCTTGCCGCGCAGGCGGACGGCATCGAGATGGCCGATTCCTGGGCCACCGACGCGCACAAATGGCTCAACGTGCCCTATGACTGCGGCGTGGCGATCGTCCGCCACGCGCAGGATCATCGCGATTCGATGACGTCCACGGCCGCCTACCTGATCCAGACCCATGGCGGCGAGCGCGATGCCGTCGACTGGGTTCCCGAATTCTCGCGTCGCGCTCGCGGCGTACCGGTGTACGCGACGTTGCGCACGCTGGGACGCGAGGGTGTCGAAGGCCTGGTCGACCGTTGCTGCGACCGGGCCCGACAGTTCGCGGAACTGCTCGGTGCCGAAGACGGCGTGCGCGTCCTCAACGATGTCACGCTCAACCAGGTGCTGGTCCGGTTCGGTGACGATGACGACACCACCCGCGGCGTCGTGAGCGGCGTACAGGAGGATGGCACCTGCTGGTTGAGCGGTACCACCTGGCATGGACTGGCCGCGATGCGCATTTCCGTGTCGAACTGGGCGACGACGTCGGACGATGTCCGACGCACCGTGGACGCCATCGTGAATGTGTTCCGGAGGCTGCGCGCCGCGTGAGCAGTGGACGCGGGACGTTGATTCCGCGACATGCGGGGTGCCGCTGCTGAGCGGTAGCGCCGCAGGCGCGAGGCCAGATGTCCGGGCATCCTTCGACTTCGCTTCGCTACGCTCATGATGAGCGGGTTCTGGTCGAAGTCGGAGCCCGCGCGATCCGGACGCCTTCGATTTGGCGTTGCTTCGCCCTGTAAGAGTCGGTATCGGGGTTGGATAGGTACCGCTCACCCTGAGCGTAGCGCCGCAGGCGCGGAGTCGAAGGGCCGGATGTCTGGGCATCCTTCGCGCATTCTTCGACTGCGTTTCGCTACGTCCTGGATGAGCAGGTTCTGGGGAGGAGTCGAAGCCCGCGCGATCTGGAGGCCTTCGATTTGGCTTGGCTACGCTCAAGGATGGTTAGTGCCTCAGGGGCAGGGTCCGTTGCGTGGTTGAAACATACCCTGAGGTATGGTTCTCTCAAGGCGTCTCAGCTCGATACCTCCTCAGATGCGGAACCTCCAATGATCCGGCTCCAGGTCGAACGCGTGCTTCCAGCGCGGCCGCACGATGCGTTTGCCCTCGCACTGGATCCCGTGCGCTTCCCGGCGATGTTCAGTGGCAGCGGGCCGGTTCCGGGGCTGCGCCGCATCACGCTGCACGCGCCGCCTGCCGTCGGCAGCACGCGTGAGCTGGAGAGCAGCGATGGTTCGATGTTGATCGAGCGCATCACCGCGCTGGAGTCGCCGCGCCTTCATGCCTACACCCTCTCGGGCATACGTCCACCGCTGGGCTGGCTGGTGCGCGCCGGGCATGCGCGATGGACCTTCCTCGTGCAAGGCGATGCGACGCGCGTGGAATGGCGTTACGAGTGGGAGCCCAGCAATGCACTGGCATGGCCGCTGGCATGGCTGCTGCTGCATGGTTTCATGCAATCGGCGATGGCTCGCTGCCTGCATGCGATGGGACGCGAGCTGCAATCGCAAGTGCCACCCAATGGAGAACGTGGCTGATGGAGAAGTGGATCCTGCTCGGCATGGCGCCGGTATTCCTCGGGTTGATCGCGCTGGAGGCGTGGTACTGGCACAGACGCAGACCCGGGATGTACAGCCTGGTCGACACGCTCTCCAACGCGGGCCTAGCGCTGATGCACCAGGCCGCCGACGCCGTCGCGTGGGCGGTCGTGATCGGTGTGTATTACCTGGTCTACCAGCACCGCCTTTTCGATCTGCCGGCGTCGGCGTGGACGATCGCCGCCCTGTTCGTGGCGCAGGACTTCTTCTACTACTGGTTCCATCGCGCCAGCCACCGCATCCGCTGGCTGTGGGCGTCGCACGTCACCCACCACTCGTCGGAGCGGCTGAACCTGTCCACCGCGTTCCGCCAGAGCCTGACCTATCCGATCTCCGGCATGTGGGTGTTCTGGCTGCCGCTGGCGTGGATTGGCTTTGAGCCGCGCCACGTTGTCGCGGTCGTCGCGATCAACCTGGCGTTCCAGTTCTTCGTCCACACGCAGGCGATCGGCAAGCTGGGCAGGGTGGAGCATGTGTTCAACACGCCTTCCATCCATCGCGTACACCACGCGCGCAACCCGAAGTACATCGACCGCAACTACGCCGGCGTGCTGGTGGTGTGGGACCGGTTGTTCGGCACCTACGTGGAGGAAGATCCGGCAGTGCCATGCGAGTACGGCATCGTCGGACAGGTCAGGAGCCACAACCCGATCCGGCTCACTTTCCACGAATGGATCGCGATGTTCCGCGACGCCGCCAGGGCAGGGCGACTGCGCGGCGTGCTGGCGCAGCTGTTTGGCCCGCCGGAGCGGGCCGCGTCGCACCTGCGCGAGGCAGGCGACGATCCGCGCTTGCCAGAAGCAGCGAACCTGTGACCTGAAAGGAAAGGGTGGCCTGACGCGAAGGCGCCCGGCAATCGCCGGGCGCCCTGACGAACGCATCTGGCTTCAGTCGCAGACTCAGCTGATCTGCTGCAACCCAAGAATGGCAATCAGCACGGCGCCGAGGATGGCCCACGAGTTGTCGCTGTCGTCGTAGTAGCCATGACGGTAGTCGCGTCCGTATCCGTCCTGGTAGCCGCGGCGGAATCCCTCGCGGAAGTAGTACTCGTACTCGTCGCGACTGACGTAGTAGCCGTAGTAGCCATAGTTGGCATCGAGGTAGGCCAGGTTGTGGCGGTAGTCGCTGCCCCAGCCGTCGAGGCGGTCGGCGCGACCGGCGCGGACGCCTTCCTGGTAGCCGTAGCGGACGGCTTCGCGCAGCAGGTCCGCGGCGTACTGGTTCACCGCGTAGTAGCGGCCCGCGCGGTAGTAGCGATAGCTCACCGGCGTGTAGTAGTACGGATCGTTGTAGTAGCTGTAGTTGCGAGCCCACCACTGCGCCTGAAGGTCGCGCTGGCGCTGCCAGTACCACTGCTGGTAGCGGTACTGCTGCAGGCGCTGCTGCTGCGCAAGGACGGCGATGCGCTCGCGTTCGGTCGCCTGGCGCGCCGCCATGTAGCGGCGATACTCCGCGGCACGTTGCTGCTGGAGTGCGATCAGGCGCAGGCGCTCGGTTTCAGACAGGCGCGCGTCGCGTCGCGCGGCGGCCACGCGCTGGTCGCGCCACGAGTCGAGCCGGCGTGCATTGAACTGGCGTGAATGGCGTGAGTCCGCAGCGTCGTGACGGGTAGTCGCACGGTGCTGGGTTTGCTGATGCCAGGTGGCTTCGTCGCGGTCTGTTGCTTGGCGACGGAGCTGGTCTCGACGTTGCGCGTCCCGGTGCATCTGGGCCTGCACCTGCTGGCCATGGATACGCTGGCGTTGCAGGGTGGCGCGATCACTGCTGCGTTGCGAATGGATGCGGGCCTGTTCGATGTCGCGCTGCGTGCGCTGGCGCGCAGCTGACTGGCGATCAATGGCTTCACGCTGGGTGGCCTCGTGCTGGCGTCGATCACTGTCGTTGCGATGCTGCTCAGCCAGGTGCTGCTGGCGAGTGCGTGCCTGCTCCGTGGCGCGCTGGTGCTCCATGCGACCCAGTGCATTTTGCTGCTGCTCGCGCTGCCGCGACTCGTTGGTGCGCTGCTGTGCGGCACGCTCCTGCTGGATGCGTGCTTGCTGCTGGCGATCCTGAGGCGCCTGTTGTTCGCGTTGTCGCTGCATCGACGACCGTGCGGCCGCCTGCTGTTCGCGGTAAGCCTGCTCTCGTGAAGCCTGTTCCTGGCGCGAAACCTCAGCTCGTTGCTGCGACACGCCCACCTGTTCCTGCCTGTGTTCCTTCTTCTGCTTCTGCCGCCCTTCGTCTTGTTGTTGCTCGGTCTGGCTCTGCCCGTGGTGCGGCTGCAGCGCCAGCGCCGGACTGGCCGTGCCGACGGCCAAGCCGGCGACAATCACCCGGACAAGGAGTTGTTTGCGGATCGTGTTCATGCTTCCACCTGCGAAGGGCAACTGCTGCCCACGCGGGAAGTTGGCGCGATCCGCGCTTAACGCGATCTGAGAATCACGACGCGGCGATCACGCGTTCAGCATTGGTAGCGCGATGCGAAGACGACGCACACGCACATTGGGTCTGGCACTGTGGATGCGGCATTCATGTGGAATGAATGGCCCTTGGCGACGCGGCAAAAATAGGAACGAGGCGATCGCTCGCCTCGTTCCCGTTCGCGCCCGATCTACATATGGGAAGCAGTCAGCTTGATGTCCGCGTGCTCCCACGCCTTGGTGAAGCGTCGATCGACCTCGTCGGCCTCAGCGCTGCGCTTCTGCGCGCGCAGGCTCTGCGCCAGGCCGAACAGCGACCAGCCATTCTCGGGGTTCCGCTTGAGCTCTTCGCGATACACGGCCTCTGCTTCCGCGGCCTTGCCGTCGGCGAGCAGCATCGCGCCCAGCGTGTGTCGGGTCGGGGAGTGCCAGCCGGGCGGCTCGTCGTAGGGGATCTTGTCCTCGATCAATACGGCCTCTCGCAGGGCGGCGATGCCTGCGGCGCGATCACCGCGCGCGCTGGCCAGTTCGCCCGCGAGGGTGCGCTCGGCGATGTGCGCCGCGTTCGACAGTGAGTAGCGATCCCACACGGTCAGCTTCTCGATCGCGGGATCGCCGGCCAGCTTGGCCAGTTCCTTCAGGTGCTGGTCGGCTTCCTCCATCCGGTTCTGGCGCACGGCCGCCATGCCCTGCGCGTAGTGCCAGATCGCCGTGACATAGGGCAGGTCGGGCGCGGGATTGGCGACTCCGACTATTTCGTCCCAGCGACCAAAACGCACGCGGTAGAACCACGGCGTCATCCAGTAGTGCTGCAGGCCACCGAATCCGTCCTTGCGCATCAGCTCGGGCAGGTTGGTTTTCTCGGCGGTTTTCTCAGCGGACGATTTCGCCAGCGCACTGGTGCCTTCCATGCTGGAGGCGAACCACAGGAAGTGATGGTTGTGCGGCACGTAGCCCAGCGGATAGAGGCCCTTGGTGTTGCCGCGACAGATGGCGAGGTAGGCGTCATCGGCCTTGATCGCCACCTGGTTGGCCAGCACCGCGTCGTGCCAGCGGCCCACGCGGGAGTAGATATGCGCCGGCATGTGCACCAGGTGGCCAGACGCGGGAATCAGCGTGCGCAGGTGGTCGGCTGCAGCAGCGCCACGTTGCGGATCGGAGGAAGCCTCCACCGCATGCACGTACAGGTGCAAAGCGCCGGCGTGGTCGGGATTGCGCTTCATCACCGATTCCAGCGTGGACACGATCTCGGCGGTGTTGCCTTTTGGTTGGAGCTTCTCGTCGTAGTAATCCCACGGTTGCAGGTCCATCAACGCCTCGGCGTGGAAGGTCGCCGCATCGAGGTCGTCAGGAAACTGTTTCGCCAGCTCGCCGGTTGCCTTCGCGTACGCCTCATCCAGTGGCTTGCGATTCTCTGGCGCGTTCTGCGCGTAGCGTGCGGCGAGCGCATGGATGAACGCCTGTTCTCGCGGTGTGACCTTGGGTGCCAGTGCGACGGCCTTCTGCAGTCGCGACCAGGCATTGGCGTTGTTGGTCGGGTCCATCGCCGCGTTGACGTGCGGTCCCAGCACCAGCGATGCGCCCCACCAGCACATGGCGCAATCCGGGTCGATCTCCGTCGCTTTCAGGTAGGAGCGTTCGGCGGCGTCGTGGTTGAAGCCATAGGTCAGCATCAGTCCCTGGTCGAACCAGCGCTGGACTTCCGGCTTCGTGGTGGTGATCGCGAAGTGGTAGTTGCCCAGGCCTTCCAGCAGGGTGGCCCCCACGGGCCCCTGCAGTTCGGGCGCCGCTGTCGATGGCGCCGGAGGGGCAGCATTCGGCATTGCCACCTGTTTGGGCTTGTGCGAATACAGCAGGCCGCCCACAGCAACGGCGGCGGCCAGTGCGATGAGCAAAGGGCGCTTCATGGCGATTCCTTGTCCGTTTGGCAGCCTTGTTCTACGCCGCTGGCGGGGACGAATCAATTCATCCCTCCGCACATCCTCCCGCTGGCCGGATCATCGCATCCCCCATCCGGGTCACGCGGGTGGGGCGGCAAAAACGATCACCATGGACGCCATTGGTGCAGGCCGCCGGTTCACGTTGCGGCGCTTCCTCGTTTCATCCGCCCGGTCAACGGGCACTCCAGGAGACATTCCATGCAACGTTCCGTGCTTGCGGCCGCGCTGGCGGCCACCCTGTGTGCCGTCGCGGCCTGCCAGAAGGCTGATACCCAGGCGCCCGCCGAAGCTGCCGCGCCCGCCGCCCCGGAGTCGACGCCGCCGGCCGAAGCCGCCCCGACGGCGCCGCCCGTCGACCTGGCCCAGCTCGCCCAACGCCTGGTCACCCAGAGCGCTGCCGTCAAGGAAGGCGAGGTCGTCGCGATCACCGGCCTGCCCAGCGATGCCGCGCTGATGGAAGACATTGCAGTCGAAGTGCGCAAGGTGGGCGGCTTCCCCTACATCGAATACAACAGCGAGCAGCTCGCCAAGCGACTGTTCTTCGACGTCCCGGAGAAATACGACACCCAGGTCGACGGGCTCGCGATGAAGATGGCGGGCGTCATCAACGTCAACATCGCCATCCAGAACTTTGCCACCGAGAACCTGTTCGAAGGCGCCGATCCCAAGCGTGTCGCCGCGCGCGGAAAAACCAACGAGGTCGTGGCACAGGCGTTCACGAAGAACAAGGTGCGCACCGTGGAGGTGGGCAACAACCTCTATCCGACGGCGTGGCGCGCGCAACGTTATGGCCTGTCGACCGATGCGTTGTCGCAACTGTTCTGGAACGGCGTGAACGTCGACTACACCCAGCTGCAGGCGCGTGGTGAACTGGTGAAGAGCGCGCTGGAAGCGGGTGGCGAGCTGCACATCACCAACCCCAACGGCACGGACCTGAAGTTGAGTGTGAAGGGGCGCAGGTATCTGGTCAGTGATGGCGTCGTGTCGCCGGACGACATCAAGCAGGGTGGCGCCGCCGCATCGGTTTACCTGCCGGCCGGTGAGGTGTACACCACGCCCGTCCCGGGAAGCGCCGAGGGCAAGGTCGTAAATTCGCACCAGTTCTTCCGCGGCAAGCAGATCGACAACCTGACCCTCACCGTCGTCGGTGGCAAGGTCACCGCGATCAGCGGATCGGGCCCCGGGTTTGAGGGTTACAAGGCCGAGTACGACGCCGTAGACGACGCACGCAAGAACGACTTCGCCTTCGTCGATTTCGGCATCAATCCCAACGTGAGCCTGCCCGCCACCAGCATGGTGGGTACCTGGGTGCCTGCAGGCGCGGTCACCGTTGGCACGGGGTTCAACATGTGGGCGGGTGGCGACAACTCGGTGCCATTCAGCCTCGTGGCGTTCCTGCCCGGAAGCACGGTGACGATGGATGGCAAGACCATCGTCGATGCGGGTGCATTGAAGCTCTGATTCCAGGACGCAACAAGAGATACCGTGAAGATCCATCGGACGTCGCCCGGTAGTCCGGGTGACGTCGGTGCACGCAGCCGTCGCGTCATTCCGTGCTGCGCGGCGGCTCCACCCGCAGCAGTTTTCCATCGCCCTCATCGGTGAGCACGTAGAGGTTGCCATCGACGCCCACCCGGACGTCGCGGATGCGCGCACCCAGCTCGCGCAGCAGTCGTTCCTCGCCCATGATCGTGTCGCCCGCCAGCGACAGGCGGATCAGGCTGCCATCGGCCAACGCGCCGAGGAACAAGCTGTTGTTCCATCTCGACTGGGCGTGATTGACGTAGAACGCCATGCCTGACAACGCCGGCGACACCGCCCAGTAGTGGTGCGGCGGTTCCATGCCCGGCGCCGATGTTCCCACTGCTTCGGGAATCGGCAGGCCGGAATAGTTGATGCCGAGCGTGACGATCGGCCAGCCGTAGTTCCTGCCCGGCCGCGGCAGGTTGATCTCATCGCCGCCGCGCGGGCCGTGTTCGCTTTCCCACAGCGTGCCAGTTCGCGGATCCACGGCCAGGCCTTGCGAATTGCGATGCCCGTAGCTCCAGATTTCCGGCCGCGCGTTCTTCCGGCCCACGAACGGATTGTCCGCAGGAATGCTGCCGTCGAGATTCAGGCGCACCAGCTTGCCCTGCAGCATGTCCAGCTTCTGCGCCGTGGGCCGGTCGTTGCGTTCGCCCTGGCTGATGAAGATGTGGCCATCGTGGTCGAAGGCGATGCGCGACCCGAAGTGGTTGGGTCCGACCAGTTTCGGTTGCTGTTGATAGATGCGGCGCACGTCGGTGAGGGCGGAATCGCCCAGCGTCGCCAGCGCGACCGCGGTTCCCGCCGTGTCGCCATCGCCGGATTCGGCATAGCTGAAATAGATGCGTCGACTGGTGGCGAAGTCCGGTGCCAGCGCGACGTCGAGCAGGCCGCCCTGGCCATGCGCATACACCGGTGGCAGGCCCTTCAGCGGTTCGCTGATCGAACCGTCGACATCGATGCGACGCAACCGCCCGGGTCGCTCGCTGACGAGGAAGCCGCCATCCGGTAACAGCGCGACGGCCCAGGGATGCTCCAGGCCGCCAGCAACGATGGTGACGCGGATGTCGCCCAGGGTGCTGGGGAGTTCGCGCGCCGGCATCGGTCGGGACGCACCGGTGTCGTAGTCGTCGTCTTCGCTGCCTTGCGGACGCGCGGTACAGGCCAGCAGCAGGTGGAGCAGGCAGGTGACGGCAGCGCAACGGATGAATCGGTTCATGTCGCTGCTCCTGAATACCGACCTTGGCCCAGGTCGGGAAGGAGTTGCGTAGGGCGGGTCTTGACCCGCCATCATCGCCATCAGCATTGCGGGTCGATCCATCGTCGCCATCAGGACGGCGGGTCAAGACCCGCCCTACCGATAGCCCGCCGCCTGCAGTTCGAACAATTCCGCATAGCGTCCGCCTTGGGCGAGCAATTCCACGTGAGTGCCGCTGGCTTCGAGCCGACCTTCGGCCAGCACCAGGATCCGGTCCGCCATCCGCACGCTGCTGAACCGGTGCGAGATCAGCACCGCGGTCTTGCCTTCGGAGAGTTCCTTGAAGCGCTGGAACACTTCGAACTCGCTGCGCGCGTCCAGCGCCGCCGTCGGTTCATCGAGGATCATCACCTGCGCGTCACGCATGTACGCGCGGGCGATCGCGATTTTCTGCCATTGCCCGCCGGACAGGTCGACGCCGCTCTTGAAGCGCCGGCCGACCAGCTGGTCGTAGCCGTGCGGCAGGGGTTCGATCACCTGGTCGGCCATTGCCCGCCGCGCGGCCTCACGGATGCGCGTGGCGTCGTACATCGCGTCGATCTGCCCGACGCCGATGTTCTCGCCCGCGGTCAGGTGGTAACGCACGAAGTCCTGGAAGATCACGCCGATGTTCGCGCGCAGGTCGTCCAGGTCGTACTCGCGCAGATCGCGGCCATCCAGCAGGATGCGGCCCTCGTCCGGGTCGTACAGGCGCGCGAGCAGTTTCACCAGCGTCGTCTTGCCGGCGCCGTTCTCGCCGACCAGCGCCAGCACTTCGCCTGCTCGCAGCTCGAAGCCCAGCCCGCGCAGTGCCCAGCGTTCCGCATCGGGGTAGCGGAAGCCCACGTTCTCGAACACGAAGCCGCGCGCAATCGGCTGCGGCACCGACAGCGCATTGGCGGGCGATTGGATTTCCGGCTTGATCTCGAAGAACGAGAACAGGTCGTCGAGGTACAGCGCTTGTCCAGCGACCTGCGAGAAACCGACCAACAGACCTTCTAGCAACTGCCGCAGCCGCAGGAAGCTGCCGGCAAGAAAGGTCAGGTCACCGATGCTGAAGTCGCCACGCACCGTGCGCCAGGCGATGTACGCATACGCCACGTAATAGCCCATCGTGCCCAGCGCGGCGAGCAGCGTGCCCCAGAGCGCGCGACGTCGTGCCAGCGCGCGGTTGGCGGCGAAGAACTTGCTGGAGAGTTCGCGGAACCGGGTGATGAAGAAGCGGTTGAGGTTGAAGATCTTCACCTCTTTCGCCGTTTCCACGCTGGCGCCCATCTGCCGGATGTACTCCAGCTGCCGGCGCTCGGGCGTCCATTGGAAGTTGAGCGAATAGCCCAGCGCGTTGAAGTGGGCCTCGCCGACGAAGGCGGGAATCAATGCAATCGCGAGCAGCAGGATCAGCCACGGCGCATAGACCAACAGTCCAGCGGCGAAACTCACGACGGTGATTGCGTCCTGCACCTGCCCGAACAGCTGCGCCATCAGGTTCATGCGCCCCATCGTCTGCCGGCGCGCGCGGTCGAGCTTGTCCTGCAGGTCTGGATCTTCGAAGTCCTCCAGGTCGAGCGTCGCCGCGTGTTCCATCAGGCGCACGCTGGTGGCGTTGGTGAACAGCTCCGACAACAGCGCGTCGCCATAGCTGATGAACCGGCCCAGCAGGTCCGAGCCGATGGCCAGGGCGAACTCGATGACCAGCAGCCACGACAAGTGGGCGAGTTGCCCGCTGTTCCAAGCGGCCGCCAGCGACTCCTGCATCGTTCCTGCGCCGACCAGTCGCACGGCCTCGTCGATGATCAGCTTGCCCACGTACAACGTGGCGATCGGGAGGAACGCACGGACCAGCCGCAGTCCGAGCGTCGCCAGGGTCAGCGCCCGGCTGGTCGCCCAGATCTGCGAAAGAAACGGCGGCAGGTTGCGCAGGGCGTTGAAGCGTTCGCGCAGGCTGGGCTGTCTGGCGGGACGGGGGGAAGCTGCGCCCGGTGAAGTCGCATCAGGAATGGCGGTCATCGCGCGATTGTGCCCGCGCGTTGCGCCGAGCGGGAGCAGGAAGGCACAGCGCGTGCGTCGCCCGGGAAAGGCGGCAGCGGCACCCGGGGTTGCCCGTAGTACCGGGCGCGCAGCGCTCATCCGGGGTTACGTCCATGGCCGTGCTCAATTGCCTTTGCGCATTGACTCGATCACATCGATCGGCAGCGGGAACACGATGGTGGAGCTCTTCTCGCCGGCGATCTCGGTGAGCGTCTGCAGGTAACGCAACTGGATCGCGCGCGGATCGCCACTGAGCAGGCGCGCGGCTTCGACAAGGGTTGCGGCGGCCTGTTTTTCGCCTTCGGCATGGATGACCTTGGCGCGACGCACGCGTTCGGCTTCAGCCTGCCTGGCGATCGCGCGGACCATGGTTTCGTTGAGGTCCACGCGCTTGATCTCGACATTGGCGACCTTGATGCCCCAGGCGTCCGTCTGTGCATCGAGGATGTTGCGGATGTCGGCGTTGAGGCGCTCGCGTTCGGCCAGCATTTCGTCCAGGTCGTGCTGGCCCAGCACCGAGCGCAGGGTGGTCTGGGCGAGCTGGCTGGTGGCTTCGTAGAAGTGCTCGACGTTGATGATCGCCTTCTGCGGATCGACCACGCGGAAGTACACCACCGCATTGACCTGCACCGAGACGTTGTCACGCGAGATCACGTCCTGCGGCGGCACGTCCATGACGATGGTGCGCAGGTCCACGCGGACCATCTGCTGGAAGACGGGAATCAGCACGATCAGGCCAGGACCCTTCACTTTCCAGAAACGGCCGAGCTGGAACACGACACCGCGCTGGTATTCGAACAGGATCTTGATGGCACTGAACGCCAACAGGGCCAACAACAGGAACAGGGGGAAGTACGCGATGACGGCCATGGTCTATCTCCTGTGTTCGTCGAGCGGGCTGACGTGCAGCACCAGACCGTCGAGCGCCTGCACCCGCACGGATTGGCCGCGTTGCACGGGAAGATCGGATTGCGCCTGCCAGAGTTCGCCGCGGATCTGCACCTGGCCACGGCCGTGGAAATCACCGGTAGCGAGGGCGGTGCGGCCGATCAGGTCCTCGACGCCGCTGACCACCGGCTGTCGACGCGCCCGTGTCGCCAGCCAGATGACGCCAGCGAAAGCGACTGCACTGGCCACGCCGATCCCGAACACCAGCTGCCCGGGTACGCCAAATCCGGGCATGTCGGTTTCGAACATGATCAGCGAACCCGTCACCAGCGCCGCCACGCCGGCGATGCCGATCGCGCCGAAGCTCTGCACCACGAATTCGACGGCGATCAATCCGACACCCAACACGATCAGTGCCACGCCTGCGTAGTTCACCGGCAACACCTGCAGGGCGTAGAGCGCCAGCAGCAGGCAGATCGCGCCGACAGTGCCGGGCATGATCGCGCCGGGTGTGTAGGCTTCGATCACCAGGCCGTACAAGCCGACCAACAGCAGCAGGTAGGCCACGGTGGGGTCGGTGATGACGGCGAGGAAACGCGCCCGCCAGTCCGGGATGAGTGTGGTCACGTGTTGCCCGGCCGTGGCCAACGTTACCTTGCGCTGTCCGAGTCTGACGGTGCGGCCGTCAGCCTGGCGGAGCAACGCGTTGATGTCAGGCGCGAGGATTTCCACCACGCCCTGCGCGTAGGCCTGGCTCGCAGTCAGGGTCGCGGCTTCGCGCACGGCGGCTTCGGCAAACACCGCATTGCGGCCGCGCAGTTCGGCCAGGCTGCGCAGGTAGGCGGCAGCGTCATTGACGACCTTGCGCTCCATTGCCGTGCCCGGTTCGTGGGATGGGGCTTTGCGCTGGGCTTCGCGGTCCGGCGACTCCGGTTTTGCAGCGGGTTCGGTTGCGGGTGGTTGTTTGGTGGGCTCGTTGCCGGGGAAGGGGCCGCCCATCTCCACGGGCGTCGCCGCACCGAGCGAGGTCGCTGGCGCCATAGCCGCGACGTGACAGGCATAGAGGATGTAGGTGCCGGCGCTGGCCGCGCGGGCGCCTTGCGGTGCGACCCAGGCGATCACCGGCACGGGCGAGGCCAAGATGGCCTGGTTGATGTCGCGGGTGGCGGCATCCAGTCCGCCCGGTGTGTCGATGCGCAGCACCACCGCGCGGACGTGGTCGTTGCCGGCCCGCTTGAACCCACGGAGCAGATAGTCGCGTGTGGCCGGACCGATGCCGCCCTTGATGTCGAGCAGCAGCACGCCACCGGACGCGGGCGCGTTCGGCGCCGGGGCAGATAGCACCGGTGCCAGCGCCAGCGCACAGATCAACAGCCATGCACCTCTACAGAGCCGCATGACCCACTCCCACGGCGTGCAGCGCCGAGTCCGACTGCAGTTAAACGCAGGGCCTGTTAAGGCGCTGGGATGGGCGTATGCGGCTTACATCTGCCGGAACAGGTGCAGGTAGCTGCGGCTCACCGGCAGGACTTCACTGCGACCGCGCAGGTGGATGGTGGCGGTTTCGTTCTCGCCGCGGGTGACGTGGCTGACGGCGCGCAGGTTCACCACTACGGACCGGTGGACCTGGGCGAAATGCACGGGTTCTAGTTGCGTTACGAGTTCCTTGAGCGCGGTATTGATCAGTGCTTCTCCGGGTTGGCCGTTGTCGCCGCGCCAGGCGATCAGCGTGTACTTCGCATCCGAACGCAGGTAGTCGATGTCCTCCACCGGGATCAGGCGCAAGGCCTGGCCGACCTGCGCGCGGATCCAACGCAGCGGCGTCGATGGCGCGGTGCGCTGCAGTTGCTCGGCAAGCTGGCGCAACAGCGCATCGGTATTGGAAGCAGGCTGCGCCGTCCGCAGGCGTTCCTTCAGGCGCAATACGGTTTCAGCGAGGCGCGCGGATTCCACCGGCTTCACCAGGTAGTCGAGCGCGCCCTCGTCGAAAGCCTGCAGCGCGTACGAGTCGTAGGCGGTGACGAAGACCAGGTGCGCGCGCCGGCCGATCTTATGTGCGGCCTCGACGCCGGAAATGCCCGGCATGTGCACGTCAAGGAAGCAGATGTCGGGCCGCCGGGTTTCGAACAGGCGCACGGCATCGCGGCCATTGCGGGCCATCGCGACGACTTCGAGTTCCGGCCACGCCTGCGCCAGTTGGCCTGCCAATGCGTCGCGCAGCAGGGGTTCGTCGTCGGCGATGAGGGCGGTCGGGCGGGTCATGGCGGAGATGCCTGTGCAGGCAGCTCGACTTCGGCGGACACGCCGCGCGGATGCTGCTCGCGGATGCGCAACTGCGCGTCGTCGCCGAAGACCAGCTGCAACCGCTCACGCAGCGACGTCAGGCCGGTGCCCAGGCCCTGTCCAGTGGCATGCGCGAGGCCGACGCCGGTGTCACTGACGCGCACCAGGCAGCGATCGCCAAAGCGCTGCACATGGATGTCGATGCGGCCGCCTTCCTCGGCGGGGTCGATGCCGTGGCGCACCGCGTTTTCCACCAGCGTCAGCAGTGTCATCGGCGGGCACGGCTGGGAGCGCGCGGCGTCATCGACATGCAGCGCGAACTGCAGGCGATCGGGCATGCGCATGTGCATCAGCTCGAGGTAGGCCTTCGCCAGTTCGAGTTCCTGGCCGAGTGTCGTGGAGATTTCGTTCAATCGCGGCACCGCGGCGCGCAGATAGGCGACCAGGCTGCGCAGCACGGCGGACGCCTGCGGCGATCCGGCATCGACAAGCGCCTGCACGTTGGCCAGCGTGTTGAACAGGAAATGCGGCGACACCTGCGCCTGCAACAGGTGCAGGCGGGCGTCGAGCGCCTGTCGTTCCAGTTCGCTGCGTTCCAGTTCGAAGGCGAGCGCCTGATGGCGTGCGAGCGCGTCCTTCTGTCGCACCAGCGCCCCCAGCGCCACCCAGGGCGACAGGAATATTCCCAATCCGCACAGGGCACTGAAGCCGCCCATGCGTTCCATGTCATGCCAGAAGGGCGGCGCGCCGTGCTTGGTCGACAGCACGTAGATCCAGGCCGTGCCGATGGGCATGGAAATCGCCACGCCGACCACCTGCAGCATCCAGCGTGCCAGCCACGCCGGCAGGCGCCGCGGCCATTGTTCGAACACGCCGAACACCACCATCGCCACCATGCCCAGCGCCATCACGCGTATGACTGCCGACGACCAGCCCGATTTCCAACCCAGTCCGACCAGCGCGCCCACGACGAACGAGAACAGCAGGGTGAAGCGCACGCGGCGCCATCCGAACATCAATGCGAGCCCGTGGGGTCGTTCGGAAAGGCGGGGCGCAGGCACGGAAGGGGCAGGGCGAGCGGACATGGCGCGAGCATAGTGCACGCGGTCAGGCGCCGCGGCTGCGTGGTTGCCTGGATCGACGGACTAGATGCGCGGCAACCAGAGGATGGCCGTGGCTGCGACGATGCCGCCCAACGTGCCCAGCGCCGCGATCCCCAGCGTGGTTGCCGTCATCAGTTGCGTGCGCGGTTGTGGGCTGGCCTGCGCACGCAGGTACAGCTCAAGCAGCGCCAGCGGCAGCAGGTATTGCGCGAAGGCCAGCCCCGTGAGAAACGGGCCGCTGAATGTCCTGGGATCGAAACCGACCGGCCCGCGATTGAGCACGAGCCACAGCATCAGGCCGATGCGGAAGAACCAGCCGCCGTTGACCGCGAGAAACAGGCGCATCGCCCAGCGCCGGTGCGCGTCGATGCGACGCGCCCGTGCATGGCGCCACGCCATGGCGACAAAGCCGAGGATCAGCAGCGCGTTGATGCTGATCGCGATGTGCTGGCTCATGTCGCCGGCGGTGGTGCGCGTCCAGATCATGACGAGGCCGCCCATCGCCGCGACCACGGCCGACACGACGAAGACGTGCCCGTTCCAGCGATGCACGCGCGGATGGCGTTGACGCAACCACGGCAGCATCTGCAGCACACCGCCCACCGTGACGATGAAACCGAACGCCAGATGCGAGGCCAGCACCGCGTTGCCGACGCCGTCGCCCGGGATGTACCCGCCCTGCAGCACCTTGTTCCAGTCCTGCGGTCGTCCTGCCAGTGCAGCGCGGCCATAAAAGCCGAGCAAATAGACCGCGAACATCAGCTGTCCCAGCATCATCGCGACGAGGGCGCCTGCAGCTGAGGCATGCAACGACCTGCGCGCGAAGTTTGTGGCTGGCGTAACGGCGCGTCCCGGTGCGATTGACGATGTGATTGCCTGTGCGGATGGGATGGCTTCGATTCCGCCGTCCATCACGTGCGCTCCATCGCGTCGGTGCGCTGGATTGCTGCAGCTGCCGGATTGCGTCGCCTGATCAGCACGCGGCCCAGCCAGTAGAGCACCACGACGGTCACGACCAGGACGGGAATCGCGCGCAGGCCGATGTGCTGCCGCAGGAAATCGGGGAACACCTTCGGCTGGCCGATGAAGAACGAGGTGGTCGCGATCCACATGCCGAAGCCCATGCGCCACAGGTGCCGCGCCAGGCGATGTGCGCCTTCGATGCGGCCTGCCCACAACATGCGCGCGTCCAGCAGGCCACTGGCAAGACCGATGATGGCGAACATGAAAATCGGCTGCGGCGGAATGTGGCCAACCGTTCCGTTGGGACTTCCCAGCGTCTGGAACGCGAGCGAGAACGCCCACGCGCTCAGTGCCAGTGCCGTCAGCATCAACCCGGCGGTCAGCGCGCGCATCTGCTCCACGCGGCGCTTCACGGTGAGCATGGCCGTGCTCACCAGGTAGAAAGTCATCGATCCGGCCATGACGTTGACCGGGTTCGGCTTGAAGAAAATTGCCATCACCGCACCCGTGGACGACATCACCAGCATCGCCGCGACGAAGACGGTGCCGGCCCGGCGGTGCAGGGGCGAGCCCTTGGCGGCAGCCAGGGCGATGGCACCGGAGATCAGGGCCAGCAGCCCGGCAACGATGTGGATCAGCTTCATGCGTGCTCCCCGTTCGCGCGGCCAGCGGGCCGCTGCGGCAGTCTCGGGGGCGGCCCACGGGCCGGGAAGGCGGCTCGCGACGAATGACGGAGCGGGTGGTACGGATTGCGGCTGGGGGCGACCGGTGGCGCCGCCGGAGTGCGGCCGTTGGGGGCGGCACGGCCCGATCCGCCGAGGTGCCCTAAAATACCGGCCTCGCCCGCAACCCCACCGGCCGCCCGTGACCGCCAGCAACAGCAAGCCCGTTTCAAGCACGCCCGTTTCGACCATGCCTGTTTCAATCCGGCAGGAAGACCTGATCCAGTCCGTCGCCGACGCGTTGCAGTACATCTCGTACTACCACCCGGTCGACTACATCAAGAACCTCGCCGCCGCCTACGAGCGCGAGGAGTCGCCGGCTGCGAAGGACGCGATCGCGCAGATCCTGATCAACTCGCGCATGTGCGCCGAAGGCCACCGTCCGATCTGCCAGGACACCGGCATCGTGACCGTGTTCCTTGAGATCGGCATGAACGTGCGCTGGGACGACGCCACGATGGGCGTGGAAGACATGGTCCACGAAGGCGTCCGCCGCGCCTACAACCATCCGGACAACAAGTTGCGCGCCTCTGTGCTCGCCGATCCGGCGGGCAAGCGCACCAACACGAAGGACAACACGCCCGGCGTGGTCAACGTGAAGGTCGTGCCGGGGAACACCGTCGACGTGATCGTCGCGGCGAAGGGCGGCGGATCGGAAGCCAAGTCGAAGTTCGCCATGCTCAACCCGTCCGACTCCATCGTGGACTGGGTGCTCAAGACCGTGCCGACCATGGGCGCCGGCTGGTGCCCGCCGGGCATGCTCGGCATCGGCATCGGCGGCACCGCAGAGAAGGCGATGCTGCTGGCGAAGGAAGCGCTGATGGAGCCGATCGACATCACCGACCTGCAGCAGCGCGGCGCGTCCAATCGCGCCGAGGAACTGCGCCTGGAGCTGTACGAGAAGGTCAACGCGCTGGGTATCGGCGCGCAGGGCCTGGGTGGCCTGACCACGGTGCTCGACATCAAGGTCAAGGATTACCCGACGCACGCCGCGAACCTGCCGGTGGCGCTGATCCCCAACTGCGCCGCCACGCGCCACGCGCATTTCACGCTGGACGGCAGCGGCCCGGTGATGCTGGATCCGCCGTCGCTCGAAGACTGGCCGAAGCTGACCTACGACGCCTCCAAGGGCCGTCGCGTCAACCTCGATACGCTGACGAAGGAAGACGTCGCGTCGTGGAAGCCCGGTGAAGTGCTGCTGCTCAACGGCAAGCTGCTCACCGGCCGCGACGCCGCGCACAAGCGCATGGTCGACATGCTCAACAAGGGCGAGCCGCTGCCGGTCGACCTCAAGGGTCGCTTCATCTACTACGTCGGCCCGGTCGATCCGGTGCGTGACGAAGTCGTCGGCCCGGCTGGCCCGACCACGGCCACGCGCATGGACAAGTTCACCGAGCAGGTGCTGGCGCAGACCGGCCTGATGGGCATGGTCGGCAAGGCCGAGCGCGGCCCGACCGCGATCGAGGCGATCAGGAAGCACCAGTCTGCCTACCTGATGGCCGTCGGCGGCGCGGCGTACCTGGTGTCGAAGGCGATCAAGGCCGCGAAGGTCGTCGGATTCGCCGACTTGGGCATGGAAGCGATCTACGAATTCGAAGTGCAGGACATGCCCGTGACGGTGGCCGTGGATTCGCAGGGCACCTCGGTGCACAACACCGGCCCGAAGGAGTGGCAGGCGCGGATTTCAAGCGGGATGATCGGGAAGATCCCGGTGGTGGTGGCCTGACGTCCCGCAGACCATCACGATGTACAAGTACAGGCCGGCAGATACCGGCCTGTATTGTTTTCAGTCATCGGTCGGATTCGCGATGCCGCGCCACTGCTCCCGGAGCGGCTGGCAACTCAATACCACTCCAGCAGCGACACCCCCAGCCCCAGGTACATGGCGCGGTGGTCGTAGTCGATCAGGCTTTCGCCATACCCGTCGAACATCTGCACGTGCCCGCGCAGGGTGCGGCTGATCGGAAAGCCCCAGTCGAACTCCACCGCGCCGCGCGAATTGTCGCCGGTGCGCAACGAGTGCCGCGCCATCAGCGCGAATTCGTGGTCGTTCCAGCGATGCACAACGGTGACATCGCCGCGGCCGACGTAGTCCTCGATGCCCGGGTTCTCGTCCTCGTTGCGGCCGTCGGGGATGCGCCACCACGGGCGGATCATCACCGCCCAGTCGTCGCGATCCAGTCCGATGTTCATGACCACGCGGTTCCAGCTGCGCGTGATCGGGTCGGCGCGGCCGTTGGACTGGTGGTTGATGCCCAGGCCCAGCATCCGCCCGTGCCAACCCGCCAATGAATAGTTGTTGCGGAAGACCAGCATCACTTCCGGTTCGTAGTTGGTCTCCCGGAAGGGGCGGGACTCGTCGGCGTTGTAGACCTGCCAGCGCGAGCTCTGGGTGTAACCCGCCCACAGGTCGCCGTTGTCGCCGAACAGGTTCTCCGCGACCTTGGTCTTGAAGCTGATCTGGAACTTGGCCTCGACGTCCTGCAGTGACTGCCGCTGCGCCAACACGTTCGGATTGGATGTGGTTGGCAGCTCGTTGGTATCGCTGGTCCACACGACGGGCAGCAGGTACACGGGCTTGTAGGCGCGGAAATTGAACGTGCCCAGCTTGGAGTCCTGCGCCAGCTCCCACCGGCTGTCCAGCATCGATCCCTTGCCGGCATTGGCGATGCGCTGGTCGAAGACCGAAGCGTGCTCCGTCGCGAACAGGTCGCTGACGACGCGGCGGACGCGATCCTTGGGCGGGAGTGCCTCGCGATCGACGCGCTCGTATTGCTGGATCACTT
Organism: Lysobacter fragariae; assembly: GCF_054779775.1. Classification (NCBI taxonomy): domain Bacteria; kingdom Pseudomonadati; phylum Pseudomonadota; class Gammaproteobacteria; order Lysobacterales; family Lysobacteraceae; genus Lysobacter; species Lysobacter fragariae. Next base: position 25,043 of record NZ_BAAGXP010000007.1, on the reverse strand, counting down.
CCCGGGTGGCTTCGGCCTCGCTCGCTGCTTCGTCCGCGGCCGTGGTGTCCGCGGCCGTGCGCTTCATCGCCGCGTCGTAGCAGGCCAGTCGCTGGGCGTCGACGGCGATGGCGACGCAGGCTTCCGGCTTTGCCGCGCCGTCCTGCGCGCTGGCAGAACCGGGAGTGCCAGCACTGCCGGCCAGCTGTGCCAGCACCGCCAACGGCACCATTGATGCGAAGGCGCTCATACCAGCCACGCCAGCACGAACAATCCGACCATCACGAACGCCACGCCGAGCTTGAGGATCGTGCCAACGACTATCCCCATCCAGGTGCCCAGGCCGACCTTGGTCGCCTTGCCCAGTTCCTGTCCGCCGACGCCCTTCAGCCAGATCAGTTCGCCCACCAGTGCGCCGATGAAGGGACCGACGAAGATGCCGACGACGCCGAACAGCAGCCCGGCGAAAGTGCCCAGCATCGCGCCGACCAGCGCGACCTTGCTGGCGCCCACGCGCTTGGCGCCCAGCATCGTCGCCATGAAGTCGATGCCCAGGGAAACCAGCGTCAACACCGCGAGCACGGCGATCACCCAACCGCCGACCTGCTGGAAGTCCCCGGCCCAGGCGGCCAGCAGCATCCCGGCGAACACCAGTGGCAGGCCGGGCAGGGCAGGCAGGACCGTCCCCACGATTCCCAGCACCATCATCACCACCGCCAACACGTAATAAATAGCCTGCAGATCCATGTTTTCTCCGTTCGTGACACCGGCCGGGAAGCGGCCTTGGGCGTCGTTGCATTTTGGCCAATCCCGGTGTTACCGTTCGGGCGCTGTGTTTGCCAGGGTCACCGTGAACCGTGGCCCGATGCGGTTGATCCATCGATCCGCTACATCGTTGCACCTCGCTTCCTCCTTGCGAACCAGCGCACACGACTTCCGTCGTGTCTCAACCAGCAAACGTTCCAGGGAGCAAGTAAAAATGTCCGCACGCGAGACCGGTACCGTCAAGTGGTTCAACGACGCCAAGGGCTTCGGCTTCATCAGCCGTGAAAACGGCGAAGACGTGTTCGTGCACTTCCGCGCGATCCAGAGCCAGGGCTTCAAGAGCCTGAAGGAAGGCCAGAAGGTCACCTTCACCGTCGTCCAGGGCCAGAAGGGCCTGCAGGCCGACGCCGTCGAGCCGATGTAATGCCTCTTGCCTGATCGCCGCTTCGGCAGCACTCAGGAATTTTGAAACCCGGCTCCGGCCGGGTTTCTTTTTGCCCGGCTTCGCCGTTGTGAGCGCTACGCGGCTTGCGGGGACGGCAATAACTCGAGTCTTTAAAGGCCCCCGATCTTGTCTGATTGCTGCAGAATTCCACGGCGCTGCGCGATCCAACCGCCAGGGCCTGTCCAAAACAGAACGGCCCGCTTGCGCGGGCCGTCTGCATTGCGAGCGTTGCGGAGATCAGTTCCGGTTCGGAGTGTTCTCGGCGAAGTACTCGTGGTTGTCGGCGTTGTCCACCGCGTTGGTCGGGTTGGAGATCGACAGGTTGTGCGCGCCGGTCTGGCCATAGACCCAGTCGTTGGTGCCGGCCACGACATTGAAGTGGCTCATCTCGTGGATCAGGGTGCCGGCCTTCGAGTCGGTGCCCTTCGCCGGTGCCGGCCAGAAGGCGCGGCAGACGAAGATCTCATACGCGGAGTTCGGATAGACGTGGGCGTACTCGCTGCCCGAGCAGGCGCAGTTGATCTTGATCTGGCCAGCGCTCTGGTCCATTGCGCCGTCGATCGCCACGAAGTGCTGGTTCATGGTCGAGTAGCGGCTGGTATTGAACGCGCCGAACCACCAGGTGTAGCGCTCGCCAGTGTTGTTGGCGGCCAGGTAACCCTTGGCGTTTTCGGTGTAGCCGCGCGCGTCAACCACGGCCTGGCCGGCCTGGCTGATCTGGGTCGACGAGCAGCCGGCGAAGGTCACGCCGTTGACCACGGTGGTGGTGCCGCCACCCGGCTTGGCCTTCAGGGCGTTCGGGCCGAAGCCGGTGCCCTTCATGAAGGTGCTCAGCGTGACGCTGGTGGCCAGCATGGGCGTGTCGTTGTCGCGCTTGAGCATCTCACCCGTCGACAGCGAGGCGTACTGCATCGGCGAGGAGAAGGTCACCGTGTACTGGCCGGCCTTCGACATGTCGTAGCTGGCCGCCAGGTCGACGATCGTGCGGTAGCTCTGGCCGGCGCGCAGGATCGCGAAGTCTTCGGCCTTGGGCAGGCCACGCTTGGTCATGCGGCCCTGGTAGGCGACCGGCTTGCCGTCACGGCTGATGAAGAACTGCTGCCCTTCCGGGCTGCTGCTCGGCAGCTCCCACTTCGGCACGCGCAGGGTGTGGTGACTGGTGTTGGTGTAGATCACCTCGACCGCGCCATCGAGCGCATACATGTTGACGCGAAGCGGGTTGACCTTGGCGGCGGGCGCGGCCAGGGCGGCGGAGGAAATGGCGAGCGAGGCGAGGCCGATGACGGCCGGGGCGAGCGAATGCTTCATGCGGATGGAGCCCTCGGAATGGGATGGGCCCGGCGGGGGCGGGCGCGGCAACCTAACCTGTCGGGTCGCCTAACGCATTTTGCGTTGCACAATTGTGGCGGGTTTCCCGATTCTCCACGGTTTGGCTCCGCCAAAGCGAAAGGCCGCCCGGGGGCGGCCTTTCGAGGGGAAAACGGGCGTCAGCGGACCCAGGCGCGGCCGTTGCCCACGCGGACGTAGGAGCCCTCGCGGATGCCGCCCAGATCGGTCTGGGTGACGGTGACTGCGCGACCGTCGTCCATGCGGACGTAGACGTTGAAGCGCGTGCCGCGGGTGCTGCGTTCGATGGCGTTGCCGGCCAGCGCACCGGCGGCGGCGCCAGCGACCGTGGCGGTATTGCGGCGACCCTTGCTTTCGTCGTCGGCCAGTTCGCGGCCCGCGGCTGCACCCACGATGCCGCCGAGTACCGCGCCGGTCACGCCGCGGGTGGGCGTGCCGACTTGTTCTATACGGGTCACGGTGCCGCAGTCGTAGCAGCGCGCGGAGCCGTAACCGGAATCGCCATAGCCGGAGTTGTTGCCGTAGCCACTGCCGTAGCCCGGCGAAGTGGCACAGCCGGCCAGCGCGACAGTGGCCGCGACGGTGCCGATGAGAAGGGGATTACGGATGTTCATGCGACGCTCCTTGCAGTAGGACGACATCGTGGCGCGTGCCACGCGATCCCAACCTAGGTGCGGCGTCGTGAACCGGCCATCAATTGAAGGCCACTCCCGCTGGCGCGTTCAGCGCGCAGCGGGGGATGTGTCGAGCGAGTGTTCGATTTGAGCGGACCTGCTTACGCGGACATGTTGAAGCGAACGTGGTCCGCGGATGCCGGTCAGCGGAAGTCCTGGTGGCAGGCCTTGCATGCCTCGCCGACGGACTTCGCTAGCGTCTCGGCCCCGGGACAGTTGAGTGGAGGAGCGGCCAAGGATGCGTCCAGCTTGCCTCTGAGCGAACTAGCGTGTTCCTTGAACCGGCTTTCCTCTGCCAAGTCGGGGAACGCGTATTCGAGGTCGTCAGCCATGGCCCTAAGCGACTTGATATGCGGCAGCGTGTCAGTGGCTCCACAACGATTCAACTTGATGTTTTCTTCGACTGAGCTCAAGTGAGCATCCATGACGTGCATGGCGGCGTCAGGCCAATTGTCGCGCCACGTCTTCCTCCCCTCCCAGGTACGCAGGAGCATCACCACGGCCACCGCGCCGATCACCAGGCCCAGCAGGAACAGGAACAGGTACCTGGAACCATTGCCCTTGCGGGGACCGGCCGCAACGCCCGGATTGGGGTCGCTCATGGACTCACTCCTTCACGCTTGTTCAAAGAGGCCCGCACCATAACAAGGCGGCGCCGGGATTGGCCATCGGGTCGGCCATTACAATGTGTCGATGACTACGCAGCAGATCGACCCGCGCTGGCAGGAGCGCTTTGGCGGCATCGACCGTCTCTACGGAAAGGGCGCACTGGCCCGCTTCGCCCAGAGCCGGATCGCCGTGGTGGGGATGGGGGGCGTGGGGTCGTGGGTGGTGGAGGCCCTCGCGCGAAGCGGCATCGGCCACCTATGCCTGATCGATGCGGACGACCTGTGCGTCTCCAACACCAACCGCCAGTTGCCGGCGCTGCAGGGCCAGTACGGCCGCAGCAAGGTCGAGGCAATGGCCGAGCGTTGCCGCGCCATCAATCCGGGGGTCGAAGTCGAAGCGGTTTCCAGCTTCCTCACCGCGGGCAATGTCGAAACCCTGCTGGATCGTGGCTTCGACCTCGTGCTGGATGCCTGCGACAGCTTCCGCAGCAAGGTCGAACTGATCGCCTGGTGCCGACGTCGCAAATTACCGCTGATCGTGTGCGGGTCCGCCGGTGGTCGCACCGATCCGACGCTGGTTCGCGTGCGCGACCTGTCGCGTACCGAGCACGACGCCATGCTCGCGCTGATCCGCAAGAAGCTGCGCAGCGAATTCAACTTCCCCAAGAATCGCGACCGCTACTTCGGCGTGTCGGCGATTTATTCGCTGGAGAACGTGCAGTACCCGCAGGCAGACGGCAGCGTGTGCGGCGTGCGGCCGCAGGTGAGCGGCGATGCGGCGCTGAAGCTGGATTGCGGCGCCGGGTTGGGCGCGGCGACGCATATCACCGGGACGTTTGCGTTCGCGGGCGTGGGCAAGGCGCTGGAGATACTGCTCAAGCCGAAAAAATGAGCCGCGCTGGACTGTGACAAACCCTGTCATCCCGAGCGCAGCGAGGGATCTGTTTTTTGTCTGACTGCTAAAGCAGATCCCTCGCCGCGCTCGGGATGACAGGTTTCTTTGCCTACGCCCGCAGGGACGGCAATCCGAACAACCGCTCGGCATTCGCCGTTGTTGCGGCCGCGACAGTGGCTTCGTCTTCGCCACGCAGCCGTGCAATCACCCGCAGTACTTCGGCGACCCGGGCGGGCTCGTTGCGCTGGCCGCGGATGTCCGCGTCGGGCTGGTCAGGGGCGTCGGATTCCAGCATCAGGAATTCCAGAGGCATCGTGGCCGCCAGTTTGTGTAGCCGGTTTGCGCGTTCGTAGGTCACCGGTCCACCCAGGCTGGTGAGGAAGCCCAGGTTCCACAGCTGTCGTGCCTGTTCGGTGCTGCCGGAATAGCTGTGCACGACGCCGCGCAATCCGCCGACGCGACGGATCGAGGCAATCACCGCATCCACGGCGCGCCGGGCATGCACGATCACTGGCAGGTCGAATTCACGCGCCAGCCGCAATTGCCCGTCGAAGTAATGTCGCTGCGTCTCGGGATCGAGACCTTCGACGAAATAGTCCAGTCCGCATTCGCCGATGGCCACGGGGCGTTCGGCTGCGATCCAGTCGCGCAGCTGTGACAGATGCTCATCGCGATGGGCGGCCAGGTACATCGGATGCAGTCCGTACGCGGGGAACAGGCCATCGGCGCCAGCGCAGACGTCGCGCAGTTTCGGCCAGCCCGCGGCATCTACAGCGGGAACGACCTGTCGGGCCACGCCCACGGCGCGCGCGCGCGCGATGACATCCGGGCGATCGGTGTCGAACTCGGGTGCGTCGAGGTGGCAGTGGCTGTCGACCAGCTCCATGCTTCAGCAGGACGCAGGCTTCAGCGACGCGACTCGCCTTCGATCACGTCCTTGGGCGGCGACGGCGGTGCCTTGCGGGTCTTGAAGTTGGCAAGCAGCAGGCTGCCCAGGCCGAGCAGTATTTCGTCGACGAGTGGAATGAAGTCCGGGACGATCAGGTCGATCACGAACAACGCCGCAGTCAGCATGAACAGCCGCGGGTAGCTGAGGCGCCCAAGGAAGCCCAGCACCGGTGCAAGGAGGGGATTGGCCATCGCGACAACCTCCGGAAAGCGATGTGTGCACGCTATCACGCTGTGAACAATTGGTTCATTTGCCCATGGATTGGTGGCAATCGGCTCCGCGCTCGTTCAGGTTCGCAGTGCTGCAATGCCCCCGTCCCAACCAACCCGCGGGCAGTCCCCGCTGCAGGAGGCTTTCAATGAACAAGAACATGCTCGCCGTCGCGCTGGCATCGCTGCTTGTCGGCGGTGTCGCGGTGGCTGCCTACAACAGCTTCCGCTCCAGCCACGACAACGATGCGCAGGCGCAGTTCACCACGGCTGACCAGGCTGCGCAGGCTCCGGTCACCACGGGCGATGCCCCGGCGGATACCGCCATCCAGGGCAGCAAGCTCGAATACGCCGACGTCGTCAACGTCAAGGAACTGACCGAGAAGCAGGCGCTGTACGCGACCGTCATCGGTTCCGAACCGGTGAAGGAAACCAGCACCACCAACACGCCGCGCGAAGTCTGCGAGGACGTGGTCGTGCAGGAACGCGCGCCGGAACGTGATGGCAATGTCGGCGGTACCGTCGCGGGCGCCGTGATCGGTGGCCTGCTCGGCAACCAGGTCGGCAAGGGTGATGGCCGCAAGGCAGCGACTGCGGCGGGCGCCGTGGCCGGTGGCTTCATCGGCAACCGCGTCGACCGCAACCACGTCGGCGGCAAGGTCGTGAACCGCACCGAGCGCAAGTGCCACACCGTTTCCGACACCAGCACCACCAGCAAGACCGTGGCCTGGAACGTCACCTACCGCAATCCGGACGGTACCACCGGCACCATGCGCACCGGCAGCAAGCCGGGCAGCAAGATCCGCATGGGCAACGAGGACCACGTGACCGGCTACGACGTCACCTACAGCTACAACGGCCAGCAGCAGACCATCCGCATGGATGAGAAGCCGGGCGACAAGCTGCCGGTGATCAACGGCCAGGTCGTGACCCAGACGGCCTCGGCCGGTACGGGCGCCCCGCAGGGCTGAGGCCGCTGCGAAGGTAATACCCCAACGGGGCCGGATCATCCGGCCCCGTTTCTTTTGGGCGACGGCACCGGACGTAGTGCGGGCAACGCGGATTTGGCATTCCGTCAGATTCCGTCGTCATTTTGTGCAATCAGTTCCGGCGATTCGGCCAATTCACGGCTCCCGCCCCGCAGCCGCGTCGATACAATGTCGCCTTCGTCCGCGTCCGAGCCCCCCTGATGGCCCTGCATCCCTTCGATCTGTACGACGTCCGTTCCCTGCTTAGCGAGGAGGAGCGTGCCGTCCAGGACGCCGTCGCCCGCTTCACCAACGAGCGCGTCCTGCCGATCATCGGCGATGCCTTCGACGAAGGCCGCTTTCCGCGCGAACTGATCCCGGAAATCGCCGAACTCGGCCTGCTGGGCTCCTCGCTGCCGGAAAAGTACGGCTGCGCCGGCCTCAACGCCGTCAGCTACGGCCTGATCTGCCAGGAACTGGAACGCGGCGACAGCGGCATCCGCAGCTTCGTCAGCGTGCAGTCTTCGCTGTGCATGTACCCGATCTACGCCTACGGCACCGAAGAGCAGCGCATGCGCTGGCTGCCGTCGATGGCGCGCGGCGAGACCATCGGCTGCTTCGGCCTGACCGAACCGCACGGCGGCTCCGATCCGGCGAACATGAAAACCAACGCCCGCAAGGACGGCGGTGATTGGGTCCTCAACGGTTCCAAGATGTGGATCACCAACGGCAACGTCGCCGACATCGCCATCGTCTGGGCACAGACCGATGAAGGCATCCAGGGCTTCGTGGTCGAGAAGGGGATGCCCGGTTTCGCAGCTCAGGAAATCAAGCACAAGATGAGCCTGCGCGCTTCGGTCACCAGCGCGTTGTTCTTCGACAACGTGCGCGTGCCGGAAGCCAACCGCCTGCCGAACGTGAAGGGCCTCAAGGGTCCGCTGGGCTGCCTCACCCAGGCCCGCTACGGCATCACCTGGGGCCCGATCGGCGCGGCGATCGCCTGCCTCGAGGAAGTCCTGGCCTATACCAAGGAACGCATCCTGTTCGACCGCCCGGTGGCGGCGACGCAGAGCGCGCAGATCAAGATGGCCGAGATGGCCCGCCGCATCACGCTGGCGCAGTTGCTGGTCGTCCAGCTGGGTCGATTGAAGGACGCCGGCAACATGCAGCCCGCACAGGTGTCGCTGGCGAAGTGGAACAACTGTCGCATGGCCATCGACATCGCGCGCGAGTGCCGCGACCTGCTCGGCGGCGCTGGCATCACCACCGAACATTCCGCGATCCGCCATGCGCTGAACCTGGAATCGGTCATCACCTACGAAGGTACCGAGACCGTGCACCAACTGGTGATCGGTCGTGAGCTGACGGGTATCAGCGCGTTCTGACATCCATGCCCGTCATCCCCGCGAAGGCGGGAGGCGCTTCACAACAACGAAGCCAGCACCTCTGCCGGAGGCGCGTGGACCAAGGGTAACAGTCGCTGGATCCCCGCCTTCGCGGGGATGACGGCTGAAGCAAGGCGAGGACTCCAGCTTGGCTACTTCCTTCGATATCCAGCTCGAAACCGAACGCCTGATCCTGCGCTTGCCGCGCATCGAGGATTTCGAGCGTTATGCCGAAATGCTGGCGCACGAGAGCTCGCACCATATCGGCGGACCGTTGCTGCGCCACGAGTCCTGGCGCCGCTTCCTACAGATGCCGGGCGCTTGGATGCTGCAGGGATTCGCGATGTTCTCCGTCGTCGAGAAGGCGAGCGGACTGTGGATGGGGCAGGCCGGACCGTGGCAGCCCGATGGCTGGCCTGGCACCGAAGTGGGTTACTCCTTCCATCCCGACGCGCGTGGCAAGGGTTACGCCACCGAAGCCTGCGCGGCCGCCATGGACTGGGCCTTCGACGTGCTCGGCTGGACCGACATCATCCATTCCATCGCACCTGCCAACACCGCTTCGCAGGCAGTCGCACAACGGTTGGGGTCGCGCAATCGCGGACCGGGCAAACTGCCCGCGCCGCTGGACGCGCACCCCATCGACATCTGGGGCCAGACGCGTGAGGAATGGTTCGCGCGACGCAAGGCAGTGGACGCATGATCACCGTCCACGGTTTCTCGCCGTCGGGCAACTGCCACAAGGTGCGCCTGCTGCTGGAACAGCTCGGTTGCGACTACCGCTGGGTGGAAGTGGACAGCAGCCAGGGCCAGACGCGCACGCCGGATTTCCTGGCGAAGAATCCCAACGGCCGCGTTCCGATCATCGAACTCGATGATGGTCGCGTGCTGGCCGAATCCAACGCGATCCTGTGCTGGCTGGCCGAAAGCGCGTCGCCTTCCAACGGGAGTTTCCTGCCGGCCGATCCGTGGTTGAAGGCGCAGGCGCTGAGCTGGATGTTCTTCGAGCAGTACAGCCACGAACCCTACATCGCCGTCGCGCGTTTCATCTGCGGCTGGACACCGGCCGATTCCCCACGCCGTGCCGACTTGCCGCGACTGCGCGAGCGTGGCCACCAGGCGTTGGCCGTGATGGAGCGTCACCTGGCTTCTAATGCGTGGTTCACCGGTGCCGATTACGGCATCGCCGACATCGCGCTGTTCGCCTATACCTGCGTTGCCGACCACGGTGGCGTGAGCCTGGAAAGCTATCCCGCCATCCGCGACTGGCTGGCGCGTGTCGAACGCACCCCCGGTTTCGTCCCGCTACCGGCACCGGATGCGGCAGCGCAGGCCTTGATCGATCAATCCACGTAGGGCGGGTCTCGCCCCGCCACCACCGTTACAGAATCAGAAACGGCGGGCCAAGGCCCGTCCCACAAGGGCAAGACCATGTTCGCGACCATCCCTAATCCCATTCCCGCCCGCATGAAAGGCCTCAACCGGGCCGAAATCTGCGACGTCAATTTCAGCGAGTTCGTGAAGGGCTGGAACGGCAGCAGCGACGTGAAGCCCGCGGCGCACGAGGCCATCCTCGACGGCAGTGCGCTCGATGCGCAGGGCTTCCGCGACCTGTTCGAGTCGCAGCTGATCAGCCGTCACCTCGATCTGATGGCGCGCGTACTGCGTGTGCAGAACAAAGTCTTCTACACGATCGGTTCGTCCGGCCACGAAGGCAATTCGATGGTTGCGCGACTGACGCGCCATACCGATCCGGCGTTCCTGCACTACCGTTCCGGCGGTTTCATGGCCGAACGCTTCCGCAAGCTGCCGGGCATGGATCCGGTGATGGATTCGGCACTGTCCTTCGCGGCGAGCAAGGACGATCCCGCGTCCGGCGGCCGCCACAAGGTGTGGGGCAGCAAGCCGTTGTGGGTGCTGCCGCAGACCTCGACGATCGCGTCCCATCTTCCGAAGGCGCTGGGCACCGCCGTCGCCATTGAAGCCGGCAAGCGCCTCGGTCATGCGCTGCCGATTCCCGACGACAGCATCACCATCTGCTCCTTCGGCGATGCGTCGGCCAACCACGCTACCGCGCAGACCGCGTTCAACGCCGCGGCGTGGACGGCCTACCAGAAGCTGCCCGCACCGGTGCTGTTCGTCTGCGAGGACAACGGCATCGGCATCTCGGTGAAGACGCCGTCGGGGTGGATCGCCAACCGCTTCCAGCATATGGACGGCCTGGATTACTTCTTCGCCGACGGCCTGGACCTGGCGTCGGGTTACGGCGACGTGCAGAAGGCGGTGGAGCATTGCCGTCGCACGCGTCGCCCGACGTTCCTGCACCTCAAGACCAATCGCATCATGGGTCATGCCGGTACCGACTTCGAAATCGAATGGCGCTCGGTCGAGGAGCTGTGCACGGTGGAGGCGGGCGATCCGCTGCTGCGATCCGCGCAGATCGCGCTGGAGTCGGGCCTGATGTCGAAGGACGAAGTGCTCGCCTTGTACGAAGCCACGCGCAAGAAGTGCTTCGCCGCGGCCGAGGAAGCCGACCGTCGTCCGAAGATCGAGACGCTGGAACACGTGATCGCGCCGCTGGCGCCGTACACGCCCGCCGCGGTGAAGAAGGAAGCCGAGCGCTTCGACTATGCGGACCGTCGCCTGGAGGTGTTCGGCAGCGAAGCCAAGTTGCCGGAAAACCAGCCGCCGCGGCACATGGCGATCCAGATCAACAACGCGCTGCACGACACGTTCGCCAAGTATCCCGACACGCTGCTGTTCGGCGAGGACGTCGCGCAGAAGGGCGGCGTCTACACCGTCACCAAGGGCCTGCAGAAGGCGTTTGGTGCGCGTCGCGTGTTCAACACGCTGCTCGACGAGACGATGATCCTGGGCATGGCGCAGGGCTTCGCCAACGTCGGCATGCTGCCGATCCCGGAAATCCAGTACCTGGCGTATTTCCACAACGCCTGCGACCAGATCCGTGGCGAAGCGGCATCGCTGCAGTTCTTCTCGAACAACCAGTACGCCAACCCGATGGTCGTGCGTATCGCCGGCCTGGGTTACCAGCGCGGCTTCGGTGGCCATTTCCACAACGACAACTCGATCACCGCTTTGCGCGACATCCCGGGCCTCGTCGTCGGTTGTCCCTCGCGTGGCGACGATGCCGCAACGATGCTGCGCACGCTCACCGCGCTGTCGAAGGTCGACGGACGCGTCAGCGTGTTCCTCGAGCCGATCGCGCTGTACATGACCAAGGATCTGTACGAAGCCGGCGACGGCCAGTGGCTCACCACGTATCCTAAGCCGAATGAAGCGATGACGCTGGGCGAAGGCCGCGTCTACGGCGAGGGTAACGATGAACTGGTGATCTTCACCTACGGCAACGGCGTGCCGATGAGCCTGCGTGCCGCTCGCCGCATCGAGGAAAAGCACGGCTGGAAGGCGCGCGTCGTCGATCTGCGCTGGCTTGTGCCGCTCAACGAGGTGTACATCGTCGAGCAGGCCAAGTCGGCCAAGCGCATCATCATCGTCGACGAGGGCCGTCACAGCGCCGGTGTGGGCGAGGGCGTGATTACCGCGATTGCAGAAGGCGGCTACGGCGGTCGACCGTTCCAGCGCGTGGTGGGTGTCGATACCTACACGCCGCTCGCGGGCGCTGCGTTCCTGGTGATTCCGGGCGACGACGACATCGTGGCGGCGGCTGACCGGCTGGCTTGATTCGGCGTTGGGTCGGGGTGTCTGCCGTCGGACATGCCGTGAAAAATGAGGGATCTGCTGGTGCCGCAATGCGGTGACAGCAGGTCCCTCACTTCATTCGGGATGTCGGGGCGGCGGCGCGGCAGATCCTGCAAAATGTACGTCCGCTATCCCGCCGAGCAGTCCGATGTCCGCCGCCCCCGCTTGCCCGCAGTGCACCTTGCGCAACACCTATGTCGACGGCGCCCAGTACGTATGCGCCGATTGCGGTTTCGAGTGGCCCATGTCGGAAGAGTCGGCGGGCGAGGGTGGCACGGTCGTCCGCGACAGCAACGGCAACGCGTTGGCCAATGGCGATACCGTCGTCGTCATCAAGGACCTGAAGGTCAAGGGTTCGTCCATTCCGCTCAAGCAGGGCACGGTGATTCGCAACATCCGCCTGGTCGAGGACGACGCCGAGCACATCGAAGGCAACTCCGAGAAGATCAAGGGTCTGGTGCTCAAGACCTGCTTCTTGCGCAAGGCGTGATCGTTTCGTCGACGCTCGTGCGCTTGCGTCATCGAGTATCTGGTCGCTACATCGCGCCGACGATGCAGGCCGTGGCGGTCGACTACGTGGTCCAGCTGGCGGCTGTCATGCAGGTTCGGCCGCAGCCAGCCGCCCGCGATTGACGGTCCTGCACCAAGTCCACGCTGGCGGGCATCACCAGGTCGACCCAGCGGTTGGATCAGGGCGTGAAACTGAATGGGCCAGCCAGCCTGATTCGCCACGGCGCACCGTTTCGCGTACAGTTCGCCCCGTTCCGCGCACGGCTGAACCGTTTTCCTAGGTAAGCCCGCCGCTTCCGGTCATCGACCGGGTCATGCGGCCCATATCCCGTACGCCTTTCGTCGCGCAGACACGGTCCGGAGCTTCCGGCACCGTCCAATCAGAACACTCGCAGCGCGGTATCAGGAAAGCTTCGAGTCCGCGGTCGGCATGTCCGGTCGCGAATCCTCACGGAGCTTCAAACATGTCCTTCGAATCGCTCGGGCTGGCGCCCGCGCTGCTGCGCGCCCTGTCCGAAAACAACTACACCACGCCCACGCCGATCCAGGCCGAAGCCATCCCGCTGGCGATGGCCGGCCATGACCTGCTGGGTGGCGCGCAGACCGGCACCGGCAAGACCGCCGCATTCGGCCTGCCGCTGCTCAATCGCCTGTCCAAGGCCACGCCGCCCAACGGTCCGCGCAAGCCGCGCGCCCTGATCCTCGTGCCCACGCGCGAGCTGGCGGTGCAGGTGTGCGACAGCCTGCGTGGCTATTCCAAGCATCTTCGCCTGAGCATCACCGCCATCTACGGTGGCGCCGGCATGCAGCCGCAGGTCGATGCGTTCCGCCGCGGCATCGACGTGCTCGTCGCGTGCCCTGGCCGACTGATCGACCACCTGGAGCGCGGTACCGCGCGCCTGGACAACGTCGAGATGCTCGTGCTGGACGAAGCCGACCGCATGCTCGATATGGGCTTCCTGCCGGCGATCAAGCGCGTCCTCGGCAAGCTGCCGCCGCAGCGCCAGACGATGCTGTTCTCGGCCACGTTCGAGGAGCAGATCAAGGCGCTGGCGCTGGAATTCATGCGCAATCCCAAGCAGGTGCAGATCGCGGGGAACAACACCATCGCCGAGACCATCGCGCACCGCGCGCACCCGGTCGAAGCGTCCCGCAAGCGCGAGTTGCTGACGCAGATCCTCGCCCAGCGCCACACCGACCAGGTGCTGGTGTTCGGCAAGACCAAGCACGGTTGCAACCGCCTGGCGGAGCAACTGGAAGCTTCCGGCCTGCAGGCCGTGGCGATCCACGGCAACAAGAGCCAGGGCCAGCGATTGAAGGCGCTCGCGCAGTTCAAGTCGGGCAAGGCGCGCGTGCTGGTGGCGACCGACGTCGCTGCCCGCGGCCTCGACATCCCCAACCTGCCGCTGGTCATCAACTACGACCTGCCGATGGTGGCCGAGGACTACGTGCACCGCATCGGTCGCACCGGTCGCAACGGCGCGCAGGGTGAAGCCCTGTCGCTGGTGTCGCACGACGAAGCCGGATTGCTGCGCCAGATCCAGCGCATGCTGAAGACCGAGGTGAAGCTGGTGGACGTCGCCGGTTTCGAGCTCAGCCGTCCGCTGCGCATCGACAATGCGCCGGTCGTGCCGCGTGGCACGCGTCCCCCGCAGCGTGGGCATCGTCCGCATGGCAAGCCGGGCGTGCCGCGCCAGGGCCACGCCGGACCGAAGCAGCATCGCGGTGGCGGCAACGGCCAGGCGGCCGGCAAGCCCGCCGCACGTCGCGACCAGCGCGCCTGATCGCGCAAACCCGCAGCGTCAGTCGCTGACGCTGCGGGACCGCTTGCGCCCTTGCGCGCAAGCCATCAGCAAGCCATCCAAATAGGCAGCAAACCGTCTGTCGCCCGTGTTACGGACAGCCGGTGACGCGCATGCGGATCACTGGTACATACTGGCCCGGCACAGAACCGCACCAGGGGGAGCGATGGCTGGGGCAGACACGCGTTATGCGCGAATGGACTCGCCCCTCCTGCGCTTCGCCGATGCCGGCGTCGAGCAGGCCTATCGAAGCTTCTTCCTCGAGCAGGACAAGCGACAGGCGTTCTTCGCCGTGGGCTTGTATGCAGCGCTGAAGGCATCCTTCGCCGCCATCGACCTGATGGTGCAGGCCACGGGGCAGGTCGAGTGGGTGCTGCTGATGCGATTCGCCTTCGTTGCGGCATCGTTGCTGGTGATGGCGATGATCCCTCGCCTGCGCCGGCCCGTGCACTACGACGCGTTGATGTTCGGCTGGTGCATGCTGGTCGTCGCAAGCACGTTCTATACGATCGCGCATCGGCCCGCGGACCACTTCGGGTTTGTCAGCACGTCGCCGCTGCTCGTGGTCCTGTTCTTCGTATTCTTCCGCAACCGGTTCGAGTTGCAGTTGCTCGCCAGCGCGTCGCTGGTGGCGGGCGACCTTTTCACGACCTTCGTGCTCCGCGATCCGCAACCGATGGCCGTGCTGATCCAGATCTGTGTCAGCTATGGCGTGGCGCTCGTGGTGGGCATCGCGGTGTCGCGACAGCTGAAGGACTCGCGGCGCAACCACTTCGCCACCTTGCAGCACGAGCGCGAGCTGTCCGATGCATTGCGCGAACTGGCCTATCGCGACGAACTCACCGGCATCCTCAACCGCCGCAGTTTCCTGCAGCAGGCCGGCGCGTCGTGGCGCTGGTCCGCCAACAGCGTGAGCGATTGCGTGCTGGTCATCGACCTTGACCACTTCAAGCACCTGAACGACCGCTATGGGCACGATGCGGGCGACCAGGCACTGGTCGGGTTTGCACGGGTAGTGGAGGGCATCAAGCGGGAACAGGATCTCTTTGGCCGCATTGGCGGCGAGGAATTCGCACTGCTGCTGCCGACCACGCAACTGGTCGAGGCCGAACTCATGGCGCAGGACATCGTGGCCGATTGCCGCAGCCTGCGGCTGGCGAACGTCGGCGAGCACCTGTCCGTGTCGGTCGGCATCGCGCGCGTCGAGCCTGGCGACCAGGATCTTGCCGCCACCCTGCGCCGTGCGGATCGTGCGCTTTACCAGGCCAAGGCATTGGGGCGCGGACGCAGTGTGACGGCCTAGGAACGCCTGTTAGGAACGCCTGAACAAATCAAATGTCGTCCCGAGCGCAGCGAGGGACCTGCTGTTTAACCGCGAAAAACAGATCCCTCGCTACGCTCGGGATGACAAAGCTTGTTGACAGGCCCGGGTGCCACCGCGCTCACCGCATGGCGCAGTCCCTCAGGCGGCCAACCCCGCCGCGTGGCCGGACGCCCAGGCCCACTGGAAGTTGTACCCGCCCAACCACCCGGTCACGTCGATCACCTCGCCGATGAAATACAGGCCCGGCACGCGCCGTGACTGCATCGTGCTGGAGGAGACGCCATCGGTATCCACGCCGCCCAGCGTCACTTCCGCCGTGCGATAGCCTTCGGTGCCGCTTGCCACCAACGGCCATGCTTCCAGCATCGCGGCGATGTCGCGCAGTTGCGGCTCGTTGAACTGGCGGATCGGGCGATTGGGCAGCCAGTGTTCGCATAGGCGCTGTGCGAAGCGTTTCGGCAGCAATTCGCCCAGCACGGTTTTCAGTTCCGCGGCGGGCCGCTGCGCTTGCCACTGGCGCAGCGTCGCCAGTGCGTCCATGCCCGGCAGCAGGTTCAGCTGCAGGTCGTCGCCGGGTTGCCAGAACGAGGAAATCTGCAGGATCGCGGGGCCGCTGATGCCGCGATGGGTGATCAGCAGGTAGTTGCTGAAAGATTGCCGGCCGCAGCGCGCTTCCACCGGGAATGCGACGCCGCTGAGGTCCTGCAGGCGTTCCTGGTGCTTGCCACTGAGCGTGAGTGGTACCAGGCCGGCGCGTGTGGGCAGCACGTCGTGGCCGAACTGGCGCGCTACTTCATAGCCGAAGGCGCTCGCGCCCATGCTCGGGATCGACAATCCGCCGCTCGCCACCACCAGCGACGGCGCGGTGAACACACCGCGCGTCGTGTGCAGGTGGAATTTCCCTGGCGAAGCCGGCCCGCTGTCGCCGTGGATGACGCGCTCGATGCTGCATGAGGTTTCGATGCGCACGCCGGCCGCCGCGCATTCGTCCAGCAGCATCTTGACGATGAGCTTGGACGACTCGTCGCAGAACAGCTGGCCCAGTTCCTTCTCGTGGTAGGCGATGCCGTGGCGTTCGACCATCTCGATGAAGTGCGCCGGGGTATAGCGGGCCAACGCCGACTTGCAGAAATGCGGGTTGGCCGACAGGTAGTTGGCGGGCGTCGCACCGGTGTTGGTGAAATTGCAGCGCCCACCGCCGGACATCAGGATTTTCTTGCCGACGCGGTTGGCGTGTTCGATCACCACCACCGACTTGCCCAGCTGCCCCGCGGTGATCGCACACATCAGTCCAGCGGCGCCACCGCCAATGATGAGGACGTCGGTCGCGGTGGCGCTCGGCATGCAGCTGGGGTCCGGAAAACAAAGGAGCCCATTCTAGGCGCTCGCCTGCCGCGCCCGGAGGCATCGCGCCGGCTCGTCGGTGCGATGCCTGTTTTTCCCAGCGGACCGCGATTGCCCGCCGCTCAGGCCGCTGCCTGTCGCAGCACGTCCAGGTCGATCTTCTTCATCTGCAGCATCGCCTGCATCGCCTTGGGATTGCGGATCAGCTGCGGCAGCTCCCTCGGAACGACCTGCCAGGACACGCCGAACTTGTCCTTCAGCCAGCCGCACTGCTGCGCTGTCGGATCGCCGCCCTGGGACAGCTGGCCCCAGTAGTGGTCGACCTCCGCCTGCGTCTGGCAGTTGACCACCAGCGAAATCGCCTCGTTGAACTTGAAGTGCGGACCGCCGTTGATGGCGACGAAATCCATGCCGTCGAGCTGGAACGCGACCGTCATCGCCGAACCCTCCGCCTGTCCCGAGGCCTGCGCTGCGGCCTTGTCGTAGCGGCTGATGTCGCCGACGCGTGAATTCCCGAAGATGCCGGCGTAGTAGTGGGCGGCTTCTTCCGCGTGCTTGTCGAACCAGAGGAACGGGGTGATGCGCTGGAAGCGGGTCTGCATGGTCTTTCTCCTCACGTAGCAGGGGCGAACAGGCCCGTTCTGGGCCCTTCAGTGACAACGACGAACGACCCGGGGCGAAATCGACATTCCGGGGCGAGGATGGTCGCGACGGGAATGAGTCGCCGGTGAGGGCCGGAACGAAGCGGACGCTGGAAAATCGTGGCGACAAGGCGCCGGGAGTATCCTTGGGGCGCCAGATCGCACGAAATGGCAATTCGCTGCGAAGAAGGACGACGCGATGAGCATGCCTGGATCGCACGGATGGACGCGGCATGCATGGACAACAGGCAGGTACGAACCACGCATGGATGAGCAGTCACGGCTGGAAGGACCATGAGTCCCGATCCCCAATCAGCCAATACGGGTTATCAGTTGCGCCTGACGCCGCGCGGGGACTTCCTGCAGGTGGACGTCAGTGGCGACATCGACGCGCAGACGATCCGCATCGCCTACTGGCGCCAGATCGCGGCCGAAGCCAAGGCCCTGGGCCTGCGCAAGGTGCTGGTGACCGATCGCAAGAAGCACCAGCCGGCCACGCCGGCGGAGCTGGGCGAACTGGCGCTGCTGTTCGCGGGCGAAGCAGGAAATTTCGACCGCGTGGCGGTGATCGAACCCATCCCGGAGTTCCTCCCGGCCGTTGAACATGCGCAGATCTTCGGCCAGGGGCTGGGGATCAACGTGCGCATCTTTGTCGATCCCGACGAAGCCGAGCGCTGGGTGCGCTACGGCTCGCCGGATGACCTGCCAGACGTCTAGGGGCGACGTTTCGACGTAGTGGGGAGACCTTCCAGACGTCTCGGGGAGTCGTTTCGAGGTGGTGGGGAGACCTTCCGGACGTCTCGGGGAGTCGTTTTGACGTGGTGGGGAGACCTTCCAAACGTCTCGGGGAGTCGTTTTGACGTGGTGGGGAGACCTTCCAAACGTCTCGGGGAGTCGTTTTGACGTGGTGGCGAGACCTTCCGGACGACTCGAGGAGTCGTTTCGAGGTGGTGGGAAGGCGTGCCCTGCGTCATCCCGAGCGCAGCGAGGGACCTGCTTTTCTTCCAGTAGGTGGCCCTTCAAACAACAGGCCGCCCGAAGGCGGCCTGTCAAACCTTCCGCAGAGCGGCTCAACCCGCCACGGGCGCCACCTGCCGACGCTGCCTGGCCCAGCGCGACCCCAGCTCCTTGCGCATGTCCTCCAGCCCATGCGCCGCGCCTGACAGCTTGAGCTGGCCGTAGCCTTCCATCGCCACGTCCATCACGTCGCTGCCCAGCGCCGACACCGTGTCATCAAGCTGCGAGAACAACTGCTGCAGTTGTTCCAGCACCGGACGCAGTTGGTCCAGCGCAGCCAGGTCACCCTCGGCGGCGCTCAAGCCCAGACTCGGCGGCACGATCTGCAGGTTCTGCTTGAGCACCCGCACCGTCTGCCGTGCAAACACTTCCGTCTTCGGCCCCATGTACTGGATACCGCGACGATCTTCGGGCGCCAGCGAAATCAGTCCCGGCAACGCGGCCCGGATCTGTGCGATGCCCGCCAGTGCGGCGGCCTGCTGTTCCGGGGTTACCACCATTGAAACGAGGTCTTGCGACACAGCCATCTCCTTGTGCTTTCCATGTGTGTGCCGGCGATGTTGCCGGCAGCGTCCTTGCTCCGCCGCGTTCCGTGTGGCGTTGGGTGATCGCTACGGGGCGATCGGAGCGGGGGGAGTGTGGCAGGGAGCGGGCTGGGTTGGAAACCCGTGCCCAATGGGATGGAGCCTGGTCGAAGCTGTACAAGAGTTCGAGCGCCCAGCTGCCGACGGGGGCATCCTGCACCACCTTCTCGTTGCTTGTGAGTTCAGAGCAGGTCTCAGCTTTCACGCGATCTTAATAGGCCTCGCTTAGCCTGACTTCCGACAGGGATACGCCGGGACCAGCGACGAACTGGCCCCGGCGCCTTGTCTTGGGGCCATGGGTATGTCGCACGAGTCGCACGCAGGGCGTCTCCTCACTGCCGTCCTCTTCATTCTCGTTTCCCTCACGTTATTGGCACCTGCGGGCCTATTGGTCGCCAGCGCTTTTGCCGGCGTTGCGGCTGCCGCGGCAACGGCGGTCACCCCTGACACCGCTTCCGACTCCGTGGCCGCCACCGCTGCCGAGTTCCGCGTCGACGAGTCCGGCGCCGCGACCTACAGCATTCCCCTTTACGGCGTTCCCGGTACGGCCGGAGTTTCGCCCAAGCTGGCGCTGAACTACACCAGCCAGGGCGGCTACGGACCGATCGGCAAGGGTTGGTCGATCAGCGGCCTGTCCTCGGTCAGCCGTTGTCGTGCGACCCGCGAGGCGGGCGACTTCATCGTCGGGGGCGTTGCCGCGGACGGCACCGCCCAGCCGGTCAACTACAGCGCCACGGACCGCTACTGCCTCGACGGCCAGCGCCTGATTCCCGCGCCCGCCGGCAGCGCTGGCTGCACGGCGGTGGCGAACATGACGGCCACCAACCTGCGCACCGAGCTCGAGTCCTTCCAGCGCGTGTGCGCCTACACACCGACGGGCGGAACGGCAGGTGTCGCGTTCTTCACCGTAGAGCGCAAGGACGGCTCCATTTCCTGGTACGGCGATCGGGTCATCAATGCGACTCAGAACCTGACCTACAACGGCTACTTCAACAGCACAGTGCCGGGTAAGACGGGATTCGCGCTGTCCTGGGCGCAGACACGCTTCCAGGACTCCACCGGCAACTACATCGATTTCGTCTACTACCAGAATGCCGACGGCGTGACAGGCGAACACCTGCTGCGTGAGGTGCGCTACACCGGCAAGGTCGCTCTCAGCGGACAAACCAGCAATCTCAACCCGTACGCCCGCATCATCTTCACCTACAGCCTGCGCAGCGCCGGCACGCAGGGGAAGGGGTATCAGGGCGGCGGCCTCCTGACCCAGGCCCATCGCCTGGACAGCATCACGGCGTGCAATTCGCTGACGCTGTGCGACGTCGCCAACCAAGCCCGGCATTACAAGCTGACGTACGCCGCCGCGCCTTCTGGCAGCGGACTGGACACGCTCACCAGTTTTCAGGAGTGTCGCGACAACGGCGCCAGTGCGGTGTGCTTGTCGGCAACCACGTTTGCCTGGAGTGCGGGCAAATACGAGTTCGCGAGCAAGGAGTATCCCCCGAATCTGCCCACCGGCAGCCTGGCCAAATTTTCGGGATTCAAGCTCGGGGACGTCGATGGCGATGGTCGCCAGGACATCGTCTACCTGAAGGACGACGTGTGCAGTACGGAGGGCCTGTTCGTCCTGTATGGCATCGTCGGTACCGGCGGCACGCCGAGCTTCACCCAGAGCGCGTCGATCTGTACGCCCTCGGAATTGCACAGCTACGGTGAAGGCAGCTGGCACCTGATCGACTACAACGGCGATGGCCGCGACGATCTGTTTGTCCGTGGGGCCAGTTCGTGGGCGGTGTATCCCTCGCAGGGCCGCGCCGGAAGCATGAATTTCGACACGTCGCAGAACCTGATCGCGAACCTGTCACCAGCCATTCCGTCCCAGGCCGACAAGAAGGACCAAGTCCAGTTGGCCGACCTCAACGGCGATGGTCTTACCGACATCGTGTATCCCAGTGGCAGTGCGTTGAAGGCCCGGCTGATGGAGCGCCAGGCGGGTGGGTTCGTCTGGGGAGCCGAGCGCTCGATCAACGTCGACCTGAGCGCACTTGGGCCCTTTGACCCTCGCTGCGGCAATGGTTATGTCTGCTTCCGGATGCTGGAAGAGGTAACGCCAAAGACCGGCTTCAACCAGTTGGCGGACTTCAACGGCGACGCTGCGTCCGACCTGCTGATCGGGGTAAACGAGCAGGTCGAACAAGTGGGCAACTGCACACCGCAGTTCGCTGACCCCGGTACGACGGCCGCGTCCGCGGATGACACGGCCACTCCCTACCGGTTGCAGATCTCCCAAGCGTCCGTCGCGAAAGCCGCGGCGACGGGAATGTGCGAGATCGACAACATCCTCAGGACGCACGCTTTTACCGTCACCTCGCTGACGGCGACAACCGTGCAGTTGGGATCGTACGCCTACCTGCCCGGGTACCCCGACACCATCAGCCTGGCCGATGCCAACGGCGATGGCCTGACCGACGTTTTCTATCGACCGCAGTCGAACAGCGAGTGGAGCTACCAGATCAACACCGGCGCTGGCTTTGCCAGTCCCGTCCAGCTGACGCTGCAGACATTCCTGGGGCAAACCCGCTTCGCCGACGTGAACGGCGACGGCCGCGCCGACGTCCTGCACCCGGTCAGCTCGTTGTTCAATAAGGCCTACTACGCACGCTACGCGCTGCCCAACGGCGGGTTTGGGGCCGAAACCGCTTTGCCCGGGGGCAACGCTCTGCTGTGCGAGGGTGTGTCGTGCGATGAGAATCTGAAAGTTCCGATGTTCTCGGACTTCGATGGCGACGGGAACACCGACTTCCTCTCGCTCAAGATGGACGACAACGCGGATCTGCTGCTCTCTCGCTCCAATGGACGCTTTGCACCTCGCGACGTCATTTCCCGGATCACCAACGGCTTTGGCGCGCAAACGAACATCGGCTACGCGCCGCTGACCAATGCGGCGCTGTACCGGCGCGATGCCGGCACGCGTAATGCCACCAACTGGGGACGCGGTGCCCCGGTACTCGATCTGCTTGCCCCCATGTACGCAGTGGCCAGTGCCTCCAGCAGCTCGCCACAAGCGAGCGACCCCAATGCTTTGGCTGCGCTGTACTACCGCTATGCCGGCGCCAAAGTGCAGGCCGGTGGCCGCGGCTTCCTCGGTTTTGAGGAGATCGTGACCATCGATCCCAACCATGCCGGCGGTTACGTCACCACGGCGACCACCTACGATCAGAATTTCCCGTTCGTCGGCATGCCACTGCGGACGATCAAGCGAGTGAATGCCGGGTCGAGTTATGTCGTGCCCGTGTGCCTGAGCGGCACCATCGACGACAGTTGCTACGCCAATCCAGGCGATGGATTTCCGGCGCTTGCGGGAAGTTGGTTCGTCGACAACACGCAGGTCTGGGAAGGCGACACCGATTTCGCCGGCACAGCCATCACCGCCTTTGCAGCGGGCGTGCAGGCACCGGTACAGGTGCGTACCGCAGGCACGACGGAGAACGCGCGCGACCCGTTCACCCTGTCATGGACCAGCAAGATCCTGACGACCTTCGACTACGGCGCGTATGGCAACGTGACCGCGACAACGGCCGATACGTACACCGGGGCCGTCGCGACGCCGATGTCCACGCTCATCACGGCGAACACCTACGCCAGCGACAACGCCGCTCAGTGGCGGCTGGGGCGCCTGACCCAGACGATCGTGACGCATCGTCGCCCTGGCCGTACCGACGTGGTGCGTACATCCACCTTCGGCTACACCATGACAGGAGCCATTACCGGGCTGCTCAACGCCGAGCGTGTGCAACCCGGTGGAGGCGCCAACCTTGAATTCCTCAAGGAGTACACGCTCGACCAGTTCGGGAACCGCACGCTGGCCGAGACCTGCGCATCGCCGGCGACCGCGTGTGATACCGCCATCGTCTTCCATCCTGCTACGCCCACCGCGATCGAGCGCTACAGCCGAACGGCCTACGACGCCATTGGCCGCTATCCACTGGCGACGTACGAGCCCTTCTGGACCGCTTCGGGCGGTGCCGAGGTAAAAACCCAGGACATCCTGGCGCGCAACATCTTCGGCGATGTGATCGATGCTGCGGACGTCAATGGTGTTCGTGCTCTCGCGGTCCCGGGCACACTGGGGCGGCCCTACTACACGTGGGTGCAGACCGTCGCGGCGGCGCCGCCGGGCGAACCGACGCAAGGACGTGAAGCGTGGACGACGTACCGCTGGTGCGGTACCGGTTCGGGCGAAGTGAACTGCCCCGCGGGCGCACGGTTCCGGCAGAAGGTCGTGGCCGAAGGCGCAGCGCCCGCGTGGACGTACTACGACGTGCTAGGTCGCACGGTCATGGCGGCCGGTGGCACCTTCAACGTCAATGTAAGTGCCAAGGATGTCAGCGCCGTATGCACGGACTACGACATTTCCGGCAAGCCGCGCCGGGTCTCCAATCCATTCTTTCTGGCGGGCACGGCCGGTGCTGACGGCCCCACTGGATTGGACTCGGTTTGCTCCAACGCCAGTCGGCTGTGGACGACAACCACCTATGACGTTCTCGGGCGGCCCACCGACGTCACCACGCCCAATCAGAACGAGCCGGGCGGTTTGGCGGTCGTATCGACCGACTACAACGGCAATACCACGGTCATCACGGACGCCCGTGGCAAGAGCACCAGTCAGGTCCGCAACGGCAAGGGCGAACTGGCCAGCGTGACCGACGCGGACGGACTGGTCACAAATTACGGCTACTACGCGGACGGCGGTGCCTACTACGTACAGCGCGATGCCGGCCGCGGCATCGTCCAGAACGTCTTCTATTACGACGTGCTGGGCCGAAAGATCCAGCAGAACGATCCCGACACCGGGGTCACCACCTTCGAGTACAACGCGCTAGGCGAACTGACCGCCCAACAGGATGCGGCCGGCAACCGCATCGAGAACGAGATCGATGCCCGCGGCCGCGTCTGGCGTCGCACCGTCCGCAAGGCCAGTGCGAGTGTCGAGTCCCAATCGACCTTCACCTTCGACACCGCCACCAATGGGGTTGGACAGGCCACCTCGGAAGCCATCACCGGTGTCTACGACGGCTGGGCCGCGCTTGCCGTGACGCAGCCGCAGTTGAACCTGAGCTACAGCCGCAGTTACAGCTACGACTCGATGGGGCGTCCGCTGGGCAGCACCACCACGATTGACGGTGCCAACTACACGGCCGCCGTGCAGTACGACACGCTCGGCCGTGCCTGGAAGGCACTGGATGCTTCCGGCAGATGGGCCAAGACGCTGTTCAATGCCCGGGGCATGGCGACCGCCACATGCACCAGCACCGTGGGCGACACGGCCAACGCCTGTCCGAACGACAGCAACACCTACCTGCAGAACATCGAGACCGATGCCTGGGGCCACGTCATCAAGGAGCGGCGCGGCAACAGCACTGCAATGGAGGTCACCCGCAGTTACAAGCCCGACACCGGGNGCACGCGAAGGAAAACCGGTACCTCGAATCCTTCGCGTACGACGATCTCAGTCGGTTGACGACCGCCACATTGACGATGCAGGACGGCGTCACGGTCAATCAGGTTGCCCAGACCGTCGAGTACGACCTGCTGGGCAACATCTGCCGACGCACGACCTTGGGCCAGGCGGCCATCGACTTCACGTACGTCGGCCGGTCGGGGTGTGGGCTTGGTGGTGCGAACAGCATCCACGGCAGCGGCGGAACCGGGCTCGCCAGCCCACATCAGGTGAGCGGGATCGGCACGACGAATACCTACGTCTACGATCCAAGGGGCAACCAGACGGTCAAAGACACGGCTTCAGCGAGCTTCGACCGCACCATCAGTTACTCGCTTGACGACCATGCGCATGAGGCGGTCTCGGGAACGGGCGTGCGC